>NZ_CP094351.1:4387500-5099854 GCF_022807995.1 Pseudomonas orientalis | reverse complement strand
GGACCGTAGTTGGTTACCAGCATGTCGAGGTAAACGTCGAGATGCAGGATAAGGTCAAGCGGGTTGAAATCCATGGATGGCACCTGTGTGAATGGCCCGGCTCAGCGGGCCAGTGCGGGAACGGCGGGTAATAAGGCTACACGTGTATGTCGAGATTCTTACAACCCTGAGAGGTGCGCATTATACGGATTGAATGGTGAAAAGCGTGTGGCTTTTGTAGCGGGGAGTGTCGTGAAAGTGTGAAGCGGTGGAGTCCGGTTTAAAAGTGTGGGAGGGGGCTTGATCCCGATGGCGGTGGGTCAGGGATAGATTTGTTGACTGACACTCCGCTATCGGGGGCAAGCCCCCTCCCACAGGGGATTTGCGGTGGTTGGAGGTCAGTCCTCGCTGATCGGCAGCACGTAGTTCTTGAATTCGGTGTCTTCGCGAAAACCGATGGACTCATAGGTCTTCTGCGCCACGTCGTTATCGCTGCTGGTCGATACCCGCAGCCGCACCGCGTGGGTTTCCTTGGCCATTTTCTTCGCGGTGCGCATCAGGTTGTCGGCGACCAGCTGCCGGCGCGCGTCCTCGGCCACATAGATGTCATTGAGGATCCACACCCGTTTGAGCGACAGCGAAGAGAAACTTGGATACAGCTGGCAGAACCCCAGCAGGCGCTTGTCATCATCATCGGCCAGCGCCAGGTAGATCACCGATTCCTTGCGGCGCAGGCGCTTTTCCAGGAAGGCCCGGGACGAGTCCGGAAACGGCAAGGCCCCATAGAATTCGCGGTATTTGACGAACAGCGGGGTGAGCAGGTCCAGGTGTTCCAGGGTCGCTTGAGTAATCCGCATGCCAGGCCTCAACTTCCAAATGGGTACGACCACGCGCGCGGCCTTCGCTGGATGCTGCCTAAAGCCACGAAAAAGCGCAATCGTGCAGCGATCAGTCTGCGGGTGGGCTGAGCAGGAAATTGCCTTTCATCAGGTTCGGGTCATCCGATTCAAGGGTCTGCAGTTGCGCCTCATCCTTGAGATTGACCCCCGACAGTTGACGGCGACAGGCCTCGCGCATCAGGTACAGCAGGCGATGGGCCGCCATGCCGTAACTCAGGCCTTCCAGGCGCACATTGGAGATGCAGTTGCGGTAGGCGTCGGTGAGGCCGACCTTGGGGTTGTAGGTGAAATACAGCCCCAGGCTGTCCGGCGAACTGAGCCCCGGCCGTTCGCCGATCAGGATCACCACCATTTTCGCGCCCAGTAACTGCCCGATCTCGTCGGCCACTGCCACGCGGCCCTGTTCCACCAGGATCACCGGTGACAGGGACCAGCCTTCGGCGTGGGTCTGTTCCTCCAGGCGCTCAAGAAAAGGCGCCGTATGTTTATGCACGGCCAGCGCAGACAGGCCATCGGCCACCACGATTGCCAGGTCCACCCCATCCGGATGCGCCGCCGCATAGTCGCGCAGGGTCTGGGCCGATTCATCACTCAGCCGTCGCCCAAGATCCGGGCGTTGCAGGTATGTATGCCGGTCGGTGGCGGCGCTGTGCAGCAACAGGCTGTCGCGGCCGCGTTCGGCACATTGGCGGCTCAGCCCTTCATGATCGAAAGGCAGGTGCACCGCGTCCCGCGCCTGGGCGTGGGCGAACTGGAAGTCCAGTTGGGCATTGGTGGGAATGCTGGTGCCGGTGCGGCCCAGGGCGATGCGCGCCGGGGTCAGGCGGCGCAGTTGCAGCCACGGGTTGTCAGGCAATTCTGGTTGCACGGTCGGCTCCTTCATCCCAATTGCGCCAGCGCGTGGCGAAACGCCGGTGGCAGGCTGTTGCCGAAGTGCACTTTGCCATCGGCTTGCGTGAAGATGCCCATTTTCGCCAGCCACTGTTCAAACTCCGGCGCCGGTTTTAAACCCAATGTTTGCCGGGCGTACAAGGCGTCGTGGAACGAGGTGGTCTGGTAATTGAGCATGATGTCGTCAGAGCCGGGGATGCCCATGATGAAGTTGATCCCGGCCACGCCGAGCAGGGTCAGCAGGGTGTCCATGTCGTCCTGGTCGGCTTCGGCGTGGTTGGTGTAGCAGATGTCGCACCCCATCGGCACGCCGAGCAACTTGCCGCAAAAGTGGTCTTCGAGACCGGCGCGGATGATCTGTTTGCCGTTGTACAGGTACTCGGGGCCGATAAAGCCGACCACGGTGTTGACCAGAAACGGTTTGAAGTGCCGGGCCACCGCATAGGCGCGGGTTTCACAGGTTTGCTGGTCGACGCCAAAGTGTGCGTTGGCCGACAAGGCGCTGCCCTGGCCGGTTTCGAAATACATCAGGTTCTGGCCCAGGGTGCCGCGATTGAGGCTCAGGCCCGCGTCGTAACCTTCCTGCAGCAGGCTCAGGCTGATACCGAAGCTGGCGTTGGCCGCTTCGGTGCCGGCAATCGACTGGAACACCAGGTCCAGCGGCACGCCGCGATTGATCGCCTCGATGGAGGTGGTGACGTGGGTCAGCACGCAGGCCTGGGTGGGGATTTCGTAGCGCTGGATGATTGCGTCGAGCATCTCGAGCATGGCGCAGATCGAGGCAATGCTGTCGGTGGCCGGGTTGATGCCGATCATGGCGTCGCCGTTGCCGTAGAGCAGGCCGTCGAGAATGCTGGCGGCGATGCCCGCCGGTTCGTCGGTGGGGTGGTTGGGCTGCAAGCGCGTGGACAGACGCCCGCGCAAACCCAGGGTGCCGCGAAATTGGGTGACCACGCGGATCTTCTGCGCCACCAGCACCAGGTCCTGCACGCGCATGATTTTGGATACGGCGGCGGCCATTTCCGGTGTCAGCCCCGGTGCCAATAAACGTAGGGATTGTTCGTCAGCCGCGTCGCTGAGCAGCCAGTCGCGCAGGCCGCCGACGGTAAGGTGGCTGACCGGCGCAAACGCCTGTTTGTCGTGGGTGTCGATGATCAGTCGGGTAACTTCGTCGGTTTCATAGGGGATCAGCACCTCTTCCAGGAAGTGCTTCAACGGCGTATCCGCCAGCGCCATCTGGGCCGCAACCCGTTCGCCATCGTTTTGCGCAGCCACGCCGGCCAGGAAATCCCCGGAACGCGCCGGGCTGGCCTTGGCCATCAGGTCCTTGAGGCTGTCGAAGCGGTAGGTGTGTGCGCCCACCGCGTGAGAAAAACTTGCCATACAGTGTCTCCTTGATGACGCGGGCACGCGTGGAAAAGCCGCCCGCGTCGAGGTTTTCGGCAATCAGTGCAAGGCGGCCTCTGCGGCCTGGATCGCCGCAAATTCTTCTTCCGGCGTGCCTGCTACCAAGTGATGCCGGCTGTAGAAAGCAAAGTAAGCAATTAATACTCCATAGATGATCGCAGCGCCAATCACCACCCGTGGATCCACCAGAAAGCCCGCCACCACGGCCACGCAGGCCAGTACCAGCGCCACGCCCGAGGTGAAGATGCCGCCCGGCGTGCGGTATGGGCGATCCATTTTGGGGCGACGGATGCGCAGGGTGATGTGGGCGGCCATCATCAACACGTAGGAAATGGTCGCGCCGAACACCGCCACCAGAATCAGCAGATCGCCCTGACCGGTCAGCGACAGGCCAAAACCGATCATCCCCGGAATCACCAACGCCAGTACCGGCGCCTTGCTCTTGTTGGTCTCGGACAGTTTGCGCGGCAGGTAGCCGGCGCGGGACAAGGCAAAGATCTGCCGCGAATAGGCATAGATGATCGAGAAAAAGCTGGCGATCAAGCCGGCCAGGCCCACCAGGTTGACGAAACCGCCCATCCAGGTCGAACCGCCGTAGGCCAAGGCCAGGGCTTCCACCAGCGGGTTGCCGGATTTGATCAGCGCATAAGTGCCCGCACCGCCCGGCGCGATCACCAGGATCAACAGGGCAAAACTGGTCAGCACCACAATCGCGCCGATCAGGCCGCGTGGCAGGTCGCGCTTGGGGTTCTTGGTTTCTTCCGCCGCCAGGGGCACGCCCTCCACCGCGAGGAAAAACCAGATCGCATAGGGGATCGCCGCCCACACGCCGACGTAGCCGAACGGCAGGAAGCTGCTGGCGCCCTTGGCGTCGCTCAGCGGGATATCCAGCAGGTTGGCGACGTTGAAGTGCGGCACCATCGACACCAGGAACACACCCAGCGCGATGGCCGCAATGGCGGTGATCACGAACATCAACTTCAAGGCTTCACCCACACCAAAAATGTGGATGCCGATAAAGATGATGTAGAACGCCAGGTAGATCATCCAGCCACCAATACCGAACAGCGACTCGCAATACGCGCCGATAAACACCGCGATGGCGGCGGGGGCGATGGCGTATTCGATCAGGATCGCCGTGCCCGTCAGGAACCCGCCCCAGGGGCCGAACGCGCTGCGGGCAAAACCGTAGCCACCGCCGGCGGTGGGGATCATTGAGGACAGTTCGGCCAGGGAAAAGCACATGCACAGGTACATGGTGGCCATCAGCAGTGTGGCGAGGAACATTCCGCCCCAACCGCCCTGGGCCAGGCCGAAGTTCCAGCCGGCGTAGTCGCCGGAGATGACGTAGGCGACGCCGAGGCCGACCAGCAGTACCCAGCCGGCGGCGCCTTTTTTAAGTTCGCGTTGTTGGAAGTATTGGGAGTCGACTTTTTCGAAGTCGACGGAAGAACTTGTGGGTTCGCTGGGCATGGGAAGTACCTTCCATTCTTATTGTTTTAACTCGGCCTCTGTGTGCCGAATGCGCATCGAAAATATTTATGCGGATCCAAATGTGGGAGGGAGCTTGCCCCCGATGGCGGTGTGTCAATCAATTCAGTGTTGGCTGATCCACTGCAATCGGGGGCAAGCCCCCTCCCACCTTTGATCGCATTGCAAAAGTGGGCGGGGGTTGAGGGTTAGAAAAAGCCCAGCGGATTGATGTCGTAACTCACCAGCAAGTTTTTCGTCTGCTGGTAATGGTCCAGCATCATCTTGTGCGTCTCGCGCCCCACACCGGACTTCTTGTAACCGCCAAACGCGGCATGCGCCGGGTACAGGTGGTAGCAATTGGTCCACACGCGGCCGGCCTTGATTGCGCGGCCCATGCGGTAGGCACGGTTAATGTCGCGCGTCCACAGGCCGGCGCCCAGGCCGAACTCGGTGTCGTTGGCAATCGCCAGGGCTTCGGCTTCGTCCTTGAAAGTGGTGATGCTCACCACCGGGCCGAAGATTTCTTCCTGGAACACGCGCATTTCATTGGTGCCCTTGAGCAGGGTCGGCTGGATGTAATAGCCGGTTGCCAAGTCACCGCTGAGTTTCTCCACCTTGCCGCCGGTGAGCAGCTGCGCGCCTTCGCCCTTGGCGATTTCCAGGTAGGACAGGATCTTGTCGAACTGCTGTTCGGAGGCCTGGGCGCCGACCATGGTATCGGTGTCCAGCGGGTCGCCACGTTTGATCGACTCGACTTTCTTCATCACCACTTTCATGAAGTCGTCGTAGATCGATTCTTCCACCAGCGCGCGGGACGGGCAGGTGCACACTTCGCCCTGGTTGAAGAACGCCAGCACCAGGCCTTCGGCAGCCTTTTCGATAAATTGCGGTTCGGCTTTCATGATGTCGGCGAAGAAGATGTTCGGCGACTTGCCGCCCAGTTCAACGGTGGACGGAATGATGTTCTCGGCCGCCGCATGCATGATGTGCGAACCCACCGGGGTGGAACCGGTAAAGGCGATCTTGGCGATGCGCTTGCTGGTGGCCAGGGCTTCGCCGGCTTCTTTACCGAAACCGTGCACCACATTGAGTACGCCGGGTGGCAGCAAGTCGCCGATCAGTTCCATCAGCACGTTGATGCCCAGCGGCGTCTGCTCGGCCGGCTTGAGGACCACGCAGTTACCGGCGGCCAGGGCCGGGGCGAGTTTCCAGGCGGCCATCAGCAGGGGGAAGTTCCACGGGATGATCTGGCCGACCACGCCCAGCGGTTCGTGGAAGTGATAGGCAGCGGTGAGTTCGTTGATTTCGGCGCTGCTGCCTTCCTGGGCGCGGATGCAGCCGGCGAAGTAGCGGAAGTGGTCGGCGGCCAGCGGGATGTCGGCGTTGAGGGTTTCACGCACGGCCTTGCCGTTGTCCCAGGTCTCGGTGATGGCCAGCAGTTCGAGGTTCTGTTCGATGCGATCGGCGATTTTCAGCAGGACCAGCGAGCGGTCCTGGGCGCTGGTCTTGCCCCAGGCGTCGGCGGCGGCATGGGCGGCATCCAGCGCCTTGTCGATGTCTTTGGCGGTGGAGCGCGGGAAATCAGCGATGGGCTTGCCGTTGACCGGCGAAGTGTTGGTGAAGTAATTGCCATCGACCGGCGCAACAAATTCGCCACCGATGTAGTTGCCGTACTTGGCCTTGAACGAAACGATGGCGCCTTCAGTACCGGGGTGTGCATAACGCATGGTGGGCATCTCCTGCTTTTATGTTTATCGGAGTACAGCGCGGCAAGCGCGTTATTAAAGCGTAGAGCAAAGGTCGGGCCACTGGGTGCGGGCCAGTTAAATCAAGGGTTTGGTTTTATCCACAAGGCATGACTGTGGCCGGATCGATACAGACGGGTGACAGTGTGTGCCATAAACGGTACAGCCAGTGACCGGTGGGTCGGCCCGGGATTGCAATGGCCGGGTGCCTGGGGGATGCTGGGCGTTCTCACGCAGGGAGAATAATAAGAACATGCACAACGATCATTTCAGTCGCCATGCCCAGCAGGTTCTCACCGTTACCCGTGGGCAAGAGCCGCCTCACGGGCCGGGCAGCGACCCGTCCATTGCCCGCTCCTGGTTGCGTTGCCTGGAGGACTACCACCTCGACCCTGCGCTGACCGTCGCCCCCACTGTGCTGGAGCATGACCGCTTGCTGGAAAGCCGCGAACGCTTGCGCCAGGTCTTGCACATCGCCGGCACCGAAATGAACAGCCTGCACCAGCAGCTTTCGGGCGCGGGGCACGCGGTGCTGCTCACCGATGCACGCGGGGTGATCCTCAACTGCGTCACCGCGCCGTCCGAGCGCAGGATTTTCGAGCGCGCCGGGCTGTGGCTGGGCGCCGACTGGAGCGAGGCCTGCGAGGGCACCAATGGCATCGGCACCTGCCTGGTCGAGCGCCAATCACTGACTATCCACCGTGACGAGCATTTTCGTGGTCGTCACACCGGGCTGACTTGTTCGGCGAGCCCGGTGTTCGACCCGCACGGTGAGCTGCTGGCGGTGCTGGATGTATCGTCTGCCCGCGAAACCGTGTCGCGCCAGAGCCAGTTCCACACCATGGCGCTGGTCAACCTGTCGGCCAAGATGATTGAAAGCTGCTACTTTTTGCGCCACTTCGAGCATCACTGGTTGTTGCGTTTTCACCTGCAGGCGGAGTCGGTCGGGTTGTTCAGTGAAGGGCTGCTGGCCTTTGATGGCGACGGGCGCATCTGTGCGCTCAACCAGAGCGCGCTGAACCTGCTGGGGCAGCTTCGCGGCAGCGTGTTGGGCCAGCCGGTGGAAGCGGTTTTCGACTGCTCCCTGGATCAGTTGCTGGGGCGCGCCAGCGCCAATGCCACGACCGGCTGGCCGTTGCGTACCCGCGATGGCCGCCAGTTGTTCGCGGCGTTACGCGGGCAGGGGCGCTCGGCCCCGGCCCCCACCGCCAAACCGACTGTTCCTGGCCGTTCGCGTTTACCCGGTGTCTGCCTGGACGACCCGGCGCTGCGACAGGCTTTCAGCCAGTCCGTGCGGGTGTTCGAGCGTGATGTACCCTTGCTGGTCAATGGCGAAACCGGCTCGGGCAAGGAAGCCTTTGCCAAGGCGGTGCATCTGGCCAGCCAGCGTGCCGACAAACCGTTCGTTGCCCTCAACTGCGCCGCTATCCCGGAAAACCTGATCGAGAGCGAATTGTTCGGCTATCGCGGCGGCAGTTTTACCGGCGCACGCAAGGAGGGCATGCAAGGCAAGCTGCAGCAAGCCGATGGTGGCACCCTGTTCCTTGACGAGATCGGCGACATGCCCCTGGCCTTGCAGACGCGACTGCTCAGAGTGCTGGAAGATCGCCTGGTGGTGCCTATCGGTGGGGAGCCCCAGGCGGTGAATGTCAGAATTATCAGCGCTACCCACCGCAATCTATTGGCTCGGGTAGAAGACGGCAGCTTTCGCGAGGATTTGTATTATCGGCTCAATGGCCTGGAAGTTGCGCTGCCGGCATTGCGTCAGCGCGCTGATAAATCGCAGTTGCTGGACCTGCTGCTGGCGCAGGAAGCCGGTGAACAAACTGTATATCTGCAGCCGGCGGCGCGTGACGCGTTGTTGGCGTTTGCCTGGCCGGGCAACGTCCGACAGTTGCGTACGGTATTACGCACGCTGGTCGCGTTGTGCGAAGACGGCAAGGTCGGCCCGGAACATTTACCGCCGATGATTCGTCACGCGCGGGTCCCTGACGCTCAATCAAGTATGACTTCGCTGTCCCCCTTTGAAGAGGCCGAGCGGTCAACCCTGCTGGCCGCTCTGAATCAACAGCGCTGGCATATGAGCCAGGCGGCAGTGCACTTGGGCGTCAGCCGCAACACGTTGTACCGCAAGTTGAGAAAGTATGAAATTTCACGAGGTTCGGTCGTTTAGCCTACAGCCTTTTTGAATTTTTATTTGTACTTGAGTTAATAAGTAATCGAGGTGTGTAAGTTATCGGATCGGCAATATTATGTCGATTTTAAAAGTCGCGTATTTTGCATGTTTGCTCCACTCATTGAGTACATTAAAACTTCGGTTGTTTAGAAGCTTGATCACTGTATTCAGGGAGGGTTATGAGTATTCCAACGGCGTCTGCGCCCCCAATGACAGCGTCCTTCAACTCAATTGCTGAACGAGGCGAAGTTCACGCAAACCACGCAGGTTCTGTCGTAGTCGATAAAAGCCGTATGGCGACCGAGACCAGTAAAACCCACTCAACACGTCGCGCCGAGGCCGATGCCGAGGTCGCCAGTTCGTTCGTCTCATTATTGCGTGACGGTCGCTATAGAACTTCAATCCGGCCACCCGATGTGCAGGTCCCGCCCCACTCGACGGTAGCGCTCTGGTATGCCCAATTGGACAGCGCATTTAAAAGCGAAGTCTTTTCAGCGTGGGCTAAAAAGCAGGGGCTTGATACGCGCTACCTGACACTGATTCCCGCACGCGGGGAAATAAAAGGCTATGTAGACGGCCGGCCCAAAACCTTTTATCTGTCGGACGATTCAGGATGGGCTGATGTGTCCCGCACGCTCCTGGCCGTTGGCAGGGTATTCGCCCCGGAACACGGTCAGGCGGTGCGATACCCAGGGAGCGGGCAGGGCGGCGTGTCGATGACCCTGGTCGCGCAATTCTACAAGGAACCTGATCTTTTTGACGGCGCCCAAGTCAGCGTTCGCCTCAAACAGCTCACGGATAATCCCGGCTTCACACTTGATGAGCGTCACCTGTCGACCCACTCCGACGCCGCGCTGGCGGCGCATCGGCAAGCGCTGGGCGATGAGGCCAATCGGCACAGCCTGTTGAGCGCATTGAGCGCCCTGGTCGATGACGCTGACGGGCGTATCGATCTGGAGCAGATCAACGTGCTCATCGATCCTCGCTCTGCGCTGTTTGATCGAGAGCCGAGCAAAACCGTGAGCCTGGCCCGGATGCTCACGCTGGAAGGCTATAAAATGCCCGCGAACAGTGCTCAGGCTCATGCGTTGGCCTTGGCACTGTCCTTTGACCTGGCGCCCAGGGCGCCGGGCGTGGACAAAGGCGGCGTAAGGCACATTGGGCAGGGGCTGTCGTCTACCTCACTGCGCAAGATGGCAAAGCTCGTCAAGGCGCAGACCGGGCCAGATACGACAAGCGGGCCTGGAGCGGGCAGCCTCTTGAGTCGGTTGATCAGTCATCTTCCAGACAACCTGAGAAAGGCCATGGCGGATTATCCGGCAATCGCCCTCGACCAGCTCCTGCGCACGCCCGAGGCGCAGCGGCTGGGCAGCTTGATCCAAGAGGTGCTCAAGGTTATCGACACACCCACAAGCGCGATTGAAAGTCTTGGCGCAGCCCTGGTCCAGGAACTCGATCCCGGCCTGGCCAAGTCGCGGTTCAACCTGGCGGGCTACAACTTGTATGGCGCTGATAACGCAGGCGCTTCGTCGGCCGACATCGTCAAGCGCTTTACGACACACCTTGCCGGCAGAATCGGCAACGAGGGCGCAGCCGTCGCCGCACGCCTTTTGTTATCGGCGGCAGCGCCTGAGTTCCTGGTAAAAAACATCCCGCCCAATCTGGTATACGGCTCCCACACCTGGACGAATTTTTGTATAGAGGTTTCGCGCATAGAGCAGCAAGTGCCTGGTGCGGCGGCAAACATGACCTTCAGCCAGGTGATGGCTTTCGGTAATACGCCGCCGGTGTCCATCGAGGGTGAGGATCAACTGGCCTTTGCCGTGCGCGATCCGATCCTTGCCTGGGGCATTGCCAACCGCGTGATAGACACCAGCCCGGCTCAGATTTATTCGGATGCGCAGGCCGAGCAGGCGCAACGGATACTCAACAAGCAGCAAAAAGAGCTTCGCTGGGCGAGTAATGCCATGCAGACACCGCCGCCGACGCGCCGTGAGTTGGCGCTGGCTGAGTTGAAGCGGGTATTTCCGGAGGTCGACCCGACGCTTGAAGTGATGCAGCAGACATCCGTAAAGCATAAGCCGCTTTCGCTGTTGGATATTTACATGACGGGGCCGATCCAGCCGGACTATTGGATGTCCACGGATGAGCAGCGTTTTCCCTATGAGCGTTTGAAGTCGCGCCTGTCTGAACTGACACCTGACATTAATAAAGTGTTTGCTGCGAAGTTTCAGGAGTATCGCAAGGTTCAGGAAACTGCCTGGGCTATCCAGTTCAAATATCAGCTGTCACTGCTGCCCATGGCAGACAGGCTGCGTATCGGCCAATCGGACGTCAGTTTTTTTGAGGTGTCCCGCGCCTACATCAAGAACGGGCCTTGCACCTCGGGGGTGTTTACTCCCAGGGAATGCCTGCCTCCAACGCCCACTGCGCAGGAACTTGAAGCGCTCAAGGGCAGGCACGGGTTGCTGATGAAAGTGGTGGAGCCTGATGGCAGCGTCAGCGCCTACAGTTACTTTCCCGCCGAAGGCAAGATCGTTAAGGAAGACGGCTTTCCTGGGAGGCGGATCGACCTGGATGATCGTTCCTATTTTGGAGGGGGAAGCGAAGGTTATATTCCAGGTTTGCCGCATGCCTACGCGCAATACGGGGTAACGGATAAAACCCGCGATCCGCCTGCGCCGGACGGGGAAAAACAAGGTGACTACTTTTCTGATAAATCGGGTGCACTCGCACACACGGCGAGTGGTTATTTCACCAAGGACTACGGTGCCCTGCAAAAGGAGGCGGCGGGCGTCACCGAGATTGAAAAAGGACGTGCCTACGACGAAAAGCTGAAGGGATTTTTTCTGAGCCTCGTGCCTTTTTACGACGGTGTCCAAGACGCGATCAAAGGTGACATAGGCGGGGCGGTATTCAATCTCGGGTTCGACATTCTCGGCTTTGTCATTCCCGGCGCGAATGCCGCGCGAAAGGCCACCAAGGCGGGTAAAGGTGTTTTGAATGTAATTAAAAGCGGTGTCGTGGCGGGTATCGGTGCGTCCGTGGGCTATACCGACTCAGTCGACATTGCAAAGAATTTAAATAAAGGCGCGCGCGCCGGTTATAGGGATGTGAAGTACTTGGCTGAACAGGGTCATGATGTGCTGTCACGGTTGAGAGGACATTATGGGAGTTATGATGTCACTAAAATTTATAAGGAGGGCGATGTCGTAAAAGGCTTTTTTTACGCGGCTGAGAATAACGTCTGGCAGCCTGCCGTGGCCATTTTCAAGAAAGGCGCCTGGTATGCCTATAACGTTGTGACTAAAACGCCGTTCGGTGTTCAGTTGGCACAGTTTGGTGCTGTGAGTTCATTGCACAGTTGATACAGGGACGTGTTCAGGTGACTAAAGATTAATATTCATTCGACAGGGAATGTGAATGGTTTTATTTATCCCGAATAAGGTGAATGACGATGAAGCGTTCAACAACAATAACAACGGCGTTACTTCCTGTCCGCACTGCGCTTGTATTCAAAGGGCGTATCAATCACAAAAAAGCCTATCGAACTATAACGTGTTCAAAAATAGGTGAGGTCATTGGCGGCCTTCTGAGGGGCGCTTCCAGAGAGAGTATGCCGAGCCCGACACGGGTTGACGCGCCCAACCTCGCAGGCACCACACGCGGTGGCGTGGAGACAGGCCACCAAAAGTTCGATCAAGGCTTTGTGGACGCCAAAGTGAACGGGTTCGACGGCCCAGGGCACGCCAGTGGCACCCGGCAGGCGGGAGACGCCGCCTCAGGCGCCGGGCAAACGCCCGAAATGGCCGCGTACGTCGAAAAACAACGAAAAGCCTGGCAAGCCTCCAGGGATGCGCACATCCGCGACCAGCTGTTCGGCCAGCCCAGTTCGGGCCGTGTCAATCAGCAGGATGTCGAGCCTTTTTCTGCGCGAACCCTTGAAGAGAATGCCAAGACGGCGGTCAAGGCCATAGAGACTGCGCTGCCGCCGACCAACAGGACCCTGCTCAAGACCGCAGCGATCACGACGGCGATCAGCGTACCTGTGACGTCGATCGGCATGGTCGTTGTCGGGAGTGTCAACGAAGCGCTCAAGCCATTGATCAATCCGGCGCCTGCACCCGTGACACCGGAAAGCATCGAAGAAGGGCGGCTCGTCGAGTATGCGCAGAACGCAACTTTTCTGTTGGTCAACACCTTGTCGAAACTGCGTGGAGAGCAGCCTGTCGGGCCGAACCTGCAATGGGTGATGCAAACCAGGGACGAGCGCCTCGACTCGCTTGAGGCCATGATTGGCTATGTCGAGAGGGAGCTGGGCAAAGAGGCCAAGGTCCGGAAAATTGATTTTCAACCGGCGTCCACGGGGCCTGAAAAAGATGACATCAAGGCGCGTGTGATCGATTTGGAGAGCCGCATGGCAGCGCTTTCTGCCTTGCTGGGGGCCATCAGCATCACACCCGCGCCTGAGTCCAATACGCCGGTATTGCCGATAGGGACCGCTTCGCAGCGGCTGGCGGCCATCCAATAGCTCTGGATGGCCGGCGCCACGTTAACCCAGCCTGCGCGCCCGCCGTATCCCTGCGGCGGGCGTTTCGCGCTCAGCTAAAGCGTGCGAACTTTCCCACCCTACGCTAACCTGCCTCGATGTTTACGAGGTCAACTATGCACATTCATATTCTGGGTATCTGCGGCACGTTCATGGGTTCGATGGCGGTTCTGGCCAAAGAGCTGGGCCATCACGTTACCGGTTCCGATGCCAACGTTTATCCACCGATGAGCACGCAACTGCAGGCGCAAGGGATTGAACTGACCCAGGGTTACGATCCTTCGCAATTCAACCCGGTGCCGGATCTGGTGGTGATTGGCAATGCGATGTCGCGTGGCAACCCGGCGGTCGAATACGTGTTGAACAAGGGGTTGCCTTACGTCTCCGGTCCCCAGTGGCTGGCTGATCACGTGCTGCAGGGCCGCTGGGTATTGGCCGTCGCCGGCACCCACGGCAAGACTACCACCAGCAGCATGCTGGCCTGGGTGCTGGAGCACGCGGGCATGAGCCCGGGCTTTCTGATCGGCGGCGTTCCGCAGAATTTCTCGGTGTCGGCGCGCCTGGGTGACACGCCATTTTTCGTGATTGAGGCCGATGAATACGACAGCGCCTTTTTCGACAAGCGCTCCAAGTTCGTCCACTACCGTCCGCGCACAGCGATCCTGAACAACCTGGAATTCGATCACGCCGACATCTTCCCCGATCTGCCGGCCATTGAACGGCAATTCCACCATCTGGTGCGCACCATCCCCAGCGAAGGCCTGGTGATCCATCCAACCACCGAGCCCGCGTTGCAGCGCGTGATCGACATGGGCTGCTGGACCCCGGTGCAAACCACGGGCGTCGGCGGGCAGTGGCAGGTCAAGTTGCTCAGTGACGACGGTTCCCGGTTTGAAGTGCTGTTCGAAGGCGCGGCCCAAGGCGTGGTCGACTGGGGCATGACCGGTCAGCATAACGTCGCCAATGCGTTGGTTACCCTGGCTGCCGCGCGGCATGTGGGCGTGACGCCAGCCGTGGGCATCGCCGCATTGAGCGCGTTCAAGAGCGTGAAGCGCCGCATGGAAAAGGTCGCCGACGTGAACGGGATTACCATCTACGACGACTTTGCCCATCACCCCACGGCGATTGCCACCACATTGGATGGCCTGCGCAAGCGCATCGGTGGTGCGCAGATCATTGCGATCGTCGAGCCGCGTTCCAACTCCATGAAGCTGGGAGCGCACCGCGATGGCCTGCCCGAAAGCGTGAATGACGCCGACCAGGTGGTGTGGTACGCACCCGCCAACCTCGGCTGGGACCTGCCGGCCATCGCCGCACTGTGCAGCGTGCCTTCGAAGGTATGCGACTCGCTGGAAGGCATCATCGAGCACGTCAAACACCTGGCCAAGCCGGGCACCCACGTGGTGATCATGAGCAACGGAGGCTTCGGTGGCCTGCACGGCAAGCTGGCCGAGGCACTCCAGTGAGCGGCCCGGAACGTATTACGCTGGCGATGACCGGCGCGTCCGGTGCGCCGTATGGCCTGCGCCTGCTCGATTGCCTGGTGCGTGAAGAGCGTGAGGTGCACTTTCTGATCTCCAAGGCCGCGCAACTGGTCATGGCCACCGAGACCGAAGTCGAGCTGCCGGCCAAAGTGCAGATGATGCAAGCCTTCCTGACCGAATACACCGGTGCGGCGGCGGGGCAGATCAAGGTGTATGGCAAAGAGGACTGGATGTCGCCGGTGGCTTCCGGCTCAGGTGCGCCGGCGGCGATGGTGGTAGTGCCATGCTCTACCGGCACTTTGTCGGCGATTGCCACCGGGGCGTGCAATAACTTGATCGAACGCGCGGCGGACGTCACCTTGAAGGAGCGGCGCCAGTTGATTCTGGTGCCACGTGAGGCGCCTTATTCCAGTATTCACCTGGAACACATGCTCAAGTTGTCGAACATGGGGGTGACCATACTGCCCGCATCGCCGGGCTTCTATCATCAGCCGCAGACCATCGATGATCTGGTGGACTTTGTGGTGGCGCGTATTCTCAACCTGCTGAATATCCCCCAGGACATGCTGCCGCGTTGGGGCGAGCATCACTTGAGTGGCGATGAATAAGGCGCTGTTGCTGGTGCTGGCGCTGCAACTGACCGGCTGCGCCACCGCGCGCACGCTGGATGCGGCGCAACCGGGCGCGCCGGTGGTGTATGCGGGCACCCGGCTGGATCTGTACGCGATCAACGGCGGCTGCTGTGCCAGGGACAGGTTCGGCGCCGAGGCCCCCAGCTATCCCCATATCGACCTGCCCGCCAGTGCGTTGCTCGATACGCTGCTGTTGCCACTGTCGTTGTTGACCGTGCTGGGCGTCGGCTTCAACGCCACCGGCGGCCTGTAACGCAATTCTCACCAACACCATAAAACCAATGTGGGAGGGGGCTTGCCCCCGATGGCGGTAGTCCAGTCAATATCTTCAGCGACTGACACTCCGCTATCGGGGGCAAGCCCCCTCCCACATTGGGTTCCGTGTTCGTCTTTATTTATTTACCTAGCTTGCGCAGCTCATCCGACTCCACCACCCGCACGCCATCCTGCTCTTCCAGCGCCAGACGCCACATGGCGCGGGCCAGTTCGCACACTTCGATACCGTGGTACTTGCCCGGAATCAAGCGAGACAATGGCCCGGCCAGTTGTTCGGCCAGGCGCGGTTCCAGTCGTTCGCCCAACAACAACGAGGGCCGCACGATGGTCAGTTGCGGCCAATCCTGGGCTCTGAGTGCCTGTTCCATTTCCCCTTTGACCCGGTTGTAGAACACCGAGGATTTCGGGTCGGCGCCAATCGCACTGATCACGATCAGGTGCCGTGCGCCCAGTTCCCGAGCGCGCCTGGCGAAGGCCACCACCATGTCCAGGTCGACCGCCCGGAACGCCGCTTCGGAACCGGCTTTCTTGATCGTGGTACCCAAGCAGCAGAAGGCGATATCCACCTGGCCGCTCAGTTGGGGCAGGAACACGGCCGGGTCGCCTACCGGGTTTTCCAGGCGTGGGTGTTCAGCCAGTGGCTTGCGGCTGGGTGCCAGCACGCGGGTGACGGTGGGTTCGTTGAGCAGGCGGTCCAGCAAGTGTTCGCCGGTAAGGCCAGAGGCGCCGGCCAGCAAGATATGCTGCGGTGTCAGGTACATGGTGTTTCCCCCGTGTTACACGTTACAGCTTAGTTGCCTTTGGCTTCCTTGCTATTCATTGAGACGCTTTCGAGCGCCTTTCGTGCCTGCTGTTTACGTAATAATTGCCAGTGGGCGATCACGCCCTTGGGCGCCCAGATCTGCGGTTCGGAGGCTTCGAAGTTGTCCGCCTGTTCGCGTTCGGCCACGTGCAGTTGTGCCAGTTTGAAGGCCTGTTGCAAATCGTCCGTTTGGTTGAAAGCCTGTGCGAAAAGGGCATCGCCGAAGTAGGTAAAGTCCGCTTCTTCCGAGCAGCCGAACGACACACGATCAGCACGCGAGGCGGTCATGATCAGCGTGCGCTCGTCCTTCAACGCCGGGATGAAGCCGCCGGAGTAGCAGGCGGAAATCACGACGATCTTGTCGCGGTTTTTCAGGGGGGCGAGCACGGCGGCCAGTTCATCGGCCGGCAGGTCGGCCAGTTCCATGCGCGGCTGGTCGAGCACCAGTTCGTGTTCATGGGTGCCGTGGCTGGTCATATAGATGAACACCAGGTCTTCCGGACCGCTGCGGTCGGCCAGGGTTTGCACGGCACGGCGCAGATTTTCGCGGGTGGCCATGGGACGGTCGGCAATATGGTCGCGGTGGTTGACCAGGCGAATCTGCCCATGGGCACCGAAGCGGGTGGCGAGCATGTTGCTGACGTAATCGGCTTCGCGCAAGAACACGCTTTGCTTGCCGTCGCCGGCCAATGCCAGGGTGTACAGCTCGACGGCGGGCGTGGACGCGGGAACGGCGGCGAGCGCCTCGGCCAGCAAGTGGCCCTGGGCCAATACGCCGATTTCCAGTGGGTCGGGCAACAGCTTGCCGTCGGCGTCGCGCACGTGCATGCCGTTGACCCAGGTGCCGGCCTGTACCGTGCCGTCGGCCAGCACCAGCGTGCCGCGGCCCTGGTAGCTGTCGCTGTCAAAGCCGCCGATATAGAAGCTGCCATCGGTAAGATTCAGGCGACCTTCGCCGCTGAAGCGCCAATCGCTGAACTGGCCGACGTAATGGCTGCCGTCGACGCCAATCAGCTCACCTTTGCCGCTGAGGGCGCCTTCCTTGAACTGGCCGATCCAGACATCGCCGTCGGCGTTTTCGTAGCGCCCCTTGCCGTTGAGCTGGTTCTGTTTGAACTGGCCGACGTAGATATCGCCATCGGCGCTGTTGAAGGTGCCGTTGCCTTCGAGCTGGCCATCGACAAAGTGGCCGCTGAACTGATTGCCGCTGTCGTCGTTGCGCTGGCCTTCGCCATTGGGTTTGCCGTGGGCGAACTGGCCCTGGTATTGGCTGCCGTCGGGCAGTTCCAGACGCCCGAGGCCGGAATACTGGTCGTCCTTGAATTCGCCGCGATAGGTCATCTGCCCCTCTTTGAGAGTGCCTTCGCCGTTGCGTCGACCGTTCTTGAAGCCGCCCACATAGCTGCTGCCCGCCGTGGTCAGGCTGCCCTGGCCATCAAACAGGCCTTGCTTGAACTGGCCCTTGTAGATTTCGCCGTTGCTGCCATGCCATTCGCCCTGCCCGTGCCACTGGCCCTTATCGAACTCGCCGGCGTACCAGCTGCCGTTGGGGTAGTCGACGCGCCCCTGGCCTTGCAGCAAGCCGTTGACCACATCGCCACGGTAGCGGCCGCCATCGGGCAGGCGCGCATCGGGCGGCAACAGCGATTCGCCGTCTCCGCAAGCGGTGAGCAACAGGGCAAGGGCAAGGGGAGCGAGTGAGCGCATAGCGGGATCCGGATAATTGAGCGCCGAGTATGCCGCAGCTGCGCGTTTCGTACATAAATTTACATACACTGTGGCAAGGTTTGTTGCCTCGCCACAGGCAGCGTCCTACACGAAGCAGAGTGACAATGACTCAGCGATGTAGGCCGGTTTTTCCTGACCTTCGATTTCCAGCGTGGCGGTGGCCTTGAACAGCCACTGGCCAGGTTTTTTCTCGTGGACGTCGGTGAGGGTGACGTTCAGGCGCACCTTGGAGTCGACCTTCACCGGCTGGATGAAGCGCACGCTGTCCAGGCCGTAGTTGATCGCCATCTTCAGGCCTTCGGGCATGATCAGGATGTCCTCCATCAGCTTGGGCATCAGCGACAGCGACAGGAACCCATGGGCGATGGTGCTGCCGAACGGGGTTTGCGCCGCCTTGACCGGGTCGACGTGGATGAACTGATGATCGCCGGTGGCCTCTGCGAACAGGTTGATGCGCGCCTGGTCGATGGTAAGCCATTCGGAACGTCCCAGTTCCTTGCCGACATAATCCTTGAGCTGCGCTACGGGTACATAGGGCATTGCGTTTCTCCTGGGTTCGTCATTTTTATTCCCCGCAGATGAGGGTTTTTTTATGGGATACAGAGAACCAATGTAGATCACCATGGGCAATCGGCCCGGTCAACCCAACATGCTTTTGGCGAATGCCGGAGCATAGGGCGGGCGTGCTTATAATGCGCACGAACTTTGAGGGAGGCAGAGAGGATGCTGTTACGTGGCCTGACCTGGCTGGTGCTGTTTCAATTGATCGGCACTGCGCTCAATCATGTGCTGTTGCCGGTCTTGCCGGGGCCGATCATCGGCCTGCTGCTGATGCTCGGCTTTCTGATCTGGCGCGGCGAAGTCAGCGAGCCGCTGAGCCTGGCGGCCAGCAGCCTGCTGCGCTATTTGCCGTTGCTGCTGGTGCCGCCGGCCGTGGGCGTGATGGTGTACGCCAAGGACATCGTTGCCGACTTCTGGGCCATCGTCGGCGCGCTGGTGCTGTCGCTGGTCATCGCCATGGGGGTTGTCGGCGTGCTGATGGAACGGATGGTCAAGCGCAAGGAGCGGGGGCAATGATGTTCGACTGGCAGGGCGCCTGGACAGCCGTCATTCATCACCCGTTGTTCGGTATCGGTATTACCCTGGGCGCTTATCAACTGGTACTGGCGGCGTTCGAGAAAACCCGCTGGATCTTCCTGCAGCCGGTGCTGGTCTCCATGTTGCTGGTGATCGGCGTGTTGCTGATCTGCGGCCTGAGCTACGCCGAATACCGTGAGAGCACCGCGATCATGGGCATTCTGCTGGGGCCGGCGACGGTGGCCCTGGCGGTGCCGCTTTATCTGAACCTGCGACGGATTCGCCAATTGTTCTGGCCGATTTTTACTACGCTGGTGATAGGCGGGGTGCTGGCCACCGGCCTGTGCGTGTTGCTGGGCTGGTGGTTCGGCGCCGAACACCGGGTGCTGATGACCATGGCGCCCAAGTCGGTGACGTCGCCGATCGCGATGCTGGTCGCCGAGCAGATCGGTGGGGTGGCGGCATTGGCCGCGGTGTTCGTGCTGATCACCGGGGTGGCCGGCGCGATGATCGGGCCGGCGTTCCTGTCGCGCCTGGGTGTCTACAGCCCCGAGGCGCGCGGCATGGCTCTGGGCATGACGGCCCATGCGGTCGGCACCTCGGTGGCCCTGCAGGAAAGCGAAGAATGCGGCGCCTTTGCGGCGCTGGCCATGAGTCTGATGGGCGTGGCCACGGCAGTGTTCCTGCCGCTGGCTGTGTCGGTGATTGTATAAACCGGGTTTAAGGAAACCTTTATGAGTCTGGCGCTGTTTCCACTCAACACTGTGCTGTTCCCTGGTTGCACCCTCGATTTGCAACTGTTCGAAGCGCGCTACCTGGACATGATCAGCCGCTGCATGAAAAAGGGCGAAAGCTTCGGTGTGGTGTGCATCCTCGATGGCAAGGAGGTCGGCCTGGCCCCGGACGGCTATGCGTTGATCGGCTGCGAAGCGCTGATCCGCGACTTCACGCAGCAGGATAACGGCCTGCTGGGAATTCGCGTCGAGGGCGGACGGCGTTTTCGCGTGCATGATGCCAAGGTGCAGAAGGACCAGTTGCTGGTCGCCGACGTGCAATGGCTCGAAGAACTGCCGGACCAGCCGCTGGAAGAGGAGGACGCCGACCTGCTGGCGTTGCTCCAGGCATTGGCCGAGCACCCGATGGTCGCTTCGCTGGATATGGACGCCCATGCCGAGGGTCAGCAGGCTCTGAGTAATCAGCTGGCCTATCTGCTGCCGTTCACCGAGGCGGATAAAGTCGACCTGCTGCAACTCGACGATCCGCAGATGCGGCTGGATGCGATCCAGATGTTGCTGGATGAATTGCAGGGTGAGCTGTTCACCTGAGATTCGGAATGCTCTGACGCGGGTATCAGACTTTGTTTCGTCCGCTTCAGGGACGTGGCCCGCACTATTTTCCGATCACACCCCCAATGATCGGAGATGACCATGATTCAGCTGACACCCTCGGAACAGGCTGCCTGGGACGCGTATTTCGTCAGCGTCACCACGCAGTTACTCCGGCACGATCCCGCGCGGAGCGCGGAATACATCGCCGAGCGCGCCGCCGACATTGCCGATGAAATGCTGCTGGAACGACGCGAGCGTTGTGTTGAACGTCGCAGCGCGTCGGTGGACTGGATCGGTCCGGCCAAGGGTCAGTAGGCGTACCTGAGCAACGCGTGTGAGGTGCCGGTAAGCGCGATAAACCCGAGCACCGCCACTACCATGGGCAATACCAGCCACCAGGCTTTTTGCGTCATCGGCGGCAATGGGCTGCGGTATTGAATGAGGGCGAGGCTCAACGCGCACACGCTCATTGCCAGCAGCGTGCCGGCCAGGATATCCGTAGGCCAGTGGGCACCCAGGTAGACCCGCGACAACGCAATGAACGCCGCAGGAATGCACCCCAGCAGCAGCCAGGTCAGGCGCAGCCGCGTGGGTTGGCCTCGGCCGGCCAGTACCGCCAGGGCCAGGAAGAACGCAAACGCGCCGGAGGCATGGCCGCTGGGCATGCTGAAACTGGTGAGCGGGTCGGCCAGGATTTCCGGACGGCCACGGGCGAAGAAGAGCTTGGTGCCGGTATTGATCACGGCGGCGCCCGCCAGCGTGGCGCCGACGAATACGGCATGACGCCACTGTCGCGCCAGCAGCAACAGGCCGGTAAACACTGCGCTGGCAAAGAACATTTTCTTGAATTCGCCCAGTTGGGTGATCCGCACCATCACCTCGTCGAGCCACGGGCTACGATGTTCCTGCACCAGTGCGCTCAGGCCCTGGTCGAAATCGTTGAGATGCGGGTAGCCGATAAACAGCGCGACCAGCAACGTCAGGCTGGCGCAGCCGACCCACAGGGTCACGCGACGATGGCCGCGCAGGCTGCTGTTCAAACTCAGCCCCAGCAGTACCGCCAGGCAGGCCGCGACGATCGCCGCTTCCGGCCAGAAACCTTCGGGCAGGGGCAAGCGGAACGCTGCACCGGCAGCCCAGCCCGGCAACAGATAGGCGACTGACCAACCTGCCGCCGCGAGAACGCTCACCACCGCAAAGCGCGGGAATGGCATGTCGCACATGCCGGCGACCATCGGCAGCATGGGCCGTAACGGGCCGATGAAGCGCCCGACCAGCAGGCTGGCGATGCCGTACTTATGGAAGTAGGTTTCCGCGCCATTCATCCACTCGGGATGGTTGCGCAGACCGGGCAGACGCCGGATGTTCTGGTGGAAATGTCGGCCCAGATAGTAGGAAACCCCATCGCCCAATAAACCGCCCAGGAAGCCCAGCAGCAGGGTTTCGCTCAACGACAGCGCGCCGCTGCCGGCCAGCGCGGCAATCGCAAACAGCAGCACCGTGCCCGGCACGATCAGCCCGGCGATGGCCAGGCATTCCACGCACGCGACGATAAACACCGCCACCGCCAGCCATTGTGGGTTGACGGTCAGCCAGCCGGTGATGCTATCGAGCCATTGGCCCATACAATCCACTCCATCAAGTGTGGGAGGGGGCTTGCCCCCGAAGGCGGTGGGACAGTGGATAAATGGTTCCCTGGCACACCGCTATCGGGGGCAAGTCGAATCGTCGCACGCCCCTCCCACATTAAATTTTCTGTGCGACAGGTATCAATTCCAGCAGGTGCAGTCGGTTCATTCTGTTCAAATCAAAAAATAATCGCGGCCTTCGACCTGCCCGCGTCGCAGCGGGTTCCGCGTGCAATAAGGCGCATAGCCAGCATCGACGAAGCGATACATCAAATGCTCATCGCGCCCGCTGGGAATGCCCAGCCGTGTGGTCTGGATAATACGTGTGGGCACCTGGCCCACGTCCTCGACATACAACAGTTCCTGATCGAAGCGCTTGGCATCCCACATCGGCACCTTCAGGCCCAGCGCCTTGCACAGCAGCGTCTGGCCCGCACAAAGTTTCTGCGAGAGACGCGGGCTACCGTCGGGGTTGGGGTTGTTCAACAGCATTTGCGCCAGGCTCGCCGGCCCGGACATCTCATCGACCCAGGGGTAGGCCGATTTGATCAGCACGGCATTGCCCGGGCCATGGGCGCTGAAGTTCAGCGAATCACCGCCACGGGCGTAATACATGTAGATATGCCCGCCATCCAGAAACAAAGCCTTACGCTTTTCTGTGTAACCGAGTGAGGCGTGACTGCCTTTTTCGGCCACGTAGTAGGCTTCGGTTTCGATAATCCGTGCTGAAAGCCAGATTTCGCCGACACGATGGCGGATGACTTTGCCCAGCAATTCCTGCGCGAGCAACTGGGCGTCGCGGTCGAAAAAGCTGTCGGGGAGGGCGCTGGCGGGGAGTTCGGGCGTCATACTGGACATAGCGTTCAGGGTTATTACGGCTAAATGTGACGGAATCATAACAACTCTCACCTTAATTACCGCTGAACCCCAGGTTTTTACAGTTCATTTCGACCATCCGCCCCTCACCGCTGTCAGTCAGGCGGCGTCACAGCTATAATCTGCCGCTTTCCTCTTTGCCAAGACTTCCTGACCCATGACTGAGTCCGTTCTTGACTACATGACCCGCCTGGGTCGCGCTGCCCGTCAGGCCTCGCGGTTGATCGCCCGTGCGAGCACCGCGCAGAAGAACCGCGCACTGCTGGCTGCCGCCGATGCTCTGGATGCTGCGCGCTCCGAGTTGGCCGCCGCCAACGAACAGGACCTGGCCAACGGTCGCGCCAATGGCCTGGAGCCAGCACTGCTGGACCGTCTGGCGCTGACTCCGGCGCGCATCGACGACATGATCGAAGGCTTGCGCCAGGTGGCCAAGCTGCCTGACCCCATCGGTGAAATTCGCGACATGCGTTACCTGCCGTCCGGCATCCAGGTCGGCAAAATGCGCGTGCCCCTGGGCGTGATCGGCATCATCTACGAGTCGCGCCCGAACGTGACCATCGACGCAGCGAGCCTGTGCCTCAAGTCGGGCAACGCCACCATCCTGCGCGGCGGTTCCGAGGCGATCCATTCCAACCGTGCCATCGCAGCCTGCATTCAGCAGGGCCTGGCCGTGGCCGAGTTGCCCGCCGAAGTGGTGCAAGTGGTGCAAACCACCGACCGTGCCGCGGTCGGTGCATTGATCACCATGCC
The DNA here is from genome assembly GCF_022807995.1 of Pseudomonas orientalis. Classification (NCBI taxonomy): domain Bacteria; kingdom Pseudomonadati; phylum Pseudomonadota; class Gammaproteobacteria; order Pseudomonadales; family Pseudomonadaceae; genus Pseudomonas; species Pseudomonas orientalis. The sequence goes on along the minus strand of NZ_CP094351.1, from coordinate 5,076,154 downwards.
GGAATTTGTCGACGTGATCGTACCGCGTGGTGGCAAGAGCCTGATCGAACGCGTCAGCCGTGATGCCAAGGTCCCGGTGATCAAGCACCTGGACGGCGTGTGCCACGTGTACATCGACATCGCCGCCGATATCGACAAGGCGATCCGCATCGCCGACAACGCCAAGACCCACCGCTACGCGCCGTGCAACACCATGGAAACCCTGCTGGTGCACGCCGGCATTGCCGAGCGCGTGCTGCCGCCGCTGGCTGCCATCTACCGCGACAAGGGTGTGGAGTTGCGCGGTTGCGACCGTACCCGCGCGCTGCTGGGTGCGGACGTGATCGAGGCGACCGAGCAGGACTGGTACACCGAATACACCGCGCCGATCCTGTCGATCCGCATTGTCGACGACCTGGACCAGGCCATCGAACACATCAACACCTACGGCTCCAGGCACACCGACGCCATCGTCTCCGAGCATTTCAGCGATGCCCGGCGTTTCCTCAATGAAGTGGATTCCGCTTCGGTGATGGTCAACGCCTCGACGCGCTTTGCCGATGGTTTCGAGTACGGCCTGGGGGCGGAGATCGGCATTTCCACCGACAAGCTCCATGCACGCGGCCCGGTCGGCCTTGAAGGGCTGACCAGCGAGAAGTACGTAGTGTTCGGCGACGGTCATGTGCGCACTTGATGGCTAAACGTATCGGGCTGCTCGGCGGTACTTTCGACCCCGTGCACATCGGCCATTTGCGCAGTGCCCTGGAAGTCGCGGATGCCCTGGCGTTGGACCAGTTGCGCCTGATGCCCAATTTCCGGCCGCCCCATCGCGATACGCCGCAGGTGTCCGCGCAACAGCGCCTGGAAATGGTGCGCGTTGCGGTGGAGGGCATAGCGCCGCTGGTGGTGGATGATCGCGAGCTCAAGCGCGACAAACCGTCCTACACTGTCGACACCCTGGAACTGATGCGCGCCGAGTTGGCCGCCGATGACCAGTTGTTTCTGCTTTTGGGCTGGGACGCATTTTGCGGCCTGCCCTCTTGGCACCGCTGGGAGGAACTCCTCCAGCATTGCCACATCCTGGTTCTGCAACGCCCGGATGCCGACAGCGAACCGCCGGATGCCTTGCGCAACCTGCTGGCCGCGCGGTCGGTAAGTGACCCCTTGGCCCTGACCGGGCCGAACGGGAATATTGCATTCGTCTGGCAGACCCCGCTTGCGGTGTCCGCCACCCAGATCCGTCAACTGCTGGCCAGCGGTAAGTCGGTACGTTTCCTGGTGCCTGACGCGGTCCTGGCCTACATCGATGCGCACGGGCTTTACCGTGCGTCGAACTGAAAAGGCGCGCTTGAACGCACGAAAAGTCGTGCAGCGAGCGCCCGAACATACGAGCAAAACGAGTTTTATATGACGAACAAAGACGTAAGCAAAGTTAAGCGCAAAGGCACTTTCAAGAGCGCACCGCTGCCGGTAGAAGCCCACGTTGGCCCGGAACTGGCTGGCGAAGAGCTGGTAAAAGTCGCCGTGGCTGCCCTGGAAGACGTGAAGGCCCAGGACATCCAGGTGCTGGACGTGCGCGACAAGCAGAGCATCACTGACTACATGATCATCGCCACCGGTACTTCCAACCGCCAGATCGGCGCAATGCTCGACAAGGTGCGCGAAGCCGTCAAGGCCCAGGGCGTCAAGCCGCTGGGTGAAGAAGGCAAGGGCGACAGCGACTGGGTGCTGCTGGACATGGACGACGTGATCGTGCACATGATGACCTCCAACGCCCGCCAGTTCTACGACCTGGAACGTCTGTGGAAAGGCGCCGAGCAGAGCCGTGCCGCCGATGGCAAGCACCACAGCCCGGAAGTGGGCCACGCGCACTTCGACAAGCTCAACAAAGACCAGGAATAAGGAACGGCTGTGCGCCTGCGTCTGATCGCTGTCGGTTCACGCATGCCCAAGTGGGTGGAAGAGGGCTGGCACGAGTATGCCAAGCGCCTGCCTGCCGAGCTGTCGCTTGAGCTGGTGGAAATACCGCTCAACACTCGGGGCAAGAACGCCGACGTGGCGCGCTTTATCCGTCAGGAAGGCGAAGCCATGTTGGCCAAGGTCGGCCCCAACGAGCGCATCGTCACCCTTGAAGTGCACGGCAAGCCCTGGAGCACCGAGCAACTGGCGGTGGAACTGGACCGCTGGCGCCTGGATTCGCGCACTGTCAACTTCATGGTCGGCGGCCCCGAAGGGCTGGCGCCGGAAGTCTGTGCGCGGGCTGACCAGCGCTGGTCGTTGTCTGCGTTGACACTGCCGCACCCGTTGGTAAGGATTCTGATCGGTGAACAGCTGTATCGCGCCTGGACAGTTCTGTCCGGGCACCCTTATCACAAATAATCTGCGCCATAGCCGATGACCCAGCCGATCCGCATCAAGGACCACGAGAAAGACGCACGTCTAGTACGCGCGCGCGTGGTGTTTGGCGCGATCATGGTGGTGGCATTGATTGGTGTGCTGATCGCCCGTCTGTATTACCTGCAGGTGATCCAGTACGAGTATCACTCCACCTTGTCGGAAAACAATCGGGTGCATGTGCAGCCGATCCCGCCGACCCGTGGGCTGATTTTCGACCGCAATGGCGTGGTGGTGGCGGATAACCGGCCCAGCTTCAGCCTGAGCATGACCCGCGAGCGTTCCGGCGACTGGCAGCAGGTGCTCGATGTGATTGTCGAGGTGCTGCAGCTGACACCGGAAGACCGGGTGATTTTCGAGAAGCGCATGAGGCAGGGGCGCCGGCCTTTCGAGCCGGTGCCGATCCTGTTCGAGCTGAACGAAGAGCAGATCGCGCGGATCGCGGTGAACCAGTTCCGCCTGCCGGGGGTGGAGGTGGTGGCGCAGTTGGTGCGGCACTACCCGCAGGGGCCGCACTTTGCCCACTCGGTCGGCTACATGGGGCGCATCAACGAGAAAGAGCTCAAAAGCCTCGATCCGGTCAATTACAGCGGCACCCATCACATCGGCAAAACCGGCATCGAGCGTTTCTACGAGCCCGAGCTGCACGGCCAGGTGGGTTACGAAGAGGTCGAGACCAACGCCCGCGGCCGCGTGCTGCGCGTGCTCAAGCGCACCGACCCCTTGCCGGGCAAGGACATCGTGCTGAGCCTGGACATCAAGTTGCAGGAAGCCGCCGAAATGGCGCTGGGCGGTCGTCGCGGCGCGGTGGTGGCGCTGGACCCGAAGACTGGCGAAGTCCTGGCCATGGTCAGCCAGCCAAGTTTTGACCCCAACCTGTTCGTGACCGGCATCAGCTTCAAGGCCTACGCCGAATTGCGCGATTCGATCGACCGGCCTCTATTCAACCGCGTGTTGCGCGGCCTGTATCCGCCGGGGTCGACCATCAAGCCGGCGGTGGCGATTGCCGGCCTGGATTCGGGGGTGGTCACCGCGTCGAGCCGGGTCTATGACCCCGGCTACTACATGCTGCCCAACTACGATCACAAATACCGTAACTGGAACCGCTCCGGTGACGGCTATGTCGACCTGGACACCGCCATCATGCGCTCCAACGACACCTATTTCTATGACCTGGCCCACAAGCTGGGGATCGATCGCCTGGCGGCCTACATGGGCAAGTTCGGTCTCGGTCAGAAGGTCTCCCTGGACATGTTCGAAGAGTCTCCCGGCCTGATGCCGTCGCGCGAATGGAAGCGCGCGACGCGCCGCCAGGCCTGGTTCCCCGGCGAAACCCTGATCCTCGGCATCGGCCAGGGCTATATGCAGGCCACCCCGCTGCAACTGGCCCAGGCGACTGCGCTGGTGGCGAACAAGGGCGTGTGGAACCGTCCGCACCTGGCCAGGACCATCGAGGGCGAGAAACCGGTGGATGAAAACCCGATCCCGGATATCGTGCTGCGCGACCCTTCCGACTGGGCCAAGGTCAATCACGGCATGCAGCAGGTGATGCACGGCGCTCGCGGCACCGCACGCAAGGCGGCGCTCGGCGCGCAATACCGCATCGCCGGCAAGAGCGGTACCGCCCAGGTGGTCGCGATCAAGCAGGGTGAAAAATATGACCGCTCCAAGGTTCAGGAACGCCATCGCGACCACGCCTTGTTTGTCGGCTTTGCCCCCGCCGACGACCCGAAAATCGTGGTGGCGGTGATGGTGGAGAACGGCGAGTCCGGCTCCGGTGTGGCCGCGCCAGTGGTGCGCCAGATCATGGATGCGTGGCTGCTTGGCCCTGACGGCAAGCTCAAGCCCGAATATGGCGGCCCCCCTTCAAGCCCCGAGGTTACGGCCCGTGAAGAGTAATTTTGACCGCATCCTCTCCAGTGAAGATGTGATGCGTCGCCGTGCGACGTTGCTGCAACGCATGCACATTGATGGCCCGTTGCTGGTGCTGCTTTTGATACTGGCGGCCGGCAGCCTGTTCGTGCTGTATTCGGCCAGCGGCAAGAACTGGGACCTGCTGATCAAGCAAGCGTCGTCGTTCGGCCTGGGCCTGTTGTCGATGGTGGTGATCGCCCAGCTCGAGCCGCGCTTCATGGCGCGCTGGGTGCCGCTGGGGTATGTGGCCGGGGTGTTGCTGCTGGTGGTGGTGGACGTGATGGGCCACAACGCCATGGGCGCGACCCGCTGGATCAACATCCCGGGGGTGATTCGCTTCCAGCCGTCGGAATTCATGAAGATCCTGATGCCGGCCACCATCGCCTGGTACCTGTCCAAGCGCACCTTGCCGCCCCAGCTCAAGCATGTGGGTATCAGCCTGATCCTGATCGGCGTGCCGTTCATTCTGATCGTGCGCCAGCCGGACCTCGGCACCTCGCTGCTGATCCTGGCGGGGGGCGCGTTCGTGCTGTTCATGGGGGGCCTGCGCTGGCGCTGGATTCTCAGCGTGCTGGCCGCTGCGGTGCCGGTGGCGGTGGCCATGTGGTTCTTCTTTATGCACGACTATCAAAAGCAGCGGATCCTGACGTTCCTCGACCCCGAAAGCGACCCGCTGGGCACCGGCTGGAACATCATCCAGTCCAAGGCGGCCATCGGCTCCGGCGGCGTGTTCGGCAAGGGCTGGCTGCTGGGTACCCAATCGCACCTGGATTTTCTGCCCGAAAGCCACACCGACTTCATTATCGCGGTGATGGGCGAAGAGTTCGGCCTGGTAGGCATTTGCGCGCTGCTGCTGATCTATTTGCTGTTGATCGGGCGCGGGCTGGTAATTACCGCGCAGGCCCAGACCCTGTTCGGCAAGTTGCTGGCCGGCAGTCTGACCATGACGTTTTTTGTTTATGTTTTCGTCAACATCGGTATGGTCAGTGGCCTGTTGCCGGTGGTTGGGGTGCCGTTGCCATTCATTAGCTACGGCGGAACTTCGCTGGTGACATTGCTGTCAGCGTTTGGGGTTTTGATGTCGATTCATACGCATCGCAAATGGATCGCTCAGGTTTGAATAAGGTGAAGATGTCAATGCAAGTAATGCGCGGCTGGGCCACTCGGCATGCGTCCTGGATGGGCCTGATCGGGCTGCTGGGCGCAACGCAGGAGGTGCAGGCCGGTGACTACGATGGCTCACCTCAGGTCGCCGAATTCGTCGGCGAGATGACCCGCGACTACGGTTTCGCCGGTGAACAGTTGATGGGCGTGTTTCGCGAAGCCCGCAAAAAGCAGGCGATCCTCGACGCCATCTCGCGCCCCGCCGAGCGGGTCAAGCAATGGAAGGAATATCGCCCGATGTTCCTCACCGACGCCCGTGTGGCGCGGGGCGTGGACTTCTGGCGCCAGCATGAGGCGGTACTGGCCCGCGCCGAGCAGGAATACGGCGTGCCGGCCCAGGTCATCGTCGCGATCATCGGCATTGAAACCTTCTACGGCCGCAACACCGGCAGTTACCGGGTGATCGACGCCTTGTCGACCCTGGGCTTCGATTACCCGCCGCGCGCCGAGTTCTTCCGCAAGGAGCTGCGCGAATTCCTGTTGCTGGCCCGCGAAGAACAAGTCGACCCGATGACCCTCAAGGGCTCCTATGCCGGGGCGATGGGCTTGCCGCAGTTCATGCCGAGCAGCTTTCGCGCCTACGCGGTGGATTTCGACGGCGACGGGCATATCAATATCTGGAGCAATCCCGACGATGCCATCGGCAGCGTGGCCAGCTACTTCAAGCGCCACGGCTGGGTCGGCGGAGAACCGGTGGTCGTGCGCGCCGATGTGACGGGCGAGCGTGCCGACGAAGGCCTGACCCAGGGGATCGACCCGGTGAAGACCGTCGGGGAGTTGCGAGCGCTGGGCTGGTCGAGTCAGAATGCGCCACGCGATGATATGCCGGTGACGGCGTTCCGCCTCGAAGGTGAACAGGGCCCGGAATACTGGATGGGCCTGAAGAATTTCTACGCAATCACGCGTTATAACCGCAGTGTGATGTACGCCATGGCCGTGCATCAGCTGTCAGACGAGCTGGTTCAAGCACGGGGCAACAAGTAATGCGGGTATCGCCGTTCAAACAACCGCTCAAGCTGGTGGCGTTCGCCGCGTTGTCCCTGCTGGTCGCCAGTTGCTCCACGACGCCGAACCGTGCGCCGACCAAAAAGGCTGGTGGCGCGGTTGTTCGCGCCCAGCCGGGCCTGGACATCAACCGTGCGCACAAGGACGGCGCGCCGTGGTGGGACGTGGATGTGTCGAAGATCCCGGATGCCACGCCAACCCTGCACACCGGCCCCTACAAGGCCAACCCCTATACCGTGCTGGGCAAGAATTACTTCCCGCTGCAGGAATCCAGGACCTACGTGCAGTCGGGCACGGCGTCCTGGTACGGGACCAAGTTCCATGGCCAGAACACCGCCAATGGCGAAGTGTATGACCTCTACGGCATGAGTGCGGCGCACAAGACCCTGCCGCTGCCCAGCTACGTGCGCGTGACCAACCTGGACAACAACCGCACCGTGATTCTGCGGGTCAACGACCGTGGGCCGTTCTATTCGGACCGGATCATCGACCTCTCCTATGCCGCCGCAAAGAAACTTGGTTATGCCGAAATCGGCACCGCCCGGGTGAAAGTCGAAGGCATCGACCCGGCGCAGTATTGGGCCCAGCGTGGCAAGCCGGCGCCGTTGATGCTCAACGAGCCGCAAACCGCGCAACCGCAGGTGACGGCGTCGACCGGCAAGATCGAACAATGGACGCCGCCGCCGGCGCAGCATGCTCCGGATACCGTGGTCGTGCCCCATGCGGCGCCCGGCGCCTCCAAGGTGGGCGGGCAGTACCTGCAGGTGGGCGCTTTCGCCAACCCGGATGCGGCAGAGCTGTTAAGGTCCAAGCTCAGCAGCATGGTCAGCGCGCCGGTGTTCATCAGTTCCATCGTGCGTAACCAGCAAACCCTGCACCGCGTGCGCATGGGGCCGATCGGCTCGCCGAGCGAGGTTGCGCAAGTGCAGAACAGCGTACGCCTGGCTAATCTGGGACAACCCAGCGTAGTGACCGCGGAATAAGGCAATAGAGGATTGAAGGCTCAGGCGCGTGCCCGGGCCCTGGTTGTTGGCTCGTTGAACAATAAAACCCAGGGGCAAGGGGTGAGCGGGCAACCGAACACGTGACAGTCTGGAAGCGGGCTGTCTGAATAGTTTTGCCCGCGAGGGCAAGTTTCCATAAGCAATTTCGAGAGACGGATGAACATCACCACCTTAGCCAAACGTACGTGCCTGCTTATCTCGCTGATCATCACCCCGGCCGCCTGGGCGGTTGAGATGGTGCCGGCTTCCCCGCAACTGGCCGCCAAGTCCTGGGTCCTCATGGATGCCGCCAGTGGCAACGTGCTGGTCGAAAACGGTGGTGACGTGCGCCTGCCGCCTGCCAGCCTGACCAAGCTGATGACCGCCTACATCGCGACCCTGGAAATCCGTCGCGGCCAGATCGGCGAGAACGATCCGGTGACCGTCAGCGAGAACGCCTGGCGTACCGGTGGTTCGCGCATGTTCATCAAGGTCGGTTCGCAAGTCACGGTCAGCGACCTGCTGCACGGCATCATCATCCAGTCCGGCAACGACGCCAGCGTAGCCCTGGCCGAGCATATCGCCGGCAGCGAAGATGCGTTCGCCGACATGATGAACAAGACGGCCAGCGACCTGGGCATGACCAACAGCCACTTCATGAACCCGACCGGCCTGCCGAACCCGGAGCATTATTCGTCGGCCCACGACATGGCGATCCTGGCTCGCGCGATCATCCGTGTCGACCCGGTGCACTACGCCATCTACTCCCAGAAGGAATTCTTCTGGAACAACATCAAGCAGCCTAACCGCAACCTGTTGCTGTGGCGCGACAAGACCGTCGACGGCCTGAAAACCGGCCACACCGACGAAGCCGGCTACTGCATGGTGTCGTCCGCTGTGCGTGATGGCCAGCGCCTGATCGCCGTGGTCTTCGGCACCAACAGCGAACAGGCCCGTGCGGCCGAGACGCAAAAGCTGCTGACCTACGGCTTCCGCTTCTTCGAAACCCAGACCTTCTATCAGAAGGGTACTGAGCTTGCGACTGCGCCGGTCTGGAAGGGCGCGACTTCCCAGGTCAAGGCCGGCCTGGCTGACGACCTGACCCTGACCATGCCTAAAGGCCAGCTGAAAAAGCTCGCTGCCAGCATGACTCTGAACCCGCAACTGGTTGCGCCAATCGCCAAGGGCGATGTGATCGGCAAGGTTGAAGTGAAGCTGGACGACAAAGTCGTGCACAGCGCCGACCTGATCGCACTGGACGCCGTCGACGAAGGTGGTATCTTCCGCCGCGTGTGGGATAGCATCCGTCTATTCTTCTACGGCTTGTTCAACTGATTGTGTGCACCTGCAAAGCCCCGCGTTGATCCGACGCGGGGCTTTGCCGTCGCCACGGCTTACCGCTTACGAGGCCGTTCTGCCATGACCGATAAAGAAGAAGTAAAGGCGCCAAAGATCGAATTTCCGGTGACGGATTATCCCATCAAGGTGATCAGCGATACCGGCGTAGGTCGCAAAGACACGATTCTCGAAATTGTGCGCAAACACGCGACCATCAACGACAACCGCGTGGACGAGCGCTCCAGCTCCACGGGTAAATACACGACGATCCAGTTGCACATCGTTGCGACGGATCAGGACCAGCTCTACAACATCAACAGCGAACTGCGGGCCACCGGCTTCGTGCACATGGTGCTGTGATGTCGCACGTCCTGGGCTTTCGCGAGCTCGGCCGGATGGACTATGAGCCCGTCTGGCACGCCATGCAGCGCTTCACCAACGAGCGCGGCAGCGCGGCAGCGGATGAAATCTGGCTGGTCGAGCACCCGCCGGTATTCACCCAGGGCCAGGCCGGCAAGGCCGAGCATCTGCTGCTTCCAGGTGATATTCCGGTGGTGCAGGTCGACCGAGGGGGTCAAGTGACTTACCATGGGCCTGGCCAACTGGTTGCCTATCTGTTGCTGGATGTGCGCAAGCTGGGGTTTGGCGTGCGTGATCTGGTCAGCCGCATGGAGGCTTGCCTGATCGAGCTGCTGGCCAGTTACGGCGTGACCGCCGCGGCCAAGCCCGATGCACCGGGTGTGTATGTGGAGGGCGCGAAAATCGCTTCCCTCGGGCTGCGCATTCGGCACGGCTGTTCCTTTCATGGCCTGGCCCTGAATGTGGACATGGACCTGGCCCCGTTCCAGCGGATCAACCCGTGCGGCTATGCGGGGCTGGCGATGACCCAGTTGAGCGACCACGCAACACCCATAGAATTTGCCGAGGTAAGTGCCCGGCTGCGCGCGCAGCTCGTCAAACACCTCGACTATGCTGAGCAGACGACCCTGACGGGCGGAATCGATTGATATGACTACTGATGTTGTGCAAACCATGATCCCGACGCTGGACATCACCGAGCGTCCAGCCCCGGCCCCGCGTGCCAAGGTGGAAGCCGGCGTCAAGCTGCGCGGCGCCGAGAAGGTTGCACGCATCCCGGTGAAGATCATTCCGACCACCGAACTGCCGAAAAAGCCCGACTGGATTCGCGTGCGTATCCCGGTCTCGCCGGAAGTCGACCGTATCAAGGCGCTGCTGCGCAAACACAAGCTGCACAGCGTGTGCGAAGAAGCGTCCTGCCCGAACCTGGGTGAATGCTTCTCCGGCGGTACCGCCACTTTCATGATCATGGGTGACATCTGCACCCGTCGTTGCCCGTTCTGCGACGTGGGTCACGGCCGGCCGAAGCCGCTGGACGTCAACGAGCCGCAAAGCCTGGCCATCGCCATCGCCGACTTGAAACTCAAATACGTAGTGATCACCTCGGTGGACCGTGACGACTTGCGTGACGGCGGTGCCCAGCACTTTGCCGACTGCATCCGCGAAATCCGTAAACTGTCGCCCAACGTGATGCTCGAAACCCTGGTGCCCGACTACCGTGGGCGCATGGACGTGGCGCTGCAAATCACTGCCGCCGAGCCGCCGGATGTGTTCAACCACAACCTGGAAACCGTGCCGCGCCTGTACAAGGCTGCGCGTCCGGGTTCGGATTACCAGTGGTCGCTGACCCTGCTGCAGAAATTCAAGCAGATGATGCCGCACATTCCGACCAAGTCCGGCCTGATGCTGGGCCTGGGCGAAACCGACGAAGAAGTCATCGAAGTCATGAAGCGCATGCGCGAGCACGACATCGACATGCTGACCCTGGGCCAGTACCTGCAACCGTCCCGCAGCCACTTGCCGGTGCAGCGTTTCGTGCACCCGGACACCTTCGCCTGGTTCGCCGAGGAAGGCTACAAGATGGGCTTCAAGAACGTCGCCTCGGGCCCGCTGGTACGGTCTTCGTATCACGCCGATGAACAGGCCAAGCTGGTCAAGGCGAGCCTGGTTTCTTAATAAAGGTTTGTGTAACACCGCAGGTCCAATGTGGGAGGGGGCTTGCCCCCGATTGCGGTGTGTCAGTCCCTTGAGTATTGGCTGCCAAGCCGCCATCGGGGGCAAGCCCCCTCCCACATTCGTTGCGTATTAATCAGGGAGACCATGGATGACAGCCCCCGTACCCGCATTGCGCCTCGAAGGCACCATTGGCCTGATCGCCCCCGCCGGCCCAGCCGCGCTGGACGTCGAAAAAGCCGGGCAGTGGATGCGCACCCGTGGCTACGAGCTGCGCATTTTTCCCGGTGTGTACGAACGCGATGGCTACCTCGCCGGTAGCGATCAAGTGCGCCTGCGCGACCTTCACGCCGCCTTCGCCGATCCCAAAATCGATGCCATCTTCTGCCTGCGCGGCGGCTACGGCACGCCACGCTTGCTCGACGCACTGGACTTCGACCTGCTGCGCGCCAACCCCAAGCCCTTCGTCGGCTACAGTGACATCACCGCCTTGCATCTGGCGATCAACCGCTACGCCGGCTTCGTCACTTTCCACGGGCCGATGCTCAATGCAGACCTGCTCGGTGACAAGCAACCACCTACCGAGTCCTCGCTGTTCAGCCTGTTGCGTGGCCAGCTGGGCGCCGGCAGTGTGCTCGCGCACCCGGTGGCCTACCCCTTGACCACCATCGAGCCAGGCATCGCCTGCGGTCGCTTGCTGGGCGGTAACTTATCAATGATTGCGGCGGTGATGGGCACCGCTTATGAAATTGACGCCGAAGGCATCATCCTGTTTATCGAGGACGTCAATGAGCCGCTCTATCGCATCGACCGCCTCCTGACGCACCTGCGCCTGGCGGGCAAGCTCGATCAGGTTGCGGGGGTATTGGTGGGGGATGTGGCCGGTGTGGATCAGGTGGCGCTTGAACGACTGTTGAAACAGACCTTCGAGCCGCTGTGCATTCCGGTGCTGGCTGGCTGGCGCAGTGGGCATTGCGATCCGAACCTGACGCTGCCGATGGGCGCGCTGGTGCGGTTGGATGCGGGGGAACAGCGGGTGGTGCTGGAGCAGGATGTAGTCTGTAAATAGTGGTCGCCTGCCAGATCCTATCGGGGGCAAGCCCCCTCCCACACTTGGAATGCATTTCAAAATGTGGGAGGGGGCTTGCCCCCGATGGCGGTAGTTGCCCTAAGCAGATCTATCGGCTTTGCAGCGCCTCCAGCAACTTCACCGTCGGATACCCATCCGCCGGCCAGCCCAACGCTTGCTGCGCCGCCCGAATCGCCTTGCGCGTGTTGGCGCCGATGATCCCGTCGGCATTGCCCGCGTCATAACCTTTGGCGCTGAGCGCCGTCTGCAGGTCGATACGTTGCGAGCGGCTCAGCGGCAGCTCATCCTTCGGCCAGCTTCCGCGAATCACCCCACCGCCACCAAAGCGCTCCGACAGCAGGCCAACGGCCAGTGCATAGGACGATGAGTTGTTGTACTTGAGGATCGCGCGGAAGTTATCCAGCACCAGGAACGCCGGGCCACGGTAGCCGGCGGGCAACAACAGGGCGGCGGACAGTTGCTCGACGTTGGCTGGCAGGCTCGTGCCGGGCGGCAGCTGGATGCCCAGTTTCAGCCATTCGGCCACGGTCTTGCGGATGCCGCCATCGGCCAGGGAAAAGTCGAAGCCCGAGGGCAGTGGCTGCACCTCGACGCCCCACGGTTGGCCCTTCTGCCAACCGGAGCTTTGCAGGTAATGGGCGGTGGAGGCGAGGGCGTCACCCGGGCTGTTCCAGATATCGCGGCGACCGTCACCGTCAAAGTCCACCGCGTGGGTGTTGTAGGTGGTGGGTATGAATTGGGTCTGGCCCATCGCGCCGGCCCAGGAGCCTTTCATCTGGTCGGCCGGGATATCGCCGTGCTGGATGATCTGCAGCGCCGCCAGCAGTTGCGCCTGTGCAAACGCCGGGCGGCGGCCTTCATAGGCCAGGGTCGCGAGGGAGCGGATCACCGAGTTATTGCCCTGGAACTGGCCGAAGTTGCTTTCCATGCCCCACACCGAGACCAGTGCCTGGCGATCAACGCCATAACGCTCCTCGATGCGCTGCAGGATATCGGCGTATTTCACCAGCAACGCCTGACCGTTGCGCACGCGCAGCGGCGACAGCGCGCCATCGATGTATTCCCACACCGGCCGGGAAAACTCCGGCTGGCTGCGGTCGGCGCGAATCACGGCCATGTCCGGGCTGACGCCGGCGAAGGCATTATCGAAGACCTCGGCCGTGATCCCGGCTTGCAGGGCCTGCGCACGAAAGCCGGCCTGCCATTCGGCGAAGGTCTGGGTCGGTTGGATGTCCAGGTTATCCACCGCCAACGGCGCGACGACGGCAGGTGCGATAGCCGGTGCGGTCTTGAGCGTGGGCAGGGGTTGAGCGTCCGCAGCGGTGGGTTTTTCCGCGCAGGCGACAAGCAGAATGAGGCTGGAGGCAGCAATCAACTGGCGAAGGTGCCAGCGACGGGAAAGACTAGAGGGCATGCACAGGTCCAGGGGGTTACAAATCAAGTGCAGACCTTATCATGCCAGAGGGGCGCTTGCCTTCAGGCAGCCAGAAAGTAAGAAGCCTCCCAGCTGTCAGACTGGAAGGCTTCGCGGCGGTAGCTGCCTTTGCCCTTGCCGGCGCGTTCCTGACGGCTGCGGAACAGTGGCTGGGCGATGATGGATTTGGCCTTGTTCGGGCCATGCTTGGATGGCTTTTTGCTCATGGTCGGGTCTCTCGTTGGATGGGTGGAGCGGCGAAAATAATCTACCGAAGTTGAGCCGCTGTAAAGCCCGGCAATCTGTAGGAAGTTACACGGTCAAAATGTGGGAGGGGGCTTGCCCCCGATAGCGGTGTATCAGCGGCATATATGACCCTGACACTCCGCTATCGGGGGCAAGCCCCCTCCCACATTAGACCTGCGGTTTTGCTGATAGAGGATTACTCTGCAGGCAGCGCCAGGCGCTGGCCGGCCATCAGCAGCGACAAGCGGCTCAGGCTCATCCACGGCGAACCGGCCGCCTGGCCCTTGATCTGCGCATCGATGCGCTGCGCTTCCAGCAGCAATTGCGCCCAGCGTTGCGCCGAGTGCCGTTGCAGGGCCTTACTCATCAGGGGCTTGCGCTTGTCCCACACCGGCGGTCGGGCCTGGCTGAAGCATTTGTCCAGCGGCGTGCCCTGACTGTATTGCAAGGCAATATTGGCCAGTACCCGCAGCTCCCGGGCCAGGGCCCAGAGAATCACCGGCGGTTCCACACCCTCGCCGCGCAGCCCTTCGAGCATGCGCAAGGCGTGGGCGGGTTCGCCGTTGAGGATCGCATCCACCAGCCCGAATACATCGAACCGAGCACTGTCAGCCACCGCGCCTTGGACGGTTTCGACAGTGATTTGCCCCTCTTCGGCCATCAGCTTGAGTTTTTCGATCTCCTGGGCGGCAGCCAGGAGGTTGCCTTCAACCCTGGCGGCGATCAGCTCGACGGCCTCTTGCGTGGCCGACAGCCCCGACTGTGACAGGCGTTGACGAATCCACTGCGGCAGCTGGCTGCTGTCCACCGGCCAGATCTGAATGAACTGGCTCTGCGGACCTTCCACCAGGGCCTTGCCCCATTTGGTCTTCTGCGCACTGCCATCGAGCTTGGGCAGGCTGATCAGCAACACCGTATCTTCAGCAGGGCGCGAGCAATATTCGATCAACGCTGCCGCGCCTTTATCGCCCGGCTTGCCCGAGGGCAAGCGCAGTTCCAGCAGGCGTTTTTCGGCAAACAGCGACATGCTCGCGCCGGCTTGCAGCAACGTTCCCCAGTCGAAACTGGCGTCGGCACTGAACACTTGGCGTTCGTCGAAACCTTGCTGGCGCGCCGCCGAGCGAATCGCATCGGCCGCTTCCTGGCACAGCAACGGGTCATCGCCGCTGACAATATAGACAGGCGCGAGGCCACCTTGCAGGTGTTTGGCGAGTTGGGCGGGGGCGAGTTTCATAGGCAGGGCGAACGGGGCGCCAGGAGCGCCCCGTTTGGCTTACTCGACAGGCACTTCAACAGGCGACTGTTTCGGCGTGTTGTCTTCATACTCTTGCGCAGCCTTCAGGGCGTCGGCGTCAGCCTTGGCCTTGTTGTCGGCGATCTGCTGCAGCTCCGCGAGTTTTTCCGGGGTCAGCAGTTGCAGGCGAGTCATCATGCGCTGGATCAGATCACGACGCATCTCCTTGCGCACCTGGAGGGTCTCCGAGTCCGAACCCACCAGGTTGTTGCCATCGTGGCTCACAACTTTCTGCACCTGGATCTTGTCACCCATCAGCGGCAAGTTATCGCGGCCCTGTATTTCGAAGTTGACGGTGGTGGCCAACTCGATATCGGACGCGCGACCGGCACTGGCGTAGCTGATGTTGCGCTGGGTTTCGCGCTCATCGACCAGGTTCAGCTTGTAGGTGGCGCCGGAATAGACGTGCACGCCGCTGTTTTCCAGGCTCTGACGCAGTTGCGTCACGGTTTCGCCGTAGGCGTTACGTGCGCTGACGTCGAGTTCCTTGAGCGACAGCTCATTGGTGCCGGTGCCGCGCAGCTGGAAGCCGCAAGCGCTCAACAGAACGGCCAGGCCCATTACCAGCAGATTGCGTTTGATCATGTTGTTGCTCCCCTTGAAACCAGGCGGGCCGTATCGAGGCCCTGAAGGTTTAGTTCGGCGCAGGGCTTGAGCCCTGCGCCCGATCCGATTTAGCTGGCGACGATATTGACCAGTTTTCCGGGCACTACGATCACTTTGCGGATCGTCAGGCCTTCGGTAAAGCGCAGCACGTTCTCGTTGCAGCGTGCAGCGGCTTCGACTTCTTCACGGCTCGCGCTGGCCGGCATGTCGATCTGGCCGCGCAATTTGCCATTGACCTGAATCACCAACTGCAGGGTGTCCTGTACCAGCGCGCTGTCATCCTGCACCGGCCAGCGGGCGTCGATGACGGCGCCGCTGTGGCCCAGGCGGTTCCACAGTTCGTGGCTGATGTGCGGCGTGATCGGCGCCAGCAGCAGGGTCACCGTTTCCAGGCCCTCCTGGATCAATGCGCGATCCTGTGCCGTGGCCTGCGGGGCTTTTTCCAGCACGTTCATCAGCGTCATCACCTGGGCGATGGCGGTGTTGAACTTGTGGTTCTGCCCTACGTCCTGGCTGGCCTGGCGGATGGCCAGGTGGGTGCTGCGACGAATGGCTTTCTGCTCATCATTCAAGGCCGCGACGTCCAGCTTGCCCGGCAAGCCCTGGCTGACGTGGGCATGGGCCAGGCGCCAGACGCGCTTGAGGAAGCGGTGCGAGCCTTCGACGCCGGAGTCGGACCATTCGGCGCTCATGTCGGGCGGCGAGGCGAACATCATGAACAGGCGGCAGGTGTCGGCGCCGAACTGATCGATCATCGATTGCGGGTCGACGCCGTTGTTCTTCGACTTGGCCATCTTCTCGGTGCCGCCGATTTCCACCGGCAGGCCGTCGGACTTGAGCCTGGCGCTGATGACCTTGGCCTTGCTGTCACGCTCGAGCTCGACGTCCGCCGGGTTGAACCAGGTGTAGGCGCCATTGGCTTCACGACGATAGTAGGTGTCGGCAATCACCATGCCCTGGGTCAGCAGGTTCTTGAACGGCTCGTCGGAGCTGACCAGCCCTTCGTCACGCATCAGCTTGTGGAAGAAGCGCGCGTACAGCAGGTGCAGGATGGCGTGCTCGATACCGCCGATGTACTGATCCACCGGCAACCAGTGGTCGGCGGCGGATTTTTCCACCAGGCCACCTTCATAGTGCGGCGAGGCGTAGCGGGCGTAGTACCACGAGGACTCCACGAAGGTATCCATGGTGTCGGTTTCGCGCTTGGCAGGCTGGCCGCATTTCGGGCAGCTGCATTCGTAGAACTCGGGCATGCGCGCCAGTGGCGAACCGGCGCCGTCCGGTACCACGTCTTCGGGCAGGACCACCGGCAGTTGGTCTTCCGGTACCGGCACGTCGCCACAGCTTTGGCAATGGATGATCGGGATCGGGCAGCCCCAGTAGCGCTGGCGGCTGATGCCCCAGTCGCGCAGGCGGAACTGGGTGCGCGAGGCACCGAGGTTTTTCTTGATCAGGGCAACTTCGATGGCGTCGAAAGCGCCCTGGAAGTCCAGGCCGTCGAACTCGCCGGAGTTGATCAGCTCGCCGTGCTCGCCGTAGGCGTCCTGCCACGGGGCCGGGTTGGTGTCGCCCGCGCTGGTGCGTACCACCGACTTGATCGGCAGGCTGTACTTGGTGGCGAATTCGAAGTCACGCTCGTCGTGGGCCGGCACTGCCATTACAGCGCCATCGCCGTAATGCATCAGCACATAGTTGGCGACCCACACCGGCAATTTCTCGCCCGTCAGCGGGTGCTCGACGAACAGCCCGGTCGGCAGGCCTTTTTTCTCCTGGGTGGCGACGTCGGCTTCGGCCACGCTGCCGCCCTTGCACTCGGCGATGAACGCCTGCAGCTCAGGGTTGTTCTGTGCAGCCTGGGTGGCCAGCGGGTGTTCGGCGGCCACGGCGACATAAGTCGCGCCCATCAGGGTGTCCGGACGGGTCGTGAAGACCTTGAGTGCGCCGGCTTCGCCGATCGAGTCGACGTTGTACGGGAACTGCACTTCCATGCCCTTGGATTTGCCGATCCAGTTGCGCTGCATGGTCTTGACCTGCTCAGGCCAGCCCGGCAAGTCGTCGAGGCTCGACAAGAGTTCATCCGCGTAGGCGGTGATCTTGAAGTAGTACATCGGGATTTCGCGTTTTTCGATCAGCGCGCCGGAGCGCCAGCCGCGACCATCGATCACCTGCTCGTTGGCCAGGACGGTCTGGTCGACCGGGTCCCAGTTCACGGTGCCGCTTTTTTTGTAGATCACGCCTTTTTCGAACAGGCGAGTGAACAGCCATTGTTCCCAGCGGTAATAGTCCGGCTTGCAGGTGGTCACTTCGCGGGACCAGTCCACCGCCAGGCCCAGGCTGCGCAGCTGGGTCTTCATGTAGGCGATGTTTTCGTAGGTCCACTTGGCGGGCGCCACGTTGTTTTTCATCGCGGCGTTTTCCGCCGGCATGCCGAAAGCGTCCCAACCCATGGGTTGCAGAACGTTCTTGCCGAGCATGCGCTGGTAGCGGGAAATCACGTCGCCGATGGTGTAGTTACGCACGTGCCCCATGTGTAGCTTGCCGCTGGGGTAAGGGAACATCGATAGGCAATAGAACGTCTCCTTGCCTGGCTGTTCGCTGACTTCAAAGGACTTTTGTTCGTCCCAGAAGGTTTGTGCGGCATTTTCTATTTCACGGGGCTGATATTGTTCGTGCATGGCTACTTTTGAACTGAATAGGGGTGGCCTAATCCTCTTCGGTGCAACGTTCGGGTTGATCGACACCAAAAGCGGCGCGTCCGTGCCCAAACCCTGCGGGAAGTGGAGTTACAGGAAGCGCCGTAGCATACATGACCCCACTCTATCGAGGGAAACCCTGATTGCGCAGGCCAGGCCGTCTGTCGCGGCAGTGGGCAGGCGCAGCCACGGGGGCTACGCTGTTTGGTGGGGAGCAAGTATTTCTTCAATGAGGTGAGGGGATGGCTGAATCGCAGCGAACTTTGACGAAACCGCAGTTGTATGAAGGACTGATCGACCGTTTGGGTCGGGCATTGGATGCCGCAAGGACCGCAGGCCGATTGCGTGATGAGCGGCCTCTGGAACTGGAGTTGCGAGGCTTGAGCCAGGCAGAGCTGGAACTGATCAATCGCTATCTGGAATTGCGTCACCAACGTGCCGCTCAGGGGCCGGCTTCCCTGCCAGTCCGCGAGCCTTCCGGTTCGGCCAAGGTGATTTGGCTGAAGGACATGGCGGCTGGACGCGGCCCGGAAAAGGTCCGGTCCGTACGGTGCAAATGACCCCCGCGTTATCATTAACCTTTACAAAATATGCTGGTAAGGATTGTTGCTGAACCCCGTTGCATCTAGGCTTCGGGCATCTTTGGAGATGCCCGATGCCTTTTCGTTATTTCATTAAACAATTGTTGTTGCCGCCCGGTATTTTCCTACTGTTGCTGGTGCTTGCCTGGTGGTTGCGCCGTAGTCGCCCGCGCTTGGCCGGGGCCTGCTTTGCCTTGGGTTTGGGCGGGATGTGGTTGATCAGCCTGCCGGTGATGGTGCAGTGGGGCGCACGCGCCCTGGAAACAGCGCCGCCTCTGGCCCGCGAGGACTGGGCACACCTGGCCCAGCGCGCCGATGCGATTGTGGTGCTGGGCTCCGGTCGTGAGCGCGGCGACATTGCGTGGGGCTCCGACCAGCCCACCGGTATCGGCCTGGAGCGTGAGCGTTACGCGGCGCGTCTGGCCAAGGCATCCGGGTTGCCGGTGCTGACCAGTGGCGGCTTGCATTACGGCACGCCGCCCAGCGAAGCGGAGCTGATGGCGGTGTCGATGCAGGATGACTTCGACGTCGCTGTGCGTTGGAAGGAAGAGCGCAGCCGCACCACTTGGGAAAATGCGCAGATGAGCGCCGACATTCTGTTGCCCCAGGGCATAAAGCGCGTGGTGGTGGTGACCCAGGCCTGGCATATGCCGCGTTCGGTGTGGAGCTTTGAGAAGGCCGGCTTCACTGTGGTGCCCGGGCCGGTGGGGTTCCTGGGCGTGGATCACGGTCGACCGCTCGGCGGGTGGATGCCGGAGGTCAAGTCGGTGTGGCAGAGCGGGCAGTTGATCAATGAGGCGGTGGGGCAGGTGGGGTATAGGCTGTTCTATCGCTGACCCTGCTGATTAAAATGCAGATCAAAATGTGGGAGGGGGCTTGCCCCCGATAGCGGTGTATCAGTATCAAATGTGCTGATTGACACTCTGCTATCGGGGGCAAGCCCCCTCCCACATTGGTATGTGTTGCCTGTCAGACGGTTTTAGCCATGCGAGCAGCCAGCAGCGCCCAACCGAACAGCAGCAGGCACACAATGATCAACGGCCACGACCGCCATTGCAGGTAAGGCGTGAGATTGTGCATCGGCACTACCTCGCCATAGAGAATGCCTCGCTCGAACTGCGGGATCTGGGCGGTGATCTGTCCAAACGGGTTGATCAGGCCGGTCACGCCATTGTTGGTGGCGCGGATCATCCAGCGGCCCGCCTCAAGCGCACGCATCTGCGCCATCTGCAGATGCTGCAATGGGCCGATCGAGCGGCCGAACCAGGTATCGTTGCTGATCGTCAGCAGCAGGTCGCTCTGGGCCGACAGGCCGGCGGCAAACTCCGGGTACACCACTTCATAACAGATGAACGGCGCAATCTGATAACCCTTGGCCTGGAGCATCGGCTGGTCGGAAGGGCCGCGGGCGAAGTCCGACATCGGCAGGTCGAAGAAGGCGATCAAGCCGCGCAGCACGTCCTGCAGCGGCACGTACTCACCGAAAGGCACCAGCTTCTGTTTGAGGTAGGTGCCGTCACCTTCGCCGACCACGGTGATGCCATTGAAGTAACGCTTTTCATGGCGTACCTCTTCGCGAATCGGTACCCCGGTGATCAGCGCGCTATTACGGTCGGCAGCGAACTTGCCCATCATGCCCAGGTAGCCTTCGACCGATTCCTTGAGTACCGGTACGGCGGTTTCCGGCCACACCAGCAGGTCGACGCGTTTGGAGCTCAGGCTCATGTCGCGGTACAGCGCCAGTTGCGCATTGAGTTGCTCGGGGTCCCACTTCATGCTTTGTTCGACGTTGCCCTGGATGGCAGCCACGCTCAAGGGCGGGCCGGAGGGCGAGGTCCAGGCATGATGCTTGAGCGCCAGGCCGATGGCCCACGGCGCAACGAGCAGGGCCAGGCCGGCCGCGATAAAGCTGTTGCGCTTGCCCGCCAGCAGGCGCGGCAGGTTGCACAAAAGGGCTGCCGTCAGCGCCAGGGCAAACGAAATCAGCCACATCCCGCCCAGCGGCGCGAGGCCGGTCAGCGGACCGTCGAGTTGACTGTAGCCCGAATACAGCCACGGGAAACCGGTGAGGAACCAGCCGCGAAACGCTTCCTGGCCGACCCACAATGCCGCAAAGGTCAGCGCATCGGCCAACGGCGCTTCATTGCGGCGCAGCCAGCGCGCCCACAGCCAGGCGGGCAGGGCAAAGAACCAGGCGATGGCGGCGGTGAACAGCAGCATCAGGAAACCCGCCAGCAGCACCGAAGCGCCGCCGAAGTGGTGGATGCTGTAATAGATCCAACTGGTGCCGGCGCCGAACAGGCCGAAACCGAAACACCAGCCCCGGCCCAGGGCCTGGCGCGGTGTCAGCTCACGCAGGCCGATATAGAACAGGCCGACCGCCACCAGCGCCAGCGGCCAGATATCGAACGGCGCCAGCGCCAGGGTAGTGATGGCGCCGGCCACCACGGCCAGCAGGTTACCGGGCCAGCCGGGTGCGATCAGACGGCGCATTTCAGTCCTTAACGGGCGATAGGGGTCAAACGGATCAGGTGGATACGACGGCTGTCCGCGTTGAGGATGCGGAACCGATACGCGCCGATCTCGGTGGTTTCGTTGCGCTTGGGCAGGTGCCCGAACGCGCTCATCACCAGGCCGCCGACGGTGTCGAATTCATCGTCGGAAAACTCGCTGTCGAAGAACTCGTTGAAGTTCTCGATGGGCGTCAAGGCCTTGATCAGGAAGTCACCGCTGGGCAGTGGCTTGATGTAGCTGTCTTCTTCGACGTCGTGCTCGTCTTCGATGTCGCCGACGATCTGTTCCAGCACGTCTTCGATGGTCACCAGGCCCGCCACACCACCGTATTCGTCGATCACAATGGCCATGTGATTGTGGTTGGCGCGGAACTCGCGCAGCAGCACGTTCAGGCGCTTGGATTCAGGTACGAAGGTGGCCGGACGCAGCAGGTCCTTGATGTTGAAACTGTCGCCGTTTTCCTTGAGGATCAGTGGCAGCAGGTCCTTGGCCAGCAGGACGCCCATGACGTCGTCATGGCTTTCGCCGATCACCGGGTAGCGCGAGTGCGCCGAGTCGATCACGGCCGGGAGGAATTCCCGTGGGGTCTGGGTCGCCCTGATGCTGATCATCTGCGAGCGCGGCACCATGATGTCGCGTACTTGCAGGTCAGCCACCTGGATGGCGCCTTCGACGATGGCCAGCGCTTCGCTGTCCAGCAACTTGTTCTGGTGGGCCTCGCGCAGCAGCTCCAACAGCTCCTGGCGGTTTTTCGGCTCGTGGGCAAAAGCCTGGGTCAGTTTACCCAGCCATGACTTTTGCCCGTTGCTCGATCGGTCTTCGCTCATAGCGATTACTCTAAATCCTTTGATATGACAGTTGAGTGTTGATCAGTTTTCGTCGTCTGCGTAAGGGTCAGGGTGACCCAGCTCTGCAAGCAACGTTCGTTCCAGTGCTTCCATTTCCTCGGCTTCGTCATCGTCTATATGGTCGTAACCCAAGAGATGCAAGCAGCCGTGGATGACTAGATGGGCCCAGTGGGCCTCAAGTTCCTTGCCTTGTTCGCGCGCTTCGCGTTCCACCACTTCGACGCAGATCACCAGATCGCCCAGCAGCGGGATATCCAGTAATTCGTCGGGTACGTCGGCGGGGAAGGACAACACGTTGGTCGCGTAATCCTTTTGACGCCAGGTATGGTTCAGCGCTCGACCTTCGGGCTCATCCACCAGACGGATGGTCAGTTCCGAGTCGGCAGTGCGCTGGCGCAGGGCCAGCGCGCACCATTGACGGAACTCTTCTTCGCGGGGGGCGGTCGCTTCGGTGGCCCGCTGCAGGTCAAGCTCAAGCATCGCGGCGCGTGTCCCTGGCCGGTGCGTCGTCCTTGTGGTCGAAACGCTCATAGGCTTCAACGATGCGCTGTACCAGGGGATGGCGCACCACGTCCTTGGGCATGAAGTGCGTGAAGCTGATACCCGGTACGTCCTTGAGTACTTCGATCACTTGGGCCAGGCCCGACTTGGTGCCCTTGGGCAGGTCGACCTGGGTGACGTCACCGGTAATCACGGCCGTGGAGCCGAAACCGATACGGGTGAGGAACATCTTCATCTGCTCGACCGTGGTGTTCTGGCTCTCGTCGAGGATGATGAAGCTGTTGTTCAAAGTGCGACCGCGCATGTAGGCCAGCGGGGCAATCTCGATCACCTGGCGCTCGATCAGCTTGGCCACGTATTCAAAGCCTAGCATCTCGTAGAGTGCGTCGTAGAGCGGGCGCAGGTACGGGTCGATCTTCTGGGCCAGGTCGCCGGGCAGGAAGCCGAGTTTTTCACCCGCTTCGACCGCCGGGCGCACCAGCAGGATGCGGCGAACCTGTTCGCGCTCCAGGGCATCCACCGCACAGGCCACGGCCAGGTAGGTCTTGCCGGTACCGGCCGGGCCGATGCCGAAGTTGATATCGTTGCCGAGGATTTCCTTGACGTACTTCTGCTGATTCAAGCCGCGCGGGCGAATCATGCCTTTTTTGGTACGCAGGGCCACGCTGGCTTCGGCCACCGGGTTGTTGGCCAGGTCTTCCACGGCCGATTCCTGCAGGTACAGGTGCACCGTTTCCGGCGACAGCTCGCTGCCCTTGGTTTCGCGGTAGAGGCGACGCAGCAGGTTTTCCGCGGACGTGGTGTGTTGGGGGTCACCAATGAGCTCGAACTGATTGCCGCGGTTGCGGATCTCGATGCTCAGGCGTTGTTCGATCAGGCGCAGGTGCTCGTCGAACTGTCCGCACAGGTTGGCGAAACGGCGAGCCTCAAACGGCTCGAGGAGAAAACGATGGGGTTCTACTGTAGGTGCGTTCAAGGTCGCTTTTAGCCGCCCTTTGGCTGTTGAGATAAAACAGAGAATAACGCCAGTGGCGCGGGTACGAAAGCACTTACGTCACCAGAATGTTGCACAGACAATGTTGGAGGGGGGGGGGGGCAAGCCCCAATACTAGCCAGTGTAGGAGCGAGCTTGCTCGCGAGAAACCAACAGGCGCCGCGTTTATTCAGGAAACACGCGTTATCGTTGAGGTTTTTCGCGAGCAAGCTCGCTCCTACAGGGGGGACAAGACCCCTCCCGTATTTATTGCACCAGCGAGCCGCGCAGCGAGTGCGGTTGCGCCGCATCGATGTGCACATCGGCAAACTGGCCGATCAGGGTCGGGTCGTTGCAGCGGAAGTTGACGATCCGGTTGTTCTCGGTACGGCCCTGCAATTCGCCGGGGTCCTTCTTTGAATAGTCGGTCACCAGGATGCGCTGGATCGAACCGACCATTTGTCGGCTGATCTCGAAACCCTGCTGATTGAGCCGGTGTTGCAGCGCATTCAAGCGTTCTTTTTTCAAGGCTTCCGGGGTGTCGTCCGGCAGGTCCGCCGCTGGGGTGCCCGGGCGCTGGCTGTAGACGAACGAGTAGGAGAAGTCGAAGCCGACGTCCTCGATCAGCTTCATGGTCTGCTCGAAGTCTTTCTCGGTTTCGCCGGGGAAACCGACGATAAAGTCCGAGCTGATGCAGATGCCCGGCACAGCGGCGCGCAATTTGCGCAGCTTGGATTTGTACTCCAGGGCCGTGTGGTTGCGCTTCATCGCCGACAGGATGCGGTCCGAGCCCGATTGCACCGGCAAGTGCAGGTGCTTGACCAGCTCCGGCACTTCGGCGTGAGCCTGGATCAGGCTGTCGGAGAACTCCAGCGGGTGCGAGGTGGTGTAGCGAATGCGCTCGATGCCGTCGACGGCGGCGACCACGCGGATCAGCTCCGCCAGGTCCGCCAGGCGCCCGTCGTCGGTCTGGCCACGGTAACCGTTGACGTTCTGGCCCAGCAGGGTCACTTCACGCACGCCGTTTTCGGCCAGGTGGATGATTTCCGACAGCACATCGTCAAACGGCCGGCTGACTTCTTCGCCACGGGTGTAGGGCACTACGCAGAAGGTGCAGTACTTGCTGCAGCCTTCCATCACCGACACATAGGCACTTGGGCCGTCGATGCGCGGCTCGGGCAAATGGTCGAATTTTTCGATTTCGGGGAACGACACGTCTACCTGCGGCAGCTTGGTGAGGCGTGCGGCGTCGATCATTTCCGGCAGCCGGTGCAGGGTTTGCGGGCCGAAGACCACGTCGACATAGGGCGCGCGGTCGCGGATCGCGGCGCCTTCCTGGCTGGCCACGCAACCGCCGACGGCGATTACCATGTCCGGGTTGGCCAGCTTCAATTCGCGCCAGCGGCCCAGCTGCGAGTACACACGGTCCTGGGCCCGCTCGCGGATCGAGCAGGTATTGAGCAGGATCACGTCGGCATCTTCGGCGCGGGCGGTGACTTCCAGGGCCTGGTGTTCGCCCAGCAGATCGACCATGCGCGAGCTGTCGTACTCGTTCATCTGGCAACCGTGGGTTTCGATGTAAAGCTTCTTGGCCATGGGAATCGTCAACTGGTGGTAAAGAACCGCGCATTATAGGGGGCATGCCCATTGGTTCCTAGCGCTGTGCATCGGGGGCCATGCTATAGTTCGCGCCCTCTTTATATCCGCGATGTGTTGCTCGCCCGCCATGACCAAACGTGAAGCTCCAATCTACAAGGTGATTTTCCTCAACCAGGGCCAGGTGTTCGAAATGTACGCCAAGCAGATCTATCAAAGTGATCTGTGGGGCTTCCTGGAGGTGGAGGAGTTCGTCTTTGGCGAGCGCACCCAGTTGGTCGTCGACCCGGGCGAAGAAAAGCTCAAGGCCCAGTTCGAAGGCGTGGTGCGCAGCTTTGTGCCGATGCATTCGATCGTGCGCATCGATGAAGTCGAGCGCCTGGGCACGCCGAAGATCAGCGAGGCGCGGGGCACCAGCAATGTGATGCCGTTTCCGATGCCGATGCCGGAGAAGTAGAGCTGTTGTGGTGTGGGAGCAAGCTCCCTCGCCACGAAGGTAGTTTCAGGGCAGGGGGGAGAAGGGTGAACGCCCATCGGCACTCTGCAATTCCTGCAGGTAGTTGCGGAAGATCTGCCCCAGCACCTGGGTTGCCACTTCCAGTTCATCGCGCTGCATGTGCTCGGCGACTTCGTCCGCAGTGTCCAGCGCGTCTTCGGCGCCGTTGACCGCCGCCATTTTCAGCACGATGTAGGCTTGGACGTTATTGGCCGGCACACCTTCGCCGCGAAAGAACATGTTGCCGAGCTGGAATTGCGCCTGGGCATGGCCCTGCAATGAAGCTTTTTCGAAGTAGCTCAACGCTTTGTTGAGGTCGACGGCCGGGTTCTTGCTGTCGTGGTAGTACTCGCCCAACTCGTACTGCGCTTGCGCATCCCCTTCGTCAGCCTGTTTCTGGCACGCGCTCAGGGCTTCGGCCTGGGTGTCGGGCTGGGTATTGAGGGTGCAACGACCCATCGCTGGGATTAACAACGAGTTGCCGCCTGCTTGTGCATGCGCCAGCAGCGGCTGAAGGAGCAACAGGCAGCCCAGAACCAGGGTGCGGCCGGTGCGTTTCATGGGAATCGACTTACCTCTGACGGGGCGCGCGGACACTCGGGGAGTCCAGTAAGCGCGCATTATGAAATAAGCAGGCCTCTGCTTACAAAGTCTTTACTCGTTTTTCTGCTGCTTGGGCAAGTTATCTGCCGGATTGCAGGGCAATTCTCGAAAAAACCAGGAAATCCCTGTAGGCAAAGTAGCAAATCTGACGCCGGCACGGGCGGCGTCAGAGGTTTGCCGTCACTTATTTCAGGGCTGCGAAGGCGCGCTCGGCAGCTTCCAGAGTCAGCTTCAGTTCGGTGTCGCCATGGGCGATCGATGTGAAGCCGGCTTCAAAGGCACTCGGCGCCAGGTACACACCGCCTTCGAGCATCAGGTGGAAGAAGCGCTTGAACAGGTCGGCATCGCTGCCCATGACGTCATCAAAGGTGACGATGTCGTCGGCGCCGCTGAAGTACAGGCCGAACATGCCGCCGGCCTGGGTGGTGACGAACGGGATACCGGCGGCATCGGCACGCACTTGCAGGCCGTCCAGCAGGCGGGTGGTGTAATCGGTCAGCTCGGCGTGGAAGCCCGGACGGCTGATCAGGCGCAGGGTAGTCAGGCCGGCGGCCATCGCCAGCGGGTTGCCGGACAGCGTACCGGCCTGGTACACCGGGCCCAGCGGGGCGATGTGCTGCATGATCTCGCGCTTGCCGCCGAAGCAGCCCACCGGCATGCCGCCGCCGATGATCTTGCCGAAGGTGCTCAGGTCCGGCGTGACGCCGTAGTGCGCCTGAGCGCCGCCGAGGGCGACGCGGAAACCGGTCATCACCTCGTCAAAAATCAGCACCACGCCGTGCTTGTCGCACTGCTCGCGCAGGCCTTCAAGGAAACCCGGGGCCGGTGGCACGCAGTTCATGTTGCCGGCGACCGGCTCGACGATGATGCAGGCCACGTCCTGGCCAACTTCAGCGAGCATCTGCTCGACGGCGGCGATGTCGTTGAACGGCAGGGTCAGGGTGTGTTTGGCGAAGGCCGCCGGCACGCCGGCCGAACTCGGTACGCCCTGGGTCAGGGCGCCGGAACCGGCTTTTACCAGCAGGCTGTCAGAGTGTCCGTGGTAGCAACCTTCGAACTTGATGATGCTGTCGCGACCGGTGAAGCCACGGGCCAGGCGGATCGCGCTCATGGTGGCTTCGGTGCCGGAGCTGACCATGCGCACCATTTCCATCGACGGCACGATCGAGCAGACAAGGTCAGCCATCTCGGTTTCCATCGCGGTCGGTGCACCGTAGGACAAGCCATGCTGCAGTTGCTGGCGTACGGCGTCCAGCACGTCCGGATGGCTGTGACCGAGGATCATCGGGCCCCAGGAGCCGACGTAGTCGACGTAGCGCTTGTCATCTTCGTCGGTGACATAGGCGCCTTCGGCATGTTTGAAGAACAACGGTGTGCCGCCCACGCTCTTGAACGCACGCACGGGGGAGTTCACACCGCCGGGAATGTGTTTCTGAGCACTGGCAAACAGGGTTTCGGAACGGGACATGGTGGGAGTCTCTCTGAAATCAAAGCTTAAGAAGGGTATTGAAAGCACGGGCACGGCGCGTGACTTCCTGGGTGCTGTCGGCGCCGAACAGGCCGTGCACCACGGCAAGCAGGTCGGCCCCGTGGGCCACCAGCGGTTCGGCATTTTCCAGGGTCACGCCGCCGATCACGCAGATGGGCAGGTGCAGGCGTTTGCGCGCATCGGCCAGCATGTCAACGGTGGCGGCCGGGGCGCCGGGCTTGGTCGTGGAATTGAAGAAGCGGCCGAAAGCGACGTAACTGGCGCCTTCCTTCGCAGCCTGTTCGGCCAGTTCGATCTGGCTGTGGCAGGTGGCGCCGATGATCGCTTTGGAGCCGAGCAGCGCCCGGGCCGGGGTCAGCGGGCCGTCGGTCTGGCCCAGGTGCACGCCCACGCCCAGGCGCGCGGCCAGTTCGGCGTCATCGTTGATGATCAACTGGGTCTTGTAGCGCGAGCACAGCTCCCGCAGTTTTTCCGCCTCGCGCAGGCGCCGCGCTTCGTCGCTGCTTTTGTCGCGGTACTGCAGCAATGTCACGCCGCCGTCCAGCGCCGCTTCGACGTAGGCGAGGAATTTGCCGGCCAACAGTTGGCTGTCGGTGATGGCGTAAAGGCCACGTAGTTTCATCGGGCAGGCCTCTCGGTATTAAGAGCAGAAATCCAGCGGCAGACGGCGAGGCACGAACTGGCCCTGACCGAGTCGTTCGGCGTCACGCAGGGTGCGCCAGGTGTAGTTGAGCGCCGACTGCACGGCGCTCACCAACCCTTCGCCCTGGGCGATTCGCCCGGCGAGGGTGCTGGCCAGGGTGCAACCCGAGCCGTGATAGCTGCCGGGCAAGCGCTGGCACGTATAGGTATGGCGGCTGCCATCGCGGCTGTACAGGCGATTGTGCACTTCGTGCTCATCGCCGTGGCCGCCGGTGATCAGCAGGTGCTTGATGTAGGGCAACAGCTTCTCGGCGCATTCGTCGGCGCTGCCGTCAGGCAATTCGGCGAGGATGCGCGCCTCTGGCAGGTTGGGCGTGGCGATCAGTGCCAGAGGCAACAGCCGCTCGCGCATCGCAAAGCCGACTTCATCCTTGCCCAGGCTGCCGCCACCGCCGGCACGCAGCACCGGGTCGCAGACCACCGGCAGGTGCGGGTGCGCCTGCAGCAGTTCGACCACAGTGTCGACCATGGCGGTAGAGCCCAGCATGCCCAGCTTGACCGCCGCGACTTCAGAGTCGCCGAGCACGGCATTGGCCTGGGCCAGCACCCACTCGCGGTCGAGCACACGAAAGTCACTGACATTGACGGTGTTCTGCACGGTCAGCGCAGTGATGGCCGTCGCGGCGTGGCAACCCTGGGCGAGCAGGGCTTCGATATCTGCCTGCAAGCCGGCGCCACCACTGGGATCATGGCCGGAGAGACAGAGAACAACAGGGCGAGAGCTGTAGATATTCATGGAGCGCGAGCTTACCACCAAACGCTTTTTGCGTGGCCGTCCGGCGATGGCTGAATGTTGCCCTGTGCTAAGACTTTTCAAGTAGCTGACAATCGTCTTCAAACACGCTGAAAGCCACGTCCCAGGGCCATCCGATAAATACTTCCAATGGTGTCTAATGGCCTTTACCGGCTATGCTAGAGTGGATCCAAACATCTCACTGTATTGCCGGTGTACGTCTTCTCAAAAGGAATGGGGGAGCTTTTTGCCATAACCGGCCAGGCCACGCTGGGGCTCTATGCGCTATTTGCTGATTTTATTATTGTGCGGGCTGCCGCTGCTGGCGGGCGCCGTCGAGTTCAATCAGAGCACCCGAAGCCTGCCATTGGGCCGGGTCATGCAAGTGCTCGAAGACCCAACCGGCGCCCTCACTATCGCCGACGTCAGCTCGCCTGCCTACGCCGCTCAATTCAAGACCCATGACAAAGACACCCTCAATGCCGGTTATTCGCGCTCGGTGTTCTGGCTGAAGGTCAACCTGCATTACACCGCCGTTGACCCGAGCGCCCCGCGCAGCTGGTTTCTGGAACTGGCTTACCCACCGCTCAATCGCCTGGATCTGTACCAGAGCGACGGCACCGGCAATTATCGCCTCACCACCCGAACCGGCAGCGCGCTGCCGTTTTCCAGCCGCGAAATGCGCCAGAGCAACTACCTGTTCAAGCTCAACTTCGTGCCCGACCAGCGGCAAACGGTCTACCTGCGCTTGCAAAGCCAGGGCTCGATCCAGGCGCCGTTGACCCTCTGGGCCGGCACCGCCTATATGGAAGAGCAGCCGCTGCGCCTGTATGTGCTGGGTGCTATCTATGGCGTGTTGCTGGGCATGCTGATTTACAACCTGTTCATTTATTTGAGCGTGCGCGACACCAGCTACCTTTATTACATCCTCTACATCGCCTCGTTCGGCCTTTACCAGTTGTCGGTCAACGGCGTGGCCGTGGAGTACTTCTGGCCGAACAACCCGTGGTGGGCAAACGCGGCGGTGCCGTTTCTGATCGGCGCGGCCGCCTTGTTCGGCAGCCTGTTCGCGCGCAGTTTCCTGCACACCGCGCAACACAGCCGCTGGCTCGACCGCATCCTGCTGGCGCTGGTGGCTTGTGGCGGGCTGGTCATGGCGCTGGCGCTGTTGACCAGCTACGCGGTGGCACTGCGCCTGGCCACCGGCCTGGCATTGGTGTTCACCGTGACCATCTTCGTGACCGCGATCAAGGCCTGGTATTGCGGACAGCGCATGGCGCGTTATTTCATCATTGCCTGGTCGGCGTTTTTACTCGGAGGGGTGGTCAATACGCTGATGGTGTTGGGCTACTTGCCCAACGTATTTCTCACGATGTATGCCAGCCAGATCGGCTCGGCCATTGAAGTGGCGCTGCTGTCCCTGGCCCTGGCCGACCGCATCAACGGCATGCGCGAGCAGCAGGCGCAGATCCTGTTCGACGCCAGCCAGAAGCTCGAAGTGCTCAACCAGCAACTGGCCCGCAGCAACCGGCTCAAGGATGAATTTCTCGCCACCTTGACCCATGAGTTGCGCACGCCGATGAACGGCGTGATTGGCTCCCTTGAATTGATGCAGACCGAATCCCTGAGCGACGACCTGGCGCAGTACCAGCAAACTGCCGCCGGTTCGGCGCGGGACATGATGCGCATGGTCAACGGTATTCTCACGCTGACCGAATTGCAGGCCGGCCGCCTGGTTGCTCGACCCCAGGCGTTCAGTCTGCGCGGCGCGCTGGAAACCTTGCGCCAACAGTTCACCCCCAGCGCCCAGGCCAGGGGCCTGGAGTTTTCCATTGATGTCGCCGATGCCGTGCCGGACCGCATGATCGGCGACGCCGAAAAACTGATCCAGTGCCTGGATTGCCTGCTGGACAATGCCTTCAAATTCACCCACCACGGCGCGGTGCGCCTGCGCGTGGTGGGCATCCCCCAAGCCGATGGCGGCTTGCGCCTGAGCTTTATCGTGACCGACACCGGTATCGGCTTCGCCTTCCTCGACGAAGCCACGCTGTACCAACGCTTCTTTCAGCTCGACGGTTCGATGACCCGCGAATACGGCGGCCTGGGTATTGGCTTGGCGATTTGCCGGCAGTTGATCGAGCTGGTGGGCGGGCGCCTCACCCATCATTCGGAGCCACGCAAGGGCAGTCGCTTCCAGCTGGAAGTGGACGTCCAGTCGATGCCGCCCGAACCCAAGCCGGCCGGGCAGTCGCGGCCTGCACAACGCGCTCCGCAGGACTGCACGGTGCTGCTGGTAGACGACAACAGCGTGGTGCAACTGGCGGTGCGGGGCATGCTGCTCAAACTCGGTTTCCGGGTCAAAGCCGTCGACGGCGGCCCGGCGGCACTGGCGGCTTTGCAAGAGCACAGGTTCGAGGCCGTGGTGCTGGATGTGCCTGAGGGCGGCTTCTCTTTGTGCTGTCAGATTCGTGCCTTGCCGGGCTGCGGTGAATTACCGGTGATCGGCATGAGCACTGCACTCACTGTCACAGACCGTGAGCGCTGCCATGGCATAGGCATGAGCGAGCACCTGGCCAAGCCGGTACGTTTCGAAGCCTTGCAGGCCACGCTGGAGCGTCTCGTGCTGTGTCCGCAAGAGGGCGAAAGCGCCGTGCATTCGGCGCGTATGCCACTTTTTTAACGCAGGTGACGGTGCTTAACTGAAATCAAGGCCTCGATGACGTGGCCGTTTTCCAGGAGGCCCCGTCATGAACCTGCACCGGTTTGCCGAAACCCACGACGTCACCAACCAGCCACCGTCCCTGGACGGCACCAACCTGTACCGTATCGACTTGCCCCTGCAAGAGTGGGCGCGTCGCTTTGGCGCCGGCTGGGCCGAGTCGCGTATCGACGCCTATGGTGCATTGGCCGGCGGGCCGCTGATGGAGGCCGGCTTCCTGGCCAATCAGAACAAGCCGATGTTCAGCAGCCATGACCGTTATGGGCACCGGATTGACCTGGTGGAATTTCACCCCGCCTACCACGAACTGATGCGCACCGCCGTCGAGCATGGCCTGCCGTCGCTGCCGTGGACCGATGCGCAATCCGGCGCCCACGTGGCGCGCGCTGCCATGACCTATCTGCACAGCCAGGCCGAAGCCGGCACCGGTTGCCCGCTGACCATGACCTTCGCCTGCGTCCCGGCCCTGCGCCTGCAACCCGACCTGGCGGACCTCTGGCTGCCGAAGATTCTCAGTACCCAATACGATCCTCGTAATGTCGGCATTGCCCACAAGGGCGGTGCCACAATCGGCATGGCCATGACTGAAAAACAGGGCGGCACCGACGTGCGCGCCAACACCACCCGCGCCTACCCGGTGGGGGCTGGCGGTCCCGGGCAGGCCTATGAACTGGTCGGCCACAAATGGTTCTGCTCGGCGCCGATGTGCGACGGGTTCCTCACCCTGGCTCAGACCGACAAGGGCCTGAGCTGTTTCCTGTTGCCCCGGCATCGCCCGGATGACACGCGTAACGAGTTCTATATCCAGCGTTTGAAAAACAAACTGGGCAACTGCTCCAACGCCTCCAGTGAAGTGGAGTTCCGTGGCGCCCTGGCGTGGATGCTCGGTGAAGAGGGGCGCGGGGTGCCGACCATCATCGAGATGGTCGCCATGACCCGCTTCGATTGCATGGTCGGCTCCAGCGCACTGATGCGCCAGGCGTTGACCCAGGCGAGCCATCACTGCGCCCATCGCTCGGTCGGCGGCCGCGTGTTGAGCCAACAGCCGCTGATGCAGAACGTGCTCGCCGACCTGGCCCTGGAAAGCGAAGCGGCCCTGGCCCTGAGTCTGCGCATGGGTCGGGCGCTGGACCATCTGGAGGATGAACAGGAAGCCAAATTCGCCCGGCTGGTGACGGCGGTGGGCAAGTATTGGATCTGCAAACGGGCGCCGGCCATGATCAACGAAGCCGCTGAATGCATGGGCGGTGCCGGTTATGTCGAGGACAGCATCCTGCCGCGTCTGTACCGTGAGGCGCCGGTGAATTCGACGTGGGAAGGTTCCGGCAACGTGCAATGCCTGGACGTGCTGCGGGCATTGTCCAAGGAACCGGGTGTGCTGGAGGCGCTGTTTGTCGAGCTGGGTGACGGGCATGGGGACCGGCAATTGGCGCGGCACATCGAACAGTTGAAGTCAGCGTTTATGGACACCCAGGATATTCAATACCGCGCCCGCCAGCTCACCGAGGATATCGCCCTGGCGTTGCAGGCCAAGCTGCTGCTGGAGGCCGGTAATGCGGCGGTCAGTGATGGGTTTGTGGCCAGTCGGTTGGGGGAGTCGTCCGGTCGGGTCTACGGCGCCTTGCCGCGTGGGGTGGATGTGGAAGCGCTTGTCGCCCGTTCAACCCCGCCATCTCCTTGAATAAACGCGGTCAAGTGTGGGAGGGGGCTTGCTCCCGATAGCGGTGTGTCAGCCAATACATCTGGTGGCTGATACTCAGCTATCGGGGGCAAGCCCCCTCCCACATTATTAACAGCATTCCAATCCGACTGTTTCAGTGAAGCCTGGATACAGGCAAGATAAAGGCCTGCAAGTCCAGAACACAGGATGCTTACCGTGACCGAAGCTTTTGTTGTCGTTCAAACCGCTGAAGAAGCCGTGGATCGGCTGGCGGCCCTGCATGAGCGTGCGACTGGCGCGCTCAATCAAGCCCTCAAGCAATACCTCAAGGACCGCGTCGAACCCGACGCCGAACAACGCGCGCTGTTTCGCTACCCGGAACTGCGCCTGACCTACCACTGCCACGGCGAGGTCCCACAGACCACCCGGGCCTATGCCAAGGTGCAACTGCCGGGGACCTACAGCGTTACCGTCACCCATCCGGCGGCGTTCCGTAAATACCTGCTGGAGCAACTGGTGCCGCTGATGCACGACTTCACCGTGACGGTGGAAGTTGGCGTCAGCCAGCAGAACATCCCGTACCCGTACGTGGTGGAGCAGGGCGACGAACTGGCCGGCTCCGGCGTGACCGCCGCGACCCTGGCCCGCGTGTTTCCCAGCACCGACTTGTCCGCCGCCACCGATGGCATCGCCGACGGTCTCTATGACTGGGAGAACACCGACCCGCTGCCCCTGGCCCTGTTCGACGCGGCGCGTGTGGACTTCTCCCTGCGCCGCCTGGTGCACTACACCGGCAGCGACTGGCGCCATGTGCAACCGTGGATTCTGTTGACCAACTACCATCGCTACGTTGACCAGTTCATCCTGCATGGCCTGGAGCAACTGCGCAGCGACCCACGCTTCATCCGCATGGTGCTGCCGGGCAACGTGGTGATCGACAAGAGCATGGACCATGGCGAAGCGTCGGCGATTGCCGCAGGCGTGGTCTGGCACCGCTACCAGATGCCGGCCTATCACCTGCAGGCCACTGACGGCCATGGCGTGACCCTGGTGAATATCGGCGTGGGCCCGTCCAACGCCAAGAACATCACCGACCACCTGGCCGTGCTGCGCCCGCATTGCTGGCTGATGATCGGGCACTGCGGCGGCCTGCGCCAATCCCAGACCATCGGCGACTACGTACTGGCCCACGCCTATATGCGTCGCGACGGGATTCTCGACCGCGTGGTGCCGCCGAACATCCCGATCCCGGCCCTGGCCGAGGTGCAACTGGCGCTTCAGCAAGCGGCGGCGAAAGTCACCGGCGAAAAAGGCGAAGAGCTGAAAAAGCGCCTGCGCACCGGCACTGTATTGACCTACGACGACCGCAATTGGGAACTGCGCTGGGCCCAGGAGCGGCCGCTGATCAACCTGTCCCGCGCCGTGGCGGTGGACATGGAAAGCGGCACCATTGCCGCCCAGGGTTACCGTTTGCGTGTGCCGTACGGCACGTTGTTGTGTGTGTCGGACAAACCGCTGCACAGCGAGATCAAGTTGCCGGGCTCGGCCAACGCCTTTTACGAGCGGGCAGTCAGCCAGCACTTGAAGATCGGCATCGAAGCCGTCGACCTGCTGCGCACCGAGCTCAACTCACTGCACTCGCGCAAACTGCGCAGCTTCGACGAGCCGCCGTTCCGCTAAGCGGTGGGGATGGTCATTTAGCGGTCAGGCCACTAGCATTGTCGGTCCTGACCGTTAGATGTCCCGTTGCCATGTCCCGTCCCACCCGTCCCGATGCGCGCCGCCCTGGCGTGAAACCTCCGCATGCAGGCCCGCGCCGTGTCGCCAAGGCGCCGCCGGCCGAGCCGAAGCTGATTCTGTTCAACAAACCGTTCGATGTGCTGACCCAGTTCAGTGACGAAGGCGGGCGCGCGACCCTCAAGGATTTTATCGATATCCCGGGCATCTACCCGGCCGGCCGCCTGGACCGTGACAGCGAAGGCCTGTTGCTGCTGACCAATGACGGCCAGTTGCAGGCGCGCATTGCCGATCCCAGACACAAGCTGGCGAAAACCTACTGGGTGCAGGTTGAAGGCGAACCTACCGAAGAACAACTGCAACGCCTGCGTGACGGCGTGGAGCTTAACGACGGCATGACCTTGCCCGCCGAGGCGCGGCAGTTGGAAGAACCGCAATTATGGCCGCGCAACCCGCCTGTGCGCTTTCGCAAAAGCGTGCCCACTCACTGGTTGGAGCTGGTGATACGTGAAGGGCGTAACCGCCAGGTACGGCGCATGACCGCAGCGGTGGGCTTGCCGACGTTGCGCCTGGTGCGTGTGCGGATTGGCGACTGGTCTATCGAAGGCCTCGATCAGGGCCAGTGGAAGGCAGTGCCGGCGCGTCTATAAGGCGCCGGACTCGATCAGGCCGATCACCACGCTCTTGATGATGAACGCGGCCACGCCCAGACCCAGCACGAAAAACAGAATGAACGAGCCAAAGCGCCCGGCCTTGGATTTCTTCGCCAGGTCCCAGACGATAAAGCCCATGAAAATGATCAGGATAGTGACCAGGCCGGTCATCATCCATTCTTCGAACAGGGCGGGGTCAATGTTGTTCATGGGGCTTCCTACAAAGGCAGGCGGGAAGTATACGGCAGCGTCACAGACACAACATTGACCTGAGTCGAAGCACAATCCAAATGTAGGAGCGAGCTTGCTCGCGAAAAACTCACAGGCGCCGCGTTCATTCAGAAAGCACGCGGTATCGTTGACGTTTTTCGCGAGCAAGCTCGCTCCTACAACAAGCAAGCCCCTCGAACGTCGTTGTTCTCAGGTGCGCAGGTGGGTCAATGGCAGTTCGGTGCTGTTGAGCACCTGGTTCAGCACAAAGCTGGAGCGCACGCTGGTCACGCCTTCAATCCGGGTCAGATGCCCCAGCAGCAGCTTTTGATAATGGTCCATGTCCGGCACCACCACCTTCAACTGATAGTCGGCGTCCATCCCGGTCACCAGGCTGCATTCCAGTACTTGCGGCAGTGTACGGATGGCCGCTTCGAAATTCTCGAAACGTTCCGGCGTATGCCGGTCCATGCCGATCAGCACATAGGCGGTCAGGCTCAGGCCGAGCATCTTGCGGTCGAGCAACGCGACCTGGCGGGCGATATAGCCGTCGTCTTCCAATTGCTTGACCCGGCGCGAGCAGGGCGAAGGCGACAGGCCGATACGCTCGGCCAGCTCCTGGTTGGAGATCCGCGCGTCACGCTGCAATTCCGCCAAAATACTCAGGTCGTATCGGTCAAGCTTGCTCATTGGGTTAGCCTTTGTCGTAACTATTGCGGTGAATTATCCATGAAGGGTTAAAAATTGCGCAAGCACTGTTTATTGACGCAATCTTCGCAATCATCCGTCGGGCGGGTGCCTGTATCTTTATCAACAGAATCACCGCCTGGACAACAGTCCACTGCAGCCCGCCCAATCAGGCTCGCTGCGGCCGCCACCCCAGCAGGGTTGAGCCGGCCTCCAGGCTGCACACTGTCCACAAGACAGCGTGAGGTGAGCCAACGTCAAAAGCGTTGAGCCAGGACGAAATTCTCAAGGGGTGGCCGACGGGTCACCCCTTTTCTTTTGCGTTCAAGAAAATAGTTCTCGTGACTGATAACCTGTCTCAGAACCGGGCGAGGCTTTCCCAGTCTCATGAACAAGCCCTAACCCGCAGTGAGGAAAAGCATGAAGCGCATCTGGCGTATGGCAGGTGTTGGTTTGCTGGTGGTCAGCGTCGGCACGCAGGTAATGGCCGACGAGCGCGATAACTCACCGGGCCAGGGGCCGCGGCCACAGGGCGGCGGCCAGCATGAGCGGGGACCGGAAGGGGCAGGTCGCCCGGAAAACAATCAGCCGCGCCCGCAGGTTGATCGCGATGGCCACAATGGCGGCGGTCAATGGCAAGGGCGCCCGCAGGTCAATGAGCCGGGGCGGCCACAACCGCAGCCGTCCAACAACCTGCCGATCCAGGGCCGGCCCGATACCGTGCGCCAGACCCAGGAACCGCGCCAGGGTTACTACCGCGACATACCCCGGCGCAACGACGACAACCGGCACTGGGAGGCTGGCGGTCCGGGTTCGCGCCCCGGCTACAATGGTCACCCCAATGATAACCGTTGGGATAACCGCTGGCCTGGCCGCCCCGACGGGCATGGCAACGGCTGGGGCCCGGGCCCGCAGTATCGCCCAGGCTATATCGTCGACCGTTTCCCGGAGCGCAATTACCGCGTGCCGTATCGCGGCCAGGATTACTTTTTCTCCGGCGGTTACTGGTACCGTCCGCAAGGCCCGCGTTATGTGGTGGTGAGGCCGCCGTACGGCATTCGTGTGCAGTATTTGCCGGACTACGCACGTGAAGTCTGGGTGGGCGGTTCGCTATTGTTTCTGGCGGCTGGCGCCTACTACGCCTACGAACAGAACACTCAGCAATACGTGGTGGTGGAACCGCCGGCGCAAGTGCCTGTGCCGCCGCCTGCGCCGCAAGGCAACGGCTATAACGTGGTGGCCTACCCTGCCAATGGGCAGTCGCCGGCTCAGGTACAGCAGGACGGTTACGATTGTTATCGCTGGGCCGCGCAGCAAAGCGGCTTTGACCCGCAGGCCGCCACCTACGCCCCCGACCCTGCCGTTGTGCAAACCTACCGCCAGGCGCAGGGCAACTGCCTGAGCAGTCGTGGCTATCAGGTCCAGTATTAGGCTCTGGCGCCGGTGACCACTTCCAGTGGGTCGGCGTGCACCAGCACCTCGGCCTTCGGGTAGGCCCGGTGAATGGCATCGGCGGCCTGGTCGCTGATGCCGTGGGCCACGGATAACGTCAATTCCCCTGGCAATTCCAGGTGCAACTGCACGAACCAGTGGTTGCCGGACACCCGCGTGCGCAAGTCATGGGCACCCAGTACTCCGGGTACGCCACGGGCCAGGTCCAGCATATGCTGGCTGATATCGGCCGGCAGTTCCTCGTCCATCAGCACGGCAAAGCTCTCGCGGGCAATCTGGACGGCGCTCCACAGGATGTAGGCGGCGATACCCAGGCCGAACCAGGCGTCCACCTGCTGCCAACCAAAACCGGCGAGCACCAGCGCCACCAGGATGCTGGCGTTGAGCATCAGGTCGGAGCGGTAATGCAGCGAATCGGCGCGCACCGCGTTGGAGCCGGTTTCGCGGATCACCCGGTGTTGCAGCATCAACAACGCCACGGTCAGCACCAATGAGAACAAGATCACGCCAATGCTCAGCCAGGGCGCGCCCACCGGTTCCGGGTGCTGCAGGCGTTGATAGGCCTGGAACGCGATCAACACCGCACTGGCGCCGATAAACAGCGCCTGGGCCATCCCCGACAGCGACTCCGCCTTGCCGTGGCCGTAACGGTGATCATCATCGGCGGGGCGCAGGGCGTAGTGCACCGCCAGCAGATTGAGCAACGAGGTCACGCCGTCGAGCAGCGAGTCGGTCAACCCGGCGAGCATGGCCACCGAGCCACTGAACCACCAGGCGATGGCCTTGGTGACGATCAGCGCGCAGGCCACGCCCACCGAGGCGCGGGTGGCCAGGCGCAGAAGCCTGGCGTGTTCGGGACTGCTGGTCATGGGCTGTCCTTATGCGGCGGGTTGCAGGCCCAGGGACGCCAGTTGTTGCACGCTGCCCTTGAACTGGATCAGGCGCGGGTCGTCCAGCGGCAAGGTGCGGCCGGTTTCCTTCTGGATGATGCTCTGCAGCTTGACGTTATCGACCTTGCCGTCGGCGCCGATGGCTTCGTGCAGTTTTTCCGGCGCGACCTGGGCGGTCTTGCCCGGTTCGAAATAGATCGCGCCCGTGGCGAAGTCGACGCCAAACGCGATCAGGCCCGGGATTACATAGAACAGCAGGCCGACCGCATCGAGCACGGCAATCGCCGGGTCGATCTTGCCGTCGATCTGGCCGCGCCGATCCGGATAGAAAATCGAACCGCAGGCGGTGAGTTGGCTCAGCAGGGTGACGGCCAAGACGCCGCCGATGACACGGGAAGCGATACGCATGAAAAAGTCTCCTGAACATAGTAAGGGTGACTATAAGCCAGATGTGCCAGACGCCGATGATCCAATGTGGGAGCTGGCTTGCCTGCGATAGCGGTGTGACAGTCACCGCTGTCTTCCCTGAAGCGCCGCCATCGCAGGCAAGCCAGCTCCCACACTCGACTGCATTCACAGTCTGGACATTGGGTGTTTTTAAGACCCGCGTCAGCCTCCGGCAGTTCGCCGTTATACTCGCCGCTCTGCTTTGGAGCCAGTATGAATTCGTTGCCGATTGATGATGTTTTACCCGCCCTGCGTGACGCCTTGGCGATTCGCCATGAAGCCGTGCTGGAAGCGCCGCCCGGCGCCGGTAAAACCACCCGCGTGCCTCTGGCTTTATTGAACGAGCCCTGGCTCGCCGGGCAGACCATCCTGATGCTCGAACCCAGGCGCCTGGCTGCGCGTGCCGCCGCCGAGCGACTGGCCAGCGAGTTGGGTGAAAAGGTCGGTGAAACCGTCGGCTATCGCATCCGCCTCGACAGCAAAGTCGGCCCCAACACGCGTATCGAAGTGGTCACCGAAGGCATCCTCACCCGTCGCCTGCAGGACGACCCGGCGCTGGACGGCGTGGGCCTGTTGATCTTCGACGAATTCCACGAGCGCAGCCTCGATGCCGATCTGGCGCTGGCCCTGAGCCTCAACGGTCGCGAGCTGTTTCGCGATGACCAACCACTGAAAATCCTGCTGATGTCCGCCACCCTCGAAGGCGAGCGCCTCGCCAGCCTGCTGGATGACGCACCGATCCTGCGCAGCGAAGGGCGCATGTTCCCGGTGCGGATGCGCTGGGGGCGGCCGTACCAGGCCGGGGAGTTCATCGAGCCGCGGGTGGTGCAGACGATTCTTGAAGCCCTGCATGACGAAACCGGCAGCGTGCTGGTGTTCCTGCCGGGGCAGGCGGAGATTCGCCGGGTCCATCAGCAACTGTCCGACGCCTTGGGTCATCAGCCCGATGTGCTGCTGTGTCCGCTGCACGGCGAGCTCGACCTCAATGCCCAGCGCGCCGCCATCGACCCCGCGCCGGCCGGCAAGCGCAAAGTGGTGCTGGCCACCAACATTGCCGAGACCAGCCTGACCATCAACGGCGTGCGCGTTGTCATCGACGCCGGGCTGGCGCGGGTGCCGCGCTTCGATCCCGGCAGCGGCATGACCCGCCTCGACACCCAGCGCATCTCCCGCGCCAGCGCCACTCAGCGTGCCGGCCGGGCAGGGCGGTTGGAGCCGGGGGTGTGTTATCGCTTGTGGTCCGAAGACCAGCATGACGGGCTGGCCGCCTACGGCAGTGCGGAAATCCTCGCCGCCGACCTCGCCGGCCTGGCCTTGCAATTGGCGCGCTGGGGCGTCACCCCCGCGCAACTGGTGTGGCTCGATGTGCCACCGACCGCCGCCTACGCCCAGGCCCAGGACTTGCTGGTGCGCCTCGGCGCCTTGAATGACGACAAGCTCACCGCCCATGGCCAGAAGATGGCCCAATTGCCGGCCCATCCGCGTATCGCCCACTTGCTGTTGCGCGGGCAGGACCTGGGGCTCGCGGCCATGGCCTGCGACGTGGCCGCCTTGTTGGGGGAGCGCGATATCCTGCGCGGCGGCGGTGCCGACTTGCACAGTCGTC
The DNA here is from genome assembly GCF_022807995.1 of Pseudomonas orientalis. Lineage (NCBI taxonomy): Bacteria > Pseudomonadati > Pseudomonadota > Gammaproteobacteria > Pseudomonadales > Pseudomonadaceae > Pseudomonas > Pseudomonas orientalis. Next base: position 5,034,906 of record NZ_CP094351.1, on the reverse strand, counting down.
TGGCGCTGTTGTCCGGCGAAGAGCGTGCGCGCGGCACCCAAGGCGGGGTGCAGCGGGCCAAACAGTTGGCGCGGCAATATCGCGGCTATCTGCGAGGCAAGGCCACCCAACCGGTGGCCGACCCCGATCACCCGCGCTGGCTCGGCGCCTTGCTGGCACTGGCTTATCCGGACCGCGTCGCCCAACAGCGTCGCCCCGGTGGCGCCGAATACCGGCTGGCCAATGGACGCGCCGCGCTGTTTGCCGAAGCCGACAGTTTGATGAAACAAGCCTGGCTGGTAATCGCCGACCTGGGCAGCCGTCAGGGCCAGCGCGAAGAGCGCATCTACCTGGCGGCGGATTTCGATCCGGCGCTGTTCGACACGGTACTCGCCGAGCAAGTGCGCAATGTCGACCAACTTGATTGGGACGAGCGCGAAGGGGTATTGCGTGCCGAACGCCAGCGCAAGGTCGGTGAACTGGTGCTCAGCCGTGAACCGCTTGCAGGTCTTGACGAGGCCGCGCGCAGTCAGGCACTGGTCAATCTGGTGCGGCGCAAAGGCCTGGAGCTATTGCCCTGGACCCCGGAACTGCGCCAATGGCAGGCCCGTGTGATGCTGCTGCGCCAACTGGACGTCGGCCACACCAGCGAATGGCCCGATATCAGCGACAAGGCCCTGCTCGCCAGCCTGGAGCACTGGCTGATGCCCTACCTGGGCAAAGTCTCGCGCCTGAGCCATTTCGCCAACCTGGATATTTCCAGCTACCTGCACAACCTGCTGCCCTGGCCACTGCCCCAGCGCCTGGATGAACTCGCGCCCCAGCATGTGAAAGTGCCGTCGGGCTCGTCGGTGCGCCTGGACTACAGCGAACAGCCGCCGATCCTGGCGGTGCGCTTGCAGGAGCTGTTCGGGCTGGCGGATACACCACGCATTGCCGGTGGGCGCCAAGTGGTCAAGCTGCACCTGCTGTCGCCGGCGCGGCGGCCGGTGCAGGTCACGCAGGACCTGGCCAACTTCTGGCGCAGTACCTATGCCGAGGTGAAGAAGGATTTGAAGGGGCGTTACCCCAAGCATTACTGGCCGGATGACCCCCTGGTGGCTGAAGCGACCGCCAGGATCAAACCCCGAAAGTAGCCACAATGGAAATCCCCTGTGGGAGGGGGCTTGCCCCCGATAGCGGTGTATCAGTAACAGATGTACTGGCTGACACACTGTCATCGGGGGCAAGCCCCCTCCCACATTTTATTGCGCGGCGGGCAGCAGGAACCGAGCAATGACCGGCAAGTGGTTGGAGATGCGCAAGGTATCTTCCTGCCTGACCTTGGCCTCCACCCGCTTGATCCGCGCGCTGTAGAACAGGTAGTCCAGCGTCCGATCCGGCCCCTCGAGGCTTGGGTCATTGGGGAAGTGCGTCAGCCATTGCTTGCGGTCGATGCCGCTCGATTCACTGTTGCTCGGGATCATCGGGTATTTATCCCACAACAGGTGCAATTCACTGTCCGGCGAATACTCGCCGCGTTTTTGCGCATCCAGGCGCAGGAATTGGCCCAGCGGCAGCAGATTGAAATCCCCGCCGATCAACCAGGGCGTGCCGCGGCCTTCGAGGTTATCCAGTAACTTCACGGTGGCCTCCACCTGTCCCTGCACGGCACTGCGCCCAGGCACGCCGCCATCCAGGCGCGTGTTGAGTACCGCCAGTTGCCCGCCGTCGCTCAGCGGCAGGTAAGTCAGCAACAAGGCCGGCCTGGGCTGGAACTGGCGGCTGATGAAATTGGCATCGGCGGTCGGTAATTGCAGACGCTCGGCGTGTTCGATCTGGTAGCGGCTCAGCGTCGCCAACTTGCGCCCGACGCTGCCGAAGATGGGCAGGCTGGGCACAAAGTCGGCTTTCCAGTCGAACGCCTGGGCGCTGCAGGGGTAGAGGTCGACCAGCCGCTCCTGCAACAGCGCGAGTTGATCCTGGTAATGGGAGGGCTTGGCGCCTTCGTCGATTTCCTGCAACAGCAGGATGTCGGGCTGTTCGTCGCGGATCACCCGCGCCACTTCGTCGAGGCTGAAGGCCATGTCTTCAACCGTGGGCCGCTCGTCCGGGCCGCTGCCGTCGGGAGTGTCGTACCAGAACACGTAGTTCTTGCCGGCCAGGTACTGCAGATTCCAGGTCATCACCTTGAGCGTCTGCCCCGGCAGCAGGGTCGGTGCACGCGGTGCCACGCAACTGACCGGCAGGGTCTCCTTGTCGGCCGGGCGCCAGGTCAGGCTGTAGATCAGTGCAGCCAACAGGCCTGCAATCAGCAGCAGGCTCAACAGGGTGATGCGCAATAAACGGGTCATCGGCTCGGCTTATGTGCGTTTCAGAAGAGGCACGGAGCATATCACCGCGCGTCGGCGTCGCCACCGATCAACATGAATAAACGGAACAGCACCACACTGGTAAACAGTTGCAGGAAACTGTGGGCGCTGTCCATCAGCAGCCCCAGCAGCGGCGCGGGTTCGGGATACGCCGCCACGCTGGCACCCTTGAGCAGCCACAGCGGGGTCATCACACACAGCAGGCACATCAGGATGCGCCAGAAATGTCCACGGGTCAGGCGCAGGCTTTCCTTCATCGCTTCAAGCGCCGACAGGCCGCGCAATACCAGCAGGTACTCGGCAAACGCCAGCACCACCATCAGCCACAGGCCCGGCAGGAAGTACAACGACAGCCCGAGCAGAATCAGCAGCGTGCTCATCGCGGTCAGCAGGGCGAAGCGCGGCCACATGGCCAGGGCGAGGGCCCACACATCCCGGGTACGCGGCGATTCACCCCGGGTACGGGCGTCGAGGAACAGGATCAAGGCGCCGGTGTACAACGGATACACCAGCAATCCCACCATCACGCTGTAACCGCTGAAGGCCTCCGGGCCCAGCGTGTGGTCGAGCACCTGTTGCAACAGGGCCTCGAGGATCACCAGCGGCAGGCACAGCTGGACGATGGCGCCCAGGTTGCGCAGGGTAAAGCGGAAGGAGTCGCGCAGCACGTCTAACGGATTCATCAGAGTCATCACAGGCCGAAAAGCAGGGGCACACTTTAACCGATAGCTGGTCTGGGCAAGCAAACGTAAACCTTGAGTAAAGACCATTGAAACAATTGGTAACAGCCCCATAACTAGGGCGTACCTTGCCTGATGTCAGGCGGGACCCTGATTTTTACCGGCAATCTAACGAGGTCGCCATGAACAGCGAAGAACAAACCCTGATCGATGGACTGTTTTCACGGTTGCAGCAAGCCGAGACGGACTCAGCCCCCCGCGACGCCCAGGCCGAAGCACGGATCAAGGAACACATGACTCGCCAACCGGCCGCCGGCTATTACATGACCCAGTCGTTGCTGGTGCAGGAACATGCGCTGCAGAGCCTCGACGCGCAAAACAAGCAGCAGGCCCAGCAGATCCAGCAACTGCAGGAAGAATTGCAGCGCGCCAAATCCACGTCCGCACCCGCGGCTCCGGCCAGCGGCGGTGGTTTCCTGTCGAGCATCTTTGGCGGTGGTTCACGCGATGCGCAGCCTGCGCCGGGTAATTCGGGCGGCGGTTGGCGTGAGCCGGCGCGGCCATCGTTCAATCAGCCGGCGCCGCAGCAGAATTATCAACAGCCGCCACAACCGGCCGCCGCCGCACCAGCCGGCAGCGGGTTTCTGGGTGGCGCCATGAAGACCGCTGCCGGCGTGGCCGGTGGTGTATTGCTCGCCGAAGGCATCAGCAGCCTGTTTCATCACAACCAGCAACCGCAGGTGGTGGAAGAGATCATCGAACAACCAGCGCCGGCGAGCGATCAAGGTGGCTGGGGCAACGATGATCAGAAGTTCGCCGGTAATGACAACTGGGGCGGCAACAACACCGACAGCATCGCCGACAGCGATTATGCCGACGACTCCTCTGCCTTTGGCGACGACGATTCATTCGTCTGACCCGCTCGACCCGGGGCGCTGCGTCGCCCCGGTCTGATTTTTTCCCGGAAACCTCCCCATGGCTGGCATACTGGCAACCTTTCCGGGCGCTGGCGCCTGGCGGTCAGTGAGGAAGTGCGGTGAAGAAAATTGCAGTGTTCGCCGATGTGCAAAACCTCTATTACACCGTGCGCCAGGCCTATGGCTGCCACTTCAACTACGCGGCGCTGTGGGCTGATATCAGCGCCCATGGGCAGATCGTCGAGGCGTACGCCTACGCCATCGACCGTGGTGACAGCAAGCAGCAGCAGTTCCAGCAGATCCTGCGCAACCTCGGCTTTACCGTGAAGCTCAAGCCCTATATCCAGCGCAGCGACGGTTCGGCCAAGGGCGACTGGGACGTGGGCATCACCCTCGACATCATGGACGCCGCCGACCACGTCGACGAAGTGGTACTGGCTTCCGGCGACGGGGATTTCGACATGCTGCTCGAGCGCATCATCCACAAGCATGGCGTGCAAGCGGTGGCCTACGGCGTGCCGGGGCTGACCGCCAACTCGCTGATACGCGCCGCCAGCCGCTATGTGCCGATCGAAGGCGCGTTGTTGCTCAAATAGAACGTTGAACGGAGTTGGAACAGGTTTGGAACGTATAGCGGTCATCGACTTTGAAACCACCGGCATCACCCCGAGCAGCCACTGCCGGGCCACGGAAATTGGCGTGGTCATCCTTGAGCGCGGGCACATTGTCGACCGCTACCAGAGCCTGATGAATGCCGGCGTGCGCGTGCCAGGCTTTATCGAGCAACTCACCGGCATCAGCAACGCCATGCTGCGCAACGCGCCACCGGCCGAGCGGGTGATGAACGAGGTCAATGAGTTCGTCGGCACTACGCCGCTGATGGCGCACAACGCCGCGTTCGACCAGAAGTTCTGGGACTTTGAACTGGGCCTGATCCGCCGCACCCGCCTGCAGAAATTCGCCTGCTCCCTGCTGCTGGCCCGCCGCCTCATGCCGGCTGCGCCGAACCACAAGCTCGGCACTCTCAACAGCTACGCGCAACTGCCCCACACCGGCCAGGCTCACCGGGCGCTGGCGGATGCCGAGATGGCCGCCAACCTGACGGCGCACCTGGCGCGGGAACTGCGCCAGACCCACGGCCTGCGCGAACTGTCCCACGACCTGTTGTGCACCTTGCAGAAAGTGCCTGCCGCGAAGATCAATGAGCACCTGAAGAAACATCGCGGGTTCTGAACCCGCCACACTCTCAAGAACACCAACGATCCAAATGTGGGAGGGGGCTTGCCCCCGATAGCGGTGGGTCAGCTACAAATAAGCTGGCTGATACACCGCAATCGGGGGCAAGCCCCCTCCCACATTTAGTTATGCGGCGCCTATCGAGCCTGCGTGCACTCCAACGCCTGATCCACCACCCCCTTCGCCATCTCCACCAAATGCATCACCGCCCGCTGCGGCGCCTTCATCACCTCACCCGACGCGTGGGCCGTCTCCACCGCGCAATGCAACAAATCCGCCGCATGGGCCAGGGCGTCTTCGAAGCTCAGGTTGTCATTCAAGATAAAAATCGGCGCATCCGGGGCGGAGGCCTTGAGGTAGTAGTCGATGGCACGACGGTGGAGCAGGGCGTCTTCGCTGAGGAAGTCTGCACGGGTGTCGGTTGATGCGGAAGTTGCTTTGACCATGTTGATAACTCCAGGTTATTTAACTCGCTCCTTCCGTCAATTTCGGCTTGCACTTCCGGTCATCGAAGGGCCGATGACATGGGGGAGATTATCTGTGGGAATTAATCAGAACAAGGCGCGAAAGGTCACTCGGAAACGTCCCGCAAATGAAAGAGATCGGTCTTGCGATGAAGCTAATGACGCCATCGGGGGCAAGCCCCCTCCCACATTTTGAATGGGTTCACAAATCAAAGTGTGGGAGGGGGCTTGCCCCCGATGGCGGCGGGTCAGCTACCATTTTTCCCATTGGCTTCCAACTGCCCCAGCGGCACCCGCCGCTCTATGGCGCTCGACAAGATGATCGAGGTCTTGCTGAACCCGAACTTCGCCACGCGATCAATCAGGTCCTCCAACTGCGGCATGGTGCCCACCGCCGCCTGCATGATCACGCACGGGTCGCCCGTCACCCGGTGGCATTCGGTCAGTTCGGGAATTTGCGCCAGGGCGTCGTACACCTTCTGGCTGCCGTGATTGGTCAGCCGCAATTCAATCACGCATTGAATCGGCAGGCCGACTTTGGACAGGTCCACCTTGGCCTGATACCCGGTGATCACGCCGCAGGCCTCAAGCTTGGCCACGCGCTCGGCCACGGCGGGGGCGGAGAGGTTCACCGTGCGCGCCAGTTGCGCGTAGGACGCGCGCCCATCTTCGAGCAGGGCGCTGAGGAGCATGCGGTCGTATTTGTCCATGATAAGGCTCCGGTTGTGCGTGGCTTTCGAAAGCACGGTTTATAGCCTTCATAACCATGCTTTGAAAAGTGTATGGGCGCTTTAAACAGGTTTTGTAACTTATGTTTATTCACCTTCGTTTCTAGAATAAGCCTCCCATCTCCTGCCATAGAGCCGCCCAATGCCTGGCCCACGTCGCTTTCCCTTACCGTTGATCGCCGCCTTTTTTGCGTTGTATGGGATCTGGGGTTCCACTTACCTGGTGATTCGCATCGGCGTGGAGTACTGGCCGCCGCTGCTGCTGGCGGGGATTCGGTTTTGCACGGCGGGCGCGTTGATGTATGGCTACCTGCGGTGGCGCGGGGTGCCAGCGCCGACCTGGCCGCAGTGGAAGGCGGCCGGGATGATCGGTATTTTGCTGCTCACTGTAGGCAACGGTGGCGTCAGCGTGGCCGAGCATATGGGCGTGTCGTCCGGCGTGGCGGCGTTGGCGGTTGCGACCGTGCCCTTGTTTACCCTGCTGTGCGGTTTTTTCTGGGGCGCGCGTAATACGCGGCTGGAATGGGCCGGGGTGCTTCTGGGGATTATCGGTATTGCGATGCTCAACATGGGCACTACCTTGCAATCGAGCCCACTGGGGGCGGTGTTGCTGTTGATGGCAGCGGCGTCCTGGGCCTTCGGCTCGGTGTGGAGTCGGCATTTGCCGCTGCCCCAGGGCGCCATGGCCAGTGCCGCGGAAATGCTGGTGGCCGGTGTGGCGCTGCTGATCGTCAGCACGCTGTCCGGCGAACACCTGCAGGCCATGCCGCCGCTGGAGGGCTGGCTGGCGCTGGCCTACCTGACGGTGTTCGGCTCGATCATCGCCTTCAACGCCTACATGTATCTGCTCAAGCACGTGCGCCCGGCGGCGGCGACCAGTTATGCCTACGTCAACCCGGCGGTGGCGGTATTGCTGGGGATTGTGTTCGTCGGCGAGAGCATCGGCCTGGAGGAAGCCCTGGCGATGCTGGTGATCATCAGCGCGGTGTTGCTGATCAGCCTGCCCCAGTGGCGCAAGCCCAAGCCGGAAATAAGGTAAACTGCCGCGCATTACGCCCATGCGCTGAATTTTTCCTACGGTAAACACATGACTTTCGCCACCCTTGGCCTGATCGAACCCTTGCTGCGCGCCCTTGAGACGCTTGGCTACCAGACCCCGACGCCGGTGCAGGCGCAAGCCATTCCGGCGGTGCTGGCCGGTCGCGACCTGATGGCCGCCGCCCAGACCGGCACCGGCAAGACCGCAGGTTTTGCCTTGCCGCTGCTGCAACTGCTGACGATGGAAGGGCCGAAAGTCGCCGCCAACTCGGCCCGTGCGCTGATCCTGTGCCCCACCCGTGAACTGGCTGAGCAGGTGCATGCCAGCGTCGCCGAATACGCCCAGCACCTGCCGCTGACCACCTACGCGGTGTACGGCGGCGTGAGCATCAACCCGCAGATGATGAAGCTGCGCAAGGGTGTCGACATCCTGGTCGCCACCCCTGGCCGGCTGATCGACCTGTTCCGCCAGAACGCGCTGAAACTCAATCAGCTGCAAACCCTGGTGCTGGATGAAGCCGACCGCATGCTCGACCTTGGCTTCTCCGAAGAGCTGGCGAACATCTACCGCATGCTGCCGAAAAAGCGCCAGACCCTGCTGTTCTCCGCGACCTTCTCCGACGACATTCGCCTGCTCGCCGGGCAGATGCTCAACGACCCGCTGAGCATCGAAGTGAGCCCGCGCAACGTCGCCGCCAACACCGTGCAGCAGTGGGTGGTGCCGGTGGATAAAAAGCGCAAGGCGGAGCTGTTCGTGCACCTGATGCGCAAGGGGCGCTGGAAGCAGGTGCTGGTGTTCGCCAAGACCCGTAACGGCGTGGACGCGCTGGTGGACAAGTTGCAGGGCCTGGGCATCAATGCCGACGGCATCCATGGCGACAAACCCCAGGCCACACGCCAGCGCGCACTGGACCGTTTCAAGGCCAGCGAAGTGCAGATCCTGGTGGCCACCGACGTGGCGGCCCGTGGCCTGGATATTGAAGATTTGCCGCTGGTGGTCAACTTCGACCTGCCGATCGTTGCCGAAGACTACATCCATCGCATCGGCCGTACCGGGCGTGCGGGCAACACCGGCGAGGCGATTTCGCTGGTGTGTGCCGATGAAGTGAACATGCTCTCGGCTATCGAAATGCTCACGCGCCAGACCCTGACCCGCAAGATGGAACCGGATTTCGTACCCGAGCACCGCGTGCCGGAGACCGATGCCAGTGGGCAGGTGGTGAAGAAGCCGAAAAAGCCGAAGAAGCCCAAAACATCCGGTGGTGGCGGTAAGCGCAATCTGGGCAAGTGGGTGGACAGCGGTGACGTGGCGCCGGTGGAGCCGTCGATCAAGCCGGTGCGTAAGGTGCCGGTGTTTAATACGGGGCCGCGTAAGAAGAAGTGATTGTGTGGTGGGGCTGATGGCCTCATCGGGGGCAAGCCCCCTCCCACATTTTGAATGTGTTCACAAATCAAAATGTGGGAGGAAGCTTGCCCCCGATGGCGGCCTTGAATCCACCCCACCTCTCAGCGGTTAAGCCATTCCAACAGCCCAAGCCCAGCCGCTCTGCCACTGGCAAAACAACCGGTCAGCAAATACCCCCCGGTCGGCGCCTCCCAATCCAGCATTTCCCCCGCACAAAACACCCCTGGCAGTTGCTTGAGCATCAGCCGCTCATCCAGTGCTTCAAACGGCACACCACCTGCGGTGCTGATGGCTTCGTCGATGGGCCGCGTCTTGACCAATCTCAGCGGCAACGCCTTGATCTCCACCGCCAACTGCGCCGGATCATTAAAGTGTTCAGCCGGCGCCAGCTCACGCAACAGCGCCGCCTTGACCCCGTCCAACCCCAACTGACTGTGCAAATGCTTGCTCATCGACCGCGACCCACGGGGCTTGGCCAGTGCAGCCTGCACCTTGTCCAGGGGCTTGCTCGGCAGCAGATCGATATGCACCGTGGCGGCGCCGTCACGGTTGATCGCGTCGCGAATCGGCGCCGACAGCGCATAGATCAGGCTGCCTTCGATACCGGTGGCCGTCACCACGCATTCCCCCAGGCGGGGTTTATCGTCCCCCAGCCCAATGGCGACATTTTTCAACGGCGCCCCGGCGAATTTGCTGACCATCAGCTCGCTCCAGGCCGACACTTCGAACCCGCAGTTGCTCGGTTGCAGGCGCACATAGGGCACCCCTCGGCCTTCCAGCAAATTCAGCCAGGCCCCATCGGAGCCCAGGCGGGACCAACTGCCGCCGCCCAGAGCCAGCAGCACGGCATCGCTATGGACAACTTTTTCGCCCTCGGGGGTGTGGATAAGCAGGTCACCCTCGGCATTCCAGCCCACCCAGCGATGCCGGGTGTGGATAACCACGCCCTGGTCACGCAGGCGCTTGAGCCAGGCACGCAGCAGCGGCGCAGCTTTCATGTCGGTAGGAAATACGCGGCCGGAGGTGCCGACAAAGGTTTGAATGCCCAGGCCGTGGATCCACGCGCATAACGCTTCGGCCCCGAAGCTGCGCAGCAATGGCGCCATGTGCGGGGCGCGTTCGGCGTAGCGCGCCACAAAGGCCGGATAGGCCTCGGAGTGAGTGATGTTCATGCCGCCCACGCCGGCCAGCAGGAATTTGCGCCCCACTGACGGCATGCCGTCGTACAGGTCCACGCGTACCCCGGCCTGGCTCAGGATTTCGGCTGCCATCAGCCCGGCTGGGCCGCCGCCGATAACGGTGACGTGGTGAGTTGCGGTGTGAGGCATGGGCAGGGCTACGGTGCTGTGAATAAGTCGAGCATTCTACCGGACGGCGCGCCCGCTGCCTGATCAAAAAACGTACAGTTTCCTACAGGCCTTAGCGGCGCTTGCTCTCAGGCGCTTACGCTCACGTTATCCACAGGCCGTTCCACAGCTCGTGTGGGTAACGTGCATAAGTCAGTGACAACCTGATGACGTCCACACCCGCTGCGCGCTGTGATGCAGGATGCCGTGGCGGCGCGCCAGGGCAGGGCGGTCCTTGCTGTAGCCGCCACCGATCACGCCCATGACCGGAATATCGCGGCCCAGGCAGTGACGCATCACGCTTTCATCGCGGGCGGCAACGCCGGCATCTGTCAGCTTGAGGTAACCGAGTGCGTCGTCCTTGTGTACATCTACGCCCGCGTCGTACAGCACCAGATCCGGCTGGTAGAGCGGCAGCAGGTAATTGAGCGCGTCGTCGACCACCTTGAGGTAGTCGACATCGCCCATGTCCATCGGCAATGGAATGTCCCAGTCGCTCTGGGCCTTGCGCGCCGGAAAGTTCTTTTCGCAATGCAGCGATACGGTGATGGCATCCGGCGTGTCATGCAGGATGCGTGCGGTGCCGTCGCCCTGGTGTACATCGCAATCGAAGATCAGCACCCGATTGACCCGGCCGCTGGCCAGCAGGTAATGGCTGATCACCGCCAGGTCATTGAAGATGCAGAAGCCCGCCGGGTAATCGTAATGGGCGTGATGGGTGCCGCCGGCGAGATGGCAGGCCAGGCCGTGTTCCAGCGCCTGCTCGGCCGCCAGGATCGAGCCGCCCACCGCGCGCACGGTGCGGCGCGCCAAGGCTTCGCTCCACGGCAGGCCGAGGCGCCGTTGGTCTTCGCGAGACAACTCGCCGCTCATATAGCGTTCGATATACCCGGGGTCGTGGGCCAGGCCCAGAATCTGCGCCGGGCACAGTTGCGGGCGCAGCAACTGGCTGTCCTCGGTCAGGCCGCTGTCCACCAGGTGGTCGCGCAACAGGCGAAACTTGTCCATGGGAAACCGGTGGTCCGCCGGGAACTCGGGGCTGTAGTCATCGTGGTAGATCAATGGCAAGGGCATGGGATTTTCTGACGGGAATCTGCGTCGGATCTTACCAGCGCTGTACACTCACGCACATGGCAAGGAGAGGGGCCCCATGGAGCCGATACTGGAATTGGAAAGTGCACGTCTGATCATGCGCCCATGGCGTGACAAGGACCTGCAGGCATTCGCTCAGATGTGCGCCGACCCGCAGGTGATGCGCTATTTCCCGGCCAGGTTGAGCCACCTGGAAAGCGCCGCACTGATTGGGCGCATTCGCGGCCACTTCGCCGAATATGGCTTCGGCTTCTGGGCTTTGCAACGCAAGGACAGTGGCGAATTCATCGGCCTCACCGGGCTGCAGAACGTCAGTTTTGAAGCGAGCTTCACTCCGGCGGTGGAAATCGGTTGGCGCCTGGCTCGCGAACATTGGGGCCTGGGTTATGCGAGCGAGGCGGCGTGGACCGCATTGCGCTGTGGTTTCGATCGCTTGACGCTGGATGAAATTGTCGCCTTCACCACCGAAGCCAATTTGCCTTCACAAAAAGTCATGCAGGCCATCGGTATGCATTACGATCCGCAGGCTGATTTTGAACACCCCAAAGTCGCAGCCGACGACCCGCTGCGCCCACACGTTTTGTACCGCATCACCCGCGCCCAATGGTTGGACACGCTGCACGGGTAGGAGCGAGCTTGCTCGCGAAGAACGCAAGTGCGCCGTGGAGTATCAGAAACCCCGCGTCACCATTAACGACCTTCGCGAGCGAACTCGCTCCTACAGGTGAAGGTAGATGCTGTTTTGCTCTGAGGAGAGTGTGAATGAGCCAAGTATTGGAAGATCTGGTGGACTTGCTGACCCTGGAGCCGATCGAGGAAAACCTCTTTCGCGGCCGCAGCCAGGACCTGGGTTTTCGCCAACTGTTCGGTGGCCAAGTGCTCGGCCAGTCGCTGTCGGCGGCCAGCCAGACGGTAGAAGAAGCGCGTCACGTGCATTCCCTGCACGGCTATTTCCTGCGCCCGGGAGACGCGGCACTGCCGGTGGTGTATTCGGTGGACCGCGTGCGCGATGGCGGCAGCTTCAGTACACGCCGCGTTACCGCGATTCAGAAGGGCCATCCGATTTTCACCTGCACCACCTCCTTCCAGTACGACGAAGAAGGCTTTGAGCACCAGACCACCATGCCCGTAGTGGTCGGCCCGGAGAACCTGCCCTCGGAGCTGGAACTGACTCAGCAGCGCGCGCACCTGATCCCCGAGCACATGCGCGACAAGCTGCTGTGCCCCAAGCCCATCGAAGTGCGCCCGGTCACCGAAAAAGACCCGTTCAACCCGCAGCCGTCCGACCCGGTCAAGTACGTGTGGTTTCGCGCCGACGGTGCCCTGGCCGATGCGCCGGCGCTGCATAAGTACCTGCTGGCCTACGCTTCGGATTTCGGCCTGCTGACCACCTCGCTGCTGCCCCACGGCAAGACCGTGTGGCAGAAAGACATGCAGGTCGCCAGCCTCGACCACGCGCTGTGGTTTCACGCCGACCTGCGCGCCGATGATTGGTTGCTGTATGCCATGGACAGCCCCTGGGCCGGCAATTCCCGTGGGTTTTCCCGTGGCAGCGTGTACAACCGCGCCGGGCAACTGGTGGCCTCGGTGACCCAGGAAGGCTTGATCCGTCATCGCAAGGACTGGGCATGAACCTGGCCGACGTGCGGCATTGGGTGTTCGACATGGACGGCACCCTCACGGTGGCGGTGCATGATTTTGCGGCCATCCGCGTGGCGCTGGAAATTCCCGCCGAAGACGACATCCTCACGCACCTTGCCGCGTTGCCGGCGGATATCGCGGCGGCCAAGCATGCCTGGCTGCTGGAGCATGAGCGCGAGCTGGCGCTGGGCTCGGTAGCCGCCGAGGGCGCGGTTGAACTGGTGCGTGAGCTGGCCGCACGCGGCTATCGCCTGGGGATTCTGACCCGTAATGCGCGGGAGCTGGCCCATATCACCCTGGAGGCGATTGGCCTGGCGGACTGCTTTGCCCTTGAGGATGTGCTGGGGCGTGATGATGCGCCGCACAAGCCAGACCCGGGTGGGTTGCTGAAACTGGCGACGGCCTGGAACGTGGCACCCGGCGAGATGGTGATGGTGGGGGATTATCGTTTTGACCTGGACTGTGGCCGGGCAGCGGGGGCCAGGACCGTGTTGGTGAACCTGCCGGAAAACCCGTGGCCTGAGTTGACGGATTGGCATGCCGAGGACTGTGCGGCGCTGCGCCGAATGATCCAGCCCAGGCAATAGCGATCAACTGTGGGAGGGGGCTTGCCCCCGATAGCGGACTGTCAGCTAAACATATGCAGGCTGACACACCGCCATCGGGGGCAAGCCCCCTCCCACATTTTTAATCCGGTTTCTTCAGTGAGCGCGGGAACATTTCTGCTGCGCAGCTTTGTGCCGGATGGTCCAGCCCAGGCAATGAAGATCAACTGTGGGAGGGGGCTTGCCCCCGATAGCGGTCTGTCAGCTAAGCATGTGCTGGCTGACCCACCGCCATCGGGGGCAAGCCCCCTCCCACATATTTGATCCGGTTTCTTCAGTGATTATTGTGGGAATAATGCCGCTTGCCCCTGCGGCGAGGTGAACATCTTGTCGCCGTCATGGCCAACCCCCGGCACTTCCACCAGCCGGTGACCCAGCTGCGGATGCCGCTGCTTGACGTAGTCGAAATAGTTGTGCCCACGAATCAACCGATAGGCACCCTGGGTTTCGGCTTCGCAGCTTTTATCCAGCGCAGGATGGTTGGGATCGGTGTCCTGCTGGCCCAATAGATAGGTGATGTCGCGCGACACGTAGGCTTGTTCCAGTTGCTGGGCGCCTTGGTCACCGACGTAATGCGGCAGGTGTTGCATGCCATATTTCCAGTCGTTGAAGCTTGGGCAACTGGCCGCATCGAACGGCACCGGCCGCTGCGGGCTGAAGTAGGCGTAGGACGAGGGATTGGCGACCACGTACCGCAGGCTGATGCCCTCGGTTTGCAGCAACGGGTGATCGTGGCCGGTGAGGGCGAAGCGTTGTACCACTTGGCCACCACCTGAATGCCCGGCGATGACGATTTCTTTCAGCGTCGGGAACAGCGTGCGGTTGCCCAGGTGCTGGATGATCTGGTCGAGGGCGGCGTAGGAGCTGATATGGCCGGGGCCTGTCGAGGGGTCGCCGGCCATCCAGTCGTTACCCTTCCACTGCAATACCTGATCGCCCAGATGGTTACGCTTCACATCCGACTGATTGAGAAACTGCGGCGCGATCACCAGCGTATTGCCGCCAACCCCGGCATGGTTGGCGGCGTCGATGCCGCTTTGCAGGTAGGTCTGTGCATTGCGCAGGCGGCCATGCACGATGATCAGCGCACGAGTGACCTTGGGCAACGGCTGGCGCCAGTCCTGGCTCAAGCCGAGGCTGAGGTCGCCGGCCTCCAGATGTAAGCGATCGGGGCTGACCACCTTGACGCCGTGTTCGGCCGCCAGGGTGCAGCAGGACACTGACAAACCCAGCAGCAGCCCCCATCGTTTGATCATCTAGAGACTCCTGGCCGTAAAGGTATCGCACTGGGATATCTGCCCCTGGGCGAAGCCGGTCTTGAACCAGCGCACGCGCTGGGCCGAGGTGCCGTGGGTAAACGAGTCCGGCACGACGCGCCCCTGGCCCTGCTGCTGCAGGCGGTCATCGCCGATGGCGTTGGCGGCGTTCAGGGCTTCTTCGATATCGCCGGGTTCCAGCCAGTTCAGGCGTTTTTGCGCGCGGTTGGCCCACACGCCGGCAAAGCAGTCGGCCTGCAGTTCCTGGCGTACCAGCAGGCCACCGTCGCCTTCCATCGGTCGACCTTGCTGGCGCGCGGCCTGGATCTTGGACGAAATACCGAGCAGGGTTTGCACGTGATGCCCGACTTCGTGGGCGATCACATACGCCTGGGCGAAATCGCCGGCAGCCTGGAAGCGTTGCGACATTTCCCGGAAGAAATCCAGGTCCAGGTACACCTGCTGATCCGCCGGGCAATAGAACGGGCCGCTGGCCGAGGTGGCGCCCCCGCAGGCGGAGTTCACCCGGCCACGGAACAGGATCAGTTTGGGGTTCTTGTAGGCCAGGCCGTTTTCCTGGAAGACCTGGCCCCAGGTGTCTTCGGTGTCGCCCAGCACGGCGCGCACGAAGTCGGCCTGCTCATCGTTGGCCGGTGGCGCCTGGCGCGACTGTGACTGTGTGCTGACCGACGGCGCCTGCTCCATCTGGCCGGTCAATTGGCCGAGGATCTGCATCGGGTCCTGGCCGGTGAGCCAGCCGATGCCTACAATCAGCACGATGGCGGTCAGGCTCAGGCCCTTGCCGCCACCGAAGCGCATACCACCGCCACCGCCACCGCTGTCATCGCGGGCATCGACCACGTTGTCGCTGCGTCGGCCTTTTTTCCATAGCATGGGGCAATCCTCTTGTTAACGGTCCGGCATATATGAAGGGAGTATGGTCGTAATCAGCGGCAATAGCCTTCGCCGGCGGCGACAATCAGGCAGTCTTTTTTATCCGCCAGCCACTTCAGGCCAGTGGCTGCTCCGTCCCCGGCGCGCAGCACTTGGGGGCCGTCCGGGCGGGTGAAGGCGATGCCGTCATCGGTTGCCTGGCCCTTGAACGTGCCGGAAGCATCCGCATCCAGGCCATATTGCATGGTCAGGAGGTAATGACCGCGACCGATGCTGTCGTCCTTGGCGATGCTCAGGTTCAAGCCTTCGACGCCGATCCACTTGCCGACCCATTTATCGGTGGGCGGGGTCTCGGGCACCAGGGTCGCCTGTACGGAGGCGGGCGCAGGCTTCGGGGCTTCTTTTGGGGTCTTGTCGCAGGCAGAAAGCAGAGCCAGAGCAGACAGGGCAAACAGGATTTTTTTCATAGCGGCAGGGCCTTGATTAAAAAGTGTGCAACGCCGGGGCGTGCGTGCAGGGTTGGACTCAAATCTGCTGATTTAGTGCGCTGTTCGCCCGGTGTTTGGTTATGCTCTTGGGGCAGGTGCATGGTCGGCTGCTAGATTACTGGGTTGAGTGCAATCGCGTTCCCCTCGCCACACAAGAGAATTCAATGACTGTCAGTACCCCACTTTCCGGCGTCAACCATCCGTTCAAAGGCATCCTGCTGATTGTGCTGGCAACATTCCTGTTCTCCAGCCACGACGCCTTGTCCAAATACCTGGCCGGGTTCTACCCGATCGTGATGGTGGTATGGGCGCGGTACATGGTGCATACCTTGCTGATGGCCGGGATCTTCCTGCCCCAATCGGGCCTGCGCGTGCTGCGCAGCAAACGGCCGGGCATGCAGGTGGTACGGGCATTGTGCCTGTTGGGCACCAGCCTGTTCTTCACCACGGCGCTGCATTACATCCCGCTGGCCGAAGCCACGGCGGTGAACTTCCTCGCGCCGATCCTGGTGACGGCGCTGTCGGTGCCCTTGCTCGGCGAGCACGTCACACGTGGCCAATGGCTGGCGGTGATCTGCGGGTTTGTCGGCGTGGTGATCATCATCCATCCGGGTGGTGAGTTGTTCACACCGGCGGTGCTGTTGCCGCTGTGCTCGGCGCTGTTCTTCTGTTTCTACCAACTGCTCACGCGCATTCTCAGCCAATACGACAGTCCCACCACCAGCAATTTTTTCGCCGGCCTGTGCAACACTTTGGTGATGAGTGCGATGGTGCCGTTCTTCTGGCAGATACCCACCCTGTGGCATGGCGTGATGATGCTGGCGCTGGGCACCTGCGGGATGACCGCGCACTTGATGCTCACCCAGGCGTTCCGCTTCGCGGCGCCGGCCTTGCTGGCACCGTTCGGCTATTGCCAGATTGTGTTTGCGGGTTTGTTGGGCTGGCTGGTGTTCAGTCATACCCCCGACATGACCACGGTGGTCGGTATCGGGGTGATCTGCATGAGCGGGTTGGCCGCTGCCTGGCAGCAGCGGCGTCGGTAAATTAAACGTCTACCGTAGGAATCTTGCGCGGCGCCATGAAGTACATCCACACCAGTGCGATGAAATACATCGCCGGGATCAGGGTGAACAACGCGGTGTAGTTGTTGTGGGTCACCGTGAGGATGTGGCCGACGATCTGGGTCATGAACATGCCGCCGATGGCCGCGCACATGCCGCCGAAACCGAACACCGTGCTCATCATGTGCTTGGGCGTGTAGTCCATCACCAGGCTCCAGATGTTGGCGGTCCAGGCCTGGTGCGCGCCGATGGCCAGGGAGATGGCGAACACCGCGACCCACAACTGGCTGGAGCCGGCCGCCATGATCACACCGACGATGCAGCAGGCGAACAACAGCATCGACAGCAACCGCGCCTTGATCGAGTTCATCCCGCGGCCGATCAGGAACGAGGACAGGATGCCGCCGCCCACACTGCCGAAATCGGCGGTCAGGTAAATGATGATCAGCGGAATGCCCATCTGCGTCACGTTGATGCCCAGGTTGTATTGCTGGTTCAGGAACGGCGGCAGCCAATACAGGTAGAACCAGAATACCGGCGCGGTCAGTGCGTAGGCGATGGCAAAGGCCCAGGTGCCGCGCATGCGCAGGATGCGGCTGAACGGTACGCCAGGTTGTTCCGGCTCGGCGTGCTGTTGCACGTAGTCCAATTCTGATTGTTTGACGGTCGGGTGCTCTTCCGGGTTGTAATATTTCAGCCCCCAGAACACCAGCCAGATCAAGCCCAGCGAAGCCATGCACAGGAACGCCGCCTGCCAGCCCCACACGTGCAGGATCAACGGCAGCAGCATGGGCGTCATCATGGCGCCGACGTTGGTGCCGGCGTTGAAGATGCCTGTCGCCACTGCGCGCTCACCGGCGGGGAACCAAAGGCGCGTGGTTTTCACACAAGCCGGGTAGTTGGCCGCTTCGGTGAGCCCGAGGATAAACCGACAGACCATAAAGCCGACCGCCGAGGTCGCCAGGCCGTGGGCACCGGTGGCCAGGCTCCACAGCAGTACGGCGCAGAAAAACACGCGCTTGACGCCCACCCGGTCGATCAATCGGCCCTGCAGCACAAAGCCGATGGCGTAGCCGACCTGAAACCAGAAGTTGATGTTGGCGTAGTCCATCGCCGTCCAGCTCATTTCCTTGGCCAGAATCGGTTGCATCACACCCAGGGCGGCGCGGTCGATGTAGTTGAGGGTGGTGGCGAAGAACACCAGGGCCAGCATGCCCCAGCGGGTTTTACCCACGGCCAGGGCGCCGCGGATCTTGTCGCCGATGCCGGCGTGCGGGGTGCCGGGGCGCGTGGCCAGGGCGGGATTTTGCAAAGGCATGAGGTCGTACCCGTTTTTGAAATTTTTATGGTGAGATCTGGGTCTTGGTGCAGGGTCGATGGTGCGCAGTGGTTAAAAAGTCGTCAATTCGCCAAAGGGGCATAGTGTTCGATAATCGCACCAAAAACTAACCGGTTCGTACATTTTAATTGCCGCGTGTAGGCTGGGGGCGAATAATTTGCCATAAACAACAATTGCCGGGAGTGACCCATGCAACGTTCCATCGCTACCGTGTCGTTGAGCGGCACCCTGCCGGAAAAGCTCGAAGCCATTGCCGCCGCCGGGTTTGATGGCGTTGAGATTTTCGAGAACGACCTGTTGTATTACGACGGCAGCCCGCGTGAAGTTAAACAGATGTGCGCCGACCTCGGTATCGCCATCACGCTGTTCCAGCCGTTTCGCGACTTTGAAGGCTGCCGCCGTGATCGTCTGGCCCGTAACCTGGAGCGCGCCGAGCGCAAATTCGACCTGATGCAGGAGCTGGGCACCGACCTGGTGCTGGTGTGCAGTAACGCCTCGGCCGATTGCGTGGGCGATGAACCCATCCTGCTCGACGACCTCAGCCTGCTGGCCGAACACGCCGGCCGCCGTGGCTTGAGAATCGGCTACGAAGCGCTGGCCTGGGGCAAGCATGTAAACACCTGGCAACAGGTGTGGAACCTGGTGCGCCAAGTGAATCACCCGAGCCTGGGCGTGCTGCTCGACAGTTTTCACACCTTGTCTCTCAAGGGCGATCCGAGCGGCATAGCCCAGATTCCCGGCGACAAAATCTTCTTCGTACAAATGGCCGACGCGCCGATCCTGGACATGGATGTACTGGAGTGGAGCCGGCATTTCCGCTGCTTCCCCGGCCAGGGCGAGTTCGATCTGGCAGGTTTTCTGGCGCCGATCATTCAGAGTGGCTACACCGGGCCTTTGTCCCTGGAGATTTTCAACGACGGCTTTCGCGCCGCACCGACGCGGGCCAATGCGGCGGATGGGTTGCGCTCGTTGCTGTACCTGGAAGAGAAAACCCGCCAACGCCTCGCTGCGCAACAACCTGCGGTGCCCCTGGATATCCTGTTCGAGACCCCGGCGGCCAGTGAATACGACGGCATCGAATTCCTTGAATTTGCCGTGGATGAAAGCCTTGGCGCCAAGCTCACCCATTGGCTGGAACGTCTGGGCTTCACCAAGGCCGGCCAGCACCGTTCCAAAAATGTGAGCCTGTTGCGTCAGGGCGATATCAACCTGATCCTCAATTGCGAGCCCTATTCCTTTGCCCACAACTTTTTCGAGGCTCATGGGCCGTCGTTGTGTGCCACGGCGATGCGAGTCAAGGACAGCGCCAAGGCATTGGAACGAGCGGTGGCGTACAAAGGCCAGCCCTATCGCGGCCTGGTCGGGCCCAATGAGTTGGAGTTGGCCGCCGTGCGTGCGCCGGATGGCAGCCTGATTTACCTGGTGGACCAGAGCGAGGGCGGCTTGTACGACACCGATTTCAACCTGCAACCGGCGACAGCCGCCAGTGGCGGCTTGCTGCGTATCGACCATATGGCCATGGCGCTGCCGGCCGACAGCCTCGACAGCTGGGTGCTGTTCTACAAAAGCCTGCTGGATTTCGAAGCCGACGATGAAGTGGTGCTGCCCGATCCCTACGGACTGGTCAAAAGCCGCGCACTGCGCAGCCGCTGCAGTTCGATTCGCCTGCCGCTGAATATTTCCGAGAACCGCAACACGGCCATTTCCCACGCGTTATCGAGCTATCGCGGCTCGGGTGTGCACCACATTGCTTTCGATTGCGCGGATATTTTCGCCGAAGTGCGCCGGGCCAAGGAGGCCGGCGTGCCGCTGTTGGATATCCCGCTCAATTACTACGACGACCTGGCTGCGCGCTTTGATTTCGACGATGAGTTTCTCAGCGAACTGGCGTACTACAACGTGTTGTACGACCGCGACGCCCAGGGCGGTGAGCTGTTTCATGTCTACACCGAAGCCTTCGAGGGCCGGTTTTTCTTTGAGATCATCCAGCGCAAGAATGGCTATGCCGGCTATGGCGCGGCCAACGTGGCGGTGCGTCTGGCGGCCATGGCCAAGTCGCGCAGCGGTACGGTGCGCCAGGCCCGTTTATAAGGCGGTGGGGTGCTTCCTTCGGGGAGCGCCTCGGCCCATAATCGGGCCTGCATAAAAACGCCGTGAGCGCACCATGACCCTGATTCCCGATCTCTCTGCCGTGTCAGACGCACCGCGCAAGAGTCGCAAGAACAATCCGGAAAAAACCCGCGAGAATATTCTCCAGGAAGCCGTTGTCGAGTTTGTTCAGCAAGGCCTGTCCGGCGCCCGCGTGGATGCCATCGCCGAGCGCATCCACACCTCCAAGCGCATGATCTATTACTACTTCGGCAGCAAGGAGCAGCTCTACGTCGAAGTGTTGGAGAAGCTCTACGGCGATATTCGCAACACCGAAACCCGCATGAACCTCACGGCCCTGGAACCGCGCGAAGCGATCCGCCGGCTGGTGGAGTTCACCTTCGACCACCATGACCAGAACGTGGATTTCGTACGCATTGTGAGTATCGAAAATATTCACAACGCCGAGTATGTGAAACGCACCAGTACGATCAAGGACATGAACAGTAAAATCCTCGAGAGTCTCGGTGAGACCTTGCGTCGAGGCGCTGAGATGGGACTGTTTCGTGAAGGGTTGGAGCCGCTGGACGTCCACCTGTTGATCAACTCGTTCAGTTTTTATCGCGTATCCAACCGCCATACGTTCAGCGAGATTTTTCAGATCGAATTGTCGGATGAGGCGATCAAGCAGCGGCATCGCGAGATGATCTGCGAATCGGTGTTGCGTTACCTGCAGGCTTGAATTCACCGAGTGACCAATGTGGGAGGGGGCTTGCCCCCGATTGCGGTCTGTCAGATGAGCATGTGCCACTGATACACCGCTATCGGGAGCAAGCCCCCTCCCACATTTTTACACCGGTTCCTACAGTGAGGTGTTCATGCTCTGGAAGTGCGCCAGCATCCGGTCCGCATCCGCCGCTGTGCCACTGAACAACTCAAATGCCTTCACCGCCTGAAACACCGCCATTTCAGGGCTGAGTGCAATCAATGTGGGAGGGGGCTTGCCCCCGATTGCGGTCTGTCAGATGAGCATGTGCCACTGATACACCGCTATCGGGAGCAAGCCCCCTCCCACATTTTTACACCGGTTCCTACAGTGAGGTGCTCATGCTCTGGAAGTGCGCCAGCATCCGGTCTGCATTCGCCGCTGTGCCACTGAACAATTCAAATGCCTTCACCGCCTGAAACACCGCCATATTGCCGCCATCCAGGGTACGGCAACCCAGGGCGCGGGCGTCGCGCAGCAATTGGGTTTCCAACGGGAAATACACGATTTCCGCCACCCACAGCCCGGCGTGCAATAACGCGGCGGGCACCGGTGTGCCGGGCAGCTTGGCCATGCCCATCGGGGTGGTATTGACCAGACCCTGCGCTTCGGCCACGGCGTTAGCCAACTGGCCACCGACCTGAGCGCGACCGTCTCCAAAACGCCGGGCGAGGTTGTCCACAAGCTCGCGCGCTCGGGTGGTGTCCACGTCGAAGATGCTCAACTGTTCAACGCCTTCCGCCAGCAGCGCGTGCGCCACCGCCGCGCCCGCACCGCCGGCGCCCATCTGCACCACGCGCTGGCGTGGCACATCATTGAAATTGCGTCGGAAACCTGCGGCGAAGCCCAGGCAATCGGTGTTATGGCCGATGCGCTTGCCGTCCTTGAACACCACCGTGTTGACCGCGCCAATGCCCCTCGCCTCGTCGGACAGTTCATCCAGCAGCGGCAGGATCGCCTGCTTGCACGGGTAAGTAATATTCAAGCCGGTGAAGTGCATCTGTTCGGCGGCACGCAGCAGATCGGGCAGGGCATGGCTGTCCAGGCGCAGCGCCTCCAGGTCGATCAGGCGATACAGGTAGCGCAGTCCCTGGGCGTCACCTTCCTGTTCATGCAGGGCGGGCGTGCGGGAGGCCTGGATGCCGGCGCCGATCAGGCCGGCGAGAACGCGGGGCTTCATCAGGCGCATCCTTTCAACGAGTGGCTGAAATGCTCCAGGGCCAAGTGGTAGCCATGGCTGCCAAACCCGGCCAATACCGCCTTGGCAATCGGCGAAACAAAGGAGTGATGACGAAACGCCTCACGGGCATGCACGTTGGATAAATGCACTTCGATCACCGGCACTTCACTGGCCACCAGCGCATCGCGAATCGCCACCGAGGTGTGGGTCCAGGCCGCCGGGTTGATCACGATTCCTGCGCAACGGGCGCGGGCGGCGTGAATCCAGTCGAGCAATTCGCCTTCATGGTTGGTTTGGCGAAACTCGATGCTCAGCCCGAGTTTTTCCGCGCTGCGGCCACACAGCGCGGCGATGTCGGCCAGGGTTTCATGGCCGTAAGTGGCGGGCTCGCGGGTGCCGAGCAGGTTGAGATTGGGGCCGTTGAGCACCAGCACGATAGGCGGCATAGAGGGGTCTCCACAGTTTTTATTGGTTGTGGAGTTAAAATGTACTGAATGGTTAATTTGGTCAATAAATGGCGGTGGATCTGTTCGATTATCGAACTTTTAATCCGTTGCGCAGGGAGGATCGCGTGTGGGAGGCGGCAAGAGCGGCCCCCACAGCGGTAACAGCGTTGCGTGGCAGGCTTATCGACGGGTCAGCAACACACCCGATTCCATATGATGCGTCCACGGGAACTGGTCAAACATTGCGCATTGGGTAATGCGATGCGTGTCATGCAGCTGCGCGATGTTCGCCGCCAACGTCTCCGGGTTGCAGGAGATGTACAGGATGTTGTCGAAACGCCGGGTCAGTTCGCAGGTGTCCGGGTCCATGCCGGCGCGGGGCGGGTCGACGAAGACGCTGCCGAATTCGTAGCTTTTCAGGTCGATGCCGTGCAGGCGCCGGAACGGGCGCACTTCATTCAGCGCCTCGGTCAGCTCTTCGGCGGAAAGGCGCACCAAGGTGACGTTATCCACGGCATTTTCATCAAGGTTGCTCAAGGCCGCATTCACCGAGGTCTTGCTGATTTCGGTGGCCAGCACCTTGCGCACGCGGGTCGCCAGCGGCAGGGTGAAGTTGCCGTTGCCGCAGTACAGCTCCAGCAAGTCATCCGGGCGATCACCCAGGGCGTCGTACGCCCAGTTGAGCATCTTGCGATTCACCGTGCCGTTGGGCTGGGTGAAGGCGCCTTCGGGTTGGCGGTAGCTGAACGTGCGGCCACCGACCTCGAGTTTCTCCACCACATAGTCGTGGCCGATGACATCGCGCTTGCCCTTGGAGCGGCCAATGATGCTCACATTCAGGTCAGCGGCCAATTTATTCGCGGCAGTGTGCCAATGCTCATCCAGCGGGCGGTGATAACACAGGGTGATCATCGCGTCGCCGGCCAGCGTGGTCAGGAATTCCACCTGGAACAGCTTGTGGCTCAGGGCGGCGCTGGCTTGCCAGGCGGCCTTGAGCTGCGGCATCAATTGGTTGATGCGCTGGCTGGCAATGGGAAACTCTTCAATGAGGATCGGCGTGCGCTTGTCGTCCTGGGCGAACATGGCGTAGTGGCGATCCCCGCCTTCGCGCCACAGGCGGAACTCGGCGCGCAGGCGGAAGTGCTGCAGCGGCGAGTCGAAGACCTGCGGCTCGGGCGCGTCGAAGGGTGCCAGCAGGTCACGCAAACGCGTGACCTTGTCTTGCAGTTGAGCGGTGTAGTGTACGGCGTCGAAAGTCATGCGTTGAACCAGCCCAGCTTGATCACGAACAGAATCGACAGAATCACCAGTGCCGGGTTCAGCTCACGGTAGCGGCCCGAAAGCAGCTTGATGGCGGTCCAGGCGATGAAACCGAAGGCGATGCCGTTGGCGATGGAGTAAGTGAACGGCATCGCCAGAGCGGTGATCACCACCGGCGCGGCCACAGTAATGTCATCCCAGTCGATTTCAGCCAGGCCGGACGTCATCAACACCGCCACAAACAGCAGCGCCGGTGCGGTGGCGAAGGCCGGTACGCTGGCCGCCAAGGGCGAGAAAAACAGCGCCAGCAGGAACAGGATCGCGACTACGATGGCGGTCAGGCCGGTACGGCCACCGGCGCTCACGCCGGCGGCGGATTCGATGTAGCTGGTGGTGGTCGAGGTGCCCAGCAGCGAGCCGGCCATGGCCGCCGTACTGTCGGCGATCAGCGCACGGCCCATTTTCGGCATATGGCCGTCCTTGCCCATCAGGCCGGCGCGCTTGGCGACGCCGATCAGGGTGCCGGAGTTGTCGAACAGGTCGACGAACAGGAAGGCAAAGATCACGCTGACCAGGCCGATGTCCAGCGCGCCCTTGATGTCCAGTTGCAGGAAGGTCGGCGCCAGGGACGGTGGCATGGAGGTCACGCCGCCAAACGGGGTGACGCCGAGCAGGATCGAGACAATGGTCACCGCCAGGATGCCGATCAACACGGCACCGCGCACCGCCAGGGCTTCCAGTGCAACGATCAGCACGAAGCCCAGGGTCGCGAGGATCGGCGCCGGTTGTTTCAGATCGCCCAGGCCCACCAGCGTGGCCGGATTGGCGACCACGATACCGGCGTTGTGCAGGGCGATCAGCGCCAGGAACAGGCCGATACCGGCAGCAATCGCCGAGCGCAGGGGCAGGGGAATGCTGTTGATGATCCACTCACGGATACGGAAGATCGACAGCAGGAAGAACAGCACCGCCGAAATGAACACCGCGCCCAGCGCAACCTGCCAGGTGTGGCCCATGTGCAGCACCACGGTGTAGGTGAAGAAGGCATTGAGGCCCATGCCCGGCGCCAGCGCGATCGGGTAGTTGGCGATCAGGCCCATCACGGTGGAACCGATGGCCGCCGCCAGGCAGGTCGCGACAAACACTGCGCCCTTGTCCATGCCGGTTTCACCAAGGATGCTCGGGTTCACGAACAGGATGTAGGCCATGGCCAGGAACGTGGTGATACCCGCGAGAATCTCGGTGCGCACGTTGGTGTTGTGGGCTTTGAGTTGAAACAGCTTTTCCAGCATGCCGGCTCCCTGTGACGCTATCTTGCGTCGTGATTTGTTGACCTCTAAGTCAAAGCACAAACTGCGCCAAGCGCCTGTGGTTTCAGAGAGGATCGGAAAAAGCGGCGCATCATACCAGCAGCCGAGGCTGTGTGGCGCATGGCCTTGAGGCATACTGCGCCGACGTTCAACAGCAGGTCATCGACAGCATGAAAAAAGCCAACGTGTGGAGTCTAGCGCTGATCGCCAGTATCAGCCTGTGGCTGGGCACAGCACCGGCGTGGGGCGCGACTGCACCGGCCTTGAGCGAGGTGCGCGTGTTCAAGGTCGAGTCAGGCAAGTGCACGGAAACCATCCCGGAGCGCGTCACCCTGACTCAGATGTGTACACATCGCGGGCCAACCAAGGTTTCGGTGATGGAAGTGGGCCTGGGTAACAACCCGGTCGGGCGCTTCAACGGTGCGGTGCTCAACGGCCAGCGCACGGCGGTGTGCCAGGTCGGCAACATCAGCCAGGCCTGCAATGGTGCGGGCACATTGATGGGCTACATCTATGTGTTCGACCTGAATGTCGAGGGGCCAGGGGGCTTCGTCTACAGCAATACCTCGATCAACCCTCCGCAAAATACATTGACCACCATACTCAATATCCACTGATCAATCATCTTGAACGCTCAAAACCCCGGGAAGTCGTACCCCTTAAGACGGCGATTTTCCT
Organism: Pseudomonas orientalis; assembly: GCF_022807995.1. Lineage (NCBI taxonomy): Bacteria > Pseudomonadati > Pseudomonadota > Gammaproteobacteria > Pseudomonadales > Pseudomonadaceae > Pseudomonas > Pseudomonas orientalis. Next base: position 5,008,658 of record NZ_CP094351.1, on the reverse strand, counting down.
GAACGCCGCGGATGTACACCAACCCGTGAGGTGTTTATGAGCGCGACCCCCAATGGCGCGGCGGCCCAGCCGTACGTTGCCCACCCGATACGCTTGACCATCAATGGCCAGGATCGCCAATTGAGTGTGCTGCCCTGGACCACCTTGCTGGACCTGCTGCGCGAACAACTGGACCTGGTTGGCAGCAAAAAGGGCTGCGACCACGGCCAATGCGGTGCCTGCACCGTGTTGCGTGACGGCAAACGCGTAAACGCCTGCCTGACCCTGGCCGTGATGTGCGACGGCGCCGAGCTGACCACCATCGAAGGCCTGGCCGACGGCGACCAACTGCACCCGATGCAGCAAGCCTTTATCAAGCACGATGCCTTTCAGTGCGGCTACTGCACCCCCGGCCAGATCTGCTCGGCGGTCGGCCTGGCCAACGAAGGGCGCGCCCACGACAGTGCGCAAATCCAGGAACTCATGAGCGGCAACCTGTGCCGCTGCGGCGCCTACAGCAATATCCGCGACGCCATCGAAGAAGCGCTGCCGGCGTGCGGCAACCGCGGAGGTGAGCAATGAATCCCTTCCAGTACAGCAAACCGACCGATGTGCACGAGGCGGTGCACCTGAGCAGCGCGGCATCACGCTTCATTGCCGGCGGCACCAACCTGCTGGACCTGATGAAAGAGAACATCAGCCGCCCCGAACACTTGATTGATATCACCGGATTGCCGCTGGGCGCCATCGAAGAAACTGCCGAGGGCGGCCTGCGCATTGGCGCGCTGGTGAGCAATGCCGACCTGGCCTGGCACCCGCTGATCGAGCAGCGTTATCCGTTGCTGTCCCAGGCCATCCTGGCCGGCGCTTCGCCGCAACTGCGCAACATGGCCAGTACCGGTGGCAACCTGCTGCAACGCACCCGTTGCTACTATTTCTATGACGCCACGGTGCCCTGCAACAAGCGTGAACCCGGCAGCGGCTGCCCGGCGCGCACCGGCTTGAATCGTATCCACGCGATCCTCGGCGCCAGCGAGCAATGCGTCGCCACCCACCCTTCGGACATGTGCGTAGCCCTGGCAGCGCTGGAGGCGCGGGTGCATGTGCAAGGACGCGGCGGGGCGCGGGTTATCGAGTTTGCCGACTTCCACCGTCTGCCGGGCGATGCGCCGCAACGGGACAACCAATTGGCCGACGACGAACTGATCACCGCCGTGGAATTGCCTGCCGATAACCTGGCGCGTCACAGCCACTACCTGAAGATCCGCGACCGTGCGTCCTATGCGTTCGCGCTGGTGTCGGTGGCCGCTGCCCTGGAGCTGCACGGCGACGAGATCATCGACGCCCGTCTGGCCCTCGGCGGTGTGGCCCACAAACCCTGGCGTGACCGTGCGGTGGAAGCCTCGCTGATCGGCCGCACCGTCAGCCGCGAAACCTTCAGTAATGCCGCCGATGCCCTGCTGCAGGATGCCGAGCCGCTGCAACACAACGGCTTCAAGATCAAGCTGGCGCGTCGCGCAATCATTCGAGCACTGAGCGACGCTGCGGTCGCGGGAGAACAGCCATGAGTGCCATCGGCAAACCCCTGGACCGTGTCGACGGTCTGCTCAAGGTCACCGGCCAGGCGCGCTATGCCGGTGAGTTCCCCGAGGACGGCCTGCTGCATGGCAGTGTGGTATCGAGCACCATCGCCAAAGGCCGGGTCATTCGGATCGATGCCTCCAAGGCCTTGGCCCTGCCGGGCGTGGTGGCGGTGATTGATCACCTCAATCGCCCGAAAATCGCCAGTTACGACGATGCCTTCGCCGATGCGGATGCCGCCGACGGCTCGCCCTTTCGCCCACTGTATAACGACCGCGTGCTCTACAGCGGACAGCCGCTGGCGCTGGTGATCGCCGATAATCTGGAGCTTGCGCGGCATGCCGGCTCGCTGGTGGAGATTGAATACGCGCCCGAAGACTTCGAAACGGACCTGATCACCCAGCAGGAATCGGCCCATCCTTCGCCGCAGACCCCGCCCGGCCCGCGTGGCAACTTCCAGGCCGAGTGGGCCGGCGCCGCCATCAGCCTCGATCTGCATTACAGCACGCCCATCGAACACCATAACCCGATGGAACCCCACGCCAGCACCGTGCTGTACCAGCCGGACGGCACCTTGCATATCCACGACAAGACCCAGGGCCCGCAGAACTGCCAGGCTTATGTGCAAAAAGTATTCGGCCTGGATAAAAGCCAGGTGCGCATCTTTGCCGCGTTTGTGGGCGGTGCCTTTGGTTCGGGTCTGCGCCCGCAGTACCAATTGCCGCTGGCGGTGATGGCATCGCTGGCACTCAAGCGTTCGGTACGCGTCACCCTGACCCGCCAACAGATGTTCACCTTCGGCTACCGCCCTCGCACCTTGCAGCGCTTGCAGATGGGCGCCGCCCCCAACGGGCGCTTGCTGGCCCTGGGGCATACCGCGATCGGCCAGACCTCGCGTTTCGAGGATTTCAGCGAGCACGTGGTGGAGTGGAGCGGCATGCTCTACCACTGCGATAACGTGCAATTGACCTACAAGCTGGTGCCGCTGGACGTCTTCACCCCACTGGACATGCGCGCCCCCGGCGCCGCCCTGGGCGTGATCGGGCTGGAATGCGCCATGGACGAACTGGCCTGTGCCCTGGCCATCGACCCGGTGCAACTGCGCCTGATCAACTACGCCGAGCGTAACCAGAACGAGGACAAACCCTGGTCGAGCAAGGCCCTGCGCGAGTGTTACAGCGAAGGCGCCGAGCGTTTCGGCTGGAGCCAGCGCAACCCCGAACCGCGCAGCATGCGCGACGGCCGCCAGTTGATCGGCTGGGGCATGGCCGGCGGGGTGTGGGAAGCCATGCAGATGAAAGCCAGCGCCAAGGCGCGCATCGACAGTGACGGCAAACTCACCGTCAGCAGCGCCACCACCGATATCGGCACCGGCACCTACACCGTGATGACCCAGATCGCGGCCCAGGCCAGTGGCGTGGCGATGGCCGACGTCAGCTTTCTGCTGGGCGATTCATCGTTGCCCACGGCGCCGTTGCAGGGCGGCTCGTTTACCGTGTCGTCCGTCGGTACCGCCGTGCAACAGGCCTGTGAAGCGCTCAATGCGAAACTGCTGGAAACCGCGCGGCAGGTCTACCCGGTGTTCAGGGACGCCGAGTCCGTGCGTTTCGAAGAGGGCCAGTTGCATACCGGCGACGTGAGTGTGTCGCTGGCCCAGTTGGTCAAGGACAGCGGTGAAAACGCGCTGGAGGTGCAGGTAGACAGCGAGCCCGACAAGAAGCGCGAGGGCTATGCCAGCGCCACCCATTCGGCGGTGTTCGTTGAAGTGCGCGTGGACGAGGACCTTGGCACCATCAAGGTCAGCCGTGTGGTCAGCGCCATTGCGGCCGGGCGTGTGGTCAATCCGAAAATGGCGCGCAGCCAGATTCTCGGCGGCGTGGTGTGGGGCATTGGCATGGCGCTGCATGAAGAGACCCAGGTCGATCATCAACTGGGTCGCTCCATGAACCATAGCCTGGCCGAGTACCATATCCCGGTGAATGCCGATATCGGCGAGATTGATGTGCTGTTTGTCGAAGAGCATGACGAGATCGTCAATGCCCTGGGGTCCAAGGGGGTGGGAGAGATCGGTATTGTCGGGGTGGCGGCGGCGGTGGCGAATGCTATCTATCACGCTACTGGCAAACGGGTTCGGGAGTTTCCGATTACTCTGGACAAGGTGCTCTGACGCGGTCTGGCAAACACTGAAGACCTGAATGTACTGTGACGGCCGGACAGCCGACGCGGTTCTAACTGACGGTCCGAGGTCCAAATGTGGGAGGGGGCTTGCCCCCGATGGCGGCCTCTGGGCCGACCAGGATGTTGAGTTGGACCGAGTACATATCCGTTTCTGCGGTCATGGCCACTTAGGGTTCCGCCCTGACGGCGGCTCACTTTTGAAAAGCGCAAAAGTAAGCAAAACGCTCTTGCCCCACCACTCGGCACCTCGCCTAGGCTCGGTGTGCCCGAACGAAGGCTTGAATCCGTGGGCCGCCGCAATGGGCCATCCATGGCCCAGTGCGGCTAACCCGGCGTCCTGCCGGGTTGCCCACGGATTCAAGCCTGCGTTCGGCCAGCGTGGTTTAACGGGGCGCCTAGGATCAAAAGCAGATCAAGATCAAGATCAAGATCAAGAGCGACTCGCTTCGCATCGTGGTTACGGTTGGCGCTACAAGGTTGTGTATATAGCTATGGCTATCGGGGGCAAGCCCCCTCCCACATTGACCTTATGTCAAAGCGGGTCAGGCGGTGGTTTTCGAGGCCGTTTCTTCCACCGGTACATGCATACGATCGCGATTGGCCAGGGTCGGGAACAGTTTGATCCACACTCCGGTCACGACCAGTGTACCCACGCCGCCCATGACGACGGCGGGCACAGTGCCGAACCAGTGTGCGGTGATGCCCGATTCGAACTCGCCCAATTGATTGGATGCGCCGATAAACAAGCCGTTGACCGCACTCACCCGGCCGCGCATTTCATCCGGCGTTTCCAACTGCACGAACGAAGCCCGGATCACCATGCTGATCATGTCCGCCGCGCCGAGTACCACCAGCACCGCCAGGGAGAACCAGAACGAGGTCGACAGGCCGAATGCGATGGTCGCCACGCCGAACACGCCGACTGCAGTGAACATGACGCGACCGACCTTGCGGTCCACTGAAAAACGCGCCAGCCACAGTGACATCAGCAGCGCCCCCACCGCCGGTGCCGAGCGCAGCAGGCCCAGGCCCCAGGGGCCGGTCAACAGGATATCCTTGGCGAACACCGGCAATAGCGCGGTGGCGCCGCCCAACAGTACGGCGAACAGGTCCAGGGAGATGGCGCCGAGGATGTCCGGCCGGCTGCGGATAAAGCGAATCCCGGCCAGCAACGAGTCGAGGGTGGCCTTGCCTTTGTTCAGCGGCGTCTGGCGGGCGGGCAGGTTCAGGGTCAGCCCGCAGGCGATCAGGTACAGCACCACGGTCGGGCCGTATACCCAGACGCTGCCGAACGCGTAGAGCAAGCCGCCGAGGGCCGGGGCGACGATGGTCGCCAATTGCTGGGCCGATTGCGACGACGCCACGGCCCGGGGGAACAGTGCGCTGGGTACGATACTGGGCAGCAGCGCTTGGGTGGTGGGCATTTCGAACGAACGCGCGGCGCCCAGCAGAAAGGCGAGAATGAAGATCATCTCGCGGGTCACATTGCCGGTCAGCCCGCCGATGGCCAGGGACAGCGCAATCAGCGCCTGCACGGTCTGGCAGATGGCAGCGACCTTGCGTCGCTCATAACGATCGGCCACATGCCCGGTGTGCAGCATGAACAGCACGCGCGGCACGAATTCCACCAGGCCGACCAACCCCAGGTCGAGCACATTGCCGGTCAGTTGGTAGAGGTTCCAGCCGATGGCCACGGTCAGCATCTGGAAACCGCTGGCGGTAAAGATCCGCGCCAGCCAGAACGCGATGAAAGGACGGTGGTGACGTAACAGCAACGCGGATTCGCTAGGCATTGGGCGTACAGATCAAGACCGAAGGGAATGTCGAGATTAGCATTATGTTGTAACAAAGAGTTGCAATAACCTTGGTGAGGCAAGCTGTCACGCGGCAAAACACCACACAACTGCCCATCGAAAATGGGACTACTCTTTCAACGATGCTTGATCCAGATCAACGCCCGCTCCGGGATTGCTCTGGTGGCCGAAGGGCCAGACTCCCTGCGTGACGGGTAAAAAAAGAAACGAATTGAAATTCGCCACACTCCATATCCGTGGGGGCAGTGGGTGCAGGCTCCGAGCCCGCAGCCGGTATTACCTGACAGAGGAAGACTTATGTTCGGTTTGGAGGCGCTAGATCTCGCCCGAATTCAATTTGCGTTCACCATCTCGTTTCACATCCTGTTCCCGGCGATCACCATCGGCCTGGCCAGTTACCTTGCGGTGCTGGAGGGCTTGTGGCTCAAGACCCGCAACGACACCTACCGTGACCTCTACCATTTCTGGTCGAAGATCTTTGCCGTCAACTTCGGCATGGGCGTGGTCTCCGGCCTGGTCATGGCTTATCAGTTCGGCACCAACTGGAGCCGCTTCTCGGACTTCGCCGGTGCCGTCACCGGGCCGCTGCTGACGTACGAAGTACTCACCGCCTTCTTCCTCGAAGCCGGTTTCCTGGGCGTGATGCTGTTCGGCTGGAACAAGGTGGGGCGCAACCTGCACTTCTTCTCCACCGTGATGGTGGCGGTCGGTACGCTGATCTCGACGTTCTGGATTCTCTCCTCCAACAGCTGGATGCAGACGCCCCAAGGCTTTGAAATCGTCGACGGCCGCGTGATTCCGACCGATTGGTTCGCCGTGGTTTTCAACCCCTCATTCCCCTATCGACTGGCGCATATGGCCACCGCTGCCTTTGTGGCGACGGCGTTCTTCGTTGGCTCCTCTGCGGCCTGGCACCTGCTGCGCGGCAAGGACAACCCGGCGATCCGCAAAATGCTCTCGATGGCGATGTGGATGGCCTTGATCGTCGCGCCCATCCAGGCGGTGATCGGCGACTTCCACGGCCTCAACACCCTCAAGCATCAGCCAGCCAAAATCGCCGCGATTGAAGGTCACTGGGAAAACATCGGCAATGAACCCACGCCGCTGATCCTGTTCGGCTGGCCGGACATGAAAGCCGAAAAGACCAAGTACGCGGTGGAAATTCCCTACCTGGGCAGCCTGATCCTGACCCACTCGCTGGACAAGCAGGTGCCGGCGCTCAAGGAGTTCCCGCCTGAAGACCGTCCCAACTCGACCGTGGTGTTCTGGTCGTTCCGGGTCATGGTCGGCCTGGGTTTCCTGATGATCTTCACCGGCTTGTTCAGCCTGTGGCTGCGCCGTGGCGACAAGATGTACACGTCCAGGCCATTCCTGCATCTGGCGTTGTGGATGGGCCCGTCCGGCCTGATCGCGATTCTCGCCGGCTGGTTCACCACCGAAATCGGCCGCCAGCCGTGGGTGGTCTACGGGCTGATGCGCACTGCGGATGCGTCTTCCGGGCATAGCCTGGCGCAGATGACCATCACCCTGGTGCTGTTCGTGGTGGTGTACTTCGCGCTGTTTGGCGCGGGCCTGGGTTACATGATGCGCCTGGTGCGCAAAGGGCCTGTGGTTTACGAGGTCACCGAGCCGACCCAGGGTGGACCTGGCCAGAAACGCACCCCGGCGCGTCCGTTGTCCGCTGCCGATGATGGCACCGACAACGATCACGACGACATCCAGCACAAGGGGCATTGAGATGGGCATTGATCTTCCGCTGATCTGGGCCGTGATCATCATCTTCGGCATCATGATGTACGTGGTGATGGACGGCTTCGACCTGGGCATCGGCATCCTGTTTCCGTTCGTACCGGGCAAGACCGACCGCGACGTCATGATGAACACCGTGGCGCCCGTGTGGGACGGCAACGAAACCTGGCTGGTATTGGGCGGCGCGGGCTTGTTCGGCGCGTTTCCGCTGGCCTATTCGGTGGTGTTGTCGGCGTTGTACCTGCCGCTGATCCTGATGTTGATCGGGCTGATCTTTCGCGGCGTGGCCTTCGAGTTCCGCTTCAAGGCCAAGGACCACAAGCGTCACCTGTGGGACAAGGCGTTTATCGGCGGCTCGCTCACGGCGACGTTCTTCCAGGGCGTGGCGCTGGGGGCGTTTATCGACGGCATCCCGGTGGTGAACCGCCAGTTCGCCGGCGGCTCGCTGGACTGGCTGACTCCGTTCACGATGTTCTGCGGCGTAGCGTTGATCGTGGCGTATGCCTTGCTCGGCTGCACCTGGCTGATCATGAAGACCGAAGGCAAGTTGCAGGAACAGATGCACAACCTGGCGCGGCCGCTGGCCTTCGTGGTGCTGGCGGTGATCGGTATCGTCAGCCTCTGGACGCCGTTGACCCACGCGGAAATCGCCTCGCGCTGGTTCACTCTGCCGAACCTGTTCTGGTTCCTGCCCGTGCCGCTGCTGGTGCTGGTGACGATGTACGGGTTGTTCCGCGCCGTGGCCCGCCGGGCGCACTACACGCCATTCTTGCTGACGCTGGTATTGATCTTCCTGGGCTACAGCGGCCTTGGGATCAGCCTGTGGCCGAACATCATTCCACCGTCGGTGTCGATCTGGGACGCGGCTGCGCCGCCGCAAAGCCAGGGCTTCATGCTGGTGGGCACCTTGTTCATCATTCCGTTCATCCTGGGCTACACCTTCTGGAGCTACTACGTGTTCCGCGGCAAGGTCACCCACGAAGACGGTTATCACTAGGAGGGTCGCAACATGGCGGGCAAACCTTCGTTGCACGACATCGAACAGGCTGAAAAACAGCCGCTGTGGCGGCGTCTTGGGTGGCTGGCGATGATCTGGGCCGGCAGCGTGCTGGCCCTGTTTATCGTCGCCAGCCTGATGCGCATGTTCATGAATGCGGCTGGCCTGACCACCCACTGACATCCCGATCCGGGCTTTGCGGCCCGGTTTTTTTGAGTCCTGCTCTTGTTACTTGAAGGGCAGGGCTTTTTTTATTTGCGCGCCTTGAGAATGACGAACTTGGGCGTCGCCGCCACCTGTTCGACGCCGCGGAACAGGCGCGCCAATTTGCTGTGATAACCCAGGTGACGGTTACCGACGATATACAACGCGCCACCCACCACCAGGGTCTCCCGCGCCTGCTGGAACATGCGCCAGGCGAGGAAGTCGCCCACCACCTGCTGCTGGTGGAACGGCGGGTTGCACAGCACCACGTCCAACGACTGCGCTTGCTGGCCGGCCAGACCGTCGTCGGCCCGCACGATCACCTCGCGTTCCCCCAGGGCGGCCCGCCAATTCTCGGTGGCTGACTGCACCGCCATGAAGGATTCGTCCACCAGGGTGTACTGCGCGTCCGGGTTTTGCAGGGCGCTGGCAATTGCCAATACGCCGTTGCCGCAGCCAAGGTCGGCCACGCGGGCGCCGCCCAGGTTGTTCGGCAGGTGCGGCAGGAACGCGCGCGTGCCGATGTCCAGGCCTTCGCGGCAGAACACGTTGGCGTGGTTGAGCAATTCGATGGCCGGGGTGTCCAGCGTGTAGCGGGTAGGGTAGGGCGACACTGCCGCAGCGCGGTCTGCGACGGTGGCGATCAGCAGCCGGGCCTTTTTTACCGCAAGCGTGGCGTGCATCGGCCCGATATGACGCTCCAGCAGCTCACCGGCGGCGCGTGGCAAATGTTTGATCATCGCCGCAGCGATCACTTCGGCGCCTGGGGCCAGTCGGCCCTGCAGCCGTATCAACTGTTCTTCCAGCAGCGCCAGGCTTTTAGGTATGCGCAGCAACACCCGATCGAACGGCCCTACCGGCACTTGGCTGGCCGGCACGAACGGTACCGCATCAAAGGCTTTGCCGTTGCGTACCAGGTTTTTTTCCAGGCCTTGGGCGGCGAGGAACGAGTCCCCGCTGGAAGTCACCTGCACCTGGCCTGCCAGGCTGGCCGCGAGGGCACCGAAGCTGTCATTGAGCACCAGCACCCGGGTTGCCGCAGGCGGTTGCTGGTCGGCGAGGTGGCTGAGCAGGTACTCGTCGGCGGCATCGAAGGCTTGCAGCGGATCATTGTGTTGCTCGGGCTGACGAATCAAATCGAGCTGGGCGAAGGGGCTGTCAAGCAGGGGCATGGCGGGGGAGGCTCTGGAGTAATCGACGGAACCGTCTGAGTGAACGGCGAGGCAACCTTTGAAAGGGCATCAACACTCAGAATGGGCCGTAAATGGTACTTTTTTTTCAACGCGATGACATGCGGTGTTTCTTGTCCGGGTCAAAACAACCCTGCTTTGGAGGCGCTGAGCACGGCCTGGATCTTGTTGTGAACCCCAAGCTTCTTGAAGGTACTGCTGATATGGAAGCCCACCGTACGCTCGGACAGGCAGAGAATGGCCGCGATCTCGGACGCGGTCTTGCCCATGGCGGACCACTTGAGGACTTCCGTTTCCCGTGCGGTCAACTTGCTGGGCGTGTTGACGTGGGCTTTGTCGGCGTATTTTTTTGCAACCACTGCATGCATCGCATGGCAGAGCCACAACACCTGCCCGGCTTTTTCGTAAAGCTCTTCAGGGCTGACCTCGCCTTTGCCACGGGTCAGCGTGAGCATGCTGAATATACCCTGGAAATCATGCACCGCCTGGGTCCAGCCCAGGTGCACGCCAAACGATTGGGCCAACTCCCACAACTGGGGTGTACTGCTAAAGGTTTTCTGGTCCCAGACAATGGGCAGGACACTTTTTTTACAATGGGATACAACAGGATCCAGATCGAAGAAATGCGCTCGTGTGTAAATACTTCTCCACTCATTTGGATGGTTGTCTAGTTGGATGGGATCTGTTTGGTTGTTTTTAGCTTGAGAACTCATCGTAAATGAGCAATATTGGAATCCCAGTTCATAAGTGTGATTGACGACCATCTCAAACACGCTGGTGATTTCGCTCTCGCCCTCCAGCTTGGGCAGCCGGGTATTGCGCCATTTGACCATCGGTAACTCTCCATAGGTTTCCCTGTGACTTGGGTACGTCCTGATCCCAACGCTGCTCGAGAACAAAGTGTAGGATAAGTCCTATGAGTAGGGCTGAAAAAAAATTTCGGTTATTGGCGTGTCACGGCACAACAGCGCTGTACAACTAACAAACTTTTGTATGAGTTAGCCGCGTGGTGCTTGGCTTTTCAATAGTTTGAAGGTGGTGTCAAAATGATATGCTCCCGACGTTCAGCATCATCTAGTGATGTATCGCGAGTGGGTTAATAGCAAAATGTTTAGTTTGTTGTTGGCGCGCTATTTGTCACTTATTGTTACAAGCCCGACAGCGTCGCTGTCTTTGGCTGACTGCAATGTCAGTACAAATCAACGGTGTTTGCGCGGCCCGCATTGAGAGACACTACGGCCCTGTGCAAAACGGAGCCCCCCATGACGGCCAGTGCTGAGAAATTTACCCGCCAGACCTTGCTCGACGTGCAATCGCTGACCCCCAGCCTCTTCACCTTGCGCACCACGCGTGATGCAGGCTTTCGCTTTACCGCCGGCCAGTTCGTGCGCCTGGGCGTCACCAAGGCGGATGGCAGTACTGTATGGCGTGCTTATTCCATCGTGTCTTCGCCGTTTGACGAATACCTCGATTTCTTTTCCATTGTGGTGCCAGGCGGCGAGTTCACCAGTGAGCTGAGCCGCCTGAAAGTGGGCGATACCTTGCTGGTGGAACGCCAGGCCACTGGCTTCCTGACCCTGAACCGCTTTATCGACGGGCGCGATCTGTGGCTGCTGGGCACCGGTACCGGCGTGGCACCGTTCCTGTCGATCCTGCAGGATTTCGAGGTGTGGGAAAAATTCGAACGTATCGTTCTGGTGTACAGCGCACGAGAGGCCAGGGAGCTGGCGTACCAGTCGTTGATCAACCAACTGGGCGAGCGCGAATACCTGGCCGAATACGCCCACAAGCTGGTCTACATCCCTATCGTCACCCGTGAGCGGCATCCGGGCGCGTTGAACGGACGTATCACCACCTTGATCGAGAATGGAGAGCTGGAACGCGCGGCCGGCATCGAGCTGACGGCGCAACACTCGCGCGTGCTGATTTGCGGCAACCCGCAGATGGTCGATGACACGCGCCAGTTGCTCAAGCAGCGCGACATGCAACTGAGCCTGAGCCGACGCCCTGGCCAGGTGGCGGTGGAAAACTACTGGTAAAAAAAGGCGCCTCACGGCGCCTTTTTTGGGTCCGCAGGTCAGAGCGGCTTGTCGTGCTGTGCCTTGAGCAGATCGCGGATCTCGCCCAGCAGCACCTCTTGCTTGGTCGGCGTCGGTGGCAAGCTCGGGGCTACGGCCTCTTCGCGCTTGAGGCGGTTGATCGCCTTTACCCCCATGAAAATAGCGAAGGCGACGATCAAAAAGTCGACCACGCTCTGGATGAACTTGCCGTAGGCCAGCACCACGGCGGGTGCATCGCCTTGCGCGGCCTTGAGCGTGATTGCCAGGTCGCCGAAGTCCACGCCACCGATCAACAGGCCGAGCGGCGGCATCACCACGTCCCCTACAAATGAGGAAACAATTTTGCCGAACGCGGCGCCGATGATAATACCGACGGCCATGTCGACCACATTACCTTTGACCGCGAAGGCCTTGAACTCACTGATCACGCCCATAGGTTATTCCTTGTTACAGATGAGAAGGGTGGAGGTCAGTGTAAGTCAGTCGTAGCGGGCTTGCGCGACACAACCTTTAACACTGTTGGTTTTTATCGACACATTAAAACGCAATTAGTTTGCAAAGTGCCACCAATCGCGCGCGGGATACGGCGGATTTCAGCGGGTTACCACATTTTTTTCTCAATCGGGCCTGTGGTGTTTTTCTATTTATCTTCTGACCCGCAGGTCACTAGCCTCTGGCAAGCACAACTGAATGTGCACTAAAAAAACCAGAGGAAACCTTGATGAACCATTCAATCAATCGCAGGCCTGTGTCGGCACGCCAGGCGTTGGCGTTGGTGACCGCCAGCCTGCTGACCCTCTCCGTGCAAGCCGCCAACCTGACCCGTGACAACGGCGCCGCCGTTGGCGATAACCAGAACTCGCAGACGGCCGGCGCCAATGGCCCCGTGCTGCTGCAGGACGTTCAATTGATTCAGAAGCTGCAGCGCTTCGACCGCGAACGCATCCCCGAGCGCGTGGTGCATGCCCGTGGCACGGGCGCCCATGGCACCTTCACCGTGACCGACAACCTCAGCGACCTGACCAAGGCCAAGGTATTCGCCGCCGGTGAAGCCACGCCGGTGTTCGTGCGTTTCTCGGCCGTGGTCCACGGCAACCATTCCCCGGAAACCCTGCGCGACCCACGGGGCTTCGCCACCAAGTTCTATACCGCCGAAGGCAACTGGGACCTGGTCGGCAACAACTTCCCGACATTCTTCATTCGCGATGCCATCAAGTTCCCGGACATGGTCCACGCGTTCAAACCGGACCCGCGCACTAACCTGGACGATGACTCCCGTCGTTTCGACTTCTTCTCCCATGTTCCCGAGTCCACGCGTACATTGACCGAGTTGTACTCGGACGCCGGCACACCGGCCAGTTACCGGGAGATGGATGGCAACGGCGTACATGCCTACAAGTTGATCAACGCCAAGGGCGAAGTGCACTACGTCAAGTTCCACTGGAAGAGCCTGCAAGGCATCAAGAACCTTGATCCCAAGCAAGTCACCGAAGTGCAAGGGCGTGACTACAGCCATATGACCAATGACCTGGTCACCCATATCAACAAGGGCGACTTCCCCAAGTGGGACTTGTATGTGCAGGTGTTGAAACCTGAAGACCTGGCCAAGTTCGATTTCGACCCGCTGGACGCCACCAAGATCTGGCCGAATGTGCCTGAGCGCAAAGTCGGGCAAATGGTGCTCAACCGCAACCCGGCCAATGTTTTCCAGGAGACCGAACAAGTGGCGATGGCCCCGGCCAACCTGGTGCCGGGTATCGAACCGTCGGAAGACCGCCTGCTGCAAGGGCGGGTGTTCTCCTACGCCGATACGCAAATGTACCGACTGGGCGCCAATGCCCTGCAACTGCCGATCAACGCCCCACGGGTCACCGTCAACAACGGTAACCAGGACGGCGCGCTGAACTTCGGCAAGACCACCACCGGCGTGAACTACCAGCCAAGCCGCCTGTTGCCACGGGAAGAGCCGCAAGCTGCGCGTTACAGCCAGTCTCCGCTGTCGGGCAGCACCCAGCAGGCGAAGATTCAGCGTGAGCAGAACTTCAAGCAGGCCGGCGACTTGTATCGCTCCTACAGCAAAAAAGAGCGTCAGGACCTGATCGATAACTTTGGCGGCTCGTTGGCGACCACCGATGATGAAAGCAAGCACATCATCCTGTCGTTCCTCTACAAAGCCGATCCGGAATACGGCACCGGCGTGGCCAAGGTGGCCAAAGGGGACTTGGCGCGTGTGAAAGCACTGGCTGACAAACTGAGCGACTAACCGCGCCCTCCTGTAGGAGCGAGCTTGCTCGCGAAGAACTCAAAGGCAACGCATTCATCCAGGATGCACGCGTTATCGTTGACGTTTTTCGCGAGCAAGCTCGCTCCTACCAGGGGATCTTTCTCAAGGATCTTGATCATGCGTACGTTCATATGGGCACTGCTGGCCTGCTGGTCGTTCAGTGTGCTGGCCGAACAACCCCCATCCAATGACCCTGGTGCGCTCAAGGCTCAGCTCCAGGATTATTATTTCGACGCCGCCCGCCGTGGCGACCTCGACATGCTCAACACGTTCATTGAGTCGGGCTACGCCCTGAATACTCAGGACGACAAGGGCTACACCGCCTTGATCCTTGCCGCCTATCACGGCCAAAGCGCCTACGTTGAGCGCCTGTTGGCCGCTGGCGCCGACGCCTGCGTGCAGGACCAACGCGGCAACACCGCGCTCATGGGCGCCATCTTCAAAGGCGAACTGAAAATTGCCCAGCGGTTACTGGCCACCGACTGCAATCCCGACCAACGCAACGGCGCGGGGCAGACCGCCGCCATGTACGCCGGGCTGTTCAAACGCGTCGAACTGCTGGGCGAACTGAAGGCCAAAGGCGCCGATCTCAACGCCGAAGACCCCATCGGCAACACCGCTTCACGCTTGGCCAACGGTGAAATCCGGACCCCGGCGCCGCGCTGAGCTATCATCGCGGTTTTTCGGTTGGAGGTTCTTCAATGGCAAAGGCCAAGCGCATGTACGGCTGCACGGAGTGCGGCGCGACCTTTCCCAAGTGGGCGGGCCAGTGCGGCGAGTGCGGTGCGTGGAACACCCTGACTGAAACCATGATTGAAAGCGGTGGCGCCGCAGCCCCCACCGGCCGCGCCGGCTGGACCGGGCAACAAGCGCAGATCAAGACCCTGGCCGAAGTCAGCGTCGAAGAGATCCCGCGTTTCTCCACGGCCTCCGGCGAGCTGGACCGGGTATTGGGCGGTGGCCTGGTGGACGGCTCGGTTGTGCTGATCGGCGGCGACCCCGGCATCGGTAAATCCACGATCCTGCTGCAAACCCTGTGCAGCATCGCCAGCCGCATGCCGGCGCTGTACGTCACCGGCGAAGAATCCCAGCAGCAAGTGGCCATGCGCGCCCGCCGCCTGGGCCTGCCCCAAGACCAACTGCGGGTCATGACCGAAACCTGCATCGAAAGCATCATCGCCACGGCGCGCATCGAAAAGCCCAAGGTCATGGTGATCGACTCGATCCAGACGATTTTCACCGAGCAACTGCAATCAGCGCCTGGCGGCGTGTCCCAGGTGCGTGAAAGCGCGGCGCTGCTGGTGCGCTATGCCAAGCAGAGCGGCACGGCGATCTTCCTGGTCGGTCACGTGACCAAGGAAGGCGCGCTGGCCGGGCCGCGCGTGCTGGAGCACATGGTGGATACCGTGCTGTATTTCGAGGGTGAATCCGATGGCCGCCTCCGGTTGCTGCGGGCGGTGAAAAACCGCTTTGGCGCGGTTAACGAGTTGGGTGTGTTTGCCATGACTGACCGGGGGCTGAAAGAAGTCTCCAACCCCTCGGCGATCTTTCTCACCCGCGCCCAGGAAGAAGTCCCAGGCAGCGTGGTAATGGCGACGTGGGAAGGCACCCGGCCGATGCTGGTGGAAGTCCAGGCGCTGGTGGATGACAGCCATCTGGCCAACCCGCGACGGGTCACCCTCGGCCTGGATCAGAACCGCCTGGCCATGCTGTTGGCGGTATTGCATCGCCATGGCGGCATTCCGACTCACGATCAGGACGTCTTCCTCAATGTGGTGGGCGGGGTCAAGGTGTTGGAGACCGCGTCCGACCTGGCGTTGATGGCGGCGGTGATGTCCAGCCTGCGCAACCGGCCCTTGCCCCATGACTTGCTGGTGTTTGGCGAGGTCGGGCTGTCGGGCGAAGTGCGCCCGGTGCCCAGCGGCCAGGAGCGCTTGAAAGAGGCGGCCAAGCATGGCTTCAAGCGGGCGATCGTGCCCAAGGGCAATGCGCCGAAGGAAATGCCGCCAGGATTGCAGGTGATTGGGGTCACCCGCCTGGAACAGGCGTTGGATGCACTGTTCGAGTAATCAGCAACACCGCAAAACCAATGTGGGAGGGGGCTTGCCCCCGATGGCGGCAGGTCAGTCAATCTATCAGCGCCTGACACACTGCTATCGGGGGCAAGCCCCCTCCCACATTTTGATTTGTGTTGAAGTCTAGGTTTCCAGCAGTGCCGCCAACCCTGCGCCATCATTCAGCCTTTATTTCTGCTTTTTTTGCATCGGCAAGGCTCTAGACCAACGTAGGGGGGTGGCCTTTGAGGCCAGTAGCGCTAAACTCCGGTTGGCTGTCCTTTCTGTCCACCCTGGCTGGAATATAAAAATGAAAAATAATAATAGCCTGCTACGCCATCTACCCTGGCTGGTGCTGGCAATCGTAGGAGCGTGCGCCCTCGGCGTAGTGGCCTTGCGCCGCGGCGAGGCGATCAACGCCTTGTGGATTGTGGTTGCTGCGGTGGCCATCTACCTGGTCGCTTACCGTTACTACAGCCTGTTCATCGCCAATAATGTGATGCAACTGGACCCACGGCGGGCCACCCCCGCAGTGATCAACAACGACGGTCTGGACTACGTGCCGACCAACAAACACATCCTCTTCGGTCACCACTTTGCGGCCATTGCCGGCGCGGGCCCTCTGGTCGGTCCGGTATTGGCGGCGCAAATGGGTTACCTGCCCGGCACGCTCTGGC
Source organism: Pseudomonas orientalis (assembly GCF_022807995.1). NCBI lineage: Bacteria > Pseudomonadati > Pseudomonadota > Gammaproteobacteria > Pseudomonadales > Pseudomonadaceae > Pseudomonas > Pseudomonas orientalis. The sequence goes on along the minus strand of NZ_CP094351.1, from coordinate 4,991,891 downwards.
TGATTGCCGGTGTGGTGCTGGCCGGTGCGGTGCAGGACTTCATGATCCTGTTCCTGTCCACGCGGCGTAACGGCCGTTCCCTGGGCGACATGGTCCGCGAAGAGATGGGCCGCATTCCCGGGACCATTGCGCTGTTCGGCTGCTTCCTGATCATGATCATCATCCTCGCGGTGCTGGCGCTGATCGTGGTCAAGGCCCTGGCCGAGAGCCCGTGGGGCATCTTCACGGTAATGGCGACCATCCCGATCGCGATGTTCATGGGCATTTACATGCGCTACATCCGCCCGGGCCGCATTGGCGAGATCTCGATCATCGGCGTGCTGTTGCTGCTGGGTTCGATCTGGCTGGGCGGGCAGATTGCGGCTGACCCGGTGTGGGCCAAGGCCTTCACCTTTACCGGGATCCAGATCACCTGGATGCTGATCGGCTACGGTTTCGTTGCCGCGGTATTGCCGGTATGGCTGATCCTGGCCCCGCGTGACTACCTGTCGACCTTCCTGAAAATCGGCACCATCATCGCGCTGGCGATTGGCATCCTGGTCACCATGCCTGACCTGAAAATGCCGGCGCTTACCCAGTTCATCGACGGCACCGGCCCGGTGTGGAAGGGCGGTCTGTTCCCGTTCCTGTTCATTACCATCGCCTGTGGCGCGGTCTCCGGCTTCCACGCGCTGATCTCCTCGGGCACCACGCCCAAGCTGCTGGCCAATGAAAGCCATGCGCGTTACATCGGGTACGGCGGCATGCTGATGGAGTCGTTCGTGGCCATCATGGCGATGGTTGCGGCGTCTGTGATTGAGCCTGGCGTGTACTTCGCCATGAACAGCCCGGCGGCGATTGTCGGCAGCGACGTGGTGACCGTGGCGCAGACCGTCAGCAGCTGGGGCTTTGCAATCACCCCAGAGGCGTTGTCGGCCGTGGCCCACGACATTGGTGAAACCACCATCCTGGCACGTGCCGGCGGTGCACCGACCCTGGCGGTCGGTATCGCGCAGATCCTGCACAGCGTACTGCCGGGTGAAAACACCATGGCGTTCTGGTACCACTTTGCAATCCTGTTCGAAGCGCTGTTCATCCTGACGGCGGTCGACGCCGGTACCCGTGCCGGTCGTTTCATGCTGCAGGACCTGCTCGGCTCCTTCGTGCCGTCGCTCAAGCGCACCGAATCCTGGACCGCCAACCTGATCGCCACCGCCGGTTGTGTAGCGATGTGGGGTTACCTGCTGTACCAGGGCGTGATCGACCCGCTGGGCGGCATCAACACCTTGTGGCCGCTGTTCGGTATCTCCAACCAGATGCTGGCGGGGATCGCGTTGATGCTGGCCACCGTTGTGCTGATCAAGATGAAGCGTCAGCGCTACATCTGGGTGACCTTGGTGCCGGCAGTCTGGCTGTTGATCTGCACCACCACGGCGGGCTTTATCAAGCTATTCGACGCCAACCCGGCGATCGGCTTCCTGTCGCTGGCCAAGAAGTACAGCGATGCCCTGGCCAACGGCCAGATCCTTGCCCCGGCCAAGAGCATCGACCAGATGCAACACGTGATCTACAACGCCTACACCAACGCAACGCTGACGGCGCTGTTCCTGTTCGTGGTATTCAGCATCCTGTTCTATGCGCTCAAGGTCGGCATTGCCGCCTGGGGCAACAAAGAGCGTACGGATAAAGAAGCGCCGTTCCAGGCTGTACCGGACGCATAACCGAGGATTGCACCCATGTTCAATGACATCAGTCGCCTCGGTAAATACCTCGGTCAGGCCGCGCGCCTGATGGTCGGCATGCCCGACTACGACACTTACGTCGAGCATATGCAAACCAAGCACCCGGACAAGCCGATGATGGATTACAAGGCGTTCTTCCGGGAACGCCAGGAGGCCCGTTACGGCGGCAAGGGTGGGCCCAAGTGCTGCTGACCCGGCATTCGGGCCAGCAGTGATTCCATGTGGGAGGGGGCTTGCCCCCGATAGCGGTGTATCAGTGACACATCCGTGCCTGACACACCGCTATCGGGAGCAAGCCCCCTCCCACATTTGTTTTGTGTTCCTTCAGCTATAAGGAGAACTGTCTGTGTCCTCTCCCATTCCGGTCACCGTGCTCAGCGGCTTCCTCGGCGCCGGCAAGACCACCTTGCTGCGCCACCTGCTCAAGGCCGAACACGGCCTGAAAATCGCCGTGATCGAAAACGAATTCAGTGATGCCGGCATCGATACCCAGCTGTTGGGCGCGGAGCCGGTACAGGTCATGACCCTCTCCAACGGCTGTGTGTGTTGCACCATCCACACCGACCTGACCAAGGCGCTCTACTTGCTGCTTGAGCGGCTGGACAGTGGCGAAATCGCCTTCGATCGGCTGGTGATCGAATGCACCGGCCTGGCCGACCCCGCGCCTGTGGCCCAGACTTTTTTCATCGACGAAGAACTGCGCGAGCGCTACATCCTCGACGGCATCATCACTCTGGTGGACGCGGCCCACGCCGAGCATCACCTGACCCAGACCATCGCCCAGGCGCAGATCGGCTTTGCCGACCGCCTGCTGGTGAGCAAGCGCGACCTGGTGGACGCTGCCACCTTCGACGCCCTCAGCGAACGCTTGACCCGCATCAACCGCCGCGCACCGATCCGCGTAGTGGAGCATGGCAGGATCGACCTGGCCGAGTTGCTGGATGTGCGCGGCTTCAACCTCAACGCAGGCATGAGCCTGCGCCCGGTCAGCACTGCGCCATCGTTCGACCGTATTTCCAGCCTGGTACTGCGCACCGACCAGCCGCTGGATATCGACCGCCTCAGTGAGTTCATGAACGAACTATTGGAAGACCATGGCAAGCAACTGCTGCGCTACAAGGGCGTGCTGAATATTGCCGGGGAGGATCGGCGCATGGTGTTCCAGGGCGTGTTGAAGCTCTACGGCTTCGACTGGGACACCGAATGGGCCGAAGGCGAGGCGCGGGAAAGTGTGATTGTGTTTATTGCCGATGAATTGCCCGAAGACAAGATTCGCCAAGGCTTTGCCAGGGTCTACCAACCCACCTGACTTGAAATGCAACCAAATGTGGGAGGGGGCTTGCCCCCGATAGCTGAGTGTCAGTCACCACAGGCAGCGACTGATAGATTGCCATCGGGGGCAAGCCCTCTCCCACACTTGACCGCATTTCAAATTGGAATAAAAAAGCCCGGCTCAAGAGCCGGGCTTTTTCATTCAAGCAACTGCAATCAAGCGCCGTACACCGGCAGCTTCTTGCAGATGGCCTTGACCTTCTCACGTACCGCGTCGATCACGGCTTCGTTGGAAAGGTCCGCCAGGATGTCGCAGATCCAGCCGGCCAGCTCCTTGCACTCGGCTTCCTTGAAGCCACGGGTGGTCACCGCCGGGGTGCCGAAGCGCAGGCCGGAGGTGACGAACGGCGAACGTGGGTCGTTCGGCACGGAGTTCTTGTTCACGGTGATGAAGGCTTTGCCCAGGGCAGCGTCAGCATCCTTACCGGAAATGTCCTGTTTGATCAGCGACAGCAGGAACAGGTGGTTCTCGGTACCGCCGGACACCACGTCAAAACCGCGCTCGATGAACACGCCGGCCATGGCCTTGGCGTTCTTGACCACTTGTTGCTGGTAGGTCTTGAACTCAGGCTGCAGTGCTTCCTTGAAGCAGATCGCTTTAGCGGCGATCACGTGCTCCAGCGGGCCGCCCTGGGCGCCCGGGAATACCGCGGAGTTCAGCTTCTTCTCGATCTCGGCGTTGGCGCGCGCCAGGATCAGGCCGCCACGTGGACCGCGCAGGGTCTTGTGGGTAGTGGTGGTGACCACGTCGGCGTAAGGCACCGGGTTCGGGTAGACGCCAGCGGCGACCAGACCCGCAACGTGAGCCATATCCACGAAGAGATAAGCGCCGACCTTGTCAGCGATTTCACGGAAGCGTGGGAAGTCCAGGATCTGCGAGTAGGCAGAGAAACCGGCCACGATCATTTTTGGCTTGTGCTCGACCGCCAGGCGCTCGACTTCGTCGTAGTCGATCAGGCCGTTGGCATCGATACCATATTGAACCGCGTTGTACAGCTTGCCTGAGGAGGACACGCTGGCGCCATGAGTCAGGTGGCCGCCGTGGGCCAGGCTCATGCCCAGGATGGTGTCGCCGCCTTGCAGCAGGGCCAGGTACACCGCGCTGTTGGCTTGGGAACCGGCGTGGGGCTGGACGTTGGCGTAATCGGCGCCGAACAGCTCTTTTGCACGGTCGATGGCCAACTGCTCAACCACGTCGACGTACTCGCAACCACCGTAGTAGCGCTTGCCTGGGTAGCCTTCGGCGTACTTGTTGGTCAGTACCGAGCCTTGAGCCTCCATCACCGCAGGGCTGGTGTAGTTTTCCGAAGCGATCAGCTCGATGTGCTCTTCCTGGCGCACGGCTTCTTGCTCCATGGCGGCGAAGAGATCGGCGTCGTACTTGGCAATAGTCAAATCACGGCTGAACATGGCGGTCCTCAAGGATCGGGGGCAGAAAAGGAGGGCATTCTAACCCAATGGGTTTTGGATGGCATATGAAAGGACATCATGTCGCGGACAAGTGGGGCTCATCCGGGATTAGGTGTTGACTGTGCCGGCCTCATCGGGGGCAAGCCCCCTCCCACATTTTGATCTGCGAACACATTCAAGTGTGGGAGGGGGCTTGCCCCCGATGAGGCCAGTGGCCTCACCACACATCTCAGTCGAACATGAACAGCGCATCATTGCTGAACTGCGCCTCGAACCGATTCGCCGGCATCGGCCGTCCGAACAGATAACCCTGCACCTCATCGCAGCCATGCTCGCGCAGGAAGTCAAGTTGCTCGTGGGTTTCCACGCCCTCGGCGATCACCGCCAGGTTCAGGCTGTGGGCCATGGCGATGATGGCGCGGGCGATCTGCGCATCCTGCTCGCCGGAGGGCAGGCCGTCGACGAAAGTGCGGTCGATCTTCAGCACATCGATGGGGAATTGCTTGAGGTAGTTGAGCGACGAATAGCCGGTGCCGAAGTCGTCGACCGCGATGCTCAGGCCGAGGTTTTTCAGGCTGGCGAGGATCTGCATGGCTTCGTTGACTTCGCGCATCAGGATACTTTCGGTCAGCTCCAACTCCAGGCACGCTGGTGGCAGGCCGGTGTCCCTGAGGATGGTGGCGATGCGCGTGCCCAGTTGCCCGTCGGAGAACTGCCGCGCCGAGATGTTGACCGAGACTTTCGGCACCCGCACTTTGTTCTGGTGCCAGGTCTTGAGCTGACGACAGGCTTCGCTGATCACCCAGTCGCCCACATCCACCACCAGCCCCAGCTCTTCCAGCACCGGAATGAAATCCCCCGGCGGCACCAGGCCGCGGCGTGGGTGGCGCCAGCGCAACAGGGCTTCGGCGCCGGTCAGGCGTTTGCCGTCGCCGCTGAACTGCGGCTGGTAATAGAGCACGAATTCGTCCTGTTCCAGGGCGTGGCGCAGGTCGCTTTCCAGCTCCAGGCGCTCCAGGGCGCTGGCGTTCATGTCGGCCTGGTAGAACTGGAAGTTGTTCTTGCCGCGCTCCTTGGCGTGATACATCGCCGTGTCGGCGTTTTTCATCAACTGGCTCAGCTCGTTACCGTCCTGGGGACTCAAGGCGATGCCGATGCTGGCGGTGACGAAGAATTCGCGGCCTTCGAGCACGAACGGCTTTACCAGGCTGGCCAGAATCTGCTCGGCCACGCTGATGGCGCGGTTCAGCGCCATTTCGCGGCTGACGCGCGGTTGCAGCAGCAAGGTGAACTCGTCGCCGCCCATCCGCGCCACGGTGTCGTCCTCGGCCACGCAACCGAGCAAGCGCGTAGCCATTTCCTTGAGCATCCGGTCGCCGGCGGCGTGGCCCAGGGAGTCGTTGATCGGCTTGAAACGGTCGAGGTCGAGGAACATCAAGACCACCCACGACTTCTGCCGCTCGGCCGACTGCAATGCGGTGTGCAGGCGGTCCTGGAACAGGGTGCGGTTGGGCAGGTGGGTCAGGGCGTCATAGTAGGCCAGGCGGTGGATGCGCTGTTCGCTGGCCTTGCGCTCGCTGATATCGCTGAAGAAACACACGTAGCTGGCCAGGTCGCCTTCATCGTCGAACACCGCCGTGATGCCGACCCAGGCCGGGTAGTGCTCGCCATTGCGGCGCTTGAGCCACACTTCGCCTTCCCAGGTGCTGTGCTGGTGCAATTGCTTGAGCACGTAGCGCAGGTGGGCTTCCTGCTGTTCGTCGACGGTGAGCATGTTGGGCAACTGGTCGAGTACATCGCTGACGGCGTAACCGCTGACCCGGCTGAAGGCTTCGTTGGCCTGCACGATATAGCCGGCGGGGTCGGTGATCAGGATGGCGGAGGTGGAGTGTTCGAACACCGTGGCCGCCATGCGCAGGTCTTTTTCCGCGCGGCGCTGCTGGCTGATATCACGACCCACGCCAAGGATGCCTTCAAACGCGCCATGTTCGTCCCACACCAGCACCACACGCAGCTCGATCGGCACTTTGCGCCCATCGGCGCGCAGGCAATCGAACAGGAACAGTTGGGACTGCACCTCATCGCGCAGGCTGTTCAGCGCCTCGGGATTGCCCACGGCACGGCTGACCTGTTCCATCAGGCCGTACATGCCGGTGAGCTGCTGCGGGTTGGCAATGATCGACTGCCAGCCGTTCTTGAACACCCAGTCCACGTCATACCCCAGCACGGCGTTGACCGATGGGCTGACGTAGTTGAGGGCCAGCCGACTGTCGGTGGAGCAGATCACGTCGCTGATGCTTTCGGCCAGCATGCGGTAGCGCTGTTCGCTGTCGCGCAGGGATTCGCTGGCCTCGATCTGGTCGGTGATGTCCTTGGCCACGCCGATGATCCGCGTAACCACCGCCGAGGTGTCCCTGGCCAGGGCCTGTTCGCGGATATCGAAACGTCGCCACTGGTTGTTGCGGTGACGAAAGCGCAACTGGCAGTGCAGTTGGGTCGTGTAGCCCACCTGCCGTTGCTGTTGACGCGCGTCGTGGTAATGCTCGGCGTCTTCGGGGTGCAGCAGGATTTCCCAGAAGTACTCACCCATCTGCTGCAGTTCGGCCTTGTTGTAGCCGAGGGTATGGCCCAGGTGATGGTTGCTGAAAATCATGCGCTGGCTGATCACGTCCTGTACATACAGGTGGTCGGGCACGGTGCGGACCACATCCGACCAGAAACTCTCGCGCTCGACCAGCGAGAGTTCGATCAGCTTGCGGCTGGTGATATCACTGATGCTGAGAATGACCGCCCTGACGTCATCCTGCTGCTCCGGCAAGCGCATGACCAGCCACAGGTATTGTTCATTGCCCGCCATATCGTTGAGCTGGATTTCCAGCTCCAGTTGTTTCTGCCGTGTCAGTACGGCTTCCAGCACCTGGTGGCCGATAGAGGTGGCATTGTGCGGGCCATCGTCAATCAGGCGCTCCCAGGCTTGCTCGCAGGAGCTCACGTTCAGCAGGCGCACGGCCATCTGGTTGATCTCGGTGACGCGCAGCTCCTTGAGCAGTTTGCGCCGCTCGGTGGGGTTGGCCTGCAGCCAGGCGCGCAATGGTTCGCCGCCCTGCACCGGGCTCTTGTCGCAGAACGCCTTCAACCCCGACAGGTCGAGTACGCACAAGGCCACGCCGGTGCCTTCGAAAATATCCTGATAACGTCGCCGGCCTTCATGCACCTGGCGCTGGCGCCGGCGCATGTTCAGCAGCACGATCACCGGAATCAGCGAAAATGCCAGGCCCAGCAGGCATTTGCCGATGAACGCGGGCAGCAGTTGTTCGAGCACCGCGCTGCGGTCGAACAGCCCGCGCAGTTGCCAGTCACTCTTGCTCAACGGGGTGACCAGCACACTTTTATTCAATTCATCCGGGGTCAACGCACTGGCCCATTGGGCCGGCATGCCGTTGTCACGGCTGACCACGCGATGGTTCAGGCGGTTCTCGATGGCCCACGTCGGGCGCTGGCCCTGGGCATCCTGGCGGGTCAGGTTGGCCAGGTAGGTGGGCGCCAGGCGCAGCGCCCAGTACAGCTTCGAGCCACCGCTGGGCTGGTGCAGCAACAGATAGATGACGGTGCCGTCGCTGTCGTTGCTCAGGTAATAGGCTTGGGCGTGGCTGCGCTTGACCAGCTCTTCGAGCAGGGCGCTGTCCTGGCTGTCGTTGGCGCTGTCGCTGATCACTGCGCCGCTGGGAGCGAGCAGGGCGAAGCTGCGCAGTTCGGGAAGTGAGCGCTGCAACGTGTGCATCAGCGCCTGTTGTTGTTCGGTGTTGCGCGGCGGCTCGACGATCGGCAGCAGATTCAAGGCGATCTGTGCGCTCAGGGCCATATTCTGGCTGATCTGTTCGGCGAGGTCCGCGCTGTAGTCGATGGTGTATTGCTGCTGGTCTTTCTGGTTTTGCTGCAATTGGTCGAGCAGTTGCCAGAACAATAGCGCGAGCAACATCAGCACAAGCGTCGCCAACGCGCCTTTGAAGGTGCCGTGCAGGGGCGCTCCCGGCGCTAGATGAGCGGCGCGCAAGGGCGTGGGCGGCATGACTTTGGACAAGCTGTGATCCTGCGGTTGGCTGGACTGGCGCGCGACGTGCACTATAAGCCGGACGCCCGAAGGGCGGCTAGCATGCCTTGAGTTGTGGCAAAGTGCCAGTCCCGCCTGGCTGGACTGCCCCAGCGCATTGAGGTAGCTTTGCCGGTTACGCGGGGGCGTTCCAGCCCCAGACATTCAGGCTTTTTTCCGCTCGCTGGCATTGATGATAGTCAACGGCCCGCGCGGCGCATGGCCTGGCACGGGCTTCGTCCGCTTAATTCATCAGTCACTGACGCTAGGTTCACCATGGCTCAATACGTCTTCACCATGCATCGGCTGGGAAAAGTTGTTCCGCCGAAGCGGGAAATCCTGAAAAACATTTCGCTGTCCTTTTTTCCAGGCGCCAAGATCGGCGTGCTCGGTCTCAACGGTTCGGGTAAGTCCACGCTGCTGAAAATCATGGCCGGCGTCGACACCGAGTTCGAAGGCGAAGCCCGCCCGATGCCGGACCTGAACATCGGCTACCTGCCCCAGGAGCCGATCCTGGACCCGACCAAGACCGTGCGCGAAGTGGTCGAAGAGGCCGTCAGCGTGATCAAGGACGCCCAGGCGCGCCTGGACGAGGTCTACGCCGCCTACGCCGAGCCGGATGCCGACTTCGACAAGCTGGCCGCCGAACAGGCCAAGCTCGAAGCCATCCTCCAGGCCGGCGACGGTCATAACCTGGAGCGCCAGCTGGAAGTCGCTGCCGACGCGCTGCGCCTGCCGGCCTGGGACGCCAAGGTCGAACACCTGTCCGGTGGCGAGAAGCGCCGTGTGGCCCTGTGCCGCCTGCTGCTATCGGCGCCCGACATGCTGCTGCTCGACGAACCGACCAACCACCTGGACGCCGATTCCGTCGCCTGGCTGGAGCACTTCCTGCACGACTTCCCGGGCACCGTGGTGGCGATCACGCACGACCGTTACTTCCTGGACAACGTCGCCGGCTGGATTCTGGAACTCGATCGTGGCGCCGGTATCCCTTACGAGGGCAACTACTCCGGTTGGCTGGAAACCAAGTCCGACCGTCTGGCCGCCGAATCCAAGCAGCAATCGGCCCATGAAAAAGCCATGAAGGAAGAACTGGAGTGGGTGCGCAAAGGCGCCAAGGCCCGCCAGTCCAAATCCAAGGCCCGTCTGCAACGCTTTGAAGAAATGCAGTCGCAGGAATTCCAGAAGCGCAGCGAGACCAACGAGATCTATATCCCGGCCGGTCCGCGCCTGGGTGACAAGGTCATCGAATTCAAGAACGTCTCCAAGGGTTATGGCGACCGCGTGCTGATCGACAACCTGTCGTTCTCCATGCCAAAAGGCGCGATCGTCGGCGTTATCGGCGGTAACGGTGCGGGTAAGTCCACGCTGTTCCGCATGCTGATGGGCAAGGAAACCCCGGATTCGGGCAGCATCGAGATCGGCGAAACCGTGCAACTGGCCTGTGTGGACCAGAGCCGTGAAGACCTCGATGGCAGCAAGACGGTATTCCAGCAGATTTCCGACGGCTCCGACCAGATCCGTATCGGCAACTATGAAATCCCGGCGCGCACCTATGTGGGCCGTTTCAACTTCAAGGGCGGCGACCAGCAGAAGTTCGTCAAGGACCTGTCCGGTGGTGAACGTGGCCGTTTGCACCTGGCCCTGACCCTGAAAGAGGGCGGCAACGTGTTGCTGCTCGACGAACCGTCCAACGACCTCGACGTTGAAACCCTGCGTTCCCTGGAAGAAGCCCTGCTGGACTTCCCGGGCGCCGCCATTGTGATCTCTCACGATCGGTGGTTCCTTGACCGCGTGGCGACTCACATCCTCGCGTACGAAGACGACTCCCAGGCGGTGTTCTTCGAGGGCAACTACACCGAGTATGAAGCCGACCGCAAGAAGCGTTTGGGCGACGCGGCGGCCCAGCCGCACCGGGTACGCCACAAGAAACTGGCCTGATTCGGGTTGGTGGTTTGAAAAAGCGGAGCCTTTGGGCTCCGTTTTTTTATGTGTTTTTTCAGCGAGACCGAGTTGGAGCCATCGGGGGCAAGCCCCCTCCCACATTGGAATGCATTTCAAAATGTGGGAGGGGGCTTGCCCCCGATAGCTATCTAACTATTGGTGCATGGCTCAGCCTGAAATCCCTGTTCAGGGGCAAAATTGGTCGTTTATTTACATCAAGTGCACCATTTAAATTCATAAAGGCGACATTTTGCCCTGTCACGGTGCGAAATGAATTGATAAAGTCCGGCTCAATCTCTGTTTAACAACAATCATTTTGCCGAGACTTTTCATGCACGAATCCGTCGAATCCTTCCTTGCCCGCCTCCAGAAACGCGACCCCGACCAACCGGAATTCCACCAGGCCGTGGAAGAAGTCCTGCGCAGTCTGTGGCCGTTTCTTGAAGCCAACCCCCACTACCTGACCTCGGGCATTCTGGAGCGCATCTGCGAGCCGGAACGCGCGATCACCTTTCGGGTGTCCTGGGTGGACGATCATGGCAAGGTTCAGGTCAATCGCGGTTTTCGTATCCAGATGAACAGTGCCATCGGCCCCTATAAAGGCGGCTTGCGCTTCCACCCTTCGGTGAATCTGGGCGTGCTGAAATTCCTCGCCTTCGAGCAGACCTTCAAGAACTCCCTGACTTCGTTGCCCATGGGCGGCGGCAAAGGCGGTTCGGACTTCGATCCCAAGGGCAAGAGCGACGCCGAAGTGATGCGCTTCTGCCAGGCGTTCATGAGCGAGCTGTACCGCCACATCGGTGCGGACGTGGACGTACCGGCCGGTGATATCGGTGTGGGCGCACGGGAAATCGGCTTCCTGTTCGGCCAGTACAAACGCCTGGCTAATCAATTCACCTCGGTCCTGACCGGCAAAGGCATGACCTACGGCGGCAGCCTGATCCGACCGGAAGCCACCGGTTTTGGCTGTGTGTATTTCGCCGAGGAAATGCTCAAGCGCCAGGGCCAGCGGGTCGAGGGCAAGCGCGTGGCGATCTCGGGTTCCGGCAACGTGGCGCAATACGCGGCGCGCAAGGTGATGGACCTGGGTGGCAAGGTGATTTCCCTGTCGGACTCCGAAGGGACGCTGTACGCCGAAAGTGGTTTGACCGAGGAGCAATGGTCGGCCTTGTTGGCGCTGAAAAACGTGCAACGCGGTCGCATCAGTGAATTGGCCGAACGTTTCGGCCTGGAATTCCGCAAAGGCAAGACGCCTTGGGAACTGGCCTGCGATATTGCGCTGCCCTGCGCCACCCAGAACGAACTCGACGCTGAGGCTGCCCGCACGCTGTTACGCAACGGCTGCATCTGCGTGGCCGAAGGCGCCAACATGCCGACCACGCTTGAGGCGGTGGATATCTTTATCGACGCGGGCATCCTGTTCGCGCCGGGCAAGGCCTCCAATGCCGGCGGCGTGGCCGTCAGTGGCCTGGAGATGTCGCAGAACGCCATGCGCCTGTTGTGGACCGCCGGCGAAGTGGACAGCAAGCTGCACAGCATCATGCAGTCGATCCACCATGCCTGTGTGCATTACGGCGAGGAAAATGGTCGGGTCAACTACGTGAAGGGCGCGAACATCGCAGGCTTCGTCAAGGTCGCCGATGCGATGCTGGCCCAAGGCATCGTCTAGACGTCGGGCTCGATGCGCAGCACTTCGATCAACTGATCGCCGACGGGGCGCTTCCACAGCACCTCGTCACCCACCTGGGCGCCCAGCAACGCACGTCCTAGAGGCGAACCCCAGTTGATCAGGCCCGCGTTGGCGTCAGCCTGGTCTTCGCCGACCAACTGGATGCGCTGCTGCTCGTCCTGCTCGTTGGCGAATGTGACCCAACTGCCGATTTGCACCTTGTCGCTGGCGGTGGCCGGCGCGACGACCTGGGCACTTTGTACACGCTGGTTGAAGTAGCGCAAATCCCGCTCAAGGTCGGCCTGGCGTTGTTTGTCGGCCTGCTCGCCCTTGGCGGATTCGGTGCTGTATGCCTGCTGCAACTGTGCAACCTTGGCCTGCAATTGCGCCAGTCCTTGCGCAGTCAAACGGTTGGGCTGCGCGCTGACCTGACGCTCCACTGGTTGGTCGGCCTGGGCGGCGGCGTTGTCCTCATTTACAAAAGCTCGGCTCATTACATTCTCCCTCAATGGAGTTTGGGCCATGCTCACCGTCAGATCGTTCCCACGCTCATTGCGAGCGATACGCTTTGGCCGCATCGCGATCCTTTTCCTGCTGCCACTCGTGCTCGCGATCATCCCTGCGGTTGTCCTGATAATCACGCAATTCCTCGCTCTCACGCATGGCTTTGCACTGGCGAAAACCGTCTTCCCAGCCTTCGGCGTAGTGCCGGTCTTTCAGATAACGTGGCACGTTCTTGCGAAACTCCCCGGTGATCACCCCGGCGGCCTGGCGTCCGCTGCTGCAACCGTCGTCAAAGCCATCGGCGAAGGCGGGTGGATAACCCTTGGCCAGCAGGTCCTGATGTGTGGTCTGGCACCCCGTCAGCCACACCCCTGCACACAGCATTAGCGCATACCGCCACATGGCGTACTCCCTGGCCGATTTACGGCTGATAAGGTGAGTCTAGAAGGGGATTTGTAAGCTGTATGTGAAAGGCGTGTAAGAGGGATGTGCAGAATTTTTAGCCAAGCACACAACCAACTGTGGGAGGGGGCTTGCCCCCGATAGCGGAGTGTCAGGCACTGAAAGCTTGGCTGACACACTGCCATCGGGGGCAAGCCCCCTCCCACATTTGATCTTCACCAGGCTTGGGTTAGTAGTGGTACCACTTTACTTCGAGCATTACTTCATTGACTGGGGTGGACAGGTGGCTGTATTCGCGCTGGGCGCTCAGGCGCAGGCCCAGGTTGCGGGACAGTTCCCATTGCTGGTTGAGGCTGATGCTGCGCCGCACTTCGCCATTGGTGAAGAAATCGCCCTTGGCCTCCAGGCTCAGGTTGCCCAGTGGGTTTTTCCACAACACGCCGGTGTTGAAACCGGCGGCGGGGGAGATGGCTTCGCTGAAGTCGTTGTTGTGCTCCACCCGCACGGTGCCGAGGGCGAAGCCGAGCATGTCGTCCGAGAGTTGCCAGGTGCCGCCGGCGCCGCCGTTGACGTGGGCGACCAGGGTTTCGTCGTCGTGTTTGCCCGGTACTCGCTCCAGACCGCCGGTGACTTGCCAGGACCACGGCTGCAACAGCGCATTGCGCGGGGTCAGGGAGCGGATGGTGGCCAGGTCCAGTTGCTGCAATTGCCAGTGGTTGCCTTCGTACTGGCGCAGTTTCATCTGCAGGATTTCGATCTGTGCGCCCAAGGGGAAGCCTTCGGCGTTGTCGTTGAGGTCGTGATAGGCCATGCGCAGGCCGTATTCACCGAAGGCCTTGTCGCCGCGGGTGCCGATGCCGGCCTGCCAGGTGCGCGACTCGTGGCCATTCTCCGGCAAGCCGGGCGGGGTGATCTTCAGGTCGGGCGCCGGGTTCTGGTTGATCGCGCGCAGCAGTTCGAAGCTGCGCTGGGAGCGTGCGGTGTCGCGTTCCAGGCCGTTGGCGCGGTAGCGGCCAAGGCGATAGGCAGCGTCCACCACCAGGGCCTGGCGCTCGCGCGGCAGTGCCTTGAAGGCGGGCTCCTGCAACTGTTTCTGGTCATCGCTGATCTTCAATACCCATTGCTGCTCATCGCTGTCGAGCGGCTTGGCGCGTTCGAGCAGCTCGCGTTCACGGGACGGACGATAGTCGATCTTTTCCACCAGACCCGCGTCCTTTACCGCTTTGACGGTATCGGTCGGGATCGCGGTGAGCGGGAATTGCTCGGTCAGGCGCAGGCCGGGGCGCGCCACTTGCAGCAGTTCCAGCAGGCGATAGGAGCAGTTTTCATCGAAGAAGAAGTAGTCGAACTGGATCTGCTTGAGCTCCCACACGTGCTCGACCATGCGCTTGGTCTCGACTTCGGTGAGGTTCAGGCGGTATTCCCACAGGTCACGGTTTTCCAGGCTGCGGTATTCGGAAAGTTTTTCCTGGTAGGGCACCAGGGCGAACAGGCCGGGGTAGCCGCCCATCAGGCCTTTCCACGCGTACAGAATGCTGTTGTCCGAGCCTTCGATATAGGCGCCGAAGTTGATCGCGTAGCTGAGCAGGGCGGTGTTGTTGCTCTGCACGTCGGCCTGGTCGATGCGCAGCAGGGTGTGGCCGAACATCGACGAGGGACTGTTGAGGTACGCCGCCGGAAAAATCATCACCGCGCTGTGCGGCGCGACGTCCGAGAACCATTGTTTGAATTCCTTGCAGTCCACGGCCGGCAGGTCGGTCAGGTGCAACTGATCCTTGAGCCAACGGGTGCGCGCGGGGTAGACGCATTGGGCATGTTTTTCGCCCAGGCTGGCCGGCGCATAGAGCGCGTCCACGGTGGCCTTGAGTTCGGCGTCCGGATGGTGCGCGCCGTCGGCGGCGAGGAAAAACTTCTTGTCGCTGACATAGCTGCGCCAGCCACTGATCTTGCCGGCCTCGTAATGCCCCAGCGACAGCCAGAACGGATCATTGGCCAGTTGCTGCAAACGTTGATCGTCGAGGTGCGGTGCCGCGTGCAGCGGGGCGCAGGCGAAGAGAGCCAGGCAAGCGAGGCGTTTGAGCATGGGGGCTACTTAAGTCGGACTGAAAAAAAGACCCAAGGGGGACAGGTCGAAAAAACAAAACCCGCGCCTCGAAAGACGCGGGTGGGTCGAGCTTAAGCCTGGGTAGCGTATTTCGCCAGACGGGCATCGCTTTTCAGTACGGCAATGGTGTTGTTGTGCACGTCGTCAGCGGTCACGTCAGCCTTGCTGAAGATCTGCTGGAAGTGCTCGTGGGTCACGGCCGCGAAGTGCTCGCGATCTTCCGGCGCCACGCCCAGTACCACAGCGTAGGTGGTCAGCGCTTCGCCGTTGCCCTTGGCCATGTCTTCGGACAGCTCGTTCATCATGCCATTCATGGCAATCCACGACTTGCCGCCGTAGGTCAGGGCGCTGTTGGTGCTGCAACCGTTGGTGCCCGAGGTCATGCCGAAGGTGGCGTTACCCGAGGTGCCGTTGGTGGTGGAAGCCAGGAAGTGAGCTGGAGTGCCGCGCTGGCCTTCGAACAACATGTTGCCCCAACCGCAGTTCGGGCCACCTGGTGCTTCTGCCATTGCATTGAGGGAGACGACGGTGAAGAGAGTACCAAGAAGGATCCGTTTCATAGCTTTGTTCTCTTTGTGTGCAAACCAATGGACAAGGGTTCAGGCGCTTCGCAGCACCCTAGGGGCCAGTTATTAGTCCAACCCGCGCAGTTTGGAGTTTAGGCAGGTTCCTGGGGTTCCGTGATTTTTTATAAACATTCAGTCTTGTGTGATTTTTTTGTAGGACGCGCGCCGTGGCTATAGTTTCCCAACAGCGCGCCTTGCCAGAGCGCGCAACCGAGAGCCAGAATGCCCCCATCTGCCCCGCCTGATGTAAGGAAGCCCGATGCCTGATCCTGTTGCTGCCAGCTTGCGTCTAGCGCCCGAAGCGCTGACTCGCCCTTTCTCCGCTGAACAGTTCAGCTTCTCGACCACCAATGATTTGGAGCCCTTTCGCGGTGTGCTTGGCCAGGAACGTGCGGTTGAAGCCTTGCAGTTCGGTGTGGCCATGCCACGCCCCGGTTACAACGTGTTTGTCATGGGCGAGCCCGGTACCGGTCGCTTTTCATTCGTCAAACGTTACCTGAAAGCCGAAGGCAAACGCCTGCAAACCCCGTCGGACTGGGTGTATGTGAATAATTTCGACGAACCGCGCGAGCCGCGCGCGCTGGAATTGCCGGGCGGCGGCGCTGCCGCGTTTATCGCCGATATCAACGCGCTGGTCGACAACCTGGTGGCAACCTTTCCGGCGGTGTTCGAGCACCCGACGTATCAACAGCGCAAAAGCGCCATCGACCGTGCGTTCAACCAGCGCTACGACAAGGCCCTGGACGTGATCGAGCGCCTAGCCCTGGAAAAAGACGTGGCGCTGTACCGCGACAGCTCCAACATCGCCTTTACGCCGATGCTTGACGGCAAGGCGCTGGACGAAGCGGAGTTTTCGCAACTGCCGGAAGCCGATCGCGAGCGCTTCCACACCGATATTTCCGAGCTGGAAGAGCGCCTCAACGAAGAGTTGGCGAGCCTGCCGCAGTGGAAGCGTGAGTCAAACAACCAGCTGCGCCAGTTCAACGAAGAAACCATCACCCTGGCCCTGCAACCGTTGCTGGCGCCGCTGTCGGAAAAATACGCGGAAAACGCCGCCGTCTGCGGTTACCTGCAGGCCGTGCAGGTGTATCTGCTCAAGACCGTGGTCGAGCAATTGGTCGACGACGCCAAGACTGACGCCCAGGCGCGCAAGCTGCTCGAAGAGCAATACTGCCCGAGCCTGGTGGTGGGTCATTCGGTCAACGGCGGTGCGCCGGTGGTGTTTGAGCCGCACCCGACCTATGACAACCTGTTCGGTCGTATCGAATACAGCACCGACCAGGGCGCGCTTTACACCACCTATCGCCAACTGCGTCCGGGGGCGTTGCACCGCGCCAACGGTGGCTTCCTGATTCTTGAAGCGGAAAAAATGCTCAGCGAGCCATTCGTGTGGGATGCGCTCAAGCGTTCCCTGCAATCGCGCAAGCTGAAGATGGAGTCGCCCCTGGGCGAACTCGGCCGCCTGGCCACCGTGACCCTCAACCCGCAGATGATTCCGTTGCAGGTCAAGGTGATCATCATCGGGTCGCGCCAGTTGTACTACGCGCTGCAGGACGCCGATCCGGACTTCCAGGAAATGTTCCGGGTACTGGTGGACTTCGACGAAGACATCCCGATGGTCGACGAAAGCCTGGAGCAGTTCGCCCAGTTGCTCAAGACCCGCACCTCGGAAGAAGGCATGGCGCCGCTGACGTCGGATGCCGTGGCGCGGCTGGCGACCTACAGCGCACGCCTGGCCGAACATCAGGGCCGTTTGTCGGCGCGCATCGGTGATTTGTTCCAGTTGGTCAGCGAGGCGGACTTCATTCGTCACCTGGCGGGCGATGAAATGACCGATGCCGGGCATATCGAGCGCGCGCTCAAGGCCAAGGCCACGCGCACCGGCCGCGTGTCGGCGCGGATTCTCGACGACATGCTTGCCGGGGTAATCCTGATCGACACCGCCGGCGCCGCCGTCGGCAAGTGCAACGGGCTGACGGTGCTGGAGGTGGGTGACTCGGCGTTTGGCGTACCGGCGCGGATTTCCGCCACGGTGTACCCCGGCGGCAGTGGCATCGTGGACATCGAGCGGGAGGTCAACCTCGGCCAGCCGATTCACTCCAAGGGCGTGATGATCCTCACCGGTTACCTGGGCAGCCGTTACGCGCAGGAATTCCCGCTGGCGATCTCGGCCAGCATCGCGCTGGAACAATCCTACGGTTACGTGGATGGCGACAGCGCTTCCCTGGGCGAGGCCTGCACCTTGATCTCGGCGTTGTCGAAGACACCGCTCAAGCAGTGCTTTGCCATCACCGGCTCGATCAACCAGTTTGGCGAAGTGCAGGCAGTGGGTGGGGTCAACGAGAAGATCGAAGGCTTCTTCCGCCTGTGCGAAGCGCGTGGCTTGACCGGTGAACAGGGCGCGATCATCCCCAAGGCCAACGTGGCCACGCTGATGCTCGACGAGAAGGTCTTGCAGGCCGTGCGCGCCGGGCAATTCCATATCTATGCGGTGCGCCAGGCGGATGAAGCGTTGAGCCTGCTGGTGGGCGAGGATGCCGGTGAGCCGGATGCCGAAGGGCAGTTTCCGGAAGGTACGGTCAATGCGCGGGTCGTGGAACGTTTAAGGGCAATTGCCGAAATGATCAGCGAAGAAGACTTGAAGGAAGCGGAGAAGGAACTGGCGCAGCAGGCTTTAGCTGAGGCCAAACCGACCTGATCCCTGAAGCTTGATGGGATCAAAATGTGGGAGGGGGCTTGCCCCCGATAGCAGTGTGTCAGTCTCAGTATTCTTGACTGATCCACCGCTATCGGGGGCAAGCCCCCTCCCACATTTGGAATTGTTTATGCCACAAAATTGACTCCATTCTTACGACCGACGCCCGTTGGTCCTTACAACCTTGGTCTGTCGCGGTTTTCTTCTATTCTCAATACCAGGGATATCCACAGGAGTCGCAGGATAGAAACAGCCTCGCCTTTGCGCCGGGGCTGAACACCGATCTACCGAGGGTCGCCGCCATGTCGCGCAACCTTTGCCTTACCCGCCAGTGCCTGGGCCTGGAAACCCGTATCGAATGCTCCATTCGCCCGCTTGCCGGGGAAAACGGGCTGTGGACGCTGTTGTTTGCCGCCGGCATGTCGGGCGAGCAGCCTTCCACGGTCAAGTCTCAAGGCCCGTTTCGCGGGCCATTCTTGGCAGAGACCATGCTGGGTTCCATTGTCGATAGCCTCACATTGCATGGCTATGAACAGTTGGACGAGCCGCAGATCTGGTGCCTGCACCTGCAAGCCCATCTGCGCCAACTCAACGGCGGCCAGGAACGGTTGGCCCTGTAGTCCCGGGCTATTTGCTTTCCGGTTTGTCCAGCTTGACCTCGAAACCATATTGCACGGTGTTAAGGTCAGTGCGCTGGTAGCTTTCCAGGGTGGTCGGCTGGCCGTAAAAATAATGCACATCGAACAACGCCGTCCCGTATTCCTCGGCACGGTGGCTCACGCCAAGAATTTCCTTGAGGTAGTTGCCGCTCGCGTCCTTGGCGTAGAAGCGCCAGCTGTCGGAAGGAAACGCTTGCTGGTCGACGATCAGCGCGTTGTCCTTGAGCGACAGGCCCTTGGGCAGTTTGCTGACGTCAATCGAGGCCTTCTCGATGGTGGCGAGAAACAACGGCACCGAGCCGACCACAAACGCCGGAGTTTCCGGAAACAGGTTCAGATCATAGGTCAGCGTGCCGCTGGCCGCGTTCAGCTCAAAGGCCTCGGTCGGCAACTCGATGGGTTCGCCGCGCTCGCCCTTATCGTCTGCGGTGAAAAAGGTGATCGGCGCGGCGCTGTTATTGCGCTCGGCGCCGACCAGATCGTCATTGAAGGTGAAAGGGTGGTCAAACACGATTTTCGCGGCGCTGGCGTCTTCGGTCGATTGGCTGATGGTGACGCTGTTTTTCAGCTGTTCTTCAGTCATCGACGCGTCTTTCAGCCAGCTGGCGGCGTCGTCGTCATACACCGTGACCGGCATCGGCAAGGGCTGCACGCTCTGTTGCAGGCTGTTTTTGTCGAAGCGCATCACCGGCAGGTCCAGCGCCTTGCGGGTTACGGTGGCCTTGGAAAAGTCCAGCACGTTGACCTGCAGCGTGTCGACCACACCGTTGAAATACACCTTGGCGTAATGGCTGGTCTGGGTGTGTTCGAAGGCTTTTTGCGCGTCGGTGAGCTGTTTGTCCAACGCTTCGGACCAGGCCTTCTGCTGTTGCAGCTGCGCCAGCTGTTTCTCATAGAACGCCACTTGCGCGGCACTTTCGTTGATTGAGCCCGAGCGGGTAAGGAATTGCCCGGTGCCGTCCCGGGCCTGTACCAGCAGCGGGTTGGGCGAATCATCGCCCAGCTCGATGGCCAAAGGCTCGCTGTTGGTCAGTTCGATTTCTGCGTAATTCTTGTCCAGCGACAACAGCTTGAGGCTGATATTGCCCTCGGTGCGTGAATGACCGACGTCCTTTTTTGACAGGTCGAAGGTCAGCACTCTGCCCGGCGCGGCGACTTCAATCGTGCCTTTAAGGCTGACGGGCTGCGGCTGGCTCTTGTTTTCCGTCTCGATGCCCTCGATGAACGGGTAGGTCACCGTCAGGTCGTCGGGGTTGGTCAGGTTGGAGCTGCTGGGACTGAGCTGGATGCCGGGGTCGGTTTCCGACCACTCCGGCTGGAAGGGAATGACTTTGTTGTTGCTCAAGGTTACCGACTCCCACTCCAGGCCATGGGGGAAGGGGAATTGCTCGGGAGCGTTGAACGTGAACGGGAAGACCGGCTGCAAATCCGTCAGGTAGTCGGAATGGGAGGCTCTGCGCAGCACGAACAGGCCGTTGATGTAGGTGTCCACCAAGGCCTGGGGGCTCGGGTAATGCTTGAGCAGGGCCAGGCTGTCTTCGCCGTATTCGGCTTCGACGGGCTTGGTGTCGAGCTTGATGCGCGCACGTTCCAGCAACAACAGCGAACCGCCAAGGTCGGCGATGACATCGCGCAGCTTGGGGTCCTGGATGCCGTCCAGGGACTGTTCGAACTTGCTGGTTTTCTCTTCAAGGGTGGCTTGTTTCTGCTCTTCTTTGGGGGAGCAGCCGCTGGCCATCAGCAACGCCGCGCACAGGCCTAGAGTGGCCAAAGGGAATCGCACATCCATTATCTGAGTTTTCCTGTCCGACATCATCAAGCCGAGTGAATGCTCTCGACACTAGCAGAAAAATCTTCTTACAGATGCCACTTGGCGCAGTTTTCTCGCGGTGACAGCTGCCGGGCAGCCACTGGTATACTCGGCGCCATTTTTAGCCACGCTGTGTGAGATTCAATGGAACGCTTTATCGAAAACACGATGTATGCCGCGCGCTGGCTGCTGGCACCGATCTACCTGGGTTTATCCCTGGGATTGCTGATCCTGGCGATCAAGTTTTTCCAGGAAATCATCCACGTGATTCCGAATATTTTTTCCTTGCTCGAATCGGAAGTGATCCTGCTGCTGCTGTCGCTGATCGACATGGCCCTGGTCGGTGGCCTGCTGGTGATGGTGATGATTTCCGGCTACGAGAACTTCGTCTCGCAGCTGGATATCGATGAAAACAAGGAAAAGCTCAACTGGCTGGGCACCATGGACTCTTCGTCGCTGAAGATGAAAGTGGCGGCCTCCATCGTGGCGATTTCCTCCATCCACCTGCTGCGCATCTTCATGGACGCCAAGAACGTCGATCCGCAACACCTGATGTGGTACGTGATCATCCACATGACTTTCGTGGTCTCGGCGTTTGCCATGGGTTACCTGGACAAGCTGACCAAGCACTGATGACCCGCGCCGGCCTTACTGCTCGACGAAATAGTAGGGCTGGCGGTTGATCGTCATGTGCTTGATCACGGTAACTTTCTCATTCAACCGGTCGGTATGATCCAGCAGCGCAACGTTGCCGGGTTTGGCGCTGAGAAAGGCGCGCAATTGGGGTTCGGTCTGCAGAATCGGCAAATACGCGCGCAGATAGAACACACTCGCGCCGGCGATCCGCTCATTGGGTTGGAACAGCGCCACCTCTTTACCTTCGTCCTGCAGCGTCTGCACCTGGCTGATCACGGGCACGAATGACTGGCGCACATCGGCTTTGGGTGCGAACCAGAACGCGGCGCTGAGGTAGCAGGCGATGGCCAGCGTGAATACCCCGCCGATGATGTGCCGGTGGTAGCGGTAGAGTGCCGGTTTGTGTTGTTTGACCCATTCCAGCAACACCCGCGCATATTCCGCAGCCAATACGGCCGCCGCCGGGGTCAGTGCCATTAAATAGACAGTGCGTTTGCTCGAGGCCAGGGTCAGCAGGGTGAACTGCGCCACCAGCCACACGCTGAAAAACAGACGGTAGCGGTTTTGCACCAGGCTTTTGCGAAAGTGCCACAGGCCCAGGTACACCAGGATATTCCACGGCAGGAAGGCCTCAGGCAGTTTGACCAGATAGTAATAGAACGGCTCGTAATGCCCGGCTTCGACGAACGAGCCGCTGAAACGCCCGACACTGTTGGTCCACAGCACCTCACCGACCGCCTGCGTACCGCCGCGCTGAAACAGAAACCCCAGCCAGATCAGCAGCGGCACCAACGCCAGCAGCGTAAAGAGCGCCGGCTTGAGCCAGTCGCCCACGCGCAAGCGCTTATCCATCAGGCTGGTGCAGGCCAGATAAACAAAGATCACAATCCCCGGCATCGCCAGGCCCAGCACACCTTTGCTCAAAGTGGCGATGACCATCCCCGCCGTGAACAATGTCCATGCCCATGCGGTCGAGCCCTGACGCTCGGCCTCGGGGCGAATCGCCTGATAGAACCCCAGCAACGCTGCGGTCACGCCCAGACTGAGCAACGAATCCTCACCCACACCGCGCACATTGCCCCAATAGCTGGCCATGGTCGCCAGGATCAACGCGGCGCTGAACGCCAGCGTGGTGGGCCGCCCAAACCGGCGCAACATCCCGTAGAGCAACATCACGCTGAACAGTCCGGCAAACGCCGACGCCAAACGCACCGCGCCAGTGCTCGCGCCAAACAGGCGAATCGCCCCCGCATCCAGCCAAAGGCTCAGGGGCGGTTTCTCCAGGAAAGGCTCGCGAAACAGACGCGGCACCACCCAGTCATTGTCCAGGTGCATGGCCATTGCAATCCCGGAAACGCGGGCCTCGGTGGAGCCTTGCAGTTCATGGTTGCCAAGGGCGAAGAAAAACAGCAGACCAACGAGCAGGAGCAGCAGAGGAACAGGACGCGTCATTGAAGGCTACCGGGCAGGGGACCGCTCGGGGGAGCGGGCATGGCTGCCGGCTAGTATAGGGAGGGGTTTCTTAACGGTTCGTGAACGAGTGTGGGGTTTTTTTTGGGGGCAGCGAGGCTTTATTTACCTGACACGCTGGTCCGAGTCCTTGGCAGCAAATAATCGCTTGGCCTCAGCAAAACACTTCTCGGCAATGGCCGAGCGCGGTTCGGTCTTGCGCATCACCATGCCCAGTGGCGCGAGTACGCTGGCGTCCGGCAGGTTGATGAAGGCCAGGTTTTCAATCGGGCTTTCCAGACCGCTGTCCAGCGGCATGATTGCGCAGCAAAAGCCTTCGTGGATCGCCTGGAACAGTTGGTAGGTTGAATCGCTTTCGAGTATGGGCTGAGGATCGAGGCCACGGCTGCGGAAGCTCAGGTCAATGGACTTTCGATAGTGCATGCCCGTGCTGATCATCCCCAGGGGTAATTGCGCGGCGTCTTCCCAGCTCATTTCGCTGCTCTCGAAATGGAAGTGACGGGTGTCGTACAGCAGGCCGACACGGGTCTCGCCCAGTTCGAAAAAATCCAGGTAGGTGGCGTTGACGTGGTCCAGGTAACACACACCCAGATCCAGTTGATTGGTGCCCAGCGCCTCGATGATGTTGTCTGAGCTCATGGACGTCAGGCTGAACTTGAGCTCCGGAAAGGTGTGGGACAGGCTCTGGATATAGCTGATCGGGCTGAACCCGCTGAGCGGCACCAGGCCCAGGCGCAAGTTACCCACCAACTGGCCGCGACACGCGGCCGCTTCGGCGAACAACCCGTCATGGGCGGCGAGCAGGGTTCTGGCCCAGGCCAGCACACGCTCACCGGCCTCGGTAAAGCCTTCGAAACGCTGGCCACGGGTGACCAACTCCAGGCCCAACTCCTCCTCCAGATTGCGCAGGCGCATCGACAACGTCGGCTGGGTGATATGGCAGCGCGCAGCCGCCTGGCCGAAGTGACGGGTCTGCTCCAGCGCAATCAGGAATTTGAGTTGTTTTATGTCCATCAAGGTGCCTGCCAGGGAAGAAGTGAAAGGTCTGTCAGAGTGGAATCACCAGTTGCGAAGAACTGGCCAACGCACTCGATAACCGGCCGCCAGACATTGCTGGATAGCCCGATCAGCCTTGACGATTAGACAGGCATTTTTCAGTTCAGTACACAGTCGATGGCTTGAAGGACGGGCAGCAGCCCTGCCGTGCGCAGGAGGGCATGGGGTTGAAACCGGGTCGATCAGCCGCCCGTCATGTTCATGAAGCGCACCACCTGCACCTCATCGTCGAGGGTGAAGTTGTGCCGATACGGCTTGAGTTTCATCGACTCGATAATGGCGCTCTCCAAGCGTTTCGGTTCGCCCGGATAGCGCCGCAGCACCGCCTTGAGGTCGACCGAATGCTCATTGCCCAGGCACAGCAGCAGCCGGCCTTCAACCGTCAGGCGCACACGGTTGCAGGTAGCGCAGAAGTTGTGACTGTGGGGCGAAATAAAGCCCAGGCGAATATGCGGCGCCTCGGCCAGACGCCAGTAACGCGACGGCCCCTGGGTCGATTCCGCAGAGTCGATCAAGGTATAGCGTTCAGCGATACGCTCGCGCACCTGCGCACTGGAATAAAACGCCTCGGCACGGCTGTGTTCGCTGATCACGCCCAATGGCATTTCTTCGATAAAGGATATATCCAGCCCACGGTCGATGGCGAAGGCCACCAGATCGTTGACCTCATGGTCATTGCGACCTTTCATCACCACACAATTGAGCTTGGTGTGCTCAAACCCCGCAGCATTCGCGGCATCGATACCGGCGATTACCTTGGCCAGATCACCGGTGCGCGTCAGTTCACGAAAGCGCGTGGGGTCCAGGCTGTCGAGGCTGATATTCAAGCGCTTGAGCCCGGCATCGAACAACGGCGCGGCGAGCTTGCCCAGCTGCGAGCCATTGGTGGTCATGCACAACTCGCGCAGACCGGGGAGCGCGGCGATGCGTTGGCACAGCTCAACCACGCCCTGACGAACCAAGGGCTCGCCGCCGGTCAGACGGATCTTGCGCGTACCCAGCGCGACGAAACTGTGTGCCAGTTGATACAGCTCTTCCAGCGACAGAATCTGCTGGCGCGGCAGGAACTCCATGTCCTCGGCCATGCAATACACACAACGGAAATCGCAACGGTCAGTGACGGACATCCTGAGGTAGTCGACCCGGCGCGAAAAGCTATCCATCAGGATTTGATCGGTCATGAGAAACCTCGGCGGCGGCGTCGGGCGCATAACCCTGGCGCTTTAATGGGCGCGTTATCTACGCGAGGCTAGAGTTGTTTTGAGCGTACGTCTAATCAGTATTAGCAACTGGGTGATCGACGGGGTCTATGGGGTGAGGCTGATGGTTTTTAGGGGGAGGCGCGGTAGTGGGTGATGAAGGGCTTGGTCAGTTAAAGGTTCGATTCCGACCTGTGGCGAGGGCGCCTCGCTCGCCGCAGGTACGGAGTGATCGTGCTGTCGGTTTCTATGGATTCTCGCCAGGTGTCTGCATAGTGAATACCTGAGTTTCCAGCATCCGCTCCAGCAACAACTCACCCAGCACAACCAGTTGCTGAGCCGCCAGCAGTTTGTGGCGGTGTGAGCCTTCCAGTTCAAAGGCCAGATCGGTGGTCATGACGTTCAGGGAGGCGAGGGTTTCACTGGCTTGGACCAGCAGGGTTTCGGCGGGGATGCCTGGGGCGAGGGTGAAAAGGGTTGTTGGGGGATTGGGGGTGATCTTTTTCATGACTGAAACTCCTTGATTAGTGGAGTCGCCAGACATCGCTGCTAAACGAAAAGGGTGGCGACTGTACGCGGGTTAGCAGACCAGGAATCAAGGAACCCAGCGCACCCGAAGGTGCCCCACGCACAGCCGCCATAACGCAATCCAGCGGATGCTGAAAGCATCGCTTGAATGGAAGGTGGCGTTGCAGGCCTTGATATTAACCGAGCTGCTAAACCCGGTCGCTGATTTTGCAGCGACTGGGGGAGGTTAGCGGGGTGGGGGGGGGGGAGGGGGAGTTCATGGGTGGCGCGAGTTTTTGTGGGAAAATTCTGAAGGTTTGCCAGCAGGGCTTTTTGAGCCTCAGAAACAACAAAATCCGCGCTAGGCGGGTTTTGTTGATGCTTCGAATTGCCGGGGTAATCTGAATTGGCATCCTATGGCATTGATTATTTAAGATAAATTTATTTTTTAGTTTTGATTGGAATACCAACTGGAATACCCCACGAGATATCCACGCTCTGGTCTGGCGCTTGTAATCGATTTTACGCCTTTGCTTCTCATCTTTGATTAGGGGGTGATCTTCCTGCCGCTCTCGGGATACAGGTTGCGCTTGATAGGAGGCTGAAGGTGGTGAACGGCAGAACCCGGCCGATTCTGTTGAAAAAGTCGGTTCTCTCGGATTGCCCGGATGCTGAGCGGTGAAGGAGCCTGTTTTTCGCGCGGCTACGTGAAATCGGTGTCCGAATGCCTGTGCGGCCATTTAAGATTTTAATCTCATGCACTTACTCTTCTGCCCTGAGAACCGCGTCCGACTTTTTTAACAGAATCGGCCAAAAGCGGTCATTGGCAATGGACTTGCGCAGTGCGAATCGAGTAGTGTTCGAGCCAGAATTTTCTGGCGACCTGATCAAGCAGCCTAGGCTTGTTATCAATGTCGCATTACTCCCGGCGGCTGTCGTAATCCTTTCGACAGTGATGTTGCACAATAGTATTTAGATAACGATATGTCCGAAGCCCGATGGCAGACGCAAGGAACAGCAGGATGGTTGTAGAGACGCAGAACGCAAGCCTGAGCAGGGCGAAGGCGAATAAGGAGGATGAGTTTTACACTCAGCGAGAAGACGTCGAGCGCGAACTCAAGCACTACCGGAGCCATTTCAAGGGCAAGGTCGTCTATCTCAACTGCGATGATCCAAGGGTCAGTGCCTTCTTCCATTTCTTCTCCTTCAACTTCGAGAAATTTGGTCTCAAGAAGTTAATAGCAACCTGCTACAGAAATCAGAAGCGTGACCTCTTCAGTGAGCATGAAAGTGATCGTGCGATCGTCCTAGAGTACGAAGGTGATAAGGACGGTGACCGCATTCCGGGAGACGATGAGATACATGTCAACTTCTTAGATGGTGATGGAGATTTTCGCAGCGCGGAATCCATCGAACTTTTGAAACAAGCGGACATCGTGGTCACCAATCCCCCGTTCTCCCTCTTCCGAGAGTACATCGCGCAACTTATCGAGTATGATAAGAAGTTCATCATTCTTGGAAACCAGAATGCAATTACCCTGAAGGAGATCTTTCCGCTGCTCAAGGAAGAGAAATTATGGTTAGGTGCTAATAGTGGGGATATGAGTTTCAAGGTTCCGGACCATTATACGGAGCGCGCAACGCGGTTCTGGGTAGACGAAACGGGGCAAAAGTGGCGCAGCTTCGGAAATATGTGCTGGTTCACGAACTTGGACTACCGAAAGCGCCACGAAGATATGATTCTCTTCAAAACCTTCAACTCTGACGAATATCCCGCCTATGACAACTTTGACGCCATAGAGGTCGGTACAGTCGCTAACATTCCCAAGGATTACGAAGGCGTCATGGGTGTTACTCCCGGGTTTTTCGCGAAACACAATCCTGACCAGTTTGAGATTGTCGGCATTACTAAAACGTGGTTCGGTTTGGCGACCAAAACGTATCCACAGCAAGAACAGCTGAGCGCGAATGGCAAGATTAGTCGCGTGGGTAAACTGAACGATGGCGCAGTGATCAAGGTGGCGACCCCTCCCCTTGGTAAGACCTACTACAAGGTGGGCGATGAGTTCTTTACTCAAACCTATCCTCGTATCCTCATCCGCAACAAGAAGATTGAAGCCTGATGGAAATCGAACTCAAGAAGATCCTCGTTCGCGACTTGTATGAAGGCTACTTCGACGACGCGGAGGGCGGCGTTCGCGGTTATAGCGGTAAACTTGATATCCGCCCGCCATACCAGCGCGAGTTCGTATATGACGCCAAGGAGCGCAACAAGGTCATAGACACACTGACCCAAAATTTTCCTCTCAACGTCATGTATTGGTCCGTTCGCGACGACAACACCTTTGAAGTAATCGACGGGCAGCAACGCACGATCTCGATTTGCCAGTACGTGGATGGAGAGTTTACATGGAACGACCTCTACTTCCATAACCTCACAAATGACCAGCAGGAGCAAATCCTCAACTATGAGTTAATGGTTTATTTTTGCGAGGGGACAGATAGTGAAAGGCTGGCCTGGTTTGAGACCATCAATATCGCTGGCAAGGTATTAACTAAACAGGAACTCCGCAACGCGACTTACGCGGGTCCGTGGTTGTCGGACGCCAAGAAACATTTCAGCAAGACCGCTTGTCCCGCTTACCAAATCGGAAGCGAGCTCATGAGTGGATCGCCCATCCGCCAGGACTATCTCGAAAATGTCCTAGACTGGATCAGCGGCGGCAACATTGCGGCGTATATGGGGAAACACCAACACAAATCCAAGGCAAACGAGTTGTGGGTGTACTTCCAAAACGTCGTTGCATGGGTAAGGGCAACCTTTCCGGTGGCGCGTAATAAAGAAATGAAGGGACAACCGTGGGGTGAGCTCTACAACGTTTACAAGGACGTGTCTCTCGACCCTGTCGAGCTCGAGGATCGCATCTCAGCCCTCCTGCAAGACCCGGATGTGACGAACTATCGCGGCGTCTATCACTACGTGTTGAATGGCAAGGAGAAGCATCTCAACATCCGCCAGTTCGATGAGAGGATGCGCCGTTCAGCGTTTGAGCGGCAGAAGGGTGTGTGTCCTGACTGCGCCAAAACCTTCACCATCGAAGAGATGGAGGCAGACCACATCAAGCCATGGCACGAGGGTGGCAAGACAGAAGCGGTCAACTGTCAGATGCTGTGCCTTGAGGACAACCGGAGAAAGGGAGGGAGATGACATCGTCTAACAGTGGTTTGCAGCAGGCGGATCGCTTCGCGTTCCGCAGCTGAACCAGGATGTTGGTCTTTTGTGATTGGCAACATTGGGTCGGATAGCAACGGTGAAACATCGACCGTCACTATGGATGGTCAGACCTCCGTTTGTTCCGCCATTTCCAAGGCATCATCGACCTCGATTCCCAGCTATCTAGTTGGAAACAAGCAGTCCTCGCTGCGGAGGTGCGCCTGATGCATCCTCGCCTCCAAAACCGTTCGAGTTTGCTCAGTGATTTCGAATTGCACAGGGTGCTGAGTTTTCTGCTGCATCACGATGGCCCGTGACGAGACATACTCGCCATGGGCTATGTCTCGAGCTCGCAGCGTGGTTAAGTCACAAGCACGCAGCTTGCTGTCGATAGCCAAGTGAAGAGCGCCAAATCACGTGTCTTCTCCGCGAGCTGGAGTCTGACCCGAATGGCCCAGATATCTCTTACTCGCAGCGGGGCTTTCTGCCCGACAAGCTTTCCCTTGTGCCAAGGCTGTTGGCTGTGTTTAGCAATAATGTTCATGGCTCGTCCTCCATGTTGAGAGAGTACAAGGGTGGAATCAGTCAGAAAGAGTGGTGGTCGCTACTCGATCCAAAACGGACGTTCGCGGGCGCCACGAAAAACGGAATCTGGTTGGTGAGATGATGTATAGCGATGATACCTAGCCTCACAAGCTGCGGGGTATGCATAGCCAATGGCCATCAGTTAGAATCCAGTCAGGGCTGAATTCTCTGCGCTTCTTCTCTCTGAAGCGGTAATCCTCCTGGACTACTAATTTAGACATCCCCTAAGCCTCAAACAGTTCATAACAATGCCAAGGATTTGCATGAACAACATCACACTGCAAAGCATGCTTAAAGAATTCTCAACTAAAAACTCTCTAACTGATAGCGATAGCCTCCGCTTTGAACAATTCGTAGTTTATTCATTGCTAGCCAATGATTACAACGACACATTTGAGCCTGACGCCCTAAGCACAGGTAATTGCATTGGGGTTGACTCGGTAGCGATTGCAATTAACGACGTCCTGGTTTATAGCGTCAACTCAGCTGTCCCGCTTACTACAGGGATATTCGATACAAGCTTTACATTTATCCAAGCTAAAACCTCATCTAGCGTGGATTTGGGTGATTATCTTAAGTTTCTGCAAGCTGTTAAAATATTTTTCACTGGCAAATTAGAAGATCAGCCAGTAGAGCTTAAAGAAGCATATGCAATCAAGCAATTCATCTACGATAAAGCCGGAAAATTTCGTTGTGATCCGACATTAACAATGAAATATGTTTACACCGGCGACGGAAAATTTCCTGACAAGGATTTTCTACCTCAAGTACAAGCTACGGTCAGCGAGATCGAAAACTTGAAGTATATGTTCTCATCTGTCGAGAGTAAATTGATTGGGGCTGTCGAACTACAAAATCTTTACAAGGAGACATTAAACAGAATCACTAAGCCTTTGATGTTTCAGCGCCATGTTGCATTGCCTAAGTTGTCCTTGGCTACGGCGGCATACCTGGGTGTCTCTAAGTGTAAGGACTACGTAGAATTTATTAAAAATCAAAGTGGGAGTATTAACAAGGGTGTATTTTACGACAACGTTCGCGACTATCTCGGTAGCGCAAATCAAGTAAATGCTGATATTGCCGAAACAATAAAAAGTGACGCCCAGAGAAATTTGTTTTCTGTTCTTAATAATGGCGTAACAGTTGTCGCAAAAAAGGTGGTACCTTCTGGAGATGTTTTTAAGATATCGGGGTTCCAAATCGTTAACGGATGTCAGACGAGCCACGTTCTTTTTGAAAACAGAGAGCATATAACGGATGACATGTACGTCACGATCAAGCTTATTGAAACTGATGACATTGAATTATCTAGCAGTGTCATTAAAGCCACCAACAGCCAGTCGGTGGTGATGAAGGAGGCATTCGCAACCATCAAGCCATACCACAAGCGACTTGAAGACTTCTTCGCAGCGATGAATACACAAGGGCACCGAATTTTTTATGCGCGGCGACCTCATCAATATGATGAAGATGATACGATACTACTGAGCGAAACAGTGTCAGCACCTCTATTAATCAAATCATTCATATCCATAGCGCTCGAGGAGCCTCATAAAGTCCACTTTTATTATGGTCAACTGCTTAGAGACTACAATAACGAAGCAAGCAGCCTTCTTTTTAATGAAAGTCATCACCCAGCGCTATACTTCGTATCCCATTTGATTTTTTCAAAATCCAAGGAGCACTGCGCAAGACGCCGAATGTCCAAATGGAGTTACCACGTTGCGCTTCTAGTTAAGAAACTACTCCATATTGATCTAAGTCCAGAAAAAAAGACAACTGACGACCATGTCAAGGATATGATTACTAAAATTAATAGCGGCTTTGAACGAGCGATACAAACGGCGGAAGCGATCATTAATTCATTTGGTTTCGGTTCAAATGATCATATGGATCCACGTCACACCAGCGCCATTCTCGAAAAACACAAGATCGTCGTTGCAGACTCTTGTCGTCAAAAAGCCAAAGCAGTGCAAGAAAGAAAAAATGCTGGTCCGAACGATACTTTGAAGCCACTGCAACCCCAGGCTCAAGCTCAATTCCTAAAAGGAAACTATAGAGTTCGTCGTTATAAAGCGTCAAACGGCACCGCGACGTTCAGCTATAACTCCAGAGAGCATAGTTATCAATACGATAATCCGAAATTCGACTCCATTGAAGAGGTTAGCTGCAATATAAGGTTCGAAAGCGGAACAATTCAGGACGTCGTATTCTAATTGTTGCTTCGATTAACGACATGCCTCTGGCGTGCCGCTGTAAAAAAGATATGCGCTCAAGCCCATAAATACCAGGGCTTGAGCGCCCTTTAGTGTTCCGGCAACAGCATATGTAAAGGTTTGGATTGACCTAGCAGGTCGCTTAGTTTGTTCCATCATGCCACACAGAGCCCACCTCCTCCGATGGCAGGCGAAGCCTATTCTTCGACGGCTAGACTAAAGATGGATGTGAACCCTTCAAAGCGCCCCTTTGAGCGTAACCGTCCGATCAGCACCCACTCCTTACCGTTCTCCAAATTAGCCAAGATAGTGGACACCATTTCTAGTGGGCACCATCTTGGATATAGCTCCCG
This sequence comes from Pseudomonas orientalis, assembly GCF_022807995.1. Lineage (NCBI taxonomy): Bacteria > Pseudomonadati > Pseudomonadota > Gammaproteobacteria > Pseudomonadales > Pseudomonadaceae > Pseudomonas > Pseudomonas orientalis. The sequence continues at coordinate 4,959,749 of NZ_CP094351.1, read as the reverse complement.
TTCGTCGCTCCGGTCGCCGCCCGAATTTCCATCCGTATTCAAGCGCAAAGTCGTCGAAGCCTCATATCAACCCGGCGCCTCAGTGTCGATGATCGTTCGCGAGCATTACGTCAATGCCAACATAGTTTTTCGTTGGCGGCAGCAATATCAGGACGGCGCATTCGGCCCGGTCGGTGTGAGCGCAACGTTCTTGTCAGTCGAGGTGATCAAAGCACCTATCGACTTGCCGTCAGCAGCGGCGCTGCCGCAAAAATCCCATTCCGGGATCGTGATAGAAGCAGGAAAAGCCACGCTACGCATCACCGGCTCCCCTGACCCGCAGACCTTGCAGCAGTTGCTGCGATGATTTCTCCTCCCGCTGGAACCCGTATCTGGATCGCCGCCGGCGTCACCGATATGCTCCGAGGCTTCGACGGATTGGCAGCATTGGTACAGACACAGCTGGAAGCCGATCCCTTCTGCGGCCAGATCTTTGCCTTTCGCGGACGACGCGGTGATCGGATCAAGTTGCTGTGGTGGGACGGCGACGGTTTGTGCCTGTTCTGCAAACGCCTGGAACAAGGTCGCTTCGTCTGGCCGCAAGCAACCCGCGGCAGCGTGTCGCTGACGGCGGCGCAGTTATCGATGCTGTTGGAAGGCATTGATTGGCGCAGGCCAATTCGTACAGCACCTGTCCTAGCGGTCTGACTTCTTCTCCCGCCCAAGATCTCTAGGTGCCGAACTCGTCACTCGGCATAGCCTCCCCCCGCCCGCATCTTCAGATGCGTCTAAGGAGGTCAGGTTCATGGGTTCATGCCCTTGCTCTCGGTCGTAAGGAGCAGTTCGTTCCGCACAAGTGAAAACCTCACAGGCTGCAGAGGCCTTGGTCCCTGATAACACCCAACAACCGTGGCGGGACTACGTGGGGACAGCCAGCAATGAACGAGGAGAGGGCCATGCAGCAATTAGATTCGAAGCTTGAACTACCACGACCACCTCGACCACTGATTGAGTCGAGTACCGTGGCCCAGCCTTATCCAGTCCAGGCACTGAGCGGGATTCTTGGGCCAGCGTTGGAGTGCATGGCCGAGGTCATCGGCGTGCCCCAGGCGCTTGCCGCGCAATCGGTGTTGGTTGCCTCGGCGCTGGCAACTCAGGGCATTTAGGTTTACAACTTGACGGGAGAACTTATCCGCTGTCGTTGTAGCCGATTACGTTAGCTGCGTCAGAGATCGTAAAACGGCAGCAGATTGATGTGCATTGCTTCCAGCACTGCAAAGCGCGTTGAACACAGAGTCCTCAAAAGTCCAAGAAGCGTTAAACCCCCGTATGATTGGATTCCAGGCACAAAAAAAGACGTCCGTGGACGTCTTTAGATGATGAAGTGGTGGAGCCGGGGGGATTTGAACCCCCGTCCGCCAGTACTCCGCTGTCGGTACTACATGCGTAGCCGTTTCTATTAAGTTAACCCTCAGCGACCCGAAGGGCAGGGTGCTTTGGGCGAGTTGTGTAAGTTTTAGCCGCTTCGTCCACAACGTACTGCACGGCGATTCTGTTCTATATGACAATCACTTTGGGTTTACAGACATCCCCTGGTGATTGCTGGACCCGAAGGTACCAGAAGCTCAGGGCTAAGGCTGCTTACGCAGCGAGAGCGAATTCCTGGCCGTAGTTTTCGTCATTGGCAACTATAAGAAGTTGCAACAGTGGATTTACGAGTTCTGTTACCAACTCGGCATGCACCTAAAGTTTCGCGACCGGCGTCGAATCCTAAACGGCCCCGTGCTTGTAACTCGTTGTTTCTAGTGAGTGACAAGCTTGTGTAGTGTACGCCAAACCTTCAGGAAAGGCCAACCCGAAGGTCGGCCCTATCGCTTACTGACCGCCTTTCTCGCTGTTCTGCAGGTCTTGCAGGGCCTTGGAGGTGATTTCGATGCACTTCTTGTGGTCACCGGCGGCGCTGGCTGCCTTGGCTTGGGCGACGGCGGTGTCGATTTCGCCGCTTTTGCCACTGGTGTCGGTGGACAGCAGGGCTTTGCCGTTGTTGATTTTGTCCAGATTGATCTCGCAGAGGTCTTTATCACCGGCCGCAAAGGCGGGGGATGCCAGCATCGCAGCGGTGATGAACAAGCCAGCAAGAGCGGAACGCTTCATAGGGTATCTCCTTGCGCAAAAGGGCTCGACGCTGCTGGCGTTGAGGGCCTGCCAGCGACATCACTGATAGGCCTCGCTTGTCGAGGCCTATGCAGATGACTACGCCGGCGCGCCGGGGTTCTGTTTTATTTTGCGGGGTTAATGGGCGCGGGCCTGGGTGACGCGGTCCACGAGGTAGACCAGCCCGTGATAGTCGATGCCGCCGTGCTGGCTCAAGCCGATCTCGCAGGTGCGGCTGGTGGAGATGCCTTCGCTGCAGTGTTGCACCGCGTCCTTGAGGGTGCGCAGTGAGTGGGCGTTGAGTTCCGGGGTGGTGAAGCCTTTGTCGCCGGCGAAGCCGCAGCAGTGAATGCCTTCGGGGATGACGACGGTCCTGGCGCAGCGTCGGGCGAGGTCGATCAGCGCCTGGCTTTCGCCCAGGTGCTGGGTGCTGCAGGTGACGTGGACGGCAATGGGCGCTTCCTGCGGCGTGAAGTCGAGGCGGTCCATGAGGTGGGTGCGGATAAAGCGCACCGGGTCGTAGAGGTCCAGGCGTGTCTCGCACAGGTCTTGCGTCAGGCGCAGGGTGCACGGGCTGGTGTCGCAATAGATCGGGTCGAGGCCGCCACGGCTGGCGTGGAGCAGGGCGCCGATCAGTTCCTGGCGCTTGTGTTCGGCCTGTTCGGCGTAGCCTTTGGAGGCGAAGGGCTGGCCGCAGCACAGATTGTCCTGGTGGTCGGGAAAGACGACCTGGTAACCGGCTTTTTCCAGCAGGCCACGGGTTTTGTCGTACAGCGACATCTGCTCTTTATCCCCCGCCGCCGGGCCCATGGCGCGTGAGACGCACGCCGCCAGGTAGACCACCCGGGGTCGCTCGTCGGTGACGGCCGGGCTGAAGCGAATGGCTTTTTCCGGTTGTGGCATGGCGTTGGTCCACTGCGGGACTTGTCCCTTGGACAGTCGGGTGACGGTGGCCGATAACTTCGCCAGGCGTGGGGCGCCCAGCAGCATGCGCGCGCCGTTGGCGACATGCAGGGTAAAACGCGCGCCTTGCAGCGCGGTGGCGAAATGGGTGGCGAGCCAGTCGGCGGTTTTCGTACGGTCGGCGTCGCGGCTGCGCAGCTTTTTCACCAGGTCGCCGGTATTGATGCCTACAGGGCAGCGTTGGGCGCAGAGGCCGGTCGCGGCGCAGGTGTCGATGCCTTGGTAGCGGTAGGCCGCTTCCAGTTCGGTGGTATCGACGCCGGCGCGTTGTTTGGCCTGGATGTCGCGCCAGATCACGATGCGTTGGCGCGGGCTCAGGGTCAGACCTTTCGACGGGCATACCGGCTCGCAGAACCCGCATTCGATGCACTTATCCACAAGCTCATCGGCGGCGGGCAGGGGCTTGAGGTGTTTGAGGTGAATCTGCGGGTCTTCGCTGAGCACCACGTCCGGGTTGAGGATGCCGTTGGGGTCGAGCAGGCGCTTGAGCTGCCACATCAGTTGGTAGGCATCGCGGCCCCATTCCAGTTCGACAAACGGCGCCATATTGCGGCCGGTGCCGTGTTCGGCTTTCAACGAGCCACCGAACTCAACCGCCACCAACTGCGCAACGTCGTCCATGAACGCTTGATAGCGTGCGACTTCTTCCGCGCTATTGAAGCCTTGGGTGAAGACGAAGTGCAGATTGCCTTCCAGGGCGTGTCCGAAAAGGATGGCTTCGTCGTAGTGGTGTTTGTCGAACAGTTCGATCAAGCGGTTGACGCCAAGCGCCAGTTGCTCGACCGGGAAGGTGATGTCCTCGATGATCACGGTAGTGCCGGTTTTGCGCACGGCGCCTACGGCGGGGAAGGTGTCCTTGCGGATGGCCCAGAGCCGGGCGTTTTCCAGCGGGTCTTCGGTGAAGTCGACCTGTTTCTCCACCGCAAAAGAGGCGAGGGAGGCCATGATCAGCGCCAGTTGTTCATGCAGTAACGAGGAAGTGGCGGCGCGGGACTCGATCAGCAGCGCGCAGGCATTTTCCGATAGTTGCTGTACGAACGCCGGCATACCCGGTTTGTTCTGTACCGAGCGCAGGCTGCGCCGGTCCAGCAGCTCAACCGCCGATACCGGTTGGGTTTTCAGCACGGTGACCGCGTTGCAGCAGGTTTCGACGTCCGGGAATACGATGAGTGCCGAGGCTTTATTCGGATGATCGATCACCGTGTCGTAGGTCACGGCGCTGATAAACCCCAGCGTGCCCTCAGACCCCACCAGCAAATGGCTAAGGATATCCAGCGGGTCATCGAAATCCACCAGGGCGTTCAGTGACAGGCCGGTGGTATTTTTCAGACGGTATTTGTGGCGGATCTTTGCCGCCAGTTCGGCGTTTGCCCGCGTCTCGCGGCCCAGTGTGGCCAGGCGTTCTAGCAGCTCGCCATGGGTGTGGCGGAAGGCCTGGATGCTGGCGGGGTCTTCGGTGTCCAGGCGGCTGCCATCGGCCAGGACCAGGCGAATGCCTGCCAGGGTGTGGTAGGTATTTTGCGCCGTGCCGCAGCACATGCCGCTGGCGTTGTTGGCGACGATGCCGCCTATCTTGCAGGCGTTGATGGACGCCGGGTCCGGCCCGATCTTGCGCCCGAATGGCGCCAGCCAGGCATTGGCCTGAGCGCCGATGACGCCGGGTTGCAGGCGGATCTGCAGACCTTGCCCGCGAATTTCGCGGCCATTCCACTGATCACCCAGCACGATCAGCACCGAGTCGCTGATGGCCTGGCCGGACAAGCTGGTGCCCGCCGCGCGAAAGGTCACGGCGACGCGGTCGCGCTGGGCCAGTTGCAGCAGCGTGACGACTTCGTCTTCCGACTCCACGCGTATCACCAACTGTGGGATCAATCGGTAAAAGCTGGCATCGGTGCCGAAGGCGAGGGTGGAAAGTGGATCGTCAAAACGCCGATCCTTCGGGATCAGTTGTGCGACGTCGCTCAGGAATGCGGCAGGCAGGCTCATCGGTCCTCCAGAAATAGCTGACGCCGGAACCGTTGTCCGGCGTCGATTCTTACCCTATTGCGTGCAGGTCTCAGTGCACCAGCATACCGGTGAACCAATACGCCTGTGCCAGGGTGATCAGCCCGACGATCGTGGCGAAGAACAGGCTGTGTTTAAGGGTAAAGCGGAACAGGTCGGATTCCTTGCCGACCAAGCCGGTCGCGGCACAGGCCACGGCGATCGATTGCGGCGAAATCATTTTGCCGGTCACGCCGCCACTGGTATTCGCCGCCACCAGCAAAGTGTCGTTGACGCCGATCTGGTGGGCGGTGGTGGCTTGCAACGAGCTGAACAGTGCATTGGACGAGGTGTCCGAGCCTGTCAGGAAAACGCCGAGCCAGCCGAGGAACGGTGAGAAAAACGGGAAGGCCGCGCCGGTGCCGGCCAGCACCAGCGCCATGGTCGAGGACATGCCCGAGTAGTTGGTAACAAAGGCGAAGGCCAGCACCATGCCGATGGACAGGATCGGCCAGCGTAGCTCGTAGAAGGTCTCTTTTAAAGTGGTAAGACCAGTCTTGAGGTCTATTTTCAGGACCGCCATCGAGATCAGCGCGGAGAAGAAAATCGCGGTGCCGGTTGCTGAAATCGGGTCCAGCTTGAACACGGCCGGTAGGGCGGTGGGGGTGGTGACGATCGGCGCGACTTTGATCACCAGTTGGTCCAGGTGCGGGATCGCGAAATTGAACACCCAGCTGTACATCGAGCCGCCCGCGGCGAACATTGCCTTGAAGGGCTTGAGGGTCCAGATGGTCACCAGCACGGTGAGGATCAGGAAGGGCGACCATGCCTTGAAAATCTGCCCCAGGCTGTACGGCGAAACAATCGTGTTGCGGGGCAAGCCGAAGCCGCCGGCGCTGGCGGTAACCGCCGTGCCCGAGGTGGCGCCGGCAATCTGCGCGCCGGCGCTGCGCTTGGGTTGCCAGACTTTGAGGAACAAGGTCAGGGCAATCAGGCTGGCCAGTGCCGAGGTGATGTCGGGCAGTTCCGGGCCGATGAAGTTGGATGTGAAGTACTGGGTGACGGCAAAGCTCAGGCCCGCCACCAGGGCTGCCGGCCAGGTTTCGCGGACGCCGCGCAGGCCGTCCATCATGAACACCAGCCAGAACGGCACGAACAGCGACAACAGGGGCAGTTGGCGGCCGGTCATGGCGCCGATCTTGAAGGCGTCGATGCCGGTGACCTGGCCTGCCACAATGATGGGGATACCCAGCGCACCAAAGGCGACCGGGGCGGTGTTGGCAATCAGGCACAGGCCGGCCGCGTAGAGCGGGTTGAAACCCAGGCCGACCAACAGCGCGGCGGTAATGGCCACGGGTGCGCCGAAACCGGCCGCCCCTTCGAGGAACGCTCCGAAGCAGAAGCCGATCAGCAGTACCTGCAAGCGCTGGTCGTCGGTAATCGACAGGACCGAGCTGCGGATTACCTCGAACTGACCGCTCTTGACCGTCAACTTGTAGAGAAATACCGCCGCCACGATGATCCACGCAATCGGCCACAAACCATAGGCGAAGCCGTAGCCGGCGGCGGCCAGGGCCATGTCCACCGGCATCTGGAAGGCGAAGATGGCCACGAGGATCGACAGCGCGAGGGTAATGCTGCCGGCCACGTGGCCCTTAAGGCGGAATACAGCCAGGGCCAGGAAGAAAAATACGATGGGGATAACGGCGGCCAGTGCGGACACGCCGAGACTGCCGAGTGGGCTGTAGAGCTGTTGCCAGGTTTGCATATGGGGTGGCCCCTGATTGTTGTTGTTTGTACGCTGTGGATAATTGGTAATACCAATTTACAGTCGCTGTGGGCTAGATTAAGAGGCTTGGCAGGGGTGTGTCAATTTGCCGCTCGCGAAACTTTGGTCGTACAGGTGGGCGTGCGGCGTTCTGATCGGGAAAATCCGAGGCGTTCTGATAGGTGCCGGGAGCGCGGCGATAGGCCAGAATAGAAGCCCCGGCGCGTGGTCGGGATGGTGGAGAGTGGGTATGGGGTTTGATCAGGTGCGTCAGCGCCGTTTGTCTGACGATATCGTCGAGCAGCTCGAGAGCATGATCCTCGAGGGCACGCTCAAGTCGGGCGAGCGCTTGCCGGCCGAGCGCGCATTGGCTGAACAGTTTGGCGTATCGCGCCCGTCGCTGCGCGAAGCCATCCAGAAGCTGGCGGCCAAAGGGTTGTTGGTCAGTCGTCAGGGTGGCGGCAACTATGTGGTGGAATCCCTGGGGTCGACCTTCAGCGACCCTCTTTTGCATCTGCTGGAAAACAATCCGGAAGCGCAGCGGGATCTGTTGGAGTTTCGCCAGACGCTTGAGGCTTCCTGTGCTTATTACGCGGCGTTACGCGCAACCGAAGTGGACCGTGAACGGCTGACGGCGGCGTTCGAAGCGTTGCAGGATTGCTATGCGCGGGTCGATGAGGTGAGTCGAGTGGAGGAGGGCGCGGCCGATGCGCGGTTTCACCTGGCTATTGCCGAAGCCAGTCATAACGCCGTGTTGCTGCACACCATTCGCGGGTTGTTTGATCTGCTCAAGCGCAACGTGGTGACAAACATTGGCGGCATGTATCAGCAGCGCACCGAGACCCGCGACATGCTGATCAGCCAGCATCGCGATCTGTACCTGGCCATTATTGAAGGGCGGGCCGAGCAGGCGCGGGAGATTTCAACACGTCACCTGCTGTATGTGCAGGAAGTGCTGGAGGAGGTTCGTCAGGAGGTTCAGCGCGTAGCCCGGGCGGAGCGACGGAAAGGCATGTAGCGTCGGGCGAGCCGCCCGACGCTACATCGTCGCAAGGTTAGTCTTCCTTGCCCTTGTTACGCACAGCGCGATGCAATTCGCGATTGGAGTCGCGCTCGCGTTCGGTATCGCGTTTGTCGTATTCCTTCTTGCCTTTGCCCAGCGCAATTTCGCACTTGACCAGATGCTTGCTCCAGTACCAGGACAAGCAGATGCACGCGTAGCCTTTCTGTTGCACTGCCGCAGCGAGTTTTTCCAGCTCGCGGGCATTGAGCAGCAGCTTGCGCGTGCGCACCGGGTCGGCAATCACGTGGGTGCTCGCGGTGGTCAGCGGGGTGATATGACTGCCCAGCAGCCACGCCTCGCCATCCTTGAGCAGCACATAGCTGTCGACCAGCTGCAGCTTGCTGGCACGCAGACTTTTTACTTCCCAGCCGGCCAGGACCAGACCAGCCTCGAACCGATGTTCGATGAAGTAATCGTGTCGCGCTTTTTTATTTTGCGCGATGGTCCCTGTGGGGTGTTTCTTTTGTTTAGCCATAGGGGCGGCATTATAGGGAGTTGCGAGCGTGTCGGCTACGGTCAACCTGCGTGCTTGAGCGTGTTGGACGAATCCCGGACAATGCGGGCAGTTCTTTGGTTTTTTTCTCTCGCGGATCAGGCTGTTGTTTCGCGATGTTTGCCCGCTCAGCTGTGGAAGTAACGCTCACATGACGACGCATATTCAACGTTCGGCCCTGCTGCCATACCCCGCGCAGGCGCTCTATGACCTGGTCAACGACGTGGCGCGTTACCCGGAATTTTTGCCGTGGTGCTCCACTGCCGAGGTTTTGGAGAGTGGTGACGCGTACATGGTTGCCAGCGTCGGCGTAGCCAAGGGTGGACTTAGCCAGCATTTTGTTACGCGCAATGTGCTGGTGCCTGGAAAATCCATCGAGATGAATTTGCAGGAAGGGCCGTTCACCCAGTTGCATGGAGTCTGGGTATTCAAGGCGCTGACGGACAAGGCCTGCAAGATCAGCCTGGATTTATCCTTCGACTACGCAGGACCGATTATCAGGGCGACATTAGGGCCTTTGTTCAATCAGGCGGCGAATACGCTGGTGGATGCGTTCTGTGAGCGGGCCAAGCAACTGCATGGTTGATATTGAAGTGGTGTATGCCGCCGTTGATCGCCAGGTTTTACTGGCGCTAACGGTCCCGATGGGCACGAGTCTGAGGGAGGCGGTGCGCATGTCGGGGATTGCTGAGCAGTTTGCGCAGCCGGCGCTGGCCGAATGCCCGTTGGGGATTTTCGGAAAGGTGGTTGCGGACGCTGATGTGCGTGTCGTCCAGCCGGGTGATCGAATTGAGATCTACCGGCCGTTGCTGGCAGATCCCAAGGAAGTGCGCAGACAGCGTGCGGCCAAAGCGGCGAAGGCCAGGCAGCAAGGTTGATAAATCGGCCAGACAACAAAAAGCCCGGCATGCCGGGCTTTTTGTTGAGTGTTGCCTTGTTACTGCGGGCTGGTGTCCAGAGGCTGTGGCGTCGGGACGGGCACGGTTTCCACGCCATCGACGTCTTTCTGGATCTGGTCCAGTAAGGAGCCTGGCTTGGCCGGCACCTCGGATTTCGGCTTCTCGGCTTCCTGAGCAGGGGCGGTCACGCTGGTGCCGCTGTCTTTGCCCAGCAGCGCTTCATCGCGGCTGACGCCAGGCATGAAGTCGCCGGACAGGCTGACAAGCTGGTCATTGCCATTGAAAATGACGCTGACGCGCTCCTGCTGGCGCTCACCGCCGCCAGGCTGGAGACTGTAGAGATAATCCCAGCGATCGGCATGGAAAGTGTCGGTCAGCAGGGGGTTACCCATGATAAACCGTACTTGCCGTCGGGTCATTCCCGGGCGTAACTGGTCTATCATGTCCTGCGTGACGACATTGCCCTGCTGGATGTCGATTTTGTAAACCCCGGGGAATGAACAACCGGCGAGTGCGAGCAGTCCCACAAAGGTGAAACTGGTTAGCAAGAGCTTGGTGTTTTGCATCGGTGGGCGACTTCCACTATCTTGGCTGGGACAACGTAAACGCCGATCATACCCGTATTAAGAGAAGCTGCGAAGCAGCATCCGCGAGAAAGCTAACCATGGTTGAAAATAGCGAACTACGCAAAGCCGGTCTCAAAGTGACTCTGCCCCGAGTCAAGATTCTACAAATGCTCGATTCTGCTGAGCAGCGCCACATGAGTGCCGAGGACGTTTACAAGGCGCTGATGGAGTCTAATGAGGACGTCGGCCTGGCCACGGTTTACCGTGTCCTGACCCAGTTTGAAGCCGCAGGGCTGGTGGTTCGTCATAATTTCGACGGCGGTCATGCAGTGTTTGAATTGGCCGACGGCGGGCACCACGACCATATGGTTGACCTGGATACCAATGAGGTTATCGAGTTCACCAGCCCTGAGATCGAAGCGCTGCAGCATAAGATCGCTGAGGAGCATGGCTTCGATTTGGTCGACCATAATCTGGTGCTGTACATCCGTAAGAAAAAGTAAAAATCGACGCAGATTCGCTCTGCAAAACGATTGAAGGCGACCCTAGGGTCGCCTTCGTGCTTTATATAAGAAGAAAAATGCTCGCTTCAGGCCTTCGCCGCTACGACCATCTTCTTCGCATGCGCCAGGGACTCTTTGGTCAAATCAATACCGCCCAGCATCCGCGCCACTTCTTCCACGCGCTCCGACTTGTTCAGCTTGGACACTGCCGTGCGCGTCGCATCGCTGCCGCGCACCTTGTGCACGAACAAGTGCTGATGCCCCTGAGCTGCCACTTGCGGTAAGTGGGTCACCGTCAGTACCTGGCCCCGATCGCCCAGGCGTCGCAACAACTGACCAACAATCTCGGCGGTCGGCCCGCCAATGCCTACGTCCACTTCATCGAATACCAGAGTCGGTACACGCGAGGTTTGCGCAGTAATGACCTGAATCGCCAGGCTGATCCGTGAAAGCTCGCCGCCGGAGGCGACTTTTGCCAGGGCTTTGAGCGGTTGCCCCGGGTTGGCGCTGACCAGCAGCTCCACCTGTTCCAGTCCGTGAGGTTGCAGCTCGTGGCTGGTATTGGCGTGCAACTGGATAGTGAAGCGGCCACCGGGCATGCCCAGGCGCTGAATTTCCTGCTCCACCGCACCGGCCAGGCGGGTAGCGGCCTGCTGGCGAAGGTCGCTCAGCTCACAAGCCTTTTCCTGATAATGACGGGCGAAGGAGGCGAGTTCTTCGCCGAGGCGCTCAATGGACTCGTCGTTCGCGTTCAGGGTTTCGATTTCATCCAGCAGCTTTTGCTGCATTGCCGCCACTTCGGTTGGCTGGATGCGATGTTTGCGCGCCAGGGTGTAGATGGTGTCCAGGCGCTCCTCTATTTCCTGCAGGCGCGCCGGGTCGGCATCGAAATGATCCAGGAAGCGGTTCAGCTCACCCACCGCTTCTTCTACCTGGATCTGCGCGCTGGTCAGCAGGGTAGTGGCTTCACTCAGTGAGCCGGACGCGTTATTCACGCTGGACAGGCGATTGAGGCTCGCTGTCAGCGCGTTAAGCACATTGCCGGAATCACTTTCGCTGCATTGCTCGATCACCTGGCGACAGATACCCAGCAACGTCTCGGCGTTGGTCAGGTTCTTGTGTTCCTGTTCAAGCTGCTCGAGTTCGTTTTCGCCCAGGCCCAGGCTTTCAAGTTCTTCGAGTTGATAGCTGAGCAATTGGTGGCGAGCGCGTTGCTCGTCGCCGGAGTTGGAAAGGCGTTCCAGTTCCTGGCGCGTCTGGCGCCAGCGTTGGGCGGCAAGGTGAACCTGGCGGGCAAGTTCGGTGGCACCGGCGTACTCATCGAGCAGACGGCGATGGGTATCGGTTTTCAGCAGGGACTGATGCTCATGCTGGCTGTGGATATCAATCAGCAGTTCACCCAGGGCTTTCAAGTCGCCAAGGGGGCAGGGTGTGCCGTTGATGTAGCCGCGTGAGCGTCCTTCGGCGGTGATCACCCGGCGCAGAATGCACGGGCCCTCGTTATTGAGGTCGCGCTCGGCCAGCCAGGCCTCGGCCTCGGGAATATCCGCCAGGTCGAAGGTGGCCAGGATATCGGCCTTGTCGGCGCCGGGGCGTACCACGCCACTGTCGGCGCGGTCCCCAAGTGTCAGGCCCAGGGCGTCGAGCATGATCGACTTGCCGGCGCCGGTCTCGCCTGTGATTACGCTCATGCCGCGATCCAGTTCGAGATCCAGATGTTCAACGATGGCGTAGTTATGTACGGACAGGTGCACGAGCATGAAGGTCGCTCCCAGGCTTTAGGTCTGGTTATTTATACAGTGTTTTGTTTGTGGCTGACAATCCTGACGCTTAGCTCGATTTGCTTGATCGAAAGTTTTTTTTAGCTCAATAAGGAATGTAGAGGCAGGAAATGATCCGAGACATACGAAAGACTTTTGGTAGCGCCTGCACCCTTGAACCTGAAAATTGTGGCCCCATATACCGGAACAGAAGCGCGAGTTGAGTTCGCGCATGATTTTGAAAGGAGAAATCTATGGCTGACGAACAGACGCAGGATACGCAAACGCCAGACGCCAATTCGGCCGCCGGTGATGAGCTGGGGACTCGTGTGCAAGTGCTCGAAGAGCAATTGGCCGCAGCGCAGGATCAGTCGTTGCGTGTTGCCGCCGATCTGCAGAACGTCCGCCGCCGTGCCGAGCAGGACGTCGAAAAGGCTCACAAATTCGCCTTGGAAAAATTCGCCAACGACCTGCTGCCGATTATCGACAGTCTGGAGCGCGGCCTTGAACTGTCCAATCCGGATGACGAAAACATCCGCCCGATGCGTGAGGGGATCGAACTGACCCTGAAAATGTTCCAGGACACCCTGAAGCGTTATCAGCTGGAAGCCATCGATCCGCAAGGCGGCGAGCCGTTCAACGCTGAGCACCATCAGGCGATGGCGATGCAGGAAAGCCACGACCTGGAGCCCAACAGTGTATTGAAGGTATTCCAGAAGGGCTATCTGCTCAACGGTCGCTTGCTGCGCCCGGCGATGGTGGTGGTGAGCAAAGCTCCCGCACCCGTTTCGCCTTCTATTGATGAGCAGGCTTGAAATCCGCCGCAAGGCCCCCATTTATAAGTCAAGCGATTAAGTGCTACCGCAGTTAGCCACAACTGCTGCGGCAACCAAATTCAAGTTTCGGGAGAGTCAATCATGGGCAAAATTATCGGTATCGACCTGGGGACCACCAACTCGTGCGTCTCGGTCATGGAAAACGGCAAGGCCAAAGTTATCGAAAACGCTGAAGGCGCGCGTACCACGCCGTCGATCATCGCTTACGCCAACGACGGCGAGATCCTGGTCGGTCAGTCGGCCAAGCGTCAGGCCGTTACCAACCCGCACAATACCCTGTACGCGGTAAAGCGTCTGATCGGTCGTAAGTTCGACGAAGAAGTCGTACAGAAAGACATCAAAATGGTGCCTTACAAAATCGCCAAGGCTGACAATGGTGACGCCTGGGTTGAAGTCAACGGCAACAAGATGTCCGCGCCGCAGATCTCGGCTGAAGTCTTGAAAAAGATGAAGAAGACTGCCGAAGACTACCTCGGTGAGACCGTGACCGAAGCGGTGATCACCGTTCCGGCCTACTTCAACGACAGCCAGCGCCAGGCGACCAAAGACGCCGGCCGCATCGCGGGCCTGGACGTAAAACGTATCATCAACGAACCTACCGCAGCTGCCCTGGCCTACGGTATGGACAAGGCCAAAGGCGACCACACCGTGATCGTTTATGACTTGGGTGGTGGTACTTTCGACGTCTCCGTCATCGAGATCGCTGAAGTTGACGGCGAGCACCAGTTCGAAGTGTTGGCCACCAACGGTGACACGTTCCTGGGCGGTGAAGACTTCGACATCCGTCTGATCGACTACCTCGTTGACGAATTCAAGAAAGAAAGCGGCATGAACCTCAAGGGTGATCCGCTGGCAATGCAGCGCCTCAAAGAAGCCGCTGAGAAAGCCAAGATCGAACTGTCTTCGAGCATGTCCACCGACGTGAACCTGCCGTACATCACTGCAGATGCCACCGGTCCCAAGCACTTGAACGTGAAGATCTCTCGCGCCAAGTTGGAAGCACTGGTTGAAGACCTGGTTCAGCGCACCATCGAACCATGCCGCATCGCACTGAAAGACGCCGGTATCGACGTTGGCTCGATCAACGACGTGATTCTGGTCGGTGGCCAGACCCGTATGCCGCTGGTGCAGCAGAAAGTCACCGAGTTCTTCGGTAAAGAAGCCCGTAAAGACGTGAACCCGGACGAAGCGGTTGCCATGGGTGCTGCCATCCAGGGCGCGGTATTGGCGGGTGACGTCAAAGACGTGTTGCTGCTGGACGTCAGCCCGCTGACCCTGGGTATCGAAACCATGGGTGGCGTGATGACCGCGCTGATCGAGAAAAACACCACGATTCCTACCAAGAAATCCCAGGTGTTCTCGACTGCCGACGACAACCAGGGCGCCGTGACCATTCACGTGCTGCAAGGCGAGCGTAAGCAGGCTGCCCAGAACAAGTCCCTGGGCAAGTTCGACCTGGCCGAGATTCCACCAGCTCCACGTGGCGTGCCGCAGATCGAAGTGACTTTCGACATCGACGCCAACGGTATCCTGCACGTTGGTGCGAAAGACAAGGCGACCGGCAAAGAGCAGAAGATCACCATCAAGGCCAACTCCGGCCTGTCTGATGAAGAAATTCAACAGATGATTCGTGATGCTGAAGCCAACGCTGATGCGGACGCCAAGTTTGCCGAGCTGGCCGGTGCCCGTAACCAGGGTGATGCGCTGGTTCACTCGACGCGCAAAATGATCGCTGATGCTGGCGACAAAGTGACTGCTGAAGAGAAAGCCGCGATTGAAGCTGCCGTGGTTGCCCTGGAAGCCGCCGTGAAAGGCGACGACAAGGCGGCTATCGAGAGCAAAATCGAGGAGCTGTCGAAAGTCTCCGCGCCGGTCGCTCAGAAAATGTATGCCGAACAAGGTCAGCCAACTGACGCTGCAGCGCAACAGGCAGAGCCTGAAGCCAAGCACGACGACGTTGTCGATGCCGAGTTCGAAGAAGTCAAAGACAACAAGTAATTGGGTTGTCCGGTTGACCGCTTTCAAGCGGTGACTGGTAGGATGTCGCCGCGCGGGAGCTTGCTCCCGCGTTGGCGTGTCTGGGGTATGCGAATTTTTACAGTATGCGACAGCGTTCGGATGCTGGCGGTGTGATCGGGAATGCTCCTGCTTTCCGAGCAGTAAATACCGCGTTTTTGGTCGGGTGACCGGCTAAAAAACAGTAATGACCAGGATCGTTGAATTGACGTGAGTTGGGTCCGGGCCTGCATTGGGGCTCAACGAGTTTGGCGAGGCTCAGGAGGGTCTGGCTGAACGTCCTTAAGAGTGCAAAGACTTATGGCAAAGCGTGACTATTACGAAGTATTGGGTGTGGAGCGCGGTTCCAGCGAGGCGGACCTGAAAAAGGCTTACCGTCGCCTGGCGATGAAGCACCACCCGGACCGTAATCCGGATAGCAAAGAATCCGAAGAAATGTTCAAAGAGGCCAATGAGGCCTACGAATGTCTGTCTGATCCCAACAAGCGTGCGGCCTACGACCAGTACGGTCATGCCGGTGTCGACCCAAGCATGGGCGGCGGCGGTGCCGGGTTTGGCGGCCAGAATTTCTCCGATATCTTCGGTGATGTGTTCAGTGATTTCTTTGGCGGTGGCCGGGGTGGTCAGCGTGGCGGGGCCCAGCGTGGCAGCGACTTGCGCTACACCCTGGAACTGAACCTGGAAGAAGCCGTGCGCGGCACCAGCGTCAATATCCGTGTGCCGACGCTGGTCAACTGCAAGCCGTGCGACGGCTCGGGTGCCAAGAAGGGCTCCTCGCCCATCACTTGCCCGACCTGCGGCGGTATCGGCCAGGTCCGGATGCAGCAGGGCTTCTTCTCGGTGCAGCAGACCTGCCCGCGTTGCCACGGCCAGGGCAAGATCATTTCCGACCCATGCGACTCGTGCCATGGCGAAGGTCGTGTCGAAGAGTACAAAACGCTGTCGGTGAAGGTGCCGGCGGGCGTGGATACCGGTGACCGCATTCGCCTGTCGGGTGAAGGGGAGGCGGGTGCTCAAGGTGGGCCTACAGGCGACCTGTACGTGGTGATCAATGTGCGCGAGCACTCGATCTTCCAGCGCGATGGCAAGCATCTGTTCTGTGAAGTGCCGATCAGTTTTGTCGACGCGGCCCTGGGTGGCGAGCTGGAAATCCCGACGCTGGACGGTCGGGTCAAGCTCAAAATTCCCGAAGGCACGCAGACCGGCAAGCAGTTCCGTATCCGTGGCAAGGGCGTTGCGCCCGTGCGTGGCGGTGGGGCGGGCGACCTGATGTGTCGCGTAGCGGTAGAAACGCCGGTCAACCTGAATCGCCGTCAGCGTGAGCTGCTGGAAGAGTTCCGCAGTTCGTTGGAAGGTGATGACTCTCACTCGCCGAAAACCACGGGCTTTTTCGATGGCGTGAAGCGCTTCTTCGGCGACCTGTAAGGAATTGAGTATGCGACGTATAGCCGTAATGGGCGCTGCCGGGCGCATGGGCAAGACATTGGTCGAGGCCGTGCAGCAGCGCTCGCCGGCGTCCGGGCTGACCGCGGCGATCGTGCGCCCGGGCAGCACGTTGATCGGTGCGGACGCCGGTGAATTGGCCTCGCTGGGCCGCATCGGCGTTTCGTTGTCCGGTCATCTGGCGCAGGTGGCCGACGAGTTCGACGTGTTGATCGATTTCACGCTGCCGGAGGTCATGCTGGAAAACCTGGCGTTCTGTCGCAAGGCAGGCAAGGCGATGGTGATCGGTACCACCGGTTTGACGGTTGAGCAGAAGCAGTTGCTGGCTCAGGCGGGCAAGGATATTCCAATCGTCTTTGCCGCAAACTTCAGCGTGGGCGTGAATCTTTCCCTCAAGCTGCTGGACATGGCGGCTCGCGTATTGGGCGACGAAGCGGATATCGAGATTATCGAAACCCATCATCGCCACAAGATCGATGCACCGTCAGGGACTGCGCTGCGCATGGGCGAGGCCATCGCTGATGCGTTGGGGCGTGACCTGTCGAAAGTGGCGGTGTATGGCCGCGAAGGGCATACCGGTGCCCGCGCGCGCGACACCATTGGTTTTGCCACTGTGCGCGGTGGTGATGTGGTCGGTGATCACACTGTGTTGTTTGCCACTGAGGGCGAACGCCTGGAAATCACGCACAAGGCCTCCAGTCGCATGACGTTTGCCAAGGGCGCAGTCCGTGCTGCGCTCTGGCTGGAAGGGCGCGAGCCCGGCTTGTACGACATGCGTGATGTGCTCGACCTGCACTAATCGGTAGCTTAAACAGGGTCTCAAGCTTATGCTTGGGCCCCGTTTTACCCGCTAAGCGACGTCCTGTCGCATTCCCCTGCCTTTCAGGCTCATTAGCGGTGGACCAAAAAAGCCTTTTTCTGTAAGCTACAGCTTTAGTGTGTCCACTAAAAGCGCGCAGAATAATTCAGTGAAGAAGCGGGGTGACGTGTCCATACGTCACTCCGCTTTTTTGCAACCTGCGATCGCCCTTTCAGGCTTTATTTACGGGAGGTCTTCTTGACTAAGCCAGCCATACTCGCCCTTGCTGATGGCAGCATTTTTCGCGGCGAAGCCATTGGAGCCGACGGTCAGACCGTTGGAGAGGTGGTGTTCAACACCGCCATGACCGGCTATCAGGAAATCCTTACCGATCCTTCCTACGCCCAACAGATCGTTACCCTGACCTATCCGCACATCGGCAACACCGGTACTACACCGGAAGATGCCGAGTCTGATCGTGTCTGGTCGGCCGGTCTGGTGATTCGTGACCTGCCACTGGTTGCGAGCAACTGGCGTAACACGATGTCGCTGTCCGATTACCTGAAAGCCAACAACGTTGTGGCGATCGCCGGTATCGATACGCGCCGTCTCACGCGCATCCTGCGTGAAAAAGGCTCGCAGAACGGCTGCATCATGGTCGGTGAGAATATCTCCGAAGAGGCGGCGATTGCCGCAGCGCAAGGGTTCCCTGGCCTGAAAGGCATGGACCTGGCGAAAGTGGTCAGCGTCAAAGAGAAGTACGAATGGCGCTCCACGGTCTGGGACTTGAAGACCGACAGCCACGCGACTATCGAGGCCGCCGACCTGCCCTACCACGTTGTGGCCTACGACTACGGCGTGAAGTACAACATCCTGCGCATGCTGGTTGAGCGTGGCTGCCGCGTGACCGTGGTGCCGGCGCAAACCCCGGCCAGCGACGTGCTCGCCCTGCAGCCGGACGGCGTGTTCCTGTCCAACGGCCCGGGTGACCCCGAGCCCTGCGACTATGCCATCCAGGCGATCAAGGACGTGCTGGAAACCGAGATCCCGGTATTCGGTATCTGCCTGGGCCACCAGCTGCTGGCCCTGGCCTCGGGCGCCAAGACCCTGAAAATGGGTCACGGCCATCACGGCGCCAACCACCCGGTGCAGGACCTGGACACCGGCATTGTCATGATCACCAGCCAGAACCACGGTTTTGCGGTGGATGAAGCGAGCCTGCCTTCGAATGTGCGCGCCATTCACAAGTCGCTGTTCGACGGCTCCCTGCAAGGCATCGAGCGCACCGACAAGAGCGCGTTCAGCTTCCAGGGTCACCCTGAAGCCAGCCCGGGCCCGAACGACGTAGCGCCGCTGTTCGACCGTTTCATCAATGAGATGGCCAAGCGACGCTGACTGAGCGGCCTGCGGGTGGCCCCGAAATTCGGTGGCCCCCACAGGTTCTTCAAAGAATGTTCAAGACGGCTTGCCGACTGACCTGCGGATTTGAGTGACAAACCCATGCCAAAACGTACAGACATAAAAAGCATCCTGATTCTCGGCGCTGGCCCGATCGTGATCGGCCAGGCCTGCGAATTCGACTACTCCGGCGCCCAGGCCTGTAAAGCCCTGCGCGAGGAGGGCTACCGCGTCATCCTGGTGAACTCCAACCCGGCCACCATCATGACCGACCCGGCCATGGCCGACGCCACCTACATCGAACCGATCAAGTGGCAGACCGTTGCCAAGATCATCGAGAAAGAGCGCCCGGACGCGCTGCTGCCGACCATGGGCGGCCAGACCGCACTGAACTGCGCCCTGGACCTGGAGCGCGAAGGCGTTCTGGAAAAGTTCGGCGTCGAGATGATCGGTGCAAACGCCGACACCATCGATAAGGCGGAAGACCGTTCGCGTTTCGACAAGGCGATGAAGTCCATCGGCCTTGACTGCCCGCGCTCCGGTATCGCCCACAGCATGGAAGAGGCCAACGCGGTTCTCGAAAAGCTGGGCTTCCCGTGCATTATCCGTCCGTCCTTTACCATGGGCGGCACCGGTGGTGGCATCGCCTACAACCGTGAAGAGTTCGAAGAAATCTGCGCCCGTGGCCTGGACCTGTCGCCGACCAAAGAGCTGCTGATCGATGAATCCCTGATCGGCTGGAAAGAATACGAGATGGAGGTTGTCCGCGATAAAAAGGACAACTGCATCATCGTCTGCTCCATCGAAAACTTCGACCCGATGGGCGTGCACACCGGTGACTCGATCACCGTTGCGCCGGCGCAGACCCTGACGGACAAGGAATACCAGATCATGCGTAACGCCTCGTTGGCGGTACTGCGTGAAATCGGCGTTGAAACCGGTGGTTCCAACGTGCAGTTCGGCATTTGCCCGGACACCGGCCGCATGGTCGTGATCGAGATGAACCCGCGCGTATCGCGTTCTTCGGCCCTGGCATCGAAAGCCACCGGCTTCCCGATTGCGCGTATCGCGGCCAAGCTGGCGATCGGTTACACCCTGGACGAGTTGCAAAACGAAATCACCGGCGGCGCGATGCCGGCGTCCTTCGAGCCGTCTATCGACTACGTTGTGACCAAGCTGCCGCGCTTTGCCTTCGAGAAATTCGCCAAGGCCGACGCGCGCCTGACCACCCAGATGAAGTCTGTGGGTGAAGTCATGGCCATCGGCCGCACGTTCCAGGAATCCCTGCAGAAAGCCCTGCGCGGCCTGGAAGTCGGTGTGTGCGGCCTGGACGAGAAGCTCGACCTGAGCAACCCGGAAAGCATGAGCATCCTCAAGCGCGAGCTGACCGTACCGGGCGCCGAGCGTATCTGGTATGTGGCTGACGCCTTCCGCGCCGGCCTGAGCGTCGAAGATATTTTCGGCATGAACATGATCGACCCATGGTTCCTGGTGCAGATCGAAGACCTGATCAAGGAAGAAGAGAAGGTCAAGACCCTGGGCCTGTCGTCCATCGACCGCGACCTGATGTTCCGCCTCAAGCGCAAAGGCTTTTCCGACCAGCGTCTGGCCAAGCTGCTGGGTGTGACCGAGAAGAACCTGCGTACCCATCGCCACAAGCTGGATATCTTCCCGGTCTACAAGCGCGTTGACACCTGCGCTGCTGAGTTCGCCACCGACACCGCCTACATGTACTCCACCTATGAGGAAGAGTGCGAAGCCGCGCCGTCGGGCCGCGACAAGATCATTATCCTGGGCGGCGGTCCGAACCGTATCGGCCAGGGCATCGAGTTTGACTACTGCTGCGTACACGCCGCTCTCGCCCTGCGCGAAGACGGGTACGAGACCATCATGGTCAACTGCAACCCGGAAACGGTTTCCACCGACTACGACACGTCCGACCGCCTGTACTTCGAGCCGGTCACGCTGGAAGACGTACTGGAAATCTGCCGCGTCGAGAAGCCGAAAGGCGTGATCGTCCAGTACGGCGGTCAAACCCCGCTGAAACTGGCGCGTGCCCTGGAAGCCGCTGGCGTGCCGATCATCGGTACCAGCCCGGACGCCATTGACCGCGCAGAAGACCGCGAGCGCTTCCAGCAAATGGTCGAGCGCCTGAATCTGCGTCAGCCGCCAAACGCCACCGTGCGCAGCGAAGATGAAGCCATTCGCGCAGCCAGCAAGATCGGCTACCCGCTGGTGGTGCGTCCGTCCTACGTACTGGGCGGTCGGGCGATGGAAATCGTCTACGAAGAAGAGGAACTCAAGCGCTACCTGCGTGACGCGGTGAAAGTCTCCAACGACAGCCCGGTGCTGCTCGACCACTTCCTCAACTGCGCCATCGAAATGGACGTGGACGCGGTGTGCGACGGTACCGATGTAGTGATCGGCGCGATCATGCAGCACATCGAACAGGCAGGTGTTCACTCCGGTGACTCCGCGTGCTCGCTGCCGCCGTACTCGCTGCCGGCGCACATCCAGGACGAGATGCGCGAACAGGTCAAGAAAATGGCCCTGGAGCTGGGTGTGGTCGGCCTGATGAACGTACAGTTGGCGCTGCAGGGCGAAGACATCTACGTGATCGAAGTCAACCCGCGCGCTTCGCGTACCGTGCCGTTCGTGTCCAAGTGCATCGGTGTGTCCCTGGCCATGATCGCTGCGCGCGTAATGGCCGGTAAGACCCTGAAGGAAATCGGCTTCACCAAGGAAATCATTCCGAACTTCTACAGCGTGAAAGAGGCGGTGTTCCCCTTCGCCAAATTCCCTGGCGTGGACCCGATCCTGGGCCCGGAAATGAAGTCCACCGGTGAGGTGATGGGCGTGGGCGACACCTTCGGCGAAGCCTTCGCCAAGGCCCAGATGGGTGCGAGCGAAGTGCTGCCGACCGGCGGTACTGCGTTCATCAGCGTGCGTGATGACGACAAGCCACTGGTTGCAGGCGTGGCCCGTGATCTGATCAACTTGGGCTTTGAAGTCGTGGCTACCGCCGGGACCGCCAAGCTGATCGAGGCTGCCGGCCTGAAAGTACGTCGCGTGAACAAAGTGACGGAGGGCCGTCCGCACGTGGTCGACATGATCAAGAATGACGAAGTCACCCTGATCATCAACACCACCGAAGGTCGCCAGTCGATCGCGGACTCCTACTCCATTCGTCGTAATGCCTTGCAGCACAAGATCTACTGCACCACCACCATTGCTGCTGGCGAAGCTATCTGTGAAGCGCTCAAGTTCGGTCCGGAAAAGACCGTGCGTCGCTTGCAGGATCTACACGCAGGATTGAAGGCATGAGCATAACCAAATACCCGATGACCGTTCAGGGCGCTCGCGCCCTGGAAGAGGAGCACGCCCACCTGACCAAGGTCGTACGTCCAAAGCTGAGCCAGGACATCGGTACGGCTCGCGAGCTGGGTGACTTGAAGGAAAACGCCGAATACCACGCTGCTCGAGAGCAGCAGGGTATGGTCGAGGCGCGCATCCGTGATATCGAAGGCCGCATGCAGAATGCGGTGATCATCGACGTCACGACCATCCCGCATACCGGCAAGGTGATTTTCGGCACCACTGTGGAAATCGCCAACGTCGAGACGGATGAGCGCGTTGTTTATCACATCGTGGGCGAAGACGAGGCTGACTTCAAACTCGGTAAGATCTCCGTCGGTTCACCGCTTGCCCGCGCCTTGATTGCCAAGGAAGAAGGCGATGTGGTGTCTGTAAAAACCCCTGGCGGCGTGATCGAGTACGAGATTGTCGAAGTTCGTCACATCTGAAAGACGGCGCCCGCTTCGTGCGGGCGCCATGCTTTGGCAGCTCTCCCAGATGCTCTGGGTGGGCGGCCTGTGGTTGCTGCACATCGGTGTGCTGCCGGCGCTGGGTTTGATTGGCCTGGCGCCGCTGCTGATCGATGAAATTGACGGATTGCTCAGTGCGTTGCTGGTGTCTTTTGCGGCGGCGTGCGTGACGCTCCAGGCAGTGGTGCTGGTCAAGGCTGAAGGCTTGGGGAGTTTGTGGCGGGATATTCGCGGCCAACTGCTATTGATGGCGCTGTATGCGTGTGCAATGTATTGCGTTGTGCATGTCTGGCTGCCGCAAGCGTTGCGCTGGCAGCTATTCAGCTATCTTGTGCTGGGGTTCTCCGGCCTGGTGCTGGCTATACAGCCCGCACCGGGATGGAGTGGCGGGGCGCGCGAAGCACGCCCTTGACCCTTTTCATCACTTGAAGCGATGAACGTTCGACAGTTGCTTGTTGACGCTGAAGTTCTTGCGATACAGCAGCGCCATCTTGCCGATGACCTGGACCAGGTCCGCCTTGCCCGCCTTGCACAGTTCTGCAACGGCGGCCAGGCGCGCTTCGCGATCAAGGATATTGACCTTGATCTTGATCAGTTCATGATCATTGAGTGCGCGTTCGAATTCGGCTAACACACCTTCAGTCAAACCGTTGTCTGCCACAATCAGAACTGGTTTCAGATGGTGGCCAATGGATTTGTACTGTTTCTTCTGCTCTTGAGTGAGCGGCATAATCTGACCCCTGCGTCTGATCTTGTAAAAAGCGGCGGCCAGTTTACCCGAGCGAGTCCGGGACCGCCCAGTTAATCACGACCCGTTTTATTTTTCGAGGTGGCCCGTGGCCCGTTCCAAAACCAGCCTTAAGTGGCTACAAGAACATTTCAACGATCCTTACGTCAAAAAGGCGCAGAAGGACGGCTACCGTTCCCGGGCCAGCTACAAGCTGCTGGAGATCCAGGACAAGGACAAATTGATCCGTCCCGGCATGAGCGTCATTGACCTGGGCGCAGCCCCGGGTGGCTGGTCCCAGGTGACCAGTCGTCTGATTGGTGGGCAGGGCCGCTTGATCGCTTCCGACATCCTGGAGATGGACAGCATCCCGGATGTGACCTTTGTTCATGGGGACTTCACCCAGGACGCCGTGCTCGCACAGATTCTTGAGGCGGTGGGAAATTCGCAGGTAGACCTTGTGATTTCCGACATGGCCCCCAATATGAGTGGATTACCGGCCGTCGATATGCCGCGTGCCATGTTCCTGTGTGAACTGGCGCTGGACCTGGCGGGTCGGGTACTGCGTCCTGGTGGTGATTTCCTGGTGAAAGTCTTCCAGGGCGAGGGGTTTGACGAGTATCACAAGAACATCCGCAAGCTGTTCGACAAGGTACAAACGCGCAAGCCCGACTCTTCCCGGGACAGGTCTCGCGAGCAATACCTGCTCTGCCGCGGCTTTCGCGGCGTTGAAGGCGCTGCCAGCGAAGAGCGTTTTTGAGAGATTCGAGGAGGGCGATAGGTTTTTTTATATCGCTTTCGTCATGAAGCTTTACGATTATTGTGTAGTCAAAGTTTCACAAAGGGTTACAGACGGCGCCTGCCAGTGGTGTAGGTAATGTAGTAAGTTAGGCCGGTGAATATCATGCGAAGCGCGCGCCAGTAGCGGAGCTTGCTTCAGAGGGTAGTTAATTGAACGATATGGCAAAGAATCTGATCCTGTGGTTGATCATCGCGGCTGTCCTGGTGACGGTGATGAACAACTTCTCCAGCCCTAACGAGCCGCAGACCCTCAACTATTCCGACTTCATCCAGCAAGTTAAGGATGGCAAGGTCGAGCGCGTGGCGGTTGATGGCTACGTGATCACCGGCAAGCGTATTGATGGCGACAGCTTCAAGACCATTCGTCCGGCAATCCAGGACAACGGTCTGATCGGCGACCTGGTGGACAACAAGGTTGTTGTTGAAGGCAAGCAGCCTGAGCAGCAGAGCATCTGGACCCAGCTCCTGGTGGCCAGCTTCCCGATCCTGGTGATTATCGCCGTGTTCATGTTCTTCATGCGCCAGATGCAAGGTGGTGCGGGAGGCAAGGGCGGGCCGATGAGCTTCGGCAAGAGCAAGGCACGCCTGCTTTCCGAGGATCAGGTGAAGACCACCCTGGCTGATGTTGCCGGTTGTGACGAAGCCAAGGAAGAAGTCGGCGAGCTGGTCGAATTCCTGCGCGATCCGGGCAAGTTCCAGCGTCTGGGCGGGCGCATTCCTCGCGGCGTTCTGATGGTCGGTCCTCCGGGTACCGGTAAAACCTTGCTGGCCAAGGCGATTGCCGGCGAAGCCAAGGTGCCGTTCTTCACCATTTCCGGTTCTGACTTCGTCGAGATGTTCGTCGGTGTCGGTGCCAGCCGTGTTCGCGATATGTTCGAACAGGCCAAGAAGCACGCGCCCTGCATCATCTTCATTGACGAAATCGATGCCGTTGGTCGCCATCGTGGCGCCGGCATGGGTGGCGGTCATGACGAGCGTGAGCAGACCCTCAACCAGTTGCTGGTGGAGATGGACGGTTTCGAGATGAATGACGGCATCATCGTCATCGCCGCAACCAACCGTCCGGACGTACTGGACCCTGCGCTTCTGCGTCCAGGCCGTTTCGACCGCCAGGTGGTGGTGGGCTTGCCGGACATCCGTGGCCGTGAACAGATCCTTAAAGTACACATGCGTAAAGTGCCAATGGGCGACGACGTGGCGCCGGCCGTGATCGCCCGTGGTACGCCTGGCTTCTCCGGTGCCGACCTGGCCAACCTGGTCAACGAGGCTTCGTTGTTCGCTGCCCGTACCGGCAAGCGCATCGTTGAAATGAAAGAGTTCGAGTTGGCCAAGGACAAGATCATGATGGGCGCTGAGCGCAAATCCATGGTCATGTCCGAGAAAGAGAAGCAGAACACTGCGTATCACGAAGCGGGTCACGCCATCGTTGGTCGAGTTGTGCCTGAGCATGACCCGGTCTACAAGGTGTCGATCATTCCGCGTGGTCGTGCGCTGGGCGTGACGATGTTCCTGCCGGAAGAGGATCGTTACAGCCTCTCCAAACGCGCACTGATCAGCCAGATCTGTTCGCTGTACGGCGGTCGAATTGCGGAAGAAATGACGCTGGGCTTCGACGGTGTCACCACCGGCGCTTCCAACGACATCATGCGTGCCAGCCAGATCGCACGGAATATGGTGACCAAGTGGGGTCTTTCGGAAAAACTCGGTCCTTTGATGTATGCCGAGGAAGAAGGCGAGGTATTCCTGGGGCGTGGCGGTGGCGGTCAAAGTGCCAGCTTTTCGGGGGAGACAGCCAAGCTGATCGACTCCGAGGTGCGCAGCATCATTGACCAGTGCTACGGCACGGCCAAGCAGATCCTCACCGACAACCGCGACAAGCTGGATGCGATGGCTGATGCGCTGATGAAGTACGAGACCATTGATGCCGATCAGATCGATGACATCATGGCCGGTCGTACGCCTCGTGAGCCTCGCGATTGGGAAGGTGGTTCGGGTACCTCGGGCACTCCGCCAGTGGTGCAGAATGAACGTCCTGAAGCTCCGATCGGCGGCCCGGCGGCTGACCATTAAGGTTTGAAATGACTTTTGCGTTGTCCTCCACCCGGTTGCCTTGCGGCAACCGGGTTCTTGATTTGGCCCATACGCATGTCATGGGTATTCTCAATGTCACCCCAGACTCGTTTTCCGATGGTGGCCGCTTCAGCCAGCAGGATGCAGCGTTGCGTCATGCGCAGGCAATGGTGGCGGCGGGCGCGACGTTGATTGATGTCGGCGGCGAGTCGACTCGGCCCGGTGCTCGTGTTGTTTCTCCTTTGGAGGAGCTGGAGCGGGTGGCGCCGATTGTCGAGCGCATTGCCCGCGAGCTGGATGTGATCATCTCGGTGGACACGTCAACACCGGCGGTGATGCGTGAAACCGCGCGTCTGGGAGCGGGGCTCATCAATGATGTGCGTTCGTTGCGGCGTGACGGTGCTCTCGACGCCGCTGCGGCGACCGGTTTGCCCGTGTGCCTGATGCATATGCTGGGTGAACCCGGCAATATGCAGGATAATCCGCACTACGACGACCTGGTTGGCGAGGTAGGCAGCTTTCTTGCCGACAGAGTCGCTCAATGCGCGTCAGTGGGCATTGCTGCGGAAAAGATCATTCTCGATCCGGGGTTTGGCTTCGCCAAGACGCTGCAACATAATTTAAGCCTGTTCAAACATATGGAAGCCCTGCATGCCCTTGGTCGACCCCTTTTGGTCGGTGTTTCGCGCAAGAGCATGATAGGGCAGGCCTTGAATCGCCCGGTGGGTGAGCGGCTGTTCGGCGGCCTTGCGCTGGCAGCGCTTGCGATGACCAAGGGCGCCCGTATTTTGCGTGTGCATGATGTCGCCGAGACGGTGGACGTGGTGCGCATGATTGCTGCTGTAGAATCAGCCGAATAAGAATGATGGAGCACTCATGACTAAGAAATATTTTGGCACCGACGGCATTCGTGGTCGGGTCGGCGAATACCCGATTACCCCGGATTTCATGCTCAAGCTGGGTTGGGCTGCGGGCATGGCGTTCCGCAGCATGGGCGCGTGCCGCATCCTGGTAGGCAAGGACACACGTATTTCAGGCTACATGTTTGAATCCGCGCTGGAGGCGGGGTTATCCGCCGCAGGCGCCGACGTGATGCTGCTGGGCCCGATGCCGACGCCGGCGATCGCCTACCTGACACGTACCTTTCACGCTGAAGCCGGTATCGTGATCAGTGCCTCGCATAATCCGCATGATGACAATGGCATCAAGTTTTTCTCGGGGCAGGGCACCAAGTTGCCGGACGAGATCGAGTTGATGATCGAAGAACTGCTGGATGCGCCGATGACCGTGGTCGAGTCCAGCAAACTGGGCAAGGTGTCGCGTATCAATGATGCTTCTGGGCGCTACATCGAATTCTGCAAAAGCAGCGTTCCGAGCAGCACCAATTTTGCCGGGCTGAAAATCGTCGTCGATTGCGCCCACGGTGCGACCTACAAGGTGGCGCCGAGTGTCTTCAAGGAACTTGGTGCGCAAGTCACTGTGCTGTCGGCTCAGCCTAACGGGTTGAACATCAACGACAACTGCGGTTCCACGCACATGGAGCAGTTGCAGGCGGCGGTTCTGGCCGAGCATGCAGACCTGGGCATCGCCTTTGACGGCGATGGCGACCGCGTGTTGATGGTGGATCACACCGGCATGATCGTGGATGGCGATGATCTGTTGTTCATCATTGCCCGTGACTTGCATGAACGTAACAAGTTGCAAGGTGGCGTCGTCGGTACGCTGATGAGTAACCTGGGCCTTGAATTGGCGTTGGGTGAGCTGGGAATTCCCTTCATTCGCGCCAATGTCGGTGACCGTTATGTGATTGCCGAGTTGCTGGAGCGCAACTGGCTGATTGGCGGTGAAAACTCGGGGCATGTTGTTTGCTTCCAGCACACCACCACAGGCGACGCAATTATCGCCGCGCTGCAGGTGTTGCTGGCTTTGCGCCGTCGCCAAGAAAGCCTGGCCCAGGCGCGACAGGCTCTGCGCAAGTGTCCGCAGGTGTTGCTCAATGTGCGTTTTGCCGGTGGCGAAAATCCAATCGAGCATCCCTCTGTCAAAGAGGCCTGCGAGCGCGTGACGCAAGCGATGGCTGGGCGCGGGCGTGTGTTATTGCGCAAGTCCGGCACAGAGCCTCTGGTGCGTGTCATGGTCGAAGGCGAGGACGAAACACAGGTTCGCGGCCATGCCGAAGACCTGGCAAAACTGGTAACTGAAGTTTGCGCCTGAATTCGGCTTGCCAGTGATGGTGTGGTTGGGTAACATCTGCGCCCACTTTGACCGACGGGGTACAGCATGCGTCGCACTATGGTAGCTGGTAACTGGAAGATGCACGGTACCCGCGCCAGTGTCGCTGAGCTGATCAATGGCCTTCGTCAACTGGCCTTGCCTGGCGATGTGGATGTTGCGGTTTTCCCGCCTTTCCTGCATGTCGGCCAAGTGGTTGATGGCTTGAAAGGTCAGTCGATTCAGGTCGGCGCGCAGAATTGCGCGGTGGAGCCAGCGCAAGGTGCGTTGACCGGTGAGATTGCGCCGAGTCAGTTGGTAGATGCGGGTTGTGCCTATGTGCTTGTCGGGCACTCCGAGCGCCGCCAGTTGATAGGTGAAAGCGATCAGATGCTCAACCGCAAGTTCGCAGCGGCACAGGCCTGTGGCTTGATCCCGGTGTTGTGCATAGGGGAAACCCTTGAGCAGCGTGAATCGGGCAAGACGCTTGAAGTTGTCTCGCGTCAGCTGGGCAGCATCATCGAAGAGCTGGGTGTTGGTGCGTTTGCAAAAGCGGTCATTGCTTACGAGCCGGTCTGGGCCATTGGCACCGGGCTGACTGCTACACCGCAACAGGCGCAGGATGTGCACGCCGCCATCCGCGCGCAGTTGGCGGCAGAAAATTCTGAAGTCGCACAAGGTGTGCGGCTTCTATACGGCGGCAGCGTGAAGGCGGCCAATGCGGTCGAACTGTTCGGCATGCCGGATATCGATGGGGGGCTCATTGGTGGAGCTTCCCTGAATGCAGATGAGTTCGGTGCGATCTGTCGCGCCGCGGGAAACTGAAAAAATGCTGGAAACAGTCGTAGTCGTTTTTCATCTGTTGGCTGCCCTGGGCGTAGTTGCCCTGGTTTTGTTGCAACAGGGCAAAGGTGCGGATGCTGGTGCGTCTTTCGGTGCAGGTGCTTCAAATACTGTGTTCGGAAGCCAAGGTTCCTCTACCTTTCTTAGTAAGTTTACTGCTATACTTGCCGCCGGTTTCTTCATAACCAGCTTGGGGTTAGGTTACTTTGCTAAAGAGAAGGCTCATGTGCTGACTCAAGTAGGTTTGCCAAACCCGGCAGTGTTGGAAGTACCAAAAGCAAAACCGGCTTCTGATGATGTCCCGGTGCTTCAAGAGCAAAAGTCGGCTACTCCAGCGACTGACGTGCCTCCAGCTCAAGAGCAGAAGTAAGAAGGTTGTAAACGCTGTATTGCCGAGGTGGTGGAATTGGTAGACACGCAACCTTGAGGTGGTTGTGCCCATAGGGTGTAGGGGTTCGAGTCCCCTTCTCGGTACCAATTATCAGGAGAGCCCGCTGTTGCGGGCTTTCTTGTAGGTGGAAGGTTACATTGACCCTGCAAGGGATCGGTCGTATACTTCCGCCCCAGCTTTGTCGCGGGGTGGAGCAGTCTGGTAGCTCGTCGGGCTCATAACCCGAAGGTCGTCGGTTCAAATCCGGCCCCCGCAACCAGTTTTAGCGGAGCCCCTTTTAAGGGGCTTTTTGTTAGCTGGACACTTTCAACGCCGCTGTTCGACGGCGTTTCAAGGATGGGCGTTTCGCCCATTTTTTTATTTTGCACAGCATGCACATACATGCACGAGGGGGTTCAGGTGTCGAGCAAGCTAGAAGAGTTGCAGGCCTTGCTGGCCCCGGTGGTCGTGGCCCTAGGCTATGAATGCTGGGGTATTGAGTTTTCGGCTCAAGGTCGCCACTCAATGTTGCGCGTTTATATCGATAAAGAGGGCGGCGTGCTGGTGGACGATTGTGCAATTGTCAGCCGTCAGATCAGCGGTGTCCTGGATGTAGAAGATCCGATTTCCGTTGAATACACCCTTGAAGTTTCCTCGCCAGGCATGGAACGCCCACTGTTCACTATTGATCAGTTTGCAAAATTTGCCGGTGAACAAGTGAAGATCAAGCTGCGCTCCCCATTCGAAGGGCGACGCAACTTTCAGGGCCTTCTGCGCGGTGTAGAAGAGCAGGATGTCGTGGTGCAGGTAGAAGACCATGAGTTCCTGTTGCCGATCGATATGATCGACAAGGCCAACATTATTCCCAGTTTTGACTGAGACGCGGATCCCGCGGATCCAATGGCTTGCGAAAGGCGAGGCGTACGATGAGCAAAGAAGTACTGCTGGTTGTTGAGTCGGTATCCAATGAAAAGGGCGTACCGGCAAACGTGATTTTTGAAGCGCTGGAGCTGGCCCTGGCCACTGCTACCAAAAAGCGTTTTGAAGATGAAGTTGATCTGCGTGTGGAAATCAACCGCCACACCGGTGCCTATGAGACTTTCCGTCGCTGGACGGTCGTCGAAGAAGCCGATCTTGATGATCCGGCGATTGAAACCTGGCCGAGCAAGGTTGCGCAAACGCACCCTGGCGCCAACGTCGGTGATGTCGTCGAAGAGAAGATCGAATCGATCGAGTTCGGCCGTATCGCTGCACAGACCGCCAAGCAGGTCATCGTGCAGAAGGTTCGCGAAGCCGAGCGTGCTCAAGTCGTTGACGCCTATCGCGAACGCCTGGGTGAAATCATCTCCGGTACCGTGAAAAAAGTCACCCGCGACAACGTGATCGTCGACCTGGGCAACAACGCCGAAGCGTTGCTGGCCCGTGAAGACATCATCTCTCGCGAAACCTTCCGTGTCGGCGTGCGCTTGCGTGCGCTGCTCAAGGAAATCCGCACCGAGAACCGCGGCCCTCAGTTGATCCTGTCGCGTACCGCGCCGGAAATGCTGATTGAGCTGTTCCGTATCGAAGTGCCGGAAATCGCCGAAGGCCTGATCGAAGTCATGGCAGCGTCCCGCGACCCGGGTTCGCGCGCCAAGATCGCGGTCCGCTCCAAGGACAAACGCATCGACCCGCAGGGCGCTTGCATTGGTATGCGCGGTTCGCGCGTCCAGGCAGTGTCGGGCGAATTGGGCGGTGAGCGTGTGGACATCGTCCTGTGGGACGATAACCCGGCGCAGTTCGTGATCAACGCCATGTCGCCAGCTGAAGTGGCGGCAATTATCGTCGACGAAGATGCCCATGCAATGGACATCGCCGTTGGCGCAGACAATCTGGCTCAGGCCATTGGTCGTGGTGGTCAGAACGTGCGTCTGGCCAGCCAACTGACCGGTTGGACCCTGAACGTGATGACCGAATCGGACATCCAGGCTAAGCAGCAAGCTGAAACCGGTGACATCCTGCGCAACTTTATCGAAGAGCTGGAAGTCGATGAAGATCTGGCGCAGGTGCTGGTAGATGAAGGCTTCACCAGCCTGGAAGAGATTGCCTACGTACCGTTGGAAGAAATGCTCAACATCGACGGCTTTGACGAAGACACCGTCAACGAGCTTCGCGCTCGGGCCAAGGATCGTTTGTTGACTAAAGCCATCGCTACTGAGGAAAAGCTGGCAGACGCCCATCCGGCCGAAGACCTGCTCTCGCTTGAGGGTATGGACAAGGATTTGGCGATGGAACTGGCGGTGCGCGGCGTAATTACCCGCGAAGACCTGGCCGAGCAGTCTATTGACGATCTGCTCGACATCGACGGCATTGACGAAGATCGTGCCGGCAAGTTGATCATGGCCGCCCGAGCCCATTGGTTCGAGTAATTAGGCGCGGCCTGAGGAGAGAAGTGCATGACGCAAGTCACGGTGAAACAACTGGCCGATGAGGTCAAAACACCGGTAGAGCGCCTGTTGCAGCAGATGCGTGAGGCAGGTCTGCCGCACACCGCCGCCGAGGAACATGTGAGCGACAGTGAGAAGCAGTCTTTGCTGACTCACTTGAAAAGCAGCCACAAGGCGAAAGTGGAAGAACCGCGCAAGATTACATTGCAGCGCAAAACCACCAGCACCCTGCGTGTTGCAGGTAGCAAGAGCATCAGCGTTGAAGTACGCAAGAAGAAAGTCTTCGTACAGCGCAGCCCGGAAGAAATCGAAGCCGAGCGCAAACGCGAGCTGGATGAACGTCGCGCAGTAGAAAATGCTGCTCGTCAGAAGGCTGAAGAAGAAGCCAAGCGTCGCGCCGAAGAAGAAGCGCGTCGCCAGCCTGCTGCCGCGCAACCTGCCGGCACTGAAGCGGTCGCCGCTCCTGTTGAAGCTGTGCGTGAGGCCGCTCCGGTGGCTGCCGCACCTGCTCCTGCAGCAGACCGCAAACGCGACGAGCCTCGTCGTCCGGACAAGCCACGTGCCGACGATAACAATCGTCGCGGTGGTGGCGGTGATGGCGAGCGTAAAAACGCTCCGCATCGCGCCTCGGTCAAAGAGAAAGCGCCTGCGCCACGCGTTGCCCCACGGACTACCGACGAAGAAAGCGACAGCTTCCGTCGCGGTGGTCGCGGAAAGGCCAAGCTGAAAAAACGCAACGCCCACGGTTTCCAGAGCCCAACCGGCCCTGTCGTGCGTGATGTGCAGATCGGCGAGACCATCACGGTTGGCGATCTCGCCAACCAGATGTCGGTCAAGGCGGCTGAAATCATCAAGTTCATGTTCAAACTGGGTACCCCCGCGACCATCAACCAGGTGCTGGATCAGGAAACTGCTCAGCTGGTAGCCGAAGAACTGGGCCACAAAGTGACCCTGGTCAGCGATACCGCTCTGGAAGATTCCCTGGCCGAGTCCCTGAAGTTTGAAGGTGAGACGTTCTCCCGTGCGCCAGTTGTGACCGTAATGGGCCACGTTGACCATGGTAAGACGTCGCTGCTCGACTACATCCGTCGTGCCAAGGTAGCTGCTGGCGAAGCCGGTGGTATCACCCAGCACATCGGTGCGTACCACGTTGAAACCGAGCGCGGCATGGTCACCTTCCTCGACACCCCGGGTCACGCCGCGTTTACCGCGATGCGTGCCCGTGGTGCCAAGGCGACCGACATCGTGATCCTGGTGGTTGCAGCGGACGACGGCGTGATGCCACAGACCATTGAAGCTGTCCAGCACGCCAAGGCCGCCGGTGTTCCACTGGTGGTTGCAGTGAACAAGATCGATAAGCCGGGCGCCGATCTCGATCGCATCCGTAGCGAGCTGTCGGTTCACGGCGTGACGTCTGAAGAGTGGGGCGGTGATACGCCGTTCGTTTCGGTCTCGGCCAAAGTCGGTACCGGTGTGGACGAACTGCTCGAAGCGGTCCTGCTGCAAGCTGAAGTACTCGAACTCAAGGCAACCCCATCGGCCCCAGGTCGCGGTGTTGTGGTTGAATCGCGTCTGGACAAGGGTCGCGGCCCGGTTGCTACCGTACTGGTTCAAGACGGTACCCTGCGCCAGGGCGACATGGTGCTGGTCGGTTCGAACTATGGCCGCGTGCGTGCCATGCTCGACGAGAACGGCAAGCCAATCAAGGAAGCCGGTCCTTCCATCCCTGTCGAGATCCTCGGCCTGGACGGTACCCCGGACGCTGGCGACGAGATGAGCGTGGTTGCCGACGAGAAGAAAGCCCGTGAAGTGGCTCTGTTCCGTCAAGGCAAGTTCCGCGAAGTCAAACTGGCGCGTGCTCACGCCGGCAAGCTGGAAAACATCTTCGAGAACATGGGCCAGGCAGAGAAGAAGACGCTCAACATCGTCCTCAAATCTGACGTACGTGGTTCCCTCGAAGCGTTGAACGGCGCCTTGAACGGCCTGGGTAACGACGAAGTGCAAGTGCGCGTTGTCGGTGGCGGTGTCGGTGGTATCACCGAATCCGACGCCAACCTGGCACTGGCTTCCAACGCTGTACTGTTCGGCTTCAACGTGCGTGCCGATGCCGGCGCTCGCAAGATCGT
This sequence comes from Pseudomonas orientalis, assembly GCF_022807995.1. Classification (NCBI taxonomy): domain Bacteria; kingdom Pseudomonadati; phylum Pseudomonadota; class Gammaproteobacteria; order Pseudomonadales; family Pseudomonadaceae; genus Pseudomonas; species Pseudomonas orientalis. The sequence goes on along the minus strand of NZ_CP094351.1, from coordinate 4,925,728 downwards.
CGAGCAGGAAGGCCTGGACATGCGTTACTACAACGTCATCTACGACATCATCGAAGACGTCAAGAAGGCCCTTACCGGCATGCTTGGCAGCGACGTCCGGGAGAACATCCTGGGTATCGCCGAGGTGCGTGACGTGTTCCGCTCGCCGAAATTCGGCGCGATCGCCGGTTGCATGGTTATCGAAGGTACTGTGTACCGTAACCGTCCAATCCGTGTACTGCGTGAAGACATCGTTATCTTCGAAGGCGAGCTGGAATCCCTGCGCCGCTTCAAGGACGATGCTTCCGAAGTACGTGCCGGCATGGAATGCGGTATCGGCGTCAAGAGCTACAACGACGTCAAGCCTGGCGACAAGATCGAAGTCTACGAGAAGGTTCAGGTTGCTCGCAGCCTCTAACTCGCGCACTTCCGGAGCCACGCCGCGTGTGGGCATGCAGATGCCCCGCGCAGCGTACGGACTCTAAACGCAACGCCCGGTCTGGCTTTTGTCAGGCCGGGCGTTTGCCGCTTTCAAACCCGCGGGTTTCACCGTGTGGCAGTAACAGGTAACAAGACATGGCAAAAGAATACAGCCGTACCCAGCGTATCGGCGATCAGATGCAGCGCGAGCTGGCCCAACTGATCCGTCGCGAAGTCAAAGACCCGCGCGTTGGCCTGGTCACTATCACCGCCGTTGAAGTGAGCCGTGACGTGGGTCACGCCAAGATCTTCATCACCGTGATGGGCCAGGACAGCAGCGAAGAGATCGCGCAAAGCATCAAGGTGCTCAACGCTGCCGCAGGTTTCCTGCGCATGCAGCTGGCCCGTGAAATGAAGTTGCGCAGCGTTCCGCAGTTGCACTTCCATTACGATGAAAGCGTTGTGCGTGGCGCGCACCTGTCGGCACTGATCGAGCGCGCCGTGGCTGAAGACAGCCAGCATCCGTCCACACCTGAAGACGCCAAGGAGTAAGCGGTGGCTCAGGTCAAACGTATCCGCCGTAACGTCAGTGGCATCATTCTGCTCGACAAACCCATTGGCTTTACCTCCAATGCCGCGTTGCAGAAGGTCCGCTGGCTGCTCAATGCCGAGAAGGCCGGGCACACCGGCAGCCTCGATCCCCTGGCCACCGGCGTGCTGCCGTTGTGCTTTGGCGAGGCGACCAAGTTCTCGCAATACCTGCTTGATTCCGACAAGGGTTACGAAACCCTGATGCAGTTGGGCAAGACCACCACCACGGCCGACGCCGAAGGCGATGTGCTGCAGGTTCGCGATGTGACCGTTGGTCGTGCCGATATTGAAGCTGCCTTACCCGCTTTCCGTGGACAAATCAGCCAGATACCGCCGATGTACTCGGCGCTCAAGCGTGATGGGCAACCTCTTTACAAGCTGGCGCGTGCCGGTGAAGTGGTGGAGCGCGAACCGCGTTCTGTTACTATTGCCCGGCTGGAATTGCTCGCCTGTGAAGGCGACACTGCCCGATTGGCGGTGGACTGCAGCAAAGGCACCTATATCCGTACCCTGGTGGAAGATATTGGTGAGCAATTGGGTTGTGGCGCATATGTTGCCGAACTGCGACGTACACAGGCCGGCCCTTTCACCCTGGCCCAGACGGTCACGCTGGAAGAGCTCGAAGCGGTGCATGCCGAAGGCGGCAACGAAGCGGTTGATCGCTTCCTGATGCCATCGGACAGCGGTTTGCTCGATTGGCCATTGCTGCACTTCTCGGAGCACAGCGCGTTCTACTGGCTCAACGGCCAGCCGGTACGCGCCCCGGATGCCCCGAAGTTCGGCATGGTGCGAGTACAGGATCATAACGGTCGCTTTATCGGTATCGGTGAAGTGAGCGAAGACGGGCGGATCGCGCCGCGTCGACTGATTCGGTCAGAATGACCGAACGAGTGTGGCTGTTAACAGGCATGGTCAACACTCATTTTTAGATACAGGGATTTGTCCCTGGCCTGTTGAAACTGCCCTTTGGGTGGTTTCCTGAAAAAAGGATTGCCTCATGGCTCTCGACGTTCAAGAAAAAGCACAAATCGTAGCTGACTATCAGCAAGCTGTTGGTGACACTGGTTCGCCAGAAGTGCAAGTTGCACTGCTGACCCACAACATCAACAAACTGCAAGGTCACTTCAAGGCCAACGGTAAAGATCACCACTCCCGTCGTGGTCTGATCCGCATGGTAAACCAGCGCCGTAAGCTGCTGGACTACCTGAAAGGCAAGGATCTGGGTCGTTATCAGGCTCTGATCGGTCGCCTGGGTCTGCGTCGCTAATCAGCGATTGCGCTAGAGGTTGGTTGTCTGCCGTGTGTCAGTGGGATTCCCGCTGGCCCATGGCAGGCTCCCAGCCTCAAGTTTTATCTGGATACACCGTTTTACCCTGGACGAGCGTCGGGCCGATTCCCGAGATTGCCCAAGAATTTCGCAAGAAAACAAGTTCCCCAAGAGCCACAAAGAAGGTAGGACACCGTGAACCCGGTTATCAAAAAATTCCAGTTCGGTCAGTCGACCGTTACCCTCGAGACAGGCCGTATCGCCCGTCAAGCCTCCGGCGCAGTGCTGGTTACCGTTGACGACGACGTTACCGTACTGGTGACCGTGGTTGGCGCCAAGACCGCTGACCCGAGCAAAGGCTTTTTCCCTCTGTCCGTTCACTACCAGGAAAAGACTTACGCTGCCGGTAAGATCCCTGGCGGTTTCTTCAAGCGCGAAGGCCGTCCTTCCGAGAAAGAAACCCTGACTTCCCGACTGATCGACCGTCCGATCCGTCCGCTGTTCCCAGAAGGCTTCATGAACGAAGTGCAGGTTGTCTGCACCGTCGTTTCCACCAGCAAAAAGACCGATCCGGACATCGCTGCGATGATCGGTACCTCGGCTGCCCTGGCCATCTCCGGCATTCCTTTCGATGGCCCGATCGGCGCCGCCCGCGTTGCCTTCCATGAAAGCACCGGCTACCTGCTGAACCCGACTTACGAGCAACAGAAAGCCTCGAGCCTGGACATGGTCGTTGCCGGTACCTCGGAAGCCGTGTTGATGGTTGAATCGGAAGCCAAAGAGCTGACCGAAGACCAGATGCTGGGCGCGGTACTGTTTGCTCACGACGAGTTCCAGGTGGTGATCAACGCCGTCAAGGAACTGGCCGCTGAAGCTGCCAAGCCAACCTGGGCCTGGGCTCCTCAGCCAGAAGCCACCGCACTGCTGGGTGCTATCCGTGCCGAGTTCGGCGATGCGATCTCCCAGGCCTATGCCATCACCGTCAAGGCCGACCGTTACGCGCGCCTGGGCGAGCTGAAGGACCAGGTTGTCGCCAAGCTGTCCGGCGAAGAAGGCCAGCCTTCTTCCAGCGAAGTCAAAGCGGCTTTCGGTGAAATCGAATACCGCACCGTTCGCGAAAACATCGTTAACGGCAAGCCACGGATCGACGGCCGCGACACACGCACCGTACGTCCGCTGAATATCGAAGTCGGTGTTCTGCCGAAGACTCACGGTTCGGCGCTGTTCACCCGTGGTGAAACCCAGGCCCTGGTCGTCGCAACTCTGGGCACCGCCCGTGACGCGCAGCTGCTGGACACCCTGGAAGGCGAGAAAAAAGACCCCTTCATGCTGCACTACAACTTCCCTCCGTTCTCGGTGGGCGAGTGTGGTCGCATGGGTGGTGCTGGCCGTCGTGAAATCGGTCACGGCCGTCTGGCCCGTCGTTCGATCGCCGCGATGCTGCCGGCTGCCGACGTCTTCCCGTACACCATCCGTGTTGTGTCGGAAATCACCGAATCCAACGGTTCCAGCTCCATGGCTTCCGTTTGCGGTGCTTCCCTGGCACTGATGGACGCGGGTGTGCCGATGAAGGCACCGGTTGCTGGTATCGCCATGGGCCTGGTTAAAGAAGGCGAGAAATTCGCCATCCTGACCGACATCCTGGGTGACGAAGACCACCTGGGCGACATGGACTTCAAGGTAGCCGGTACCGCCAAAGGCGTAACCGCGCTGCAGATGGACATCAAGATCAAGGGCATCACCGAGGAGATCATGGAAATCGCCCTGGGCCAAGCCCTGGAAGCGCGCCTGAATATCCTCGGCCAGATGAACCAGATCATTGGTCAGTCGCGTACAGAGCTGTCGGAAAATGCTCCGACCATGATCGCGATGAAAATCGACACCGACAAAATCCGTGATGTCATCGGTAAAGGCGGCGCGACCATCCGTGCGATCTGTGAAGAAACCAAGGCGTCGATCGATATCGAAGACGACGGTTCGATCAAGATCTTCGGCGAAACCAAGGAAGCGGCTGAAGCGGCACGCCAGCGCGTCCTGGGTATCACCGCTGAAGCCGAGATCGGCAAGATCTACGTGGGTAAGGTTGAGCGCATCGTCGACTTCGGCGCATTCGTCAACATCCTGCCGGGCAAGGACGGCCTGGTTCACATCTCCATGCTGAGCGACGCTCGCGTTGAGAAAGTGACTGACATTCTGAAAGAAGGCCAGGAAGTGGAAGTGCTGGTACTGGACGTGGACAACCGCGGCCGTATCAAACTGTCCATCAAGGACGTAGCAGCAGCCAAGGCTTCGGGCGTTTAATCACGCGCTGGCTTCACGCTGAAAAAAAGGACTCCTCGGAGTCCTTTTTTTATGGGCGCGAGAAAATGAAGCAGAATCAGCCGTTTAGCGCCGCCCAAAAGCCGCAACTTGCATGCAGGCACGACGGTCTTCATGCAAGTTGCACGATTCCGAAAATCTCTTGATTTTATAACTTATTGTTTTATATGGTTTTTTTAAGATTCGGTGACTTGGCACACTGCCTGCACTATCCCTGTTAGCGCTGCAGCACCAAGATTTACGTGCTGCGGTCTTTTAATAAAACAGGAGTTACTCGTATGAAGAAGTTCGCTCTCGCTACTGCTACCGCTCTGACTCTGGCCATGGGTGCTAACGTAGCCTTTGCTCAGACTTCCCAGGCCCCTATGACTTTGGCGGCCGGCGAAGCCACCCAGGCTAAGGAAAGCGTTTCGGATACTTGGATCACCACCAAAGTCAAAGCTGACCTGCTGACTGAAAAAGGCATTCCAGGTTCGGACATCAAGGTTGAAACCAACAAAGGTGTGGTTTCCCTGTCCTCCGATGTAGCTATCTCGGATTCGCAGAAAGCGACCGCCGTAGCCATCACCAAGAAAATCAAAGGTGTGAATGCTGTTTCTGCTGACGGCCTGCTGGCTGGCGGCGCTACCAAGGCTGACGGCATCGACAAGACCAAAGGTGCTGCCCACAACGCTGGCGAGGCGACCAGCGATACCTGGATCACCACCAAAGTAAAAGCTGATCTGGTGACCGAGAAAGGTATTCCTGGTACCGACATCAAAGTTGAAACCAACAAAGGCGTCGTGTCCCTGTCGTCCCCAACGGCTGTGACTGCTGCGCAGAAAGAAACGGCTGTAGCGATCGCCAAGAAAATCAAAGGCGTTAAAGCTGTATCGGCCGATGGCCTGAAAGCAGAGTAACGCTGCAGGTTTCGTTTGAACTGAATGGCGGCGGCTTAGGGTGAGTTAGATTTCCACCCAAGGCACCTCTGGAGTTCATGCGACCGACCACACGGATGTGGTCATTACAGGCCCCGGCACTTGTGTCGGGGCCTGTTTTATTGGGCTCGATAATTTGCCTGCCCGGCAAGGAATAAAAATGTGGGAGGGGGCTTGCCCCCGATAGCTGTGTAACAGTCGACCTATAACCGACTGACCTACCGCCATCGGGGGCAAGCCCCCTCCCACATTGGGTTACTCGGCATCCAGATGCATTGGTGTGATCACCCGACCATCTTTATCCGCGTGCCTCAGCTGCGCATCAATAAGTCGATGCCTGTTTTATTTCTGCGCACCACCTTGCTGTCAGGCGAGGAATAAAAAATGTGGGAGGGGGCTTGCCCCCGATAGCTGTGTAACAGTCGACCTATAACCGACTGACCTACCGCCATCGGGGGCAAGCCCCCTCCCACATTGGGTTATTCGGCATCCAGATGCATTGGTGTGATCACCCGACCATCTTTATCCGCGTGCCTCAGCTGCGCATCAATAAGTCGATGCCTGTTTTATTTCTGCGCACCACCTTGCTGTCAGGCGAGGAATAAAAAATGTGGGAGGGGGCTTGCCCCCGATAGCTGTGTAACAGTCGACCTATAACCGACTGACCTACCGCCATCGGGGGCAAGCCCCCTCCCACATTGGGTTATTCGGCATCCAGATGCATTGGTGTGATCACCCGACCATCTTTATCCGCGTGCCTCAGCTGCGCATCAATAAGTCGATGCCTGTTTTATTTCTGCGCACCATCTTGCTGTCAGGCGAGGAATAAAAAATGTGGGAGGGGGCTTGCCCCCGATAGCTGTGTAACAGTCGACCTATAACCGACTGACCTACCGCCATCGGGGACAAGCCCCCTCCCACATTGGGTTACTCGGCATCCAGATGCATTGGTGTAATCACCCGACCATCTTTATCCGCGTGCCTCAGCTGCGCATCAATAAGTCGATGCCTGTTTTATTTCTGCGCACCACCTTGCTGTCAGGCGAGGAATAAAAAATGTGGGAGGGGGCTTGCCCCCGATAGCTGTGTAACAGTCGACCTATAACCGACTGAACTACCGCCATCGGGGGCAAGCCCCCTCCCACATTGGGTTATTCGGCATCCAGATGCATCGGTGTGATCACCCGACCATCTTTCTCCGCCTGCCCCAGCTGCGCATCAATGAAGTACACGCGGTCGTCCTCCAGTTGAGCCTTGTCCACCAGGTAATCCTTGATGGTGCTGGCCCGGTCCTGGCCGAGCTGGCGCAGCAGTACGTCACTGCCGCTCCAGAACTTGATCACGCCGTCCTTGAGCCTGGCCGCGCGCTCATCGTCGCTCAGGTTTTTCCATTCGGCCGGTGGTTGTTGTTTCAGGCGGGTGCGGTAGATGCCTTCCAGCAAAGGCGCCTTTTCCTTCTGGGGCACGACCAGCAATGACGCCTGGGCCGGGACTTTATCGCCGCGACGCTGCAGGATTTTGTAATAGTTGTATTGGTACTCACGCTCCAGTCGTTGCGCGGCCAGGAACGGCCCGTCGCTGCTGGCTGCTGCGGTGCCTTCGATTTCCAGGCGCAGGGCAGGGCGTTCCTTGAGTGCCTTGGCCAGCGTGTTGAGTGCCCCTTCAGCGCCTTTATCCAGTTCACTGGAGCCCGCCGCAAACGACACACTACCCAAGTCTTGCGAACCGCCGCCGGTGACCAGCCCGCCAATGAACTTGAAGGGCGCCGTTGCTGCGCGGACCACGAGGTTGCGCAGGGTCTGCCACACGATCGGCATGACGCTGAATTGCGGGTTGTTCAGGTCACCGCTTACTGGCAGCTCGATGGAGATCCTGCCATCGCTGTCCTTGAGCAAGGCAACCGCCAGGCGAATCGGCAAGTCCACCGCATCGGCGCTGTCGACTTTCTCGCCCAGTTGCAGTTGCTCGACCACCACCTTGTTTTCAGCCTTCAACTGGCCTTTGGTGATCATGTAGTGCAAATCCAGGTTCAAGCGACCTTTGCGAATTCGAAAGCCCGCGAATTTGCCCGAGTACGGCGTCAGGGTGGTCAACTCGACACGTTTGAAGCTGGTTGCGATGTCCAGCGCCGCCATCGGGTCAAACGGGTTCACGCTGCCCTTGATGGTCACGGGCGCATAGCGGTCCACCTTGCCCTTGATGTCGACGCTGGCCGGCTTGGTCTGGCGACTGTCGATGGTACCGATCTGGCCGTTGAGTTGTTGAATCGCGGTGGCGAAGTTGGGCGTGAGGCTGAAGTCGGCGAAATTGGCCGAGCCATCGTTGATCGCGATCTGCCCGATATGGATACCCAGCGGCTTGTCTTTGCTCGCTGCCGGCTTGGCTGTCGATTTGCTCCCGCTGTCGGCGGGCTGCGCAACCAGCAGGTCGTCGATATTGGTGGTGCGGTCATCGTTGATCATGAAGCGCGCATAGGGTTGCAGCAGGTTGACCTTGTCGATCGACAGGCTGTCGCCGTGCTGGTAGTTGACGCCCTCCAGCACCAGGCGCTGCCATTTGAGGAAGTCACGGGACTTCAGGGTGTCGAGGGTGTGCAACTGATCCACTTGCGCGCGGCCGGTGACTTGCAGGGCCAGCGGCTCGGTGCTCTTCAGGTTGACATCCAGGTTGCTGCCGAGCATGCCGCTGCGCAGTTCCAGGCGGATGAACGGGCTGATATAGGACTGGGCAACGCGCAGGTCGATGTCCTGGGTGTTCACTTTCAGCCTGGCGCTGACCGGATTCAGGTTGACCTCGCCGGTTGCCTGGATCTTGCCTTGCTTGCCCAGACCGCTATCGACCTTCAAGGTAAAAGGGCTCTGGTTGAGGCTGTCGAAGTTCTGCACGTCGATGTTCAACGGGCCCAGCTCCAGCGCTACCGCAGGCTTGGCCTGGCGGTCAGCCAGGTGCACCTGATAGTTGCGCAGTTGCACGTCCTTGAGCAGCACTTGCCAGGGTTTGTTCGGCGTCGCCGGTGGCGCTTCAGGCGAGTCGGCAGTCGCGGGCGCAGAGGCCGGCTCCGGTGGCTTGGCGGGTTTGTCGGGTTGGCTGGCGAACAGTTTCTGCCAGTCCAGTTGCCCATCGGCCTCGCGGGCGGCCCAGGTTTCGAGTTTGTTGCTGCGGATTTTGCCGATCACCACCTGTTGCTTGGCCAGGTCCACCGTGGTCTCGCTGACGTCCAGGCGTTCCAGGCGTGCCAATGGCCGGCCATCCGGCGCCTTGATCGCAAAGGGCGCAATGCTGGCGGTGGTGTTGGTCAGGTTCAGCTCGGTCTCTTTGGCCAGGCTGAATTTATAGTGGGTGCTGAAATTGAGCACACCGTCCTCAAGCACCAGCGGCACGGCATCGCGCACATAAGGCCACCAGGCTTTCATTTGACCGTCAGTGACTTTCAGCGAGCCTTCGGAGGTGATCGGTACCAGGCTGAAGTTGCCTTTCCAGTCTATCTGCCCGCCCTGGGGGCCAGCGGCCACCAGGGTCATGTCGGCGTTATCTTCCGGCAAGGTGCTGAGGTTTTTCAGCTCGAAGTCGAGTTTGTCGTAGAGAAATTCGATGGGTTCGCTGGGACGCAGGTCCCGAAAGTGCACATAGCCGCCCGCCAGCTTGATGCTGTCGATACGCAGCGGGAAAGGCTTTGCGTCGGGATCGGCGGGGGTTGGCTCGCTCGGGGGCAACTTGAATAACTGCGCCAGGTTCAACTGGCCGGACTTGTCGAAGAGCAATTCGGTCTTGGGCTGCTCAAGTTGAACATCGGCCAGGTGCAGGGCGCGAGTCCAGAGGCTGTCGATCTGCAGGTTGGCGTAGAGACGTTTGAAACCCAGCTGTTCCTTGCCCGGCTCACCGATCTGCAGGCCCCACAGCGTCAGTTCCAGGCTGAACGGGTTGAGCTCGATACGCTCGATACGCGCCGGCACCGTTGCGTAATTGGCCAACTGCTGGTTGGCAATGCGCAGGGCAATGCCGGGCAGAATCAGAAAGCCCAGCAAGCTATACACAGCGAGGGCGGTCAACAATGCGCCTATGGCGCGGATCAATCCTTTGGGCATGGGTGACAGCCATCTATGTCGAACAAGAGTGCCTTGGAGTATGGCATGTGATTTCGGTTCCGAAGAACAGCCAGGCCTGGGAAACTTCCTACAATTGCAGGATCAGGGTCTTCAGCGGCGGTTGCTGGTCTTTCGACGGAAAGTCCGCTCCCGGTGCCATGATCTGCCAGTCGCGTACGGGACGACCGGCTTTTTCCGCGCAACGCAGCACCTGTTCGCGCCAGTCATCCATGCTCACTTTCGCCAGGTTGTTGCAGCAAATGAGCACGCCATTATCGGCGGTTGCCAACAGTGCAGGCTTGAGCAGGCTTTGGTAGTCGCGCAACAGGTCGACGGTGCCGAATGCGCTCTTGGCCCAGGCGGGGGGATCGAGGAGCACAAGGTCATACTGGCGCTGTTCCAGGCGTGGATAGCTCGGCAGTTTCTGGCCACGGCGCTGAGTGATAGGGAGGCCGGCCAATTGGCGAATGGCAGGAAAGTAATCGGACTGTACGAACGCCATGGTCGGCAACTGCGGGTTGAGCAGACCGTTCTCGCGCCCCACGGCGAGGTTGCCCTCGGCAAAGTCCAGGTTGCAGACTTCACTTGCGCCACCGGCCGCCGCGCTCAAGCCTACGCCGCAGGTGTAGGCGAACAGGTTGAGCACGCTTTTGCCGGCGCTGTGGTTCTTGACCCAGCCGCGAGTGTTGCGCAGGTCAAGGAACAGCAGCGGGTCCTGCCCGGCATGCCGCCCACGCACACGGTAGTTGAGGCCCCATTCGTGACCGACCAGGTCCTCCAGCGCAGCAGGTTCGGCCCGGTAAACGCTGTCTTCGCGATCAATTCGTGAGTTGCCACGGGAGCGGTCGTTGTACACCAGCATCAGTTCCAGGCCCATGTATTGACCGATCAGTTGGTGCAGGTCCAGCAGATCAGCGTTTTGCAGGGATTGGTGGAAGCTTTGCACCAGCAATTGCGGGCCGTAGCGATCAATCGTCAGGCCGCCGGCGCCTTCCTGGCTGCCGTGGAACAGCCGGTAGCAATCGGTGCCCTGGGCATGCAGTTCACTGATCAGGTCTTGGCGATGGTCGAGGGCGGCGCGCAGCGCCTGGTTCAAGGAAGTCATGGAGCGCGCCTTGCTTGCGGGGGAATGGGGGCAATGGGGCGCGCAGTTTAACAGCCCCGGCCTGGACAGGCCGGGGGTTATTTCGAGGCTATCGGTTCAGGCCTTGATCAGCCGCGGTGACGGCCGCGGAAGTAGTTGATCAGGCCCTGGGTCGAAGCATCTTCGGCCGAGGTTTCTTCGGCGCCGGTCAGGCGGTTGTAGACGCCTTTGCCCAGCTCTTTGCCCAGTTCGACACCCCATTGGTCGAAGGCGTTGATGCCCCAGATAACGCTCTGGACGAACACTTTGTGCTCATACATGGCGACCAGCGCGCCCAGGCGACGTGGGCTGATGCGTTCGACCACGATAGTGTTGCTCGGACGGTTGCCCGGGATCACCTTGTGGGGCGCCAGTTTCTGCACGTCGGCCTCAGGAATACCCTTTTCGCGCAGTTCCGCTTCGGCTTCGGCGCGTGTCTTGCCGAGCATCAGCGCCTGGCTCTGGGACAGGCAGTTGGCGTACAGCCACTGGTGGTGGTCGGAGACCGGGTTGAAGCTCACGATCGGCACGATGAAGTCGGCGGGGATCAGTTGGGTCCCCTGGTGCAGCAACTGGTGATAGGCATGCTGGCCGTTGCAGCCCACGCCGCCCCAGATGACCGGGCCAGTGTCGGTAGCGACCGGCGTGCCGTCCTGGCGCACGCTCTTGCCGTTGGATTCCATGTCCAACTGCTGCAAATGCTTGGTGATGTTACGCAGGTAATGGTCGTACGGCAGGATCGCATGGCTCTGCGAACCCCAAAAATTGCCGTACCACACCCCCAGCAGGCCCAGCAGCACCGGCATGTTGTCTTCGAACGGTGCGTTCTGGAAATGCTGGTCCATGGTGTAGGCGCCGGACAGCAACTCCTTGAAGTTGGACATGCCGATCGCCAGGGCGATAGGCAAGCCGATCGCGGACCATAGCGAGTAACGACCGCCGACCCAGTCCCACATCGGGAAGATGTTCTCTTCGCGGATGCCGAACGCTACGGCCGCTGCGTTGTTGCTCGACACGGCGATAAAGTGGCGATACAGCTCGGCTTCCGAGCCACCCTGGGCCAGGTACCAGGCGCGGGCGGCCTGGGCGTTTTTCAGGGTTTCCAGGGTATTGAAGGATTTCGACGAGACGATAAACAGCGTGGTCTCGGCGCGCAGCTTCATGGTCAGTTCGTGGAACTCGCTGCCGTCGATGTTCGCCAGGTAATGGCAGCGCACGCCTTTATGGGCGTAGGACAGCAGCGCTTCGGAGACCAGTTCCGGGCCGAGGAACGAACCACCGATGCCAATGTTCACCACGTCGGTGATCGGCTTCTCGGTGTAGCCACGCCACAGGCCGTCGTGGATGCGGCCGACCAGGTCAGTGATCTGGTTCAGCACCTTGTGCACGTCCGGCATGATATTCACGCCGTTGACCGACAACTTGTCGCCTACCGGACGGCGCAGGGCGGTGTGCAGCGCGGGACGGCCTTCGGAGGAGTTGACCGGCTCGCCGGCATACAGCGAGTTGATCGCGTCTTTAAGGCCCACTTCGTTGGCCAGGCCCACCAGCAGGTCGCGGGTTTCGCGGGTGATCAGGTTTTTCGAGTAATCGAGGAAAAGCCCGCAGCTGCTCAGGGTGAATTCGGAAAAACGCTGGGGGTCGGCATTAAAGGCCTCGCGCATGCTGAAATCCTGCATGGCTTGGCGATGTTGATCGAGCGCGTGCCAGGCGGGCAGCGCGGTAACGTCATGAGGGGTGCGGTAGTACGCCATCGCTGCGGGTTTCCTTTTATTACGGGGACTGCCTTTAGGACACTTCAAAGCCCGGAACATCCAGTCTTTTAACACACGACGGGTTCCGGACAGCGCTAACCAGGAGCGCAGGGCGATTACATTAAACCTAGCGTGTCGATATGTCTTGGCTTTGTCTGCGCTGTGGCCGGTACTTTTTTATACCGGCGCAGCGATGAAGGCAATCGGCGGGGTGCCCAGAAGGGTCAGTCGAGGTTCAAGTGCAGGTTGTCGATCAGGCGAGTTGCGCCCAGATAGGCCGCCACCAGGATCACAATGTCCCGGTCCTCGGGCGTGGCCGGGCGCAAGTGCACGCCCTGGCGCACTTCCAGGTAGTCCATGCGCAAGCCGGCGGCTTCGATCTGCTGGATATGCTCGGCGCACAGTGTGGCGAAATCCCGCTCACCGCTCTTGATGGCGGCGGCCATCTGGCTGAGGCTGCGGTACAGCACGGGGGCAGCCGCGCGTTGCTCCTGGGTGAGGTAACCGTTGCGCGATGACAGCGCCAAGCCATCAGTTGCGCGTACGGTCGGCTCGCCGATGATCTGGATCGGCATGTTCAGGTCATGCACCATGGCGCGGATCACCGCCAGTTGCTGATAGTCCTTCTGGCCAAATACGGCCATATCCGGCTGGACCATGTTGAACAGCTTGCTGACCACCGTGGCCACGCCTTCGAAATGCCCTGGACGGCTGGCCCCACAGAGGCCTTCGGACAGATGGGGGACGCTGACGCGGGTCTGGCCGGTCATGCCGCCGGGGTACATTTCCTCGACCGTGGGCGCGAACAGCAGGTTGCAACCGGCTTGCAGCAGCATTTCCTGATCGGCGGCGAGGGTGCGCGGGTATTTGTCCAGGTCTTCGCCGGCACCGAATTGCAATGGGTTGACGAAAATGCTGGTCACCACGAAGTCCGACTGCTGCGCGGCCTTGGTCACCAGGGTGGCGTGGCCACTGTGCAGGTTGCCCATGGTCGGCACGAAGCCGATGCGCTTGCCGGCACTGCGCGCGTGGGTCACGGCGGCGCGCAGTTCACGTAGGGTTTTAACGGTGTTCATGCAGAAAACCCATGTTCGGTGCCGGGGAAGGTCACGGCTTTGACTTCGCTGACGTAAGCGCTCAGTGCGGCGTGAATACTGGGCTGGCCGGCCATGAAGTTCTTCACGAACTTGGGTACGTGGCCGCTGATCGACAGGCCGAGCATGTCGTGCAGCACCAGCACCTGGCCATCGGTGGCGGCGCCGGCACCGATGCCGATCACCGGTACCTTGACGGCCTGGGTGATTTCGGCGGCCAGTTCACTGGGCACGCACTCCAGCAGAATCATTGCGGCGCCGGCTTGTTCCAGGGCAATGGCATCGGCACGCATCTGGCGCGCCTGGGCTTCATTGCGGCCCTGTACCTTGTAGCCGCCGAGCAGATTGACCGACTGCGGCGTCAGGCCCATGTGCGCGCATACCGGCACGCCGCGCTCAGCCAGCAGTCGGATCGACTCGGCGAGCCATACGGCGCCTTCGACCTTGATCATGTGCGCACCCGCCTGCATCAGTTTGCCTGCGTTCTGGAAGGTCTGTTCGAGGGTGGCATAGCCCATGAATGGCAGGTCGGCGATGATAAACGCACCGTCATTGCCACGCTTGACGCTGGCGGTGTGGTAGGCGAGTTCATCGGTGGTGACGGGCAGCGTGCTGTCATTCCCTTGAAGCACCATGCCCAGTGAGTCGCCTACCAGCAACACCTCGACTCCGGCCTGGCAACTGGCGTGGGCGAAGGTGGCGTCATAGCAGGTCAGCATGGTGATTTTTTCACCTCTGAGCTTGAGGCTCTGCAAGGTGGTCAGGGTAATGTCTGGCATGAAAAGGGTCCTCGTTCAGGCGCTTGGAAACAGCGAGTAACGCGCGTGAGTCTTCGTTTATACAGGCGCACCGTCTTGAGAGCAGTGCTTGTAAGGCCTGGATTGCGCCCTTCAGCGCCGGGTTGGCGGCAGCGGGACGCCTATAGTCGTGAGGAGGACACGGGAAGTCAATTGGATGTGTTACCGCATTGTTACGATGACGGTGTTACCGCTGTTACTGACGCGATTGTAGGAGCGAGCTTGCTCGCGAAGAACGCTTAGGCACCGCGTTTAATCAGGCTGTGCGCGTTATCGTTGACGATTTTCGCGAGCAAGCTCGCTCCTACAGAGGTAAGCGTTCCAGGCCGACGAATGGGCAGGCTTCAAGCAGGCCGCTGAGGCTTTTCCCGTCAGGCAGTTGCAGGTTCGCAGGCGCCAGCTCGGCCAGCGGATAAAGCACGAACGCCCGCAGGTGCATCTGGTAATGCGGCACCTTGAGGCGTGGCTCGTCGATCAGGCGGTCACCGAACAGCAGGATATCCAGGTCCAGCGTGCGAGGGCCCCAGCGTTCGACGCGTTGGCGGCCCTGATCGTTTTCGATGGCCTGCAGTGCATCGAGCAGGTCCAGCGGCGCAAGGTCGCAGTCCAGGGCCGCCACCGCGTTGGTGTAGCGCGGTTGGCCCGGGAGCAGGGAGTCACTTTGATAAAAGGCGGATACACCGGCGAGGGTGGTGCCGGGCAATTGCGCCAAGGCGTCGATAGCGCTGCGCAATTGCTGTTGCGGGGCAGCGAGGTTGCTGCCCATGCCGATGTAGATACGTTCCACGTTTATTCGCCTGTTGCGCCTGAGGCATCGGCGGCGCTGCGTTTGCGCTTGCTGGAGCTGCGGCGACGCTTTTTCGGCCCTTCGCCGGTGCCGTCGCCTTTGCTGCCGAGTTCACGAATCATCTCGCGGCGCTGGCTGTCATTGGCATCCTGGTAATCGGTCCACCATTCGCCCAGGCCGTCGGTCTGCTCGCCGGCGCTTTCGCGCAGCAGCAGGAAGTCGTAGCCGGCACGGAAGCGCGGGTTTTCCAGCAACAGATCGGCGCGTTTGCCGCTGCGACGCGGCAGGCGCTCCTGCATGTCCCAGATCTCGCGGATCGGCAGGGTGAAGCGCTTCGGAATGGCGATGCGCTGGCACTGCTCGCTGATCAATTCGTGGGCGGCTTCCTGCATGGCGGGGATCGGCGGCATGCCGCGATCCTGCAAGCGCAGTACACGCTTGGGCAGGGCCGGCCACAACAGCGCAGCAAACAGGAAGGCCGGGGTGACCGGCTTGTTCTGCTTGATGCGCAAGTCGGTATTGACCAACGCTTCGCTGATCAGGGTATGGGTATACGTCGGGTTGTATTCCAGGGCCTCGGCGCTGGCCGGGAACAGTGGATCAAACAGTTGCAGGTCGACGAGCATTTCAAAGGTGTCGGCCGCGTAGCCCGAGAGGAACAGCTTGAGCACTTCTTCAAACAAGCGAGCCGACGGAATTTCCCGCAGCATCGGTGCCAGTTCGCGAATCGGCGCGGCCGTGTGTTTCTCGATGCCGAAGTTGAGCTTGGCGGCGAACCGTACCGCGCGCAGCATGCGCACCGGGTCTTCCTGATAGCGCTGCGTCGGGTCGCCGATCAGGCGGATCAGGTTGTTGCGGATGTCGTGCACGCCGTTGGCGTAATCGAGGATGCGCTCGCTGACCGGATCGTAATACAGGGCATTGATGGTGAAGTCGCGGCGTTGCGCGTCTTCTTCCAGGGTGCCGTAGACGTTGTCGCGCAGGATGCGTCCGCTCTCGTTGCGGGAAGACTGGTTGGTGTCTTCCTCTTCATCGTTTTGCGGGTGACCGGCGCGGAACGTCGCGACCTCGATGATTTCTCGACCGAAGTGGATGTGCACCAGCTTGAAGCGGCGTCCGATGATCCGCGCATTGCGAAATTCGGCACGCACCTGTTCAGGTGTGGCGCTGGTGGCGACGTCGAAATCCTTCGGCGTGATATTGAGCAGCATGTCGCGTACGCAGCCGCCCACCAGGTAGGCCTGGTAACCGGCGTTCTGCAAACGTTCGACGATGTTCACGGCGTAACGGCTGAATTGAGCGCGCTGCAATGAATGCTGACTGCTGTTAAGCACTTCAGGCGTGCTGCGAATGTGTTGCGTACGACGCAAGGGAGAACGGAATGACTGGAACAACTTCTTCAGCATGGGATGCACTGTTTGAAGGAATGTTCGGCCATAACGAAGAATGACCGCATGATGGGCCGGGATTCTAGCATTTAGTCAGGGGATGGTGTAGGAACAAGCTGCGAGCGTTGCGCCAAAAGCGTTTGAAGGCCACTTCAGGGGCGATCTGTCGAAAACTACAGAAACTACAAGGGGAGCCGAAGCTCCCCCAGAAGTAGTTGCGTGCTCTATTTTTATTATTGATGTCGGGCTTCTTGTTTTTGTTGATCGCCCTCGCCATGAAGCTTCACCTTCATGACACTCCCAATCGGGAGTCAAGAGCAAACGGATTGCTTTGGTCGCTGTGTTGCTGATCTACGATCCAACCAGTTCAGGCTCTGCCTTAGGGCAGTTTTTGTTGTTCTCGGCCTGGTTGCGGGGCAAGCCCCAAATGCAACGCCTCTCCAAAAGAATCAGTTAGCTGCGCCTCCGCCGTGTTGTTTTTGTTATGCGTGAGTCGATTCGTCTTATTTTTATTGTCTTGTACAAAGCTTGTTATTGTTTTTGTACTAAGCATATAGCAGGGTGCGTGCCAACTTTCACGTCGCCCAGCAAAACCGGGGGGTTGAGGCTGATTCGGGTTTTTGACTGGCCAAAAAAAGCCGGGGCTTCGTTACCGTAAGCCCCGGCTTTTGTTACGCGAAATATCCGCGGTAACAGTTTTTTCACATCAGCACGTGTTACCTGTGGCGCGGCCCCTCAACTTTCGCTGGCGACGCCGGTCTTGCGCCGTGGAATGCCCAGGCGCTGGCGACGTTCCCACAGGCACTTGCGGCTCACGCCCAGCTTGCGGGCCAACTCGGTCTCGGTCATGTGGTCCTGGTGCTCGAGGACGAAATGCTGGAAGTAATCTTCCAGGGACAAATCTTCCGTCGGCTCATGGCTGGTGTTGCTACCTGCGCCCTGTTGCGGCGCCAGGCCAATGAAGTCATCGTCGTCCAAATCGCTGAGTTCGATATCGATGCCCAGCAGCTCGGCGGATATTTCCGGGCTTTCCGACAGGATGACCGCACGCTCGACGGCGTTTTCCAGTTCGCGCACGTTGCCCGGCCATGAGTAATGCCGGATGGCCTGCTCCGCGTCCGGCGCAAATTTCAGGTCGGTACGGTTGATGCGCGCGCTCTGGCGCAGCAGGAACGCCTGGGCGATCTCGTTGACGTCGGCGCCACGCTCACGCAATGCCGGCAGCTTGAGCGCAATCACGTGCAAGCGGTAATACAAGTCTTCGCGGAACTGGCCGATCTTGGCCAGGCTCTTGAGATCACGGTGCGTCGCGGCGATCAGGCGCACATCGACCTTTTGCGATTGCACCGAACCGACCCGGCGAATCTCGCCTTCCTGCAACACGCGCAACAAGCGCGCCTGTGCTTCCAGGGGCAGCTCGCCGATCTCGTCGAGGAACAGCGTGCCGCCGTCGGCGGCTTCAACCAGGCCCGCGCGCCCGGCGCTGGCACCGGTGAACGCGCCTTTTTCGTGGCCGAACAATTCGGACTCGATCAAGGATTCGGGGATCGCCGCGCAGTTCACCGAGATCATCGGTGCCTTGGCACGTTTGGACAGGTTATGCAGGGCGCGGGCCACCAGCTCCTTGCCGGTGCCTGACTCGCCCTGGATCAAGACATTGGAGTCGGTCGGCGCCACTTTGCGGATCTTGCTGTAAAGGTCCTGCATCGGCGGGCAGGAGCCAATGATGCCGATCTCGCCATTGCTGTTATCGACCCCCGGTTTCTCGGCAGCTTTTCCCGCCGCACGTGGTTCGACCGGCGCACTGCTGGCCGACTGGCGGTCACGCAGGATGCGGGCCACCGCCTGAAGCATCTCGTCGTGATCAAAAGGTTTGGCGATGTAGTCCACCGCGCCCATCTTCATCGAGTCCACCGCCGAGCGCAGGCTGGCGTAGCTGGTCATGATCAGCACCGGCGTGCCCTGGCCCAGCTTGATCAATTCGGTACCCGGCGCGCCGGGCAGACGCAGGTCGCTGACGATCAGGTCGAACGTGGGAATGCTGAACCGCTCCTGGGCTTCCTGTACCGAGCCGGCTTCGCTGACCTGGTACTGATTGCGTTCAAGCAGGCGACGCAAGGCAGAGCGGATAATGGTTTCGTCTTCGACGATCAAAATGTGCGGCATTGATTCAATTCTCTCGACGGTCTCAGTTCACAGCGGACGTCGCTTCGACATGACGCGGCAAGGTCACCCGAATCCGGGTGCCGCGTTGGCTTTCGGTGTCAGCCGGGCTGTCGATGGTGATTTGTCCATAATGCTCTTCAACGATGGAATAGACCAGTGCAAGGCCCAGACCGGTGCCTTCACCCGGGTCCTTGGTGGTGAAGAAAGGTTCGAACAATCGGTCCATGATGTTCTGTGGAATGCCGCTGCCTTCGTCTTCCACGATCAGGTCGACCGTGTGCTCGAAAGCCTCGCTCTTGACACGTACCGCACTGTGCGGCGGGGACGCGTCGCGGGCGTTGGACAGCAGGTTGATCAGCACCTGGGCCAGGCGTTGCGAGTCGCCATCGACCCAATGGTCCGGATCGCACAGGTTAAAGAACTGTACTTCGAAATTGCGCCGGTTCAAGGCCAGCAGCCCAATGGCATCCTGCGCCACTTCGGCCAGGCACACCGCTTCGTCCTGATTCTGGTGGGCGCCGGAGTGGGCGAAGCTCATCAACGACTGCACGATGCGCGACACGCGCTTGGTCTGCTCGAGGATCTGCCCGCTGATCTCGGTGATTTCGCCGTCTTCCTCGCGTTCTTCGCGCAGGTTCTGCGCCAGGCAGGCGATGCCGGTGATCGGGTTGCCGATCTCGTGCGCCACGCCGGCGGCCAGGCGACCGATGCTGGCCAGGCGCTCGGAGTGCACCAGCTTGTCTTCGAGCATCTGGGTGTCGGTGAGGTCTTCGACCAGTAACACCAGGCCGCTGTTGCCGGGGGCCAGCGGCTCGTCAATGGCGGCCTTGTGCAGGTTCAGCCAGCGGGTCTGGCCGTCGAGGGCCAGGTGCTGCTTGTGCAAATGCTCGTCGGGCAGGTTGATAAAGCCTTGCAGCAGTTCTTTCCAGGGATCGCCCAGGGTATTCAAGCGAGAGCCGACCACGCGTTGCGCGGCAATGCCGGTCAGCTCTTCCATGGCCTTGTTCCACATCAGGATTTCCTGATCCTTGGCCAGGGAGCACACGCCCATCGGCAGTTCCTGCAGGGTCTGGCGGTGATAGCGGCGCAGGGCATCGAGCTCGGCGGCCAGGCCGGTGAGGCGCGAGTGGTAGTCCTCGAGCCGGCTTTCGATGAAGTGGATGTCTTCGGTCACATAGTTCTCGCCGCCCGCCTTGTAGGGCAGGAAGGTTTCCACCATGTCCTGGGACACGCTGGGGCCCATCAGTCCGGACAGGTTGGCTTCGATACGGTCACGCAAACGCCGCAGGGCATAGGGGCGGCGCTCGTCGAACGGCAGGTACAAATCGCGCAAGGCTTGCTCGACTTCCTTTTGCGCGGCCTTGGCACCCAGCGGCTTGGCCAGTTGCGTGGCGAACTCCTGGGGCGAGGCCGCATGCAGCTCGCGGCGTTGCGGGCGGCGCACGTTGTCCACCGCACAGGCTTCGGCGGCGCTGGTTTCTTCGGGACTGGCGTTGGTGAACAGCGAGATCAGGGTGAACATCAGCACGTTGGCAGCCAGCGAGGCGATCGCCGCCATGTGCCAGCTGGTGTCGTCCAGCACGTAAATCATGTTCAGCAAGGGGATGTAGAAGCCCTGCAGGTTGCCGACCAGCGGGAGCAACATGGTGACCAGCCACACCAGGATGCCCGCCAGCAAGCCGGCGATGAAGCCACGGCGGTTGGCGGTGGGCCAATACAGCACCGACAGCACGCCCGGCAGGAACTGCAAGGTGGCGACAAAGGCCACGATGCCGAGGTTGGCCAAGTCCTGTCCGGCGCCCAGCAGCAGATAGAAGGCGTAGCCGGCCATGATGATCGCGACGATCAACGCGCGACGCGTCCACTTCAACCAGCGGTAGATATTGCCTTCGGCCGGTGGCTGGTACAGCGGCAGCACCAGATGGTTAAGCGCCATCCCGGAAAGTGCCAGGGTGGTGACGATGATCAAGCCGCTGGCCGCGGACAAACCGCCGACATACGCCAGCAGCGCCAGCGCCGGACTGTTGGCCGCGATACCGATGCCCAGGGTGAAATACTCGGGATTGGTGGTGGCCCCCAGTTTCAGGCCGGCCCAGAGAATCAGCGGCACCGCCAGGCTCATCAACAGCAGGAACAGCGGCAACCCCCAACTGGCGCTGACCAGCGAGCGTGGGTTGAGGTTTTCGGTGAAGGTCATGTGGTACATGTGCGGCATCACGATTGCCGATGCGAAGAACACCAGCAGCAGCGTTCGCCAGGGGCCTTCCTGCAAAGGCGTGTGCAGGGCGGCAAGGGCGGTCTGGTTTTGCAGCAGCCACAGCTCCAACTGTTGCGGGCCGTCGAACACGCCGTAGAGCGCATAAAGGCCGACACCGCCGATGGCAATCAACTTGATGACCGACTCGAAGGCAATCGCAAACACCAGGCCCTGGTGTTTTTCGCGAGTGGCGATATGGCGTGAGCCGAAGAAAATCGTGAACAGGCTGATCAAGGCGCAGAAGGCCAGGGCAACGCGATGTTGCACGGGCTCGCGGGTCAGGATGCTGATGGAGTCGGCCACCGCCTGGATCTGCAGGGCCAGCAACGGCAGCACGCCGATCAACATGAAAATCGTGGTGAGCGCGCCGGCCCAGGTGCTGCGAAAGCGAAAGGCAAACAGGTCTGCCAGGGAAGACAACTGATAGGTGCGGGTGATTTTCAGGATCGGGTACAGCAGCACCGGCGCCAGCAGGAACGCGCCGGACACCCCGAGATAGCTGGAGAGGAAACCATAGCCGTATTGATAGGCCAGGCCGACGGTGCCGTAGAACGCCCAGGCGCTGGCGTACACGCCCAGGGACAAGGTGTAGGTCAACGGGTGGCGAATGATCGCCCGCGGAATCATTCCGCGCTCACTGATCCAGGCGACGCCGAACAACGCCGCCAGGTAGGCGGCGCTGATCAGCAGCATCTGGGTGAGGCTAAAGCTCATCGGCATCTTTTTGGCTCTGCAGGATGAAGGTCACGACGATCAGGATCAGCCACAGCAGATAAGGGCGGTACCAGGCGCCCGTGGCGTCGATCCACCAATCCATGATGGCGGGGGAAAACAGGTAGATCCCGACGACCAGCAGCAGGACCAATCGATAGATGTACATGTTGGCCTCTGATTAATGAACTGCGGCGATGGTAACGGATGCCCGGCAAGCTGCAAGCGCCTTCAGTTCAATTGCGCTTCGGCCAGCGTGAGTGTGCGCGGGATCAATGTGGCATCCCATTGCTGGATGCCCCAATCCAGCAGTTCCCTGGGGCGTGCGTAAAGCAGCTCGTTGCCGGCCGGCTGGCCAAGGGCGCGCAGGGCTCTGAGCAGCAGCGGTGTGGCCTGGTCCGCGGTCAGCGGTGGCGAACGGTACGACTTGCCCAGCTTGTTACCGTCCGGCTGGACGATCAGCGGCACATGCAGATAACGCGGCTGGCGCAGGCCGAGCAATTCCTGCAGGTAGAGCTGGCGTGGCGTGGAATCGAGCAGGTCGGCACCGCGCACGATGTCGGTAACCCCTTGCCAGGCGTCATCCAGGACCACGGCCAATTGATAGGCGTACAGGCCATCGCGGCGGCGGATGACGAAGTCGCCCGCATCGCGTCCCAGGTGTTGTCGGAATGGGCCCTGCACGCGGTCGATAAAGTGATATTCAAGCTCGGGCACGCGCAGACGGATGGCGGCATCTTGCTGGTCGTGGCCAGCATTGCGGCAAAGTCCGGGGTAAATCCCGTTGTAGGGCTCCAACTGTTTGCGCGAGCAGGTGCAGGCGTAGGCCAGGCCATGGTTGAACAGGTCGTTCAGCACCTTGGCGTAGGCCTCGTGTCGCTCGCTCTGCCGGACCAACTCGCCGTCCCATTCAAAACCGTAGCTTTCCAGGGCATGCAGAATTGCCGCCTGGGCGCCGGGCTCTTCACGGGGCGGATCGAGGTCTTCCATGCGCATCAGCCAGCGGCCTTGATTGGCGCGGGCGTCGAGGTAGGAGGCGAGGGCGG
This sequence comes from Pseudomonas orientalis, assembly GCF_022807995.1. Taxonomy (NCBI): domain Bacteria; kingdom Pseudomonadati; phylum Pseudomonadota; class Gammaproteobacteria; order Pseudomonadales; family Pseudomonadaceae; genus Pseudomonas; species Pseudomonas orientalis. Next base: position 4,903,027 of record NZ_CP094351.1, on the reverse strand, counting down.
CGACCAGGGAGCCGAAGTGCAAATGGCCGCTGGGCGTGGGGGCGAAGCGCCCGATATAGGTAGAGGCAGTCATGGGCCGGATACTACTGGAAAATCGGTAAACGCCAGAAACAAAAATGGGGCGTTCGCACGCCCCATTCCTTCGTTTCGGCAGGTATTACTTGCCGACCTGTTTTTCCTTGATTTCGGCCAAGGTCTTGCAGTCTACGCAGAGGTCCGCTGTCGGGCGGGCTTCCAGGCGGCGAATACCGATTTCGACGCCGCAGGATTCGCACCAGCCGTATTCTTCGTCTTTGATCAGTTGCAGGGTCTTGTCGATCTTCTTGATCAACTTGCGCTCACGATCGCGTGCGCGCAGTTCGAGGGCGAACTCTTCTTCCTGGCTGGCACGGTCGGCCGGGTCAGGGAAGTTGGCTGCTTCGTCCTTCATGTGGTCGACGGTACGATCAACCTCCTGCATCAAGTCCTGTTTCCACTTGTTCAGGATCTTGGTGAAGTGCAAGCGCATGGGCTCGCCCATGTACTCCTCACCTTTCTTCTCTACGTAAGGTTCGAAGCCGCTGATGCTTTGCTTTTCTAGGGTGGACATGAATAGACCGCCTCTCACTCTTCTAATCCATTGCGCAGGATTGCAACGTCACCGACACCTGCCGGCCCTGCGGCTGCAAGCGGGCGAACTTACCAGATAGATTCGGGGTGCGCCACTCCCGGTTGTCGACCCTGTCGCGCCGGGGTTGCAAACTGCAGTGCCCCGTCGTGGCTGGGTATGTCTTGTCTCGACTGTTGATTTTAGTCGTTTTGCCGGCGCTTGCCCGCACCGGCAAGTCGGCCGGGCAGGCAATAGAGCATGTTTTAGCGCCAGGGTTCGGTAGAATCCGGATTTTGTCCTCACCGTCTAAGGAAGGCTAATGGCTCAGCCCTACAGTGCGCGCAGTCGCGCCATCGAACCTTTTCATGTCATGGCGTTACTGGCGCGGGCCAATGAGCTGCAATCAGCCGGCCGCGACGTGATCCATCTGGAAATCGGCGAGCCGGATTTCACTACCGCCGAGCCGATTATCCAGGCTGGTCAAGCGGCCCTGGCCAACGGCAAGACGCGCTACACCGCCGCCCGTGGGCTGCCCGAGTTGCGGGACGCGATCAGTGGTTTCTATCAGCAACGCTATGGGTTGAACATTGATGCGCAACGCATTCTGATCACGCCCGGTGGCTCCGGCGCGCTGTTACTGGCCAGCAGCCTGCTGGTGGATCCGGGCAAGCACTGGCTGTTGGCGGATCCAGGCTACCCCTGCAACCGGCATTTTTTGCGCCTGGTGGAGGGCGCGGCGCAGTTGGTGCCGGTGGGACCGGACGTACGCTATCAATTGACTGCCGGTCTGGTGGCTGAACACTGGAACCAGGACAGCGTGGGCGCCTTGGTTGCCTCGCCGGCCAATCCCACCGGGACGATGCTCACTCGCGACGAGCTGGCCGGGCTGTCGAGTGCCATCAAGGCGCGTGACGGTCACTTGGTGGTGGACGAGATCTATCATGGCCTTACCTACGGCGCAGACGCCGCGAGCGTGCTGGAAGTCGATGACGATGCTTTCGTCCTGAATAGTTTTTCGAAGTATTTCGGCATGACCGGCTGGCGCCTGGGCTGGCTGGTGGCACCCCCGGAAGCGGTGGGTGAACTGGAGAAGTTGGCGCAGAACCTCTACATCAGCGCGCCGAGCATGGCCCAGCATGCGGCCCTGGCCTGTTTCACTGCGCAAACCCTGAGCATTCTGGAGGAGCGCCGCGCTGAATTTGGCCGACGCCGTGACTTCCTGCTGCCGGCCCTGCGCGAGTTGGGGTTCGGGATCGCCGTGGAGCCGGAAGGGGCGTTCTATCTGTATGCGGATATCAGCGCGTTCGGCGGTGATGCCTTCGCGTTCTGTCGGCATTTCCTGGAAACAGAATATGTGGCCTTCACCCCGGGGCTGGATTTCGGGCGTTACCAAGCGGGTCATCACGTGCGGTTTGCCTACACGCAAAACCTTGATCGGCTACAAGAGGCAGTGGAACGGATTGCCCGTGGCTTGCGGAGCTGGCAAGGCTGATGCGCTTTCATCCTCCCCTCGAAGAAGGGCGGCTGATCCGCCGCTACAAGCGCTTTCTCACCGATATCGAAACCGTTACCGGCGAGTTGCTCACCATTCACTGCCCTAACACCGGTTCGATGCTTAATTGCATGGTCGAAGGCGGCCAGGTCTGGTTCAGCCGTTCCAACGACCCCAAGCGCAAGCTGCCAGGCACCTGGGAAATTGCTGAAACGCCCCAGGGCCGGCTGGCATGCGTGAATACGGCACGCGCCAATCAGTTGGTCGAGGAGGCATTGCTTGCAGGCGTCATCACTGAGCTCAATGGTTTCACTGCGTTGAAGCGAGAGGTCCCTTACGGTCAGGAAAAAAGCCGGATCGACTTTCGCCTGGAGTACCCGCAGGGGGCCGCGTTTGTGGAGGTCAAAAGTGTCACGTTGGGCTTTGATGGCAGCTCAGTGGCGGCGTTCCCTGATGCTGTGACCCAGCGCGGCGCCAAGCACTTGCGGGAGCTGGCTTACCTGGCGCGTGAAGGTGTGCGGGCGGTGCAGTTGTATTGCGTCAATCTCTCGGGGATCGATGCGGTGCGCCCGGCGGTGGAAATAGATGCGGGTTACGCCGCAGCGTTGCGCGAGGCCAAGGCGGCTGGGGTCGAGGTGCTGGCGTATGGTGTGCGTGTCACGCCTGAAGAGATCTACGTCGAGCGCCCGTTGAAGGTGCTGTTGGGTGACTAGAGTTCCACCCACAGGCCCTGTTCGTCTTCGCGGCCGGGCAGGGCGGTGAGACTCTGCCCTTCGCAGGGGCCGGCGATGCATTCGCCGCTTTCGATCAGGAACAGCGCCCCATGGGTGGCGCATTGAATCAGGCTGGCGCTTGAATCGAGGAAGCGGTGCGGTTGCCATTCCAGCGGGATGCCGCGATGGGGGCAACGGTTGAGATAGAAGTAGGCGACCCCATCGCGCCTCACGGCCAACAGTTTGCAGCCGTCGATATCAAAACCGAGGCTGCTGTCGGGTGCAAGGGCCTGGGAGGGGCAGAGAAACTTCATTTCAGTCCTTAAGTGCCTTGACGTTCAAATGCAAACAATTATCAAATGTCCGCATCGCCCTTCAGCTGATCGGGTGCTCATTACGATGCCGGGCAGGCAGTATCTGTCACATTGATGAGTGCTTGAGCGGCTTTGCCTTGAAAGGAAACCCTGTTATGCGCCTGAGTGCCAGCGTTATCGCGCTTGTTGCCGGATTGCTGGTCAGCCACACCGCCCAAGCCTTGGAGCTGCCGCAACGCTGGGTCAGCGCCGGTGGCGCGTTATCGGAGTGGGTGACGGCATTGGGGGGTGAGTCAAAACTGGTCGGCGTGGACACGACAAGCCAGCATCCGGCGTCACTCAAGGCATTGCCCAGTATCGGTTATCAGCGCCAATTGTCGGCCGAAGGCATTCTCAGCCTGCGCCCGCAGCTGCTGGTGGGTACCGAGGAAATGGGGCCACCGCCGGTGCTGGCGCAGATCCGCAGCGCCGGGGTGCAGGTAGAAATGTTCTCGGCACAGCCGGATTTGGCGAGCCTGAACACCAACCTGTCGCGTTTGGGCAAGCTGCTGGACAGCGAGGCCAGGGCCAGCCAATTGTTCAGCGGCTATGAGCAGGCCCTGGACCGACAGAAAGCCTGGGTGGCCAAGGCGCAGTCGACGCAAAAAGCACCGGGCGTGTTGCTGTTGCTCGGAAACGCTGGCGGCAAGCCGTTGATCGCCGGCAAGGACACCGCCGCTGACTGGATAGTGCAGCAGGCCGGCGGCCATAACCTGGCGACTCACAGTGGTTACAAGCTGTTCTCGGTGGAGTCGCTGGCCGGGTTGAGTCCCGATGTGCTGGTATTTGCTGATCGGGCGCTCAGCGGTGAAGACGCCCGCGTGGCGTTGTTCAAGGAAAATCCTATCCTCGCGTCCACGCCGGCGGCCAGGAGCGGCCGGGTGATTGAGTTGGATCCGACGCTGCTGGTGGGCGGGCTCGGGCCACGCTTGCCGCAAAGCCTTGCACAACTGTCGGCCGGGTTTTACCCGTCCAGCGCGCAAACCGCCCCATGACCACATTGGTTAAACCGAAAACGCTGTTTATCGGGCTGGCGCTGTTGTGTCTGGTGGCGACCTGGCTTTCACTGGCCCTGGGCCCGGTCAGCCTGCCGTTGTTCGACACGCTCCGGGCCGCGTTGCGATTGCTGGGGATGCCGATCAATGCCCAGGGGCTCGAACAGGCCGAGTTGATCCTGGGGCAGATTCGTTTGCCGCGTACGTTACTGGGCCTGGCCGTCGGGGGTGTACTCGCATTGTCGGGCGTGGCGATGCAGGGGCTGTTTCGCAACCCGCTGGCCGATCCTGGTTTGGTGGGCGTGTCCAGTGGCGCGGCATTGGGGGCGGCGGTGGCGATTGTCGCAGGCTCGTTTTTTGGCGGGTTGCCGGACGCATTCGGGCCGTATCTATTATCAATCTGCGCGTTTCTGGGCGGCCTGGGTGTTACCGCGCTGGTTTATCGATTGGGACGGCGCAACGGCCAGACCAACGTCGCGACGATGCTGCTCGCCGGTATTGCGCTGACGGCGCTCGCCGGCTCCACGGTGGGGCTGCTTACCTACCTGGCGGACGACGCCACCCTGCGTACTCTGACATTCTGGAACCTGGGTAGCCTCAACGGTGCCAGCTATTCGCGATTATGGCCGTTGCTGCTGGTCAGTGCGGGCGTGGCGCTGTGGCTGCCGCGCCGGGCAAAGGCCTTGAATGCACTGCTGCTGGGTGAATCCGAGGCCAGTCATTTGGGTATTGATGTTGAAAAGCTCAAGCGTGAACTGGTGTTCTGTACGGCGTTGGGCGTCGGCGCAGCGGTGGCTGCGGCGGGCATGATCGGCTTTGTCGGATTGGTGGTGCCGCACCTGGTGCGGTTGCTGGCAGGGCCGGATCATCGTGTGTTGCTGCCGGCTTCGGTGCTGGCGGGCGCAAGTTTGCTGCTGTTTGCCGATCTGGTGGCGCGCCTGGCGTTGGCGCCGGCGGAATTGCCGATCGGTATCGTCACCGCGTTTATCGGCGCGCCTTTTTTTCTCTATTTATTGTTGCGGGGGCGCGCCTGATGCTGCGGGTGGAAGCGCTGCACATCCGTCGCGCAGGCAAGACCGTGTTGGCGGATGTGACCCTGGACCTGCTTCCGGGCCAAGTGCTGGGCGTATTGGGGCCCAACGGGGCGGGTAAAAGCACCTTGTTGAGTGCGCTGTGCGGTGAATTGTTGCCTGATCAGGGCGAGGTCTGGCTGGGCCAGCAGGAGTTGAAGCATTTGAGCGGCGCGCAACGCGCCCGACGCCTGGCAGTATTACCCCAGACCTCAACTCTGGACTTCGCTTTCCGTGTCGAGGAGGTTGTAGGCATGGGGCGTTTGCCCCATCAGACCGGTCGAGTAAGGGATAAGGAGATTATCAACGCGGCACTGCATGCGGCAGACGTGGGACACCTGAGCGGTCGCAGTTACCTGGCGTTGTCGGGCGGGGAGCGTCAGCGGGTGCATCTGGCCCGTGTATTGGCGCAATTATGGCCGGGCGAGGCGGGGCAGACGTTGTTGCTGGATGAACCGACGTCGATGCTCGATCCGTTGCATCAGCATACGACCCTCCAGGCCATCTGCAGCTTTGCCGACCGTGGCGCTGCGGTGCTGGTGATCCTGCATGACCTGAACCTGGCCGCGCGTTACTGTGATCGTATCCTGCTGCTGGCGGGTGGGCGCCCGCATGCCCTGGACACTCCGGCACAGGTGCTGCGGCCCGAGCCGCTCAAGGCGGTGTTTGGTCTGGATGTGTTGGTGCAGTCGCATCCGGAACGTGGTCATCCGTTGATCATCGCGCGCTGAGCACAGCGTTTTCCAGGCAAAAAAAGACCCGGCAAGAGCCGGGTCAAATAACCGTGATTAGCCTGATGAGGAGATAATCTGAGAGTCCGAACCAATGGTCTTTCAGTTATCGGCTGATCTCGCGACCAGTTGTGATAATCATAACGATTCTCATTTGAGAGTCAACAATTGTTTTATCCATCCTCGATTTTTCTCCAGATGTCCGTTTGCGGACCTAGATCTTCTGGCGCGTCGAGAGCGCATCGAACTGACGGTTCAACGCCTCTTTGCGCTCTGGGGGAATGTCGTTCCAATGCACATCCATCAATGCGCCTTCAATGGCATACAGCAGGACTTTCGATGCCCGAAACCCGCGGGTTCGCACGGCGCGGTACGCATCGACCGCCCCCAGTCGGCGTAAGTCGGACGCGCTGTGGATGCCCACCGCATGCAGCCACTGCGCCGACGTCTTGCCAAGATTTTTCAGGTGCTGCAGCTCATCGTTCATCAAGCCTCCTTGCGACGGCCGAAGGTGCGGTGGGTATTCGTGACCAGGCAAGCCTGAAAATGAGTGTAGCGCTCAGTAGGAAAAGCGTGATTCTTTGGTCGGGAACGGCTCAAAAGCTTATAAGAACGCCGCCGTATCTCAGGCAGGCGAAAGCGCCCGGCACGCTTGTCGCGCAGCCGGGAGCCTAAGTCTCGAGGTTATTTGGTGCGGTAACGCAGGCGGGTGCCGAAATTGACCGACATCAGGATCTCGTCAGCCGTCAGCTCGGGTGAGAAGTAAGTGCCGGAAATCTGCGCATGGGCCAGGCTGGCGCCTTCCAGTGAACAGTCACGTAGATCCAGCCCGCGCAGGTCGGCGGAGCGGAAGTAAGCGTCGGTAAAGTCGATACCCGCGGCGTCCAGTTCGCGCAGGTCCAACCCCCGGAAGTCGCCGCCACGCATGTCGATAACCCCGTCTGCGGGGCGCTCCTGATTGAAGCCGCGGATGTCGTCCTTGTGCAGGAGCGCGTAGAGCGGGGTATCAAGTAGCTTGGGCTGACTCATGACGGCGACTCCTGTTGGTATTATGGTGCCATTATAGTGCCACTATCGCAGGGTCGTGCGTCAAAAGAGACGACACGACCAAGAAATATTTCTTACAGGCCGGGCAAGCGTTGACGAATGTGCGCCACCAACGCATCGAGGGTCCCGCTTTCGTTGGTTTCGACCCGCTTGCTCAATAGCAGCTCCTGGGCATTCAGTGGTTCACGATTGGCTTGCTGCGCTTCGATAACCGCCAAGGTTGCGTCGGACGGATCGTTTTTATCTGCCTGACGTTGTGCCAGCCAACTGGTGATGACGGCCTGGGGCGCATTGCAATCGAGAATCAGGAACGGGGCGCCGGTGGCTTCGGCAACCCGGGCCGCCGCGTCGCGTTGTTCGCGTTTGAGGAAGGTGGCATCCAGCACCACCGGGAAACCGGCGCGAAGCACGGTATCGGCAATCTCGTTCAGGCGCGTGTACGTTGCAGCACTGGCGTCATGGCTATAGATGCCGGCCTGCGGTGTATTTTCCACAGGCTGCTCGCCAAACAGGCGCTTGCGCTCCACGTCCGAACGCAGGCGGACCGCGCCCAGGGCCTCGACCAGGCGCATGGCAACATGGCTTTTGCCCACGGCCGAAACACCGTGGGTAATTGCCAGGAAGCGTGAGGGAATCGTGCTGTAGCTTTCAGCCAGGTTGGCGTAGTTGCGGTACTGGCGCAGGGTGGTGGCGCGTTGCACCGGGTTGGCTTCGCTCGGCATGCTGAACAGCGCAACCTTGGCCCGGACCAGGGCGCGATACGCCTTGTAGAAATTGAGCAGCTCCAGGCCCTGATAATCGCCGGTCAGTTCCAGGTATTGGCTGATAAACCGGCGCGCGAGGCATTTGAGGCCACGGTCTTCCAGGTCCATCGCCAGGAATGCGGTGTCGGCGTACACGTCGGTAAAGCGGAACGGCTCGTTGAATTCGATGCAGTCGAAGATCACCACATGGCCGTCGATCAGGGTCGCGTTGCCCAAGTGGATGTCACCGTGGCATTCGCGGGTGAACCCATTGAGCTTGCGCTGTTCCAGCAGCGGCTTGAGGCGTTCGAAGCTGCTTTCGGCCCAGGCTTGCAGGGCTTCCAGTTGAGTCAGGTCGGCCTTGTCGCTGAGGAACGGGCGGATCTGTTCAAAGTTTTGGCGTACCGGGGCCATCACTTCATCCGGGGTGCCGGCCGGGTGTTCCTGTGGGACTTTGGGCGCGTTGAGATGGAACTGCGCAATCTGCCTGGCCATTTCGTCAATGTGCGTGCTGGTGAGTTCACCGTTGGCTTGCAAGGTGCTCAACATCTGGCTTTGCGGGAACTGGCGCATTTTCAGCGCGTACTCGATCACCGGGCCGTCGCCAGCCAGGTGCGGTGCGTCAGCCGTGCCGGTAATTGGCAACACTTCAAGATACAAATCTTCAGTCAGGCGCTGGTTGAGGCGCAGTTCTTCGTTGCAGAAGTGGCCGCGCTTTTCCAGATCGGTGAAGTCCAAAAAACCGAAGTTCATCGGTTTCTTCAGTTTATAAGCATAGGGACCGGTCAGGATCACCCAGGAAATATGGGTTTCAATGACTTGAAATGCTTCCACCGGATGCGGGTACAACGCCGGGTTTTGCAGGGCTGCGATCAGGGACTGGCTCACGGGCGATCCTTCAAAGTCTGGGAGAAATCATGGCGGGCATTATGGCCGCTGCGAGCTGTCGTGCAAACCGCTGTCCGGCTCATGTTGATCATCAATAAAGTGCGTATAATCCGCCGCCATGACTCGAACCCGATCTCCCCGTTCCCGTAAAAAACCTCCTTCGCGCAGTCTGCGCCCGTGGCTGGGCTGGGCGCTCAAGCTCGGCCTGGTTGGCCTTGTGGCGCTCGCCGGCGTGGCGGTGTATCTCGATGCCGTGGTCCAGGAGAAGTTCTCCGGCAAGCGCTGGACCATCCCGGCCAAGGTGTATGCACGCCCGCTGGAATTGTTCGCCGGCCAGAAACTGAGCAAGGACGACTTCCTCACCGAACTCGATGCGCTGGGCTATCGACGCGAACCCGTGAGCAACGGCCCGGGCGCGGCGGCGGTCAGCGGCAATACCGTCGACCTGAACACCCGTGGCTTCCAGTTCTACGAAGGCCTGGAAAAAGCCCAGCCGGTACGCGTGCGCTTTTCCGGCGATTACGTGGCCGAGCTGTCGTCGCTCAACGGCGCCAAGCTGCCGGTGGTGCGTCTTGAACCGCTGATGATTGGCGGCATTTACCCGAAGAACCTTGAAGATCGCATCCTGATCAAGCTCGATCAGGCGCCTCCGTATCTGCTGGACACCCTGGTCGCCGTCGAAGACCGCGACTTCTACAGCCACTGGGGCGTTTCGCCGAAGTCGATTGCCCGCGCGGTTTGGGTCAATACCTCCGGCGGCAGGATGACCCAGGGTGGCAGTACGCTCACCCAGCAGTTGGTGAAAAACTTCTACCTGACCAACGAGCGCAGCCTGACGCGCAAGCTCACCGAAGCCATGATGGCGATGCTCCTGGAGTTGCATTACAGCAAGCAGGAAATCCTTGAGGCGTACCTCAACGAAGTCTTCGTGGGCCAGGATGGTCAGCGCGCGGTGCACGGTTTCGGCTTGGCCAGCCAGTTTTTCTTCGGGCAGCCGTTGTCAGAATTGAAGTTGCATCAGGTGGCCTTGCTGGTGGGGATGGTCAAGGGGCCGTCCTATTACAATCCGCGTCGCAATCCGGAACGTGCGCTCGAACGGCGCAACCTGGTGCTCGATGTGCTGGAACAGCAGGGCGTTGCCACGGCCGAACAGGTCGCTGCCGCGAAGAAAATGCCGCTGGGCGTCACCACGCGCGGCAAGCTGGCGGACAGCTCGTTCCCCGGCTTTATCGACCTGGTCAAACGTCAGTTGCGCGAAGACTACCGCGACGAAGACTTGACTGAAGAAGGCCTGCGTATCTTCACCAGCTTCGACCCTATTCTGCAGATGAAGGCCGAGGCATCGGTCAATGACACCTTCAAACGCCTGACCGGCCGCAAAGGCTCCGATGAAGTGGAAGCTGCGATGGTTGTGACCAACCCGGAAACCGGTGAAGTCCAGGCCATGATCGGCAGCCGCCAGGCCAGTTTCGCCGGTTTCAACCGCGCCCTGGACGCCGTGCGCCCGATCGGCTCGCTGGTCAAGCCGGCGGTTTACCTGACCGCCCTGGAAAAGCCGAGCAAGTACACGCTCACCAGTTGGCTGTCGGATGATCCGCTGTCGATCAAAGGCGCCGATGGTCAGGTGTGGACGCCAAAGAACTTCGACCGCCGCTCCCACGGCACCGTGTTCCTGTATCAGGGGTTGGCGCATTCCTACAATATCTCGACCTCGCGCCTGGGGCTTGAAGTCGGTGTGCCGAATGTCCTGAAGACGTTGGCGCGCTTGGGTATCGAACGGGAGTTCCCAGCGTTCCCGTCGATGCTGCTGGGAGCGGCAGCCATGAGTCCGATGGAAGTGGCCACCATGTACCAGACCCTGGCCAACGGTGGTTTCAACACCCCGATGCGCGGTATTCGCAGTGTGCTGACCGCCGAGGGCGAACCGCTCAAGCGCTATCCGTTCCAGATCCAGCAGCGTTTCGATGCGGGCTCCATCTACCTGATCCAGAACGCCATGCAGCGTGTGATGCGTGAAGGTACCGGACGCGCGGTCTACAGCGTGCTGCCGTCGAGCCTGACGCTGGCGGGCAAGACCGGCACCAGTAACGACTCGCGCGACAGTTGGTTCGCAGGTTTCGGCCAGGACGTGCTGGCCGTGGTGTGGCTGGGCCGTGACGATAATGGCAAGACGCCGTTCACCGGTGCGACCGGTGCGCTGCAGGTCTGGACCAGCTTCATGCGCAAGGCTGACCCGTTGCCACTCAACATGCCGCAGCCGGACAATATCGTGCAGGCCTGGATTGATCCGCACACAGGCCAGGGTTCCGATACCAACTGCCCGGGGGCGGTGCAGATGCCGTATATTCGCGGCAGCGAGCCACCACCCGGTGCCGCCTGCGGGGGCAGCGCCCCGGCTGACGCGGATTCGGTGATGGATTGGGTCAAGGGCTGGATGAATTAAGCAAAGAGGGTTTCAAGTGAACAAGTTGTGGATTCCAGCGATTACAGTTCTGGCTTTGCTCGGCGGTTGCTCCAGCGTGCAACGCGGCTCCATTCCGGTCGTGGACGCGAGCACGGGCGTCTCTAATAGCGAGCGGATTTCAGCCAAGGGCGGGTTTCGTCAAACCGTGACCAACCGTCCGGCACAGGCCAAGCCGCAGGCACTGCCGCAGGATTCGGGCGTGGTGGTGATGGTGCCTGGCAGTGGTGCCGCTACCGCAGCCCCGATCAGCGCCGAACCCTGGACGCCAGGGCCAAGCACTTCGGGGCCGGTCGACTCCACGCCGATCCAGACGGCGCCGGTCAACCAGGGCACCTACACCATGCCGTCGACGCCGAGCGGCATTCCTTCGTCGTCCAGTGCGGGCGGCCTGTCGGCTGACGAACAACTGGACGGCCCGGTATTGGCGCTGCTCACCACCGCCCAGCAACAGCAGGCCGGTGGCGACCTCAATGGCGCTTCGTCGAGCCTGGAGCGTGCCCAGCGCGTAGCGCCTCGCGAACCGCAAGTGCTGTATCGCCTGGCCCAGGTACGGATGGCCCAGGGCGATGCGCCGCAAGCCGAGCAGTTCGCTCGCCGTGGTTTGAGCATGGCCAACGGTCGCCCCGACCTGCAAGCCAGCCTGTGGGCGCTGATCGGCGACGCGCGTGCCGCCCAGGGTGACGCCGCCGGCGCTGCCCAGGCTCGCGCAAAAGCCAAGGTCAACCTCTGATGGATGCACGTTTTCCGGCGATTGCCGAACAGTTGTTGCTGATCGAGCGAGAGCTGCGCGTGCAGGGCTGGTGGGATGAGGTATCCCCCAGCGCCGAAGCGCTCGGCAGCGTCGAGCCTTTTTCGGTCGACACATTGGATTTTCACCAGTGGCTGCAATGGATTTTCCTGGTACGCATGAAGCAGATCCTCGAACGGGACCTGCCTTTGCCCAACGCTTCCGGAATTCTGGAGATGGCCGAGATGGTCTACGCCGACCGTCCTCTGGAGAGCCTTGGCTTGCGCAATGCGCTGAAAAAGTTCGACCAATTGATCACTGACGCTCGTTAATTGCCTGACTGCCGGTTTTTCCGGCAGTCTTGCGCATATTTCTACCGCTTGACGACATTCAGGCGAGTTTTATCCCTCCTCAGAGCCCTTTCTCCTACGTTCTCATGCGCTTAGTTGGAAAAAAGCGCAATTATTGCTTGACTTGAAGGGCCTGAAACAGAAGAATCCAAAGTCCGCTGTATCGGGACTGCCAGAAGCAGGCCCGCTCAGCAGATCATGAGGCGCATATCCGCGCCGACCTGTAACACCCGCAACGCGTTACCTCGCGCTGGGTGGGAAAAGCCCGCAACACTTGGGACGATCCCAATACTTGCTCAGTCAGTGCTGACGTAGTCGGCGACCACCGTCGCTCATGCTCTGTTGAGAAGTAAACCTATTAAGACCCGTCGGTTTTCAACGGACGGTATTCTGGCGTTTTAGAGGTGAACAACGTGGAGCTTTTATCTGGCGGTGAGATGCTCGTCCGCTTTTTGCGTGACGAAGGCGTCGACTATATCTACGGGTACCCGGGTGGTGCTCTGCTGCATGTCTACGACGCACTGTTCAAGGAACCGGCTGTTACCCACATCCTGGTTCGCCACGAACAGGCCGCGACCCATATGGCTGACGGCTACGCCCGTGCCACCGGTAAAGCCGGCGTGGTACTGGTAACGTCCGGCCCGGGCGCAACCAATGCCATCACTGGCATCGCGACTGCCTATATGGACTCCATTCCGATGGTGATCATTTCCGGCCAGGTCGCCAGCACCATGGTCGGCACCGACGCGTTCCAGGAAACCGACATGATCGGTATCTCCCGGCCGATCGTGAAACACAGCTTCATGATCAAGCACGCGTCGGAAATTCCGGACGTCATGAAAAAGGCGTTCTACCTCGCACAATCCGGTCGCCCGGGTCCTGTCGTGGTGGATATTCCCAAGGACATGACCAACCCGGCCGAGAAATTCGAATACATCTTCCCGAAGAAGGCCAAGCTTCGCTCCTACAGCCCGGCCGTGCGCGGGCACTCGGGGCAAATCCGCAAGGCGGCAGAGATGCTCCTGGCGGCCAAGCGCCCGGTGCTGTACTCCGGTGGTGGCGTGATTCTGGGGGGCGGTTCCGCACCGCTGACCGAGTTGGCCAAGCTGCTGAACCTGCCGGTGACCAATACCTTGATGGGCCTCGGCGCATTCCCGGGCTCGGATCGTCAGTTCGTCGGTATGCTCGGCATGCATGGCAGCTACACCGCCAACCTGACCATGCACCACGCCGATGTGATCCTGGCCGTGGGCGCACGTTTCGATGACCGCGTGATCAATGGCGCGAGCAAGTTTTGCCCGAATGCCAAGATCATCCATATCGACATCGACCCGGCGTCCATTTCCAAGACCATCAAGGCCGACGTGCCGATCGTGGGTCCGGTTGAAAGCGTACTGACCGAAATGGTCGCAGCGCTCAAGGACATCGGCGAAACGCCGAACAAAGACTCCGTTGCCAGCTGGTGGAAGCAGATCGACGAATGGCGCGGTGACCGCGGCCTGTTTCCTTACGACAAGGGCGACGGCAGCATTATCAAGCCGCAAACCGTAATCGAGACCCTGTGCGAAGTGACCAAGGGCGATGCCTTTGTAACCTCCGACGTGGGCCAGCATCAGATGTTCGCGGCGCAGTACTACACATTCGACAAGCCTAACCGCTGGATCAACTCCGGTGGCTTGGGCACGATGGGCTTTGGTTTCCCTGCGGCCATGGGTGTGAAACTGAGCTTCCCGGATACGGACGTCGCGTGCGTCACCGGTGAAGGCAGTATCCAGATGAACATCCAGGAATTGTCGACGTGCCTGCAGTACGGCCTTCCCGTGAAGATCGTCTGCCTGAACAACGGCGTGCTGGGCATGGTTCGTCAGTGGCAGGACATGAGCTACGGCAGCCGTCACTCCCATTCCTACATGGAATCGTTGCCGGATTTCGTCAAGTTGGTTGAAGCCTATGGCCACGTCGGCATGCGCATCACCGATTTGAAAGATCTTAAGCCGAAGATGGAAGAAGCGTTCGCCATGAAGGACCGCCTGGTGTTCATCGATATCAAGGTCGATACCAGCGAGCACGTCTACCCGATGCAGATCAAAGACGGCTCTATGCGCGACATGTGGCTGAACAAGACGGAGCGTACTTAATCATGCGGCATATTATCTCCCTGCTTCTGGAGAACGAACCCGGCGCTCTGTCTCGTGTTGTCGGCCTGTTTTCGCAACGCAACTACAACATCGAAAGCCTGACCGTGGCCCCGACCGAAGACCCGACCCTGTCGCGCCTGACGTTGACCACCGTGGGCCACGATGAGGTGATTGAGCAGATCACCAAGAACCTCAACAAGCTGATCGAAGTGGTCAAGCTGGTCGACCTGTCGGAAAGTGCCCATATCGAGCGCGAGCTGATGCTGGTCAAGGTCAAGGCTACAGGCGCCCAGCGTGCCGAGATCAAGCGCACTACCGATATTTATCGCGGGCAGATCGTCGATGTGAGCGCCAGCGTCTATACCGTGCAACTGACCGGTACAAGCGACAAGCTGGACAGCTTCATCCAGTCGATCGGGACGGCCTCGATTCTGGAAACCGTACGCAGTGGTGTCACCGGAATCGCCCGTGGCGACAAAGTACTCAGCATCTAACCCAATTAGCGAATGGCCTTACGGCCTGGATATATAGAGGAACCTCATGAAAGTTTATTACGATAAAGATTGTGACCTGTCGATCATCCAGGGCAAGAAAGTCGCCATCATCGGTTACGGCTCCCAGGGTCACGCCCAAGCGTGCAACCTGAAAGATTCCGGCGTTGACGTGACCGTTGGCCTGCGCAAAGGCTCGGCTACCGTTGCCAAGGCCGAAGCCCACGGCCTGAAAGTGACCGACGTGGCTTCCGCTGTTGCGGCTGCCGACCTGGTCATGATCCTGACCCCGGACGAATTCCAGTCCGCGCTGTACAAGAATGAAATCGAGCCGAACATCAAGAAAGGCGCCACCCTGGCCTTCTCCCACGGCTTCGCGATCCACTACAACCAGGTTGTGCCGCGCGCTGACCTCGACGTGATCATGATCGCGCCGAAGGCTCCGGGCCACACCGTACGTTCCGAGTTCGTCAAGGGCGGCGGTATCCCTGACCTGATCGCGATCTACCAGGACGCTTCGGGCAATGCCAAGAACGTGGCGCTGTCCTACGCTGCCGGCGTTGGCGGCGGTCGTACCGGCATCATCGAAACCACCTTCAAGGACGAGACCGAAACCGACCTGTTCGGCGAACAAGCCGTACTGTGCGGCGGTACGGTTGAGCTGGTGAAAGCCGGTTTCGAAACCCTGGTTGAAGCGGGCTACGCGCCGGAAATGGCCTACTTTGAATGCCTGCACGAACTGAAGCTGATCGTTGACCTCATGTACGAAGGCGGTATCGCCAACATGAACTACTCGATCTCCAACAACGCTGAATATGGCGAATACGTGACCGGCCCGGAAGTGATCAACGCCGAATCCCGTCAGGCTATGCGCAACGCCCTGAAACGTATTCAGGACGGCGAGTACGCCAAAATGTTCATCAGCGAAGGCGCGACCGGCTACCCTTCGATGACCGCCAAGCGTCGTAACAACGCTGCCCACGGTATCGAAGTCATCGGCGAGCAGCTGCGCTCCATGATGCCGTGGATCGGTGCCAACAAGATCGTCGACAAAGCCAAGA
Organism: Pseudomonas orientalis; assembly: GCF_022807995.1. Lineage (NCBI taxonomy): Bacteria > Pseudomonadati > Pseudomonadota > Gammaproteobacteria > Pseudomonadales > Pseudomonadaceae > Pseudomonas > Pseudomonas orientalis. Next base: position 4,887,175 of record NZ_CP094351.1, on the reverse strand, counting down.
ACTAAGTCGCACGTATCAAGGGAAAACGCGGCTTAGGCCGCGTTTTTTCGTTTGGGTAAGCGGGTTCTGGTATAAAGCTGCATCGTTGCGGGCGAACACTCGCCGCAAGTATCTGTCGAATTTTTTTCACACCGTTGCAAGGTAAAGTCCATGAGCGAACGTCCCGAAGAGCCAAACCAGGCTTCCGACGCCGAAAGCATGCTGCCGATCGATGAACATGTCGAAGAAGGGCATGACGCGGAAGGCCGCAAGGTCCGGCATCGTGGCATCTATCTGCTGCCCAACCTGTTCACCACGGCAAACCTGTTTGCCGGCTTCTATTCCATCATTAACTCGATGAGCGCCCAGAGCGCATTGGCGGCAGGTGATGCCGCGAGTGCCAGCAAGTACTTCGGTTTTGCTGCCATCGCCATCTTCGTCGCCATGGTGCTTGATGGCCTGGATGGTCGCGTGGCGCGCATGACCAATACCCAAAGCGCCTTCGGTGCCGAGTACGACTCGTTGTCGGACATGGTTGCATTCGGTGTTGCCCCTGCGCTCCTGGCGTTTGCCTGGGCCTTGGGTGATATGGGTAAGGTCGGCTGGATGGTTGCCTTCATCTATGTTGCCGGTGCGGCGTTGCGGCTTGCGCGATTCAATACCCAGGTAGGCACTGCCGACAAGCGTTACTTCATTGGACTGGCCAGCCCCGCTGCCGCGGGCGTGGTGGCGGGTATCGTCTGGGCATTCAGTGATTACGGCATCCAGGGGTCGAAGATGTCGTTCCTGGTAGCGCTGATGGTTGCAGCGGCCGGCATGCTGATGGTCAGCAACATCAAGTACAACAGCTTCAAGGAGCTGGACCTCAAGGGGCGTGTGCCTTTCGTCGCGATTCTTGTCGTGGTGCTGGTGTTTGCAGTGGTGTTCAGCGATCCGCCGCGCATTCTGCTGTTGGCCTTCCTGGTCTATGCCGCTTCCGGGCCGATCCAGTACCTGCTGCATCTTCGCCGGGACAAAACGTTGCCTTAATGTAATTTCCCCCATACTCCGCAGTCTATTGGAGCACCTGTCCTCCAATGCTGCGGAGTTGCCATGTTAATCAAGATCCCCAAAGCGTCCGATTGCCATGAATCGGATGTCACGCCTGAATCTTTCTACCTCTCTCGCCGCAGCTTGCTCGGTGGCGCGCTTGCCGGTATCGCCGCGAGCAGCCTGCCCCGATGGGCCAGTGCCGAGGAGGCGGCACGCTATGCCGATGTCGAACCGGGCAGGGCGCCCGACTGGTTTTCGCAAAAACTCCCCGGTACAAAGTGGCAGGCAGTGACCGTAAAGGACGAGGCCATCACGCCGTTCAAGGACGCAACCCACTACAACAACTTCTATGAATTTGGCACGGACAAGGGCGACCCGGCGGCCAATGCGGGTTCACTCAAGACTGAACCCTGGAGTGTTGTGATCGATGGTGAGGTCGCCAAGCCTGGGCGCTACGCGTTGGAAGACTTCATGAAGCCTTACGAGTTGGAAGAGCGCATCTATCGACTGCGGTGCGTCGAGGCGTGGTCGATGGTAATTCCATGGATCGGCTTTCCCATTTCCGCCCTGCTCAAGCAGGTTGAGCCTACTTCCAAGGCGAAGTTCATCCGCTTTGAAACGCTGCAGGATCCGAAGAGCATGCCGGGTCAGCGCTCCAGTTTCGGCTTGATCGATTGGCCTTATATAGAAGGGCTGCGCCTGGACGAGGCGATGAATCCACTGGCGATCCTTGCTGTTGGTATGTACGGGCGAGAGTTGCCCAACCAGAACGGTGCGCCGTTGCGGTTGGTCGTGCCGTGGAAGTATGGTTTCAAGAGCGTGAAATCGATCGTGAGGATCAGTCTTGTCAGCGAGCAGCCTAAAACGACCTGGCAAAGTATTGCTGCAGATGAATATGGCTTCTATGCGAATGTGAACCCGACGGTTGACCATCCTCGCTGGACCCAGGCGCGTGAGCGTCGTCTGCCGAGCGGCCTTTTCAGCCCGAACGTGCGTGAGACCCAGATGTTCAATGGCTACTCGGATGAGGTCGCCTCGTTATATGCGGGCCTCGACCTGCGGAAGAACTATTGATGCGCTATCCGCTCTGGCGCATTGGCGTCTTTATAGCTGTCGCGGTATGGCCGTTGTTCTGGCTATATGAGGCCTGGAGTTTTGCCCTCGGGCCCGACCCTGGGAAGGTGCTGGTGGATCGCCTCGGCCTGGGCACCTTGATTCTGTTGCTAATCACGCTTGGCATGACTCCGCTTCAGAAACTAAGCGGTTGGGCGGGGTGGATTGCGGTACGCCGGCAACTAGGGTTGTGGTGCTTTGCCTATGTGACGCTGCATTTGGCAGCCTATTGCGTGTTTGTCCTCGGGCTTGACTGGTCGCAGCTGGGTGTGGAGTTGCGTAAGCGCCCGTACATCATTGTCGGCACGTTGGGGTTTGTGGGCTTGCTGGTTTTGGCTGCGACCTCCAATCGTTACAGTCAGCGACGGTTGGGGAGCCGCTGGAAGAAACTGCACCGTTTGGTCTATGTGATTCTCGGACTTGGTTTGCTGCATATGCTCTGGATAGTTCGGGCTGATTTGAAGGAGTGGGCTGTCTACGCTTCCATTGGTGCGCTGCTTCTTCTATTGCGGGTGCCACCGGTGATGCGCCGAATCCCTCGCCTTATTGCTAAAAAACCGTCTTCTGCAACAAAACTGTAATTAGCCCTTGACGGCAGATTCTGTGCGCCTATAATTCGCCCCACTTCCGGCGCAGTCGAAACGGAAAACTCCTTGGTAAACAACGAGTTAAGCAAGTTTTGGCAGCAGGTCGCTTCAGTTCATCGAAGCCAGAAGGAAGTTGAAAAAGAGGTGTTGACAGCAGCGTGTAACGCTGTAGAATTCGCCTCCCGCTTACGAGAGATCGCAAGCGCAAGTGGTTGAAGTTGTTGAAGAATTCTTCGAAAACTTCTGAAAATAACCACTTGACAGCAAATGAGGCTGCTGTAGAATGCGCGCCTCGGTTGAGACGAAACATCTTAACCAACCGCTCTTTAACAACTGAATCAAGCAATTCGTGTGGGTGCTTGTGGGGTCAGACTGATAGTCAACAAGATTATCAGCATCACAAGTTACTCCGCGAGAAATCAAAGAATAACCAACGATTGCTGAGCCAAGTTTAGGGTTTCTTAAAAACCCAAAGATGTTTGAACTGAAGAGTTTGATCATGGCTCAGATTGAACGCTGGCGGCAGGCCTAACACATGCAAGTCGAGCGGTAGAGAGAAGCTTGCTTCTCTTGAGAGCGGCGGACGGGTGAGTAAAGCCTAGGAATCTGCCTGGTAGTGGGGGATAACGTTCGGAAACGGACGCTAATACCGCATACGTCCTACGGGAGAAAGCAGGGGACCTTCGGGCCTTGCGCTATCAGATGAGCCTAGGTCGGATTAGCTAGTTGGTGAGGTAATGGCTCACCAAGGCGACGATCCGTAACTGGTCTGAGAGGATGATCAGTCACACTGGAACTGAGACACGGTCCAGACTCCTACGGGAGGCAGCAGTGGGGAATATTGGACAATGGGCGAAAGCCTGATCCAGCCATGCCGCGTGTGTGAAGAAGGTCTTCGGATTGTAAAGCACTTTAAGTTGGGAGGAAGGGCAGTTACCTAATACGTGATTGTTTTGACGTTACCGACAGAATAAGCACCGGCTAACTCTGTGCCAGCAGCCGCGGTAATACAGAGGGTGCAAGCGTTAATCGGAATTACTGGGCGTAAAGCGCGCGTAGGTGGTTTGTTAAGTTGGATGTGAAATCCCCGGGCTCAACCTGGGAACTGCATTCAAAACTGACTGACTAGAGTGTGGTAGAGGGTGGTGGAATTTCCTGTGTAGCGGTGAAATGCGTAGATATAGGAAGGAACACCAGTGGCGAAGGCGACCACCTGGACCAACACTGACACTGAGGTGCGAAAGCGTGGGGAGCAAACAGGATTAGATACCCTGGTAGTCCACGCCGTAAACGATGTCAACTAGCCGTTGGGAGCCTTGAGCTCTTAGTGGCGCAGCTAACGCATTAAGTTGACCGCCTGGGGAGTACGGCCGCAAGGTTAAAACTCAAATGAATTGACGGGGGCCCGCACAAGCGGTGGAGCATGTGGTTTAATTCGAAGCAACGCGAAGAACCTTACCAGGCCTTGACATCCAATGAACTTTCCAGAGATGGATGGGTGCCTTCGGGAACATTGAGACAGGTGCTGCATGGCTGTCGTCAGCTCGTGTCGTGAGATGTTGGGTTAAGTCCCGTAACGAGCGCAACCCTTGTCCTTAGTTACCAGCACGTTATGGTGGGCACTCTAAGGAGACTGCCGGTGACAAACCGGAGGAAGGTGGGGATGACGTCAAGTCATCATGGCCCTTACGGCCTGGGCTACACACGTGCTACAATGGTCGGTACAGAGGGTTGCCAAGCCGCGAGGTGGAGCTAATCCCACAAAACCGATCGTAGTCCGGATCGCAGTCTGCAACTCGACTGCGTGAAGTCGGAATCGCTAGTAATCGCGAATCAGAATGTCGCGGTGAATACGTTCCCGGGCCTTGTACACACCGCCCGTCACACCATGGGAGTGGGTTGCACCAGAAGTAGCTAGTCTAACCTTCGGGAGGACGGTTACCACGGTGTGATTCATGACTGGGGTGAAGTCGTAACAAGGTAGCCGTAGGGGAACCTGCGGCTGGATCACCTCCTTAATCGACGACATCAGCTGCTCCATAAGTTCCCACACGAATTGCTTGATTCATTGAAGAAGACGATAAGAAGCAGCCCGAAATTGGGTCTGTAGCTCAGTTGGTTAGAGCGCACCCCTGATAAGGGTGAGGTCGGCAGTTCGAATCTGCCCAGACCCACCAATTTTGTGTGGGAAACGCCTGTAGAAATACGGGGCCATAGCTCAGCTGGGAGAGCGCCTGCCTTGCACGCAGGAGGTCAACGGTTCGATCCCGTTTGGCTCCACCACTACTGCTTCTGTTTGTATAAAGCTTAGAAATGAGCATTCCATTATCATGATGGTGAATGTTGATTTCTAGTCTTTGACTAGTTCGTTCTTTAAAAATTTGGGTATGTGATAGAAAGATAGACTGAACGTTACTTTCACTGGTAACGGCTCAGGCTAAGGTAAAATTTGTGAGTTCTCTTAACTGAGAAATTCGAATTTTCGGCGAATGTTGTCTTCACAGTATAACCAGATTGCTTGGGGTTATATGGTCAAGTGAAGAAGCGCATACGGTGGATGCCTTGGCAGTCAGAGGCGATGAAAGACGTGGTAGCCTGCGAAAAGCTTCGGGGAGTCGGCAAACAGACTTTGATCCGGAGATGTCTGAATGGGGGAACCCAGCCATCATAAGATGGTTACCTTACACTGAATACATAGGTGTATGGAGCGAACCAGGGGAACTGAAACATCTAAGTACCCTGAGGAAAAGAAATCAACCGAGATTCCCTTAGTAGTGGCGAGCGAACGGGGACTAGCCCTTAAGTGGCTTTGAGATTAGCGGAACGCTCTGGAAAGTGCGGCCATAGTGGGTGATAGCCCTGTACGCGAAAATCTCTTAGTCATGAAATCGAGTAGGACGGAGCACGAGAAACTTTGTCTGAATATGGGGGGACCATCCTCCAAGGCTAAATACTACTGACTGACCGATAGTGAACTAGTACCGTGAGGGAAAGGCGAAAAGAACCCCGGAGAGGGGAGTGAAATAGATCCTGAAACCGTATGCGTACAAGCAGTGGGAGCCCACTTTGTTGGGTGACTGCGTACCTTTTGTATAATGGGTCAGCGACTTATTTTCAGTGGCGAGCTTAACCGAATAGGGGAGGCGTAGCGAAAGCGAGTCTTAATAGGGCGTCTAGTCGCTGGGAATAGACCCGAAACCGGGCGATCTATCCATGGGCAGGTTGAAGGTTGGGTAACACTAACTGGAGGACCGAACCGACTACCGTTGAAAAGTTAGCGGATGACCTGTGGATCGGAGTGAAAGGCTAATCAAGCTCGGAGATAGCTGGTTCTCCTCGAAAGCTATTTAGGTAGCGCCTCATGTATCACTGTAGGGGGTAGAGCACTGTTTCGGCTAGGGGGTCATCCCGACTTACCAAACCGATGCAAACTCCGAATACCTACAAGTGCCGAGCATGGGAGACACACGGCGGGTGCTAACGTCCGTCGTGAAAAGGGAAACAACCCAGACCGTCAGCTAAGGTCCCAAAGTTATGGTTAAGTGGGAAACGATGTGGGAAGGCTTAGACAGCTAGGAGGTTGGCTTAGAAGCAGCCACCCTTTAAAGAAAGCGTAATAGCTCACTAGTCGAGTCGGCCTGCGCGGAAGATGTAACGGGGCTCAAACCATACACCGAAGCTACGGGTATCACGTAAGTGATGCGGTAGAGGAGCGTTCTGTAAGCCTGTGAAGGTGAGTTGAGAAGCTTGCTGGAGGTATCAGAAGTGCGAATGCTGACATGAGTAACGACAATGGGTGTGAAAAACACCCACGCCGAAAGACCAAGGTTTCCTGCGCAACGTTAATCGACGCAGGGTTAGTCGGTCCCTAAGGCGAGGCTGAAAAGCGTAGTCGATGGAAAACAGGTTAATATTCCTGTACTTCTGGTTATTGCGATGGAGGGACGGAGAAGGCTAGGCCAGCTTGGCGTTGGTTGTCCAAGTTTAAGGTGGTAGGCTGGAATCTTAGGTAAATCCGGGATTCTAAGGCCGAGAGCTGATGACGAGTCGTCTTTTAGACGACGAAGTGGTTGATGCCATGCTTCCAAGAAAAGCTTCTAAGCTTCAGGTAACCAGGAACCGTACCCCAAACCGACACAGGTGGTTGGGTAGAGAATACCAAGGCGCTTGAGAGAACTCGGGTGAAGGAACTAGGCAAAATGGCACCGTAACTTCGGGAGAAGGTGCGCCGGTGAGGGTGAAGGACTTGCTCCGTAAGCTCATGCCGGTCGAAGATACCAGGCCGCTGCGACTGTTTATTAAAAACACAGCACTCTGCAAACACGAAAGTGGACGTATAGGGTGTGACGCCTGCCCGGTGCCGGAAGGTTAATTGATGGGGTTAGCTAACGCGAAGCTCTTGATCGAAGCCCCGGTAAACGGCGGCCGTAACTATAACGGTCCTAAGGTAGCGAAATTCCTTGTCGGGTAAGTTCCGACCTGCACGAATGGCGTAACGATGGCGGCGCTGTCTCCACCCGAGACTCAGTGAAATTGAAATCGCTGTGAAGATGCAGTGTATCCGCGGCTAGACGGAAAGACCCCGTGAACCTTTACTATAGCTTTGCACTGGACTTTGAATTTGCTTGTGTAGGATAGGTGGGAGGCTTTGAAGCGTGGACGCCAGTCTGCGTGGAGCCAACCTTGAAATACCACCCTGGCAACTTTGAGGTTCTAACTCAGGTCCGTTATCCGGATCGAGGACAGTGTATGGTGGGTAGTTTGACTGGGGCGGTCTCCTCCTAAAGAGTAACGGAGGAGTACGAAGGTGCGCTCAGACCGGTCGGAAATCGGTCGTAGAGTATAAAGGCAAAAGCGCGCTTGACTGCGAGACAGACACGTCGAGCAGGTACGAAAGTAGGTCTTAGTGATCCGGTGGTTCTGTATGGAAGGGCCATCGCTCAACGGATAAAAGGTACTCCGGGGATAACAGGCTGATACCGCCCAAGAGTTCATATCGACGGCGGTGTTTGGCACCTCGATGTCGGCTCATCACATCCTGGGGCTGAAGCCGGTCCCAAGGGTATGGCTGTTCGCCATTTAAAGTGGTACGCGAGCTGGGTTTAGAACGTCGTGAGACAGTTCGGTCCCTATCTGCCGTGGACGTTTGAGATTTGAGAGGGGCTGCTCCTAGTACGAGAGGACCGGAGTGGACGAACCTCTGGTGTTCCGGTTGTCACGCCAGTGGCATTGCCGGGTAGCTATGTTCGGAATAGATAACCGCTGAAAGCATCTAAGCGGGAAACTAGCCTCAAGATGAGATCTCACTGGAACCTTGAGTTCCCTGAAGGGCCGTCGAAGACTACGACGTTGATAGGTTGGGTGTGTAAGCGCTGTGAGGCGTTGAGCTAACCAATACTAATTGCCCGTGAGGCTTGACCATATAACACCCAAGCAATTTGATTACTCTAACGAGCATCAGATTGCGGTGTGTGAAGACGAGATGAACCGAAAGTTCGACGCTCACAAAACACCGAAAACTGTCACATACCCAATTTGCTGAAGCGAGGCCAACAGGTCACGACTCAGTACCCGAATTTCTTGACGACCATAGAGCATTGGAACCACCTGATCCCATCCCGAACTCAGCAGTGAAACGATGCATCGCCGATGGTAGTGTGGGGTTTCCCCATGTGAGAGTAGGTCATCGTCAAGATTAAATTCCAGAACCCCATTTGCGAAAGCAGATGGGGTTTTGTTTTGGGCGCTCGAAAAGTATCAAGGCGCTCATGGCAATGGCCTTCAGTGCTACAGTCCATGCCTCGATTTTTGCTTTTCCAAGGAAACCGTTATGCCGGGTGCGACATCCCTCAGCGCAGGATTCATGGTGGTTCATGGTAACCGCCTGGACGAGTTGCGCAGCCTGGTAGTCAGCTGGATGCGTCGTTATCCCCTGGCGCCTCTGGAAAATGAAATCGCGTTGGTCCAAAGCAATGGCATCGCCCAATGGCTCAAGCTTGCCCTGGCCGAAGATCCGCAGGAAGACGATATGGGAGGCTGTGGCATCGCGGCGGCAATCGATGTGCAATTGCCCGGCAGCTTCATGTGGCAGCTCTATCGCATGGTGCTGGGTCGTGACGAAATCCCTCCCAAGTCTTTGCTTGATAAGGCCCCGTTGACGTGGCGACTCATGCGTCTGCTCCCGGAGCTTATCAACCAACCCCATTTCGAGCCGTTGCAACGCTTCCTGACCCACGATACCGACCTGCGCAAACGCTACCAGCTCGCCGAGCGCCTGGCCGACTTGTTCGACCAATATCAGGTGTATCGCGCCGATTGGCTGGAAGACTGGGCTGCGGGGCGCCATCAGTTACGCAACGGGCGCGGCGAATCAAAACCCCTTAACCCCGCCAACTGTTGGCAGGCTGAGTTATGGCGCGCGTTGTTGCTTGACGTAGGGGAGCAGGGCATGGCCGAGAGCCGTGCCGGTGTTCACCAGCGCTTTATCGAACGCATCAATACGCTTGAGCAAGCGCCGCCTGGCTTGCCTTCCCGCGTGATCGTCTTCGGCATTTCCTCGCTGCCCGCCCAAGCGCTCGAAGCACTGGCGGGCCTGGCCCGTTTCAGCCAAGTGCTGCTGTGCGTGCACAACCCTTGCCGCCATCACTGGTCGGACATCGTGGCCGACAAAGACCTGCTGCGTAACGAGTACAAGCGCCAGGCGCGCAAAGCCGGCATGCCCGTCACCATCGACCCGCACACCTTGCACCAGCATGCTCATCCGCTACTCGCCGCCTGGGGCAAGCAGGGCCGTGACTACATCAGCCTGTTGGACAGTTACGACGACCCCAACAGCTACCGCGCCGCCTTCCGGGATGGTCGTATCGACCTGTTCAGCGACAGCCAGCCCACCACGCTGCTCAACCAGCTTCAGGACGATATTCTCGAACTGCGCCCTCTCGATGAGACCCGTGAGTTCTGGCCCGCGGTCGATCTGACACGTGACACCTCCATTCGCTTTCACATCGCCCACAGCGCCCAGCGCGAAGTGGAGATTCTCCACGACCAATTACTCCAGCGTTTCAGCGCCGACCCTACGTTGCGCCCTCGGGACATCATCGTCATGGTCCCCGATGTCGACAGCTACGCACCGCACATCCGCGCGGTGTTCGGCCAACTGGAACGACATGACCCACGCTTCATTCCTTTCACCCTGACAGACCAGGGGCAACGCGGCCGTGACCCTCTGTTGATCGCGGTCGAGCACCTGCTAAAACTCCCCGACAGCCGTTTCCCGGTCAGCGAAATTCTGGACCTGCTGGACGTCCCCGCCTTGCGCGAACGTTTCGCCATCAACGAGCGCGACTTGCCTACACTGCATCGCTGGATTGAAGGCGCCGGCATCCGCTGGGGTCTCAACGCCGAACAGCGTGCCGGCCTGGGACTGCCCGCAGAACTTGAGCAGAACAGCTGGCGATTCGGCCTGCGGCGCATGTTGCTGGGCTACGCCGTCGGCACGGGTGTGGCGTGCGAAGGCATCGAACCCTACGACGAGATCGGTGGGCTTGATGCGGCACTGATTGGTCCACTGGTCGCCTTGCTCGATGCCTTAAACGACGCGCACCAGGCGCTGTCGCAACCAGCGCCTCCCCATGTGTGGGGCGAGCGACTGCAACGCTTGATGCAGCTGTTTTTCCTGCCCGGCAGTGAGCACGACGACTACTTGCTTGGCCAGCTTGAACAGTTGAGAGAGACCTGGCTGGAAACCTGCGAGTCCGTCGGCCTGCAAGACGAATTACCCCTCACCGTGGTCCGTGAGGCGTGGTTGGCCGGGCTTGACCAGGGCCGCCTGTCCCAGCGCTTCCTCGCGGGTGCGGTCAATTTTTGTACCTTGATGCCCATGCGCGCGATCCCGTTCAAGCTGGTCTGCCTGCTCGGCATGAATGACGGTGACTACCCGCGTGCCCAGCCGCCGCTGGACTTTGACCTGATGGGCAGCGACTACCGTCCCGGCGATCGTTCCCGCCGTGAAGACGATCGCTACCTGCTGCTCGAAGCCCTGCTTTCCGCGCGCGACCAGCTTTACATCAGTTGGGTCGGCCGCAGCATCCGCGACAACAGCGATCGCCCGGCCTCGGTGCTGATCGGCCAGCTGCGCGACCACCTCGCCAGCGGCTGGCATAACGCCCAGAGCGACCACTCCCTGATCGACGCGATGACCCAGGAGCACCCGCTCCAACCCTTCAGCGCCCGCTACTTCCATGCAGGCGACTCGCTGTTCAGTTACGCCCGCGAATGGCAGTTGCTGCATGAGGCCCCAGCCGCAGCGGTGCATGACCACGCGCTGGCACCGTACCACCAGGAGGAGCCCCTGAGCCTCGGCCAGTTACAGGATTTCCTGCGCAATCCGGTCAGGCATTTCTTCAGCCAACGCCTGAAAGTGTTCTTTGAAGCTGCCGAAGTACCGCTGGCCGACGAAGAACCCTTCGTCCTTGACGCACTGCAACGCTACACCCTCAGCGACAGCCTGCTCAACGCGGCGCTGAGCCGGCCCGACCAGCTCGATCAGGCCCTCAACGCCCAAGCCCTGCGCCTGCAAGGCAGTGGCCTGCTGCCGATGGTCGGCTTCGGCGAATGCCTGCGCAACGAGCTGATCGAGCCGTTGCCGGACCTGTTGCAGCGCTACCAGCAACTCCTGGCGCTCTGGCCAACCCCGCACACTGGCGCGGAGCCGATCAGTTTCGAGTACCAGGGCATTCAGCTCGAAGGCTGGATCAGCGGCCTGCACCGGCGCAGTGATGGCGGCTTGTTAAGCGTGACCACCATCCCCAACAGCATCGGCTCGATCAAGACGCGCAAGTGGCACCGCCTGATTCGGCCCTGGGTCAATCATGTGGTCGCCTGTGCCTGTGGCGTGCCCTTGAGTACCGCTCTGGTGGCCAGTGACGACACCTTGCTGCTGGCCCCGTTGGACACGTCCACCGCTCAGGCCATACTCGGTGACTTGCTGCTCGCCTGGCACACCGGCATGAGCCAACCGCTGCCCGTCGCGGTAAAAACCGCCTTTGCCTGGCTCGGCCAGACCGATCCGGCCAAAGCCCAGGCGGCTGCCGGCAAAGCCTACGAGGGCGACGGTATCACCACCGACGGCGAACGCCGCGAAACGCCCGCGCTCACTCGCCAGTTCCCGGACTACGCCACGCTGGTCGCCAGCGAGGAGTTCGAAGGCTGGTGCGAGACCTTGTATCGCCCCCTGATCAACGCCCCCTGGCGCTCATTGTCCAGCGAGGACGCCGGCGCATGACCAGCAAACCCTTGGCCCTGGCCTTCCCGCTCAAAGGCAGCCAGCTGATTGAAGCCAGCGCCGGCACCGGCAAAACCTTCACCATTTCGGCGTTGTATTTGCGCCTGGTGCTCGGCAACGGTGGCGATGAGTCCGGCTTCGGCCGCGAACTGCTACCGCCGCAAATCCTCGTGGTGACCTTCACCGACGCCGCCACCAAGGAATTGCGTGAACGTATCCGTATCCGTCTGGCGGAGGCCGCGCGGTTCTTCCGTGACGAAATCGAGCAGCCCGACGCCTTGATCGCCGACCTGCGTCAGCAATACCCCCTGGAACACTGGCCTGCCTGCGCCAATCGGCTGGACATCGCCGCGCAGTGGATGGACGAAGCAGCCGTCTCGACGATTCACAGTTGGTGCCAGCGCATGCTGCGCGAACACGCCTTCGACAGCGGCAGCCTGTTTACCCAGACCCTGGAAACCGACCACAGCGACCTGCTCGGTGAAGTACTGCGCGATTACTGGCGCCTGTTCTGCTACCCCATGCACGACGACGCGCTCAATTGGGTGCGCAATAACTGGAGCGGCCCGGCCGCGCTGATGCCACGGGTGCGCGCGCTGTTCGGCAGTGAGCGGCCGGCCGAAGACAGCCGCGAGCCCGCCGAAATAATCGCTGCCTGCCTGCAAGAGCGTCGCGAGGCATTGGCCAGCATCAAGGCACCCTGGCAGCAATGGGCCGCCGAGTTGCGTGATCTGTGCCTGCAAGCCGTGGCGGCCAAGGCGGTCGATGGGCGCAAGATGCAGGCGCGTTACTTCGAACCCTGGTTCGAAAAAATCAGTGCCTGGGCCACTGATGAAACCCTGGAACAACTGGATATCGGCACCGGCTTTACCCGCCTGACCCCCGAGGGTATGGCCGAAGCCTGGAAAGGCGAGCCGCCACGGCATCCCGGCATCGACGCGATGGCCAGTCTGAAAGCGGCCCTTGACGCGCTGCCAACCCCGGATGCCGCAGTGCTGCAACACGCCGCCGCCTGGGTGGGCAAGCGCTTCGAAGAAGAGAAGCGGCGCCGCGCCGAAATGGGTTTCGACGACATGCTGATCCGCCTCAACGCCGCGCTCCAGGCCGACGGCGGCGAACGTCTTGCCAGTGTAATCCGCGAGCAATTTCCGGTGGCGCTGATCGATGAATTCCAGGACACCGATCCTGTGCAATACAGCATTTTCGACAGCATTTATCGCATCGAAGAAAACCACCTGGACAGCGGGCTGTTCCTGATCGGCGACCCCAAACAGGCGATCTACGCCTTCCGGGGCGCAGACATCTACACCTACCTGCGCGCCCGGCAGTCCACCACTGGTCGCCACCATACCCTGGGCACCAACTTCCGCTCCAGCCATGCAATGGTCGAGGCGGTAAACCACCTGTTCCAGCGCGCGGAAACCGGCCGCGGCGCGTTCCTGTTTCGTGAGCCCGACGGCCGTAACCCGGTGCCGTTCCACTCGGTGCTGTCTCAAGGCCGCAAAGAACGGCTGCAGGTCGACGGCCAGACGCTGCCCGCAATGAACCTTTGGCATTTAGCTACCGACCAACCGATTTCCAATGTGCTGTATCGCCAGCAACTGGCGGCTGCTTGCGCTACGCAGATCGTCGAATTGCTCAATGGTGGACAGCAAGGCAGCGCAGGCTTTGCCAGAGACGACACGTTCAAAGGCGTGCTGCCGTCAGACATCGCCATCCTCGTGCGAGACGGCAAGGAAGCCCAGGCCGTGCGCGCCGAGTTGGCGGCGCGGGGCGTGCGCAGTGTGTACCTGTCGGACAAGGACTCGGTCTTCGCCGCCCAGGAAGCCCACGATCTGCTGGCCTGGCTCAAGGCCTGCGCCGAACCGGACGTCGAACGCCCGCTGCGCGCGGCCCTGGCTTGCGTCACCTTGAACCTGCCATTGACGGAACTGGAGCGTCTGAACCAGGACGAACTGGCGTGGGAAAGCCGCGTAATGCAGTTTCGGGGCTACCGCTCGATCTGGCGCACCCAAGGCGTGCTGCCGATGCTGCGTCGCCTGCTGCATGACTTCAAGCTGCCGCAAACCCTGATCGCCCGTAGCGATGGCGAGCGTGTGCTGACCAACCTGTTGCACCTCAGTGAGCTGCTGCAACAGACCGCGTCGGAACTGGACGGCGAACAGGCGCTGATTCGGCATCTGGCCGAGCACCTGGCGCTGTCGGGCCAGGCCGGTGAAGAGCAAATCCTGCGCCTGGAAAGTGATGAACAACTGGTCAAGGTGGTGACGATCCACAAATCCAAGGGCCTGGAATACGACCTGGTCTTCCTACCCTTCATCTGCTCGGCCAAACCGGTAGACGGCACGCGCTTGCCGCTGCACTACCACGACGCGCAGGGCAAATCCCAGGTCAGCCTGCGGCCTACCGCCGAGCTGATCGCCCAGGCCGACGATGAGCGCCTGGCCGAAGATCTGCGCCTGCTGTACGTCGCCTTGACCCGCGCCAAACACGCCTGCTGGCTGGGCATCGCCGACCTCAAGCGCGGCAACAGCAGCAGCTCGGTGCTGCACCTGTCGGCGTTGGGCTATTTGCTGGGCGCCGGTGCGCCGCTGGGCGAGTCGGCCGGCCTGGCGCGCTGGTTACTGGATGTGCAGCAGGGTTGCCTGGCCATCAGCTATGCCCAGGTGCCCCCAGCGCAAGACATCGTGTTCCACCCCCCGCGCAACGAAGCGACCCTGCTGGCGCCGCTGTTGCCCAAACGCAAGGCCGCCGAAAACTGGTGGATTGCGTCCTACAGCGCCTTGCGCATTGGCGACAGCATGAGCGCCGCCAGTCTCGAGGCGCCTGAAAGCCCGCAGGCCCAGAAACTGTTCGATGACGAACGCCTTGATCCCGACGCACCGCGCGAAGTGGTGGCGTCCGGCGGTGATATTCATCGATTCCCACGCGGTCCGAATCCAGGCACTTTCCTTCACGGCTTGTTGGAGTGGGCCGGTGAAGAAGCCTTCAACGTGAGCCCCGAGGCCATTGAAAAAGCCGTCGGAGCGCGTTGCAATCGGCGCAATTGGGAAGGCTGGATCGTCACCCTCAGCGCTTGGCTTGGCCACTTGCTGCAAGCGCCTCTGCCCCTGTACGACGACCGGGTCAGCCTCAGCGCACTGCGGCATTACCAGATCGAAATGGAATTCTGGTTTGCCAGCCATAAAGTCGACGTGCTCGCTGTCGACAAGCTGGTGTGCCAGTACACCCACCACGGCGTCTCCCGCGTGGCGGCCGAACCGGTGTTGCTCAACGGCATGTTCAAGGGCTTTATCGACCTGACCTTCGAGCACGATGGCCGTTATTACGTGGCTGACTACAAATCCAACTGGCTCGGGCCAGATGATTCGGCCTACACCCTAGAAGCCATGGAACAGTCGATCCTCGAACATCGGTACGACCTGCAATACGTGCTTTACCTGCTGGCCCTGCATCGCCAGCTCAAGGCGCGCCTGCCGAATTACGACTACGAACGCCACATCGGCGGCGCCCTCTACCTGTTCCTGCGCGGCACGCAGTCGGCGACCCAGGGTGCCTACTTCAGCCGGCCACCGCGTGAGCTGATCGAAGGGCTGGACCTGTTGTTCCAGGGCAAGCCTATTCCGCCAAAAGCCGAGCCCGCCTGGGAACAAGGAGTGTTGCTATGAGCTTGTCGCCGCTGCTGCTGGATCAATTGTCGCCGCTCAGTCGCGCCGCCGACCTGGTGCAACTGCTGGAGCGCTGGGTCGAGCGTGGCTGGCTGCGGGCCCTGGACAAAGCGTTCGTCGGCTTCCTGCATGAGCTTGACCCGCAGGCCGATCCCCTTGTGCTATTGGCGGCGGCATTGACCAGCCACCAATTGGGTCACGGCCATGTGTGCCTCGACCTGTTCGAAACCCTCAAGGCGCCGGACTTTGCCCTGTCGCTGCCGCCCGAAGGTGATCAACAGACTGGCGCGATGCTGTTGCCGTCGCAGTTGCTCGAGGGGCTGGAGGGCGCCCACTGGTGTCATGCCCTGGCGGCCAGTCGTTTGGTTGCGCTGGCGGTGGATGGCAGTGAGTCGGCCCAAAGCCGCCCGTTGGTGCTGTCTGGAAAACGCCTCTATCTGCGCCGCTATTGGAATTATGAACGGCGCATCGACAGTGCCTTGCGCCTGCGGCTGGCCAGCCACGAAACCGTCGCCGCCGATTTGCCGCAGCGCCTGAATGGTTTGTTCGATCAGCCGGCGCCCGATGGCGTGATCGACTGGCAAAAACTCGCCTGTGCCCTGGCCACCCGGGGCGCATTCAGTATCGTCACCGGCGGCCCCGGCACCGGCAAGACCACCACCGTGGTGCGTCTGCTCGCGCTGTTGCAGGCGCCTGCCGTGGAGAGCGGCAATCCCTTGCGTATCCGTTTGGCCGCGCCCACCGGTAAAGCCGCCGCACGTCTTACCGAGTCCATCAGCCAGCAAGTGCTGTCACTGAAGGTGCCTGACACAGTGCGCGAAAAAATCCCGACCCAGGTCACCACGGTTCACCGCTTGCTGGGCAGCCGCCCGGGCACCCGGCACTTCCGTCATCACGTCGGCAACCCGCTGCCGCTGGATGTGCTGGTGGTGGATGAAGCGTCGATGATCGATCTGGAAATGATGGCCAACCTGCTCGACGCCCTGCCACCCCATGCTCGCCTGGTGCTGCTGGGGGACAAGGACCAGCTCGCCTCGGTCGAGGCGGGCGCGGTGCTCGGTGATCTGTGCCGCGATGCCGAGGCCGGCTGGTACAGCCCGGCCACGCGCCAATGGCTGCAAGCGGTCAGCGCTGAAGACCTTAGTAACAGCGGCCTGCAGGAAGACCTCGACGGCAGTCATCCACTGGCCCAGCAGGTGGTGATGCTGCGCTACTCGCGTCGTTTCGGCGAAGGCAGCGGCATCGGCCAGTTGGCGCGCTGGGTCAACCAGCAGAATGCCGAGGAGGCGCGCAAGCTGCTGGCCGCGCGCAGTCACGACGACCTGTTCTGTCTCAGCCTCAAGGGCGAGCATGATCACGCGCTTGAGCGCCTGGTGCTGGACGGGCAGGGCGAAGGTGCCCAGGGCTATCGTTTTTACCTGAACCTGCTGCAGTCGGCGCGTCCTGCGCCGCAGACCCCGCGTGACGATCACGCCTGGACCCACTGGGCGCAACAACTGCTGCAAGCCTTCGACGCGTTCCAGTTGCTCTGCGCCGTACGCAAAGGCCCCTGGGGCGTCGAAGGGCTGAACCTGCGCATCACCGCCGCCTTGCGCAAGGTGCGGCTGATCGAGGGCGACGAGCAGTGGTATGAAGGCCGCCCGGTGCTGATGACCCGTAACGATTACGGCCTGGGCCTGATGAACGGTGATATCGGTATCGCCTTGAAATTGCCCGAAAGCGACGGTGGTCCTCAGGTGCTGCGCGTGGCCTTCCCGCGCAATGACGGCCAGGGTGGCGTGCGTTTCGTGCTGCCCAGCCGGCTCAACGACGTGGAAACCGTCTATGCCATGACCGTGCACAAATCCCAGGGGTCGGAGTTCACCCACACCGCGCTGATCCTGCCGGACGCGCTGAATCCGGTGCTGACCAAAGAGCTTATCTACACCGGTATCACCCGCGCCAAACGCTGGTTCAGCCTGATCGAACCGCGTGCCGGGGTCTTTGAGGAAGCCGTGAGGCGTCGGGTCAAACGCTTGAGCGGATTGATGCTGGAGCTGGACGCCGCCCCCGAAGAAACTGACTGAACGGTCATAGGATATTTCCAGTTCAGATGCCTGATTTTTCTGAAAAAATACGCAACCCCACGAAAGCCTCGCTCCGTGGGGTTTTCCGTTGCTGTGCTATCGTTGCGGCATCATCCTGAAATTTCTTGAGAGAATCGCTGCATGAACGTGGCTGTCTCGCTCCCAGAACGCAGTTTGAGCTGGAGACGCCTGTTGCAGGTGGCGGCGCTCTGCCTGCTCGCTCCGCAGGCCTGGGCTCAAACCCCGAGCCTCGCCGAGCAGCGCGCCCAGGCGGTCACCCAGGTCGTGCTCGGTATTCTCAGTTACGCCCGGTGGCCGGTGGAGCCTGCGCAACTGCGCTTGTGCATCGTCGGGCCCACCCAATACACCGACGACCTGATCAAAGGCACCACCCAGGCGACCGGCCGTCCGGTGACGGTGCGACGCTTGCTGGCCAACCATCCCGATATCGTCAGTGCCTGCGACGCCGTTTACATCGGCAAACTCAGCGGCGACGAACGCACCGCATTGTTTGCTTCATTGATCGGCCACCCGGTGCTCAGCATCAGCGAAGGCGGCGACCAATGCACCGTGGGCAGCCTGTTCTGCCTGCGGGTGAGTGATGCGCAGGTGTCGTTTGAGGTGAACCTGGATTCCGTCGCCCGCAGCGGCGTACGCATTCACCCCAGCGTGCTGCAACTGTCGCGCCGTCGAGCGCCGGCGCCATGAGGCCGGCTAAAGCGCGGCCGACCCTGAGGTCGGTGATCGGCAGAGGGCACATGATCCTGGCCCTGGTGGCGGTGACTCTGGCCAGTGTGTCCCTGACCCTGCTCGGCGTGCTGGCGCTGCGGGTCTACGCCGAACACAACCTGCACTTGATCGCACGCTCGATCAATTACACCGTCGAAGCGGCCGTGGTGTTCGACGACAGTGCCGCCGCCACTGAAGCCTTGAGCCTGATCGCTTCGACCGAAGAGGTGGCCCAGGCCGAAGTCTTCGATGCCAGTGGCAAGCTGCTGGCGCAATGGGTGCGGCCGAACAACGGGATGTTGTCACGGGTTGAACTCGAACTGGCGCATGCCTTGCTCGAGCAACCCATCAGCCAGCCGATCCTTCACCAGGGCCAAACGGTCGGCAGTATCCACCTGACCGGTCATGGCGGCAGCCTGTTGCGCTTCTTGCTCAGTGGGCTGGCGGGCATTGTGATCTGCACCGCGCTCAGCGCCTGGGTGGCGCTGCATCTGGCGCGACGTTTGTTGAACGGCATCACCGGGCCGCTGCAAAGCCTCGCCGCCGTGGCCCACGCCGCCCGTAGCGAACGCGACTTTGACCGCCGCGTGCCCCCGGCGCAGATCGCCGAACTCGACAGCCTGGGCAGCGACTTCAATGCCCTGCTGGGCGAGATGGAGGCCTGGCAAAACCATCTGCAAAGCGAAAACGAAACCCTCGCGCATCAGGCCAGCCACGACAGTCTCACCGGCCTGCCCAACCGTGCGTTCTTCGAAGGCCGGTTGATTCGGGCCTTGCGCAGCGCCGCCAAGGTCAATGAGCGGGTAGGGGTGCTGTTTCTCGACAGCGATCGTTTCAAAGACATCAACGACAACTTCGGCCACGCCGCCGGCGATGCCGTGCTGGTGGCGGTTGCCGAGCGCGTGCGCGCACAACTGCGCGAAGATGACCTGGTAGCCCGCCTGGGCGGCGATGAATTCGCCGTCCTGCTGGCGCCGCTGCACAAAGTCGACGATGCGCAACGCATCGCCGACAAGATCAATGCCAGCATGGACGCGCCGATCCCACTGCCGGACGACACCCAGGTACTGACCTCTCTGAGTATCGGCATCGCCATTTATCCCGACCATGGCGCCACGCCCGGCACCTTGCTCAATGCCGCCGATGCGGCGATGTACCAGGCCAAACGGCTGTCGGCGGGCGGTCAGCAAACGACGGAATCGGAGCACCCCGTCGTCAACGTTCAACACAGGAGTTGACCCCTTGTTCTCTCACCCACGCGTTCTATTCATCAGCTTGCTTCTTGCCTGCCTGGCCCTCGGCGGCTGCCAGACCCCGCCGCCCAAAGGCCTGAGCCCGGCGCAAGTGGCCGTGCTCAAGCAGCAGGGCTTCGAGCTGACCGACGAAGGCTGGGCCTTCGGCCTGTCTGGCAAAGTGCTGTTTGGCAGCGACGTCGAAACCCTCAACAAGCCCAGCACCGACATCGTCGAACGCATCGGCAAGGCCCTGGTGGGCGCAGGCATCCAACGCGTACGCGTCGACGGCCACACCGACGCGTCGGGCAAGGAACTCTACAACCAGACCTTGTCCCTGCGCCGTGCTGAAAGTGTGGGCAAGGTGCTGAGCAGCGTTGGCATGAAAGAACAGAACATCCAACTGCGCGGCCTGGGCAGCAGCGAGCCGGTGGCGGCCAATACCACCACGGCGGGGCGCACCGAGAATCGACGCGTATCAATTGTGGTCATCGCGGACTAAGGCCTTTCAACGTTCTCAATCTGAAATGCATTCAAAATGTGGGAGGGGGCTTGCCCCCGATAGCAGTGTGTCAGCCAATACATCTGGCAACTGACACTCCGCCATCGGGGGCAAGCCCCCTCCCACATGTGTACTGCAGTGTGCACATGTGTACTGCAGTGTGCACATGTGTACTGCAATGTGCTTAAGACTGTGTTCGCTTAACGGCTCGGCGTGATCGCCTGCGTCAAGTCATCCACCACCGCCTTGCCCATCTCACACAGATAATGCGCGGCCCACCCGTATTGCGCTCTCAACCTGAAATGCAATCCATTGTGGGAGGGGGCTTGCCCCCGATAGCAGTGTGTCAGCCAATACATCTGGCAACTGACACTCCGCCATCGGGGGCAAGCCCCTCCCACATGTGTACTGCAGTGTGCTTAAGACTGTGTTCGCTTAACCGCTCGGCGTCATCGCCTGCGTCAAGTCATCCACCACCGCCTTGCCCATCTCACACAGATAACGCGCGGCCCACGCGTATTGCGCTCTCAACCTGAAATGCAATCCATTGTGGGAGGGGGCTTGCCCCCGATAGCAGTGTGTCAGCCAATGCATCTGGTAACTGACACTCCGCCATCGGGGGCAAGCCCCTCCCACATGTGTACTGCAGTGTGCTTAAGACTGTGTTCGCTTAACCGCTCGGCGTGATCGCCTGCGTCAAGTCATCCACCACCGCTTTGCCCATCTCACACAGATAATGCGCGGCCCACGCGTATTGCGCTCTCAACCTGAAATGCAATCCATTGTGGGAGGGGGCTTGCCCCCGATAGCGGTGTGTCAGCCAATACATCTGGTAACTGACACTCCGCCATCGGGGGCAAGTCGAATCGTCGCACCGCCCCTCCCACAGTTTTCCGCGCGGCACATTCAGTCTGCGAACCGCATCTCCCGCGTCTCCCCCATCAACAACCCCTTATTCTGTTCCGTCACCTCCCGGATGTAGTCCCACAACAGCGTAATCCGCTTCAACTTCCTCAAATCCTCCCGGCAATACATCCAGAACTGCCGCGTAATCGCGATCTGCTCCCCCAGCACCGGCAGCAGTCGCGGATCCTGCGCCGCCAAAAAACACGGCAATATCGCCATCGACCGGCCCTGCTGCGCCGCGACGTACTGTGCAATCACACTGGTACTGCGCAGGCTGGCGCTGGCGCCCGGTACTACGTTCGCCAGGTACAGCAACTCCGAGCTGAACGCCAGGTCATCCACGTAGCTGATAAACGGATGCTCGGCCAAATCCGCCAGGCGTTGGATCGGCGGGTGTTGGTCGAGGTAGTCCTGTGTGGCGTACAGCTGCAGTTTGTAGTCGCACAGTTTGCAGCACACGTACGGGCCGTGTTCCGGGCGTTCCAGGGCGATGACGATGTCGGCTTCGCGCTTGGACAGGCTGATGAAGTGGGGCAGGGGCAGGATGTCCACCGAGATCGCCGGGTAGGTGTCGACGAAGTGGCTCAGTTGCGGCGTGATGAAGAAGCTGCCGAAACCTTCGGTGCAACCCATGCGCACATGCCCGGACAAGGCCACGCCGGAGCCGGAGACTTGCTCGCACGCCATGTGCAAGGTGCTTTCGATGGATTCGGCATAGCCCAGCAAACGCTGGCCCTCGGCGGTGAGGACAAAACCGTTGGTCCGGGATTTTTCGAACAGCAGGGTGCCTAGCGACACTTCCAGTGAGCTGATGCGCCGCGACACGGTGGTGTAGTCCACTGCCAGGCGCTTGGCGGCAACACTGGCCTTGCGGGTGCGGGCCACTTCGAGAAAAAACTTCAGGTCATCCCAGTTCAGGGAGCCCAGTGATGTGATGTTTTTTTGCATATTGGACCGGCTTTTATGTGCGTTCTTATTAGAGATTTGCACATCTATACTCCAAAAACAGCCCGAACGCCTCCTTCTTCAAGGCGATTCAACTCTCTGCATAACAACAAGATTCCGGAGACCCCATGAACGCATCTGCCGATATTTCCGTTAAACAGGTCAAGTTGCTGATCAACGGCGAGTGGGTCGAGTCCAAGACCACCGAATGGCAAGACATCGTCAACCCGGCCACCCAGCAAGTGCTTGCCCGCGTCCCGTTCACCACGGCCGATGAGGTCAACGCCGCCATCGACGCCGCCCATCGCGCCTTCCAGACCTGGAAGCTGACGCCGATCGGCGCGCGCATGCGCATCATGCTCAAGCTGCAAGCCTTGATCCGCGAACACTCCAAGCGCATTGCCGTGGTCCTCAGCAACGAGCAGGGCAAGACCATTGCCGATGCCGAAGGCGATATTTTCCGTGGTCTGGAAGTGGTGGAGCACGCCTGTTCCATCGGTACCCTGCAAATGGGCGAGTTCGCCGAGAACGTCGCCGGCGGCGTAGATACCTACACCCTGCGCCAGCCCATCGGCGTGTGTGCCGGCATCACCCCCTTTAACTTCCCGGCCATGATTCCGCTGTGGATGTTCCCGATGGCCATCGCCTGCGGTAACACCTTCGTGCTCAAGCCGTCCGAGCAGGACCCGCTGTCGACGATGCTGCTGGTGGAGCTGGCGCTGGAAGCTGGCGTACCGCCGGGCGTGCTCAACGTGGTGCACGGCGGCAAGGACGTGGTGGATGCGCTGTGCACCCATAAAGACATCAAGGCGGTGTCCTTCGTCGGCTCGACCGCCGTGGGCACTCACGTGTACGACCTGGCCGGCAAGCATGGCAAGCGTGTGCAGTCGATGATGGGCGCCAAGAACCACGCGGTGGTGCTGCCGGACGCCAACCGCGAACACACCCTCAATGCCTTGGTCGGTGCCGGTTTCGGTGCGGCGGGCCAGCGTTGCATGGCCACCTCGGTGGTGGTGCTGGTGGGCGCGTCCAAGCAGTGGCTGCCGGACCTCAAGGCCCTGGCACAGAAGCTCAAGGTCAACGCCGGCAGCGAAGCCGGTACCGACGTGGGCCCGGTGATCTCCAAGCGCGCCAAGGCACGCATCCTGGAGCTGATCGAAAGCGGCGTGAAAGAAGGCGCCAAACTGGAGCTGGACGGCCGCGACATCAAGGTGCCGGGCTTCGAGCAAGGCAACTTTGTCGGCCCGACGCTGTTCTCCGGCGTGACCACCGACATGCGCATCTACACCGAGGAAATCTTCGGCCCGGTGCTGGTGGTGCTGGAGGTCGACACCCTCGATCAAGCCATTGCGCTGGTCAACGCCAACCCGTTCGGCAACGGCACCGGCCTGTTCACCCAGAGTGGCGCGGCGGCGCGCAAGTTCCAGAGTGAAATCGACGTAGGCCAGGTCGGCATCAACATCCCGATCCCGGTGCCGGTGCCGTTCTTCAGCTTCACCGGTTCCCGTGGTTCCAAACTCGGCGACCTTGGCCCGTACGGCAAGCAGGTGGTGCAGTTCTACACCCAGACCAAGACCGTCACCAGCCGCTGGTTCGATGACGATACGGTCAACGATGGCGTCAACACCACCATCAACCTGCGCTGACCTGGGAGACGACCATGAAAATTGCATTTATCGGCCTGGGCAACATGGGCGCGCCCATGGCCCGCAACCTGATCAAGGCCGGGCACGCGCTGAACCTGTTCGACCTGAACCAGGCCGTGCTCAAGGAACTGGCCGAACTGGGCGGCCACATCAGCGACTCACCGCGTGACGCAGCCCAGGGCGCTGAGCTGGTGATCACCATGCTGCCGGCCGCCGCGCATGTGCGCAGCGTGTGGCTGAATGAAGACGGTGTGCTCGCCGGCATCGGCAACGGCATTCCCGCCGTGGATTGCAGCACGATCGACCCGCAGACTGCCCGTGACGTCGCGGCGGCCGCCGCCCGGCAAGGCGTGGTGATGGCCGATGCCCCGGTGTCCGGCGGCACCGGCGGGGCGCAGGCTGGCACGCTGACCTTCATGGTCGGTGCCACACCTGAACTGTTCGCCACCCTGCAGCCGATACTGGCGCAGATGGGCCGCAACATCGTGCACTGCGGCGAGGTGGGTACCGGGCAAATCGCCAAGATCTGCAACAACCTGCTGCTGGGTATCAGCATGGTCGGCGTCAGTGAGGCGATGGCCCTGGGCGACGCGCTGGGCATCGATACGCAGGTGCTGGCCGGGATTATCAACAGCTCAACCGGGCGTTGCTGGAGTTCGGACACCTACAATCCGTGGCCGGGCGTGATCGAAACCGCGCCGTCATCGCGTGGCTATACCGGCGGTTTCGGCGCCGACCTGATGCTCAAGGACCTGGGCCTGGCCACTGAAGCGGCGCGCCAGGCAAAACAGCCAGTGATCCTCGGTGCGGTGGCCCAGCAGTTGTATCAATCGATGAGCCAGCGTGGGGAAGGGGGCAAGGACTTTTCGGCTATCATCAACAGCTACCTTAAAACCCATTAAGGAGAAAGGGGGCGGCGTTAAGCTGCCTCCGCTTTTACACCGTTGTGTATGTGTTCAATGCGGCCACGATAGAAATGCCCGAAGGAGAATAGCCCAGTACGCAGCTGGCGGCTTGTTTAACCCCGGCGTTCAAGGCGGAAAAATTTTTCTGGTTCTCGCCTGTTGCAGGATCCATATAGCTGCCGTCGGCCCGGCTTACCACCCAGTGCAATCCGATTGGCAAGCCTATGCATGACACCGCCATGGCTTCCAGTTTGACCTCATTACTGCCGAGCGCAGGTCCAGGCAGGTCAATAGGGCAGCCAATACCTTTAAGGTTGTTTTCGATCTCTGGATAAAGCCAGTTCAATCCAGTGGAGAACAAACCTGGGCTTTTTTCCACTCTCATGTCCAGCCCCAAAAGCCTTCCAGCGATGACAATATTGTCCGGCATCGAATAGCCGGCCTGTTGCAGATTGCTTTGCCCCTGCCTCACGGTTGTGCATCCGCTGGTGATCCTGTACAGGTCGCTTTCACAACGATTGTCCAGCTCAAGCGTGTCGACACCCAGATGCTCAGACATGGATCCGGAAAGCACCGGTATTTTATTGATCCCTAGCTC
Source organism: Pseudomonas orientalis (assembly GCF_022807995.1). Taxonomy (NCBI): domain Bacteria; kingdom Pseudomonadati; phylum Pseudomonadota; class Gammaproteobacteria; order Pseudomonadales; family Pseudomonadaceae; genus Pseudomonas; species Pseudomonas orientalis. The sequence continues at coordinate 4,861,984 of NZ_CP094351.1, read as the reverse complement.
TTTTGCCGCGCACAGCAATGCGGCGGCGCCGCAGGAGTTGGGGAACACCTGCTTTTTGGCCACATGGTTGTTCGGGGCAGGCTGGTAAATAGCTGAGGACCAGGCAATTTGAGACGTGGCATGAATCATGAGCATCCTCTGAAACTGTTCAATTCGGAGACTGAAACACGCCCTGATCTTGCCATCCAGCCCATGAAAGGCCTGTAGGACAGGCCTTAACAGGTGATGAATGTGTGACATGAGCACGCACCGGCTGAGCTCATGCTCAATGCGCTATGCCACCGCCTGTCAAGCAAACACAAAATACTTACGCACCGTCTCCACCACCTCCCACGTCCCCTTCATCCCCGGCTCCACCACAAAGATATCCCCAGCCCGCAAGTGAATCGGCGCCATGCCTTGCGGCGTGATGATGCAATAGCCTTCCTGGAAGTGGCAGTATTCCCATTTCACGTAGTCCACGTACCACTTGCCCGGCGTGCAGATCCAGGTGCCCATGATCTTGCTGCCGTCCTCACTGGTATAGGCGTTGAGGTTGACGGTGTGCGGGTCGCCTTCGAGCTTTTCCCATTTGCAGGCATCCAGGACTGGCAAGGGGTGGGTGTCGCGCAGTACGGTGATGGGCTTGGACATGATGACTCCGAGGCAAGGGAATAAGAGTCGAACCCTATAGCGTCACAGCCGGGGCTGGTGGTCTGGACTCGACATCGGTATGCCCAGAAGCGCAGGCAAAGACGATTCCATTGGCTCGGTGAGGTCAATGTGGGAGGGGGCTTGCCCCCGATGGCGGTGTGTCAGCCAACTTCTGATTGACTGGCCCACTGCTATCGGGGGCAAGCCCCCTCCCACATTGATTGCTAGTGGCCGCATCACTGTGTTCAGAGGTGTTTCTGCGCGTAAATTCGCCATTTTATCGCAGTAACTGCGAAAGAACTCCCTCCTGGCGCCAGAATTCGCAAGAAAATTCACGTCCGGCCCTCGTATCATTCACCCAGGAACGAGTGAGAGCCGTGAACATGAACCCAATAAAAACGTGGTGGGATATCAGCCCGCCCTTGAGTGCGGCGACCCCGACCTGGCCGGGCGATACGCCGTTCCAGGAGGAGCGTGTGTGGCAGTTCGGTCCCGAGTGCCCGGTGAATGTGGGGCGTGTGACCCTGTCGCCGCACACCGGCGCCCACGTGGATGCGCCGCTGCATTACAGCGCTGACGGCGCGCCGATTGGCGAGGTGTCGTTGGACGTGTACATGGGCCCGTGCCGGGTGTTGCACTGCCTGGGCAGCGGCGCGCTGGTGCAGCCGCATCAATTGCAGGGGCGTGTGGATAACCTGCCCGAGCGCGTGTTGCTGCGCACTTATCCACAAGCGCCGTTGACCGAATGGGATTCAGACTTCACCGCCATCGCCCCGCAAACCATCGATCTGCTAGCCAGCCTCGGCGTGCGCCTGATCGGGATCGACACGCCGTCCCTGGACCCGCAACAGTCCAAGACCATGGACTCGCACAACGCCGTGGCGCGCCATGGCATGGCGATCCTCGAAGGCATCGTGCTCGACGACGTACCGGAGGGCGACTATGAACTGATCGCGCTGCCGCTGCGTTTTGCCCATCTGGACGCCAGCCCGGTCCGTGCAATCCTGCGCCCGCTTTTGGAGCCCACGCGATGAGCCAGTGTCCCTTCTCTTCAGACTATAAGCCTGCCGATTACCCGCCCCCGGAAGAATGGCACAACGCCGAGCTGAATTTTTCCGAGTCCATGAGCTATGGCGACTACCTGGACCTGGGCAAAGTCCTCAGCGCCCAGCATCCGCTGTCGCCGGACCACAACGAAATGCTGTTCATCATCCAGCACCAGACCTCGGAGCTGTGGATGAAACTGATGCTCCACGAACTCAAGGCCGCCCGCGAACATGTGCGCCTGGGCGAGTTGCCGCCGGCGTTCAAGATGCTGGCGCGGGTTTCGCGGATCTTCGATCAATTGGTGCATGCCTGGGCGGTGCTGGCGACCATGACACCGTCGGAATACACGGCGATTCGTCCGTTCCTCGGGCAGTCGTCGGGGTTCCAGTCGTTCCAGTATCGCGAGATTGAGTTCATCCTCGGCAACAAGAGCCCGGCGCTGTTGCGGCCCCATGCCCATCGCCCGGAGCTGTTGCAGCAATTGCAGGTGGCGATTGCCACGCCGTCACTGTATGACGAAGCGATCAACCTGATGCTCAAGGCCGGTCTGGCGATAGATCCGAAACGGGCCGAACGCGACCCGACGGCGGCAACCGTCCACGATGAATCGGTGGAAGCCGCGTGGCGTGAGGTCTATCGCGATCCGAGCCGTTATTGGGACTTGTATCAGTTGGCCGAGAAGTTCATCGACCTGGAGGATTCGTTCCGTCAGTGGCGTTTTCGGCATGTGACCACGGTGGAGCGGATTATCGGCTTCCAGCCGGGGACTGGCGGTACCGAAGGCGTGGGGTATTTGCGCAAGATGCTCGACACGGTGCTGTTCCCAGAGCTCTGGCGAGTACGCTCCACCCTCTGAACAAAAAGCCCCGGACTACCGGGGCTTTTCAGTTGGAATGCAGTTAAAAATGTGGGAGGGGGCTTGCCCCCGATAGCGGTGGGCCAGTAGACATATCAGTGGCTGACCCACTGCAATCGGGGGCAAGCCCCCTCTCACATGGGTATTACTGCGCTGTGGCTACCGCTTTCGCCTTGCTTACGCGCAACCGATATGCCACATAAATAATCCCCACCCACACCGGCATCGCATACACCGACTCACGAATCCCCGGAATCGCCAGCATCACGCTGATGATCATCAGCATGAACGCCAGGCACAGGTAGTTGCTGAACGGGAACCAGAAAGTCTTGAACGACGGCGTCACGCCTTGCTCGCCCATGGCCTTGCGGAATTTGATGTGGGTGATGCTGATCAGCGCCCAGTTGATCATCAGCGAGGCAACCACCAAGGCAAACAGCAGCTCCAGGGCGCTCTGCGGCGCGATGTAGTTGACCACCACGCACAGCATCGTCACCAGCGCCGAAATCGCCAGGGCGCGTAATGGCACGCCCTGCTTGTTGAGCTTCATCAGCGCCTTGGGCGCGTCGCCTTGCTCGGCCAGGCCGAACAGCATGCGGCTGTTGCAGTACACGCCACTGTTGTACACCGACAGCGCCGCGGTCAGCACCACGAAGTTGAGGATGTGCGCCGCGGTGTCATTGCCGATCAGCGAGAAGATCTGCACGAACGGGCTGCCGCTGTAGGGATCGCCCGACGCGCCGAGGGTTTGCAGCAGTTGATCCCACGGGTACAGCGACAGCAGCACGGTGAGGGCGCCGACGTAGAAAATCAGGATCCGGTACACCACCTGGTTGATCGCCTTCGGGATCACCTTGCGCGGCTCGCTGGCCTCGGCGGCGGTGATGCCCACCAGCTCCAGGCCACCGAACGAGAACATGATGAACGCCATCGACATCAACAGCCCCATGCCGCCGTTCGGGAAGAACCCGCCATGACTCCACAGGTTGCTGACCGATGCCTGCGGGCCGCCGGTGCCGCTGAACAGCAGGTAGCAGCCGAGCACGATCATGCCGACAATCGCCACCACCTTGATGATCGCGAACCAGAATTCGGCTTCACCGAAGAACTTCACGTTCAGGGTGTTGATCAGGTTGACCGCGACAAAGAACACCAGCGCGCTGACCCAGGTCGGGATTTCCGGCCACCAGAACTGGATGTACTTGCCCACCGCCGTCAGTTCAGCCATGCCTACCAGCACGTACAGCACCCAGTAGTTCCAGCCTGCGAGAAAGCCCGCGTAACCGCCCCAGTATTTATGCGCAAAGTGGCTGAAGGAGCCGGCCACCGGCTCTTCGACAATCATCTCGCCGAGCTGGCGCATGATCAGGAAGGCGATGAAACCGGCTATCGCATAACCCAGGATCATCGACGGCCCCGCCGACTTGAGCACCCCGGCCGAGCCGAGGAACAGTCCCGTGCCAATCGCCCCTCCCAAGGCGATCAGTTGAATGTGCCGGTTCTTCAGGCCGCGCTTGAGGCCCACCGGGTTTACCATGTCATCCGCCATTAACATTCCCTTCTACTTGTTTTTCTTAAGGGTGAGTGCAGGCGCATCAGCCCCTCAGAAGTGCTGAGGGTCAGATATTACTCTGCGTAAACTTTTCGTAATACAGCTGAACGCCATCAAGTGCCTGATCCGCCAGCCATTGTTGGATCGATTCGACCATCGGCGGGGGACCGCACACGTACATGTCCACTGATTTGTCACGCAAGTGGGCCAGGTCGAAATGTTCGGTGAGGTAGCCGCGCTTGCCCGTCCATTGCGCTGAGGCGTCGCTGAGGACTTCGGTGTAGCGAAAGTCGGCGATTTTCGACGCGTAACCGCGGATGCGCGCCGCTTCGCACAAGTCTTCTGCACCGCGCACACCGTAATAGAGGTGCACGGGCTGTTCGCAGCCGCCAGCCGCCAACTGATCGAGCATGCCCAGCAGTGCCGACAACCCGGTGCCACCGGCGACCAGCACCAGCGGTTGGGTCACGTGCCGCAGGTAGAACGCCCCCAGCGGCGCCTCCATCAATACCTCGTCACCCACCTGGCAGCGCTCGCGCAAGTAGTTGCTCATCACTCCGTCGGGCAGCAGGCGCACCAGAAACTGCAACCGATGGCCCGGCAGGTTGGCGAAGGAATAGGAACGCCAGCTGTCAGTGCCGGGTACCGACAACCGCGCATATTGACCGGGCAGAAAATCCAGCGGTGCGTCCACTTGCAACTGCAGGACTGCCGTACTGGCCGACACCACCTGCACCTCGCTCACCGTGCCGCGCACCTGCACCGGCCCCGGCGCGTTGCACAGGCTTGAATCGAAGTCGAAGTAGAAGGTCGCATCGGACTGCACCCGCGTCTGGCAACTGAGCATTTTGCGCTGTTGCAGGTCGAGCCCGGACAGCGCTTCCTCGTCGACATAGTCCTGGGTGTAATCGCCGGATTCGCAGCGTCCCTGGCAGGTGCCGCACACGCCTTCGCGACAATCCAGCGGGATCTTGATGCCGTTGCGCAGGGCGGCATCCAGCAGGATTTCATGGGCGCTCACCGGGAAGAACAGGGTCTTGCCATCGGCAAAACTGAAGGCCACTTTGTGGTTCATTCACATGACTCCGTGGATAGGTATGAACCTTGTAGGAGCGAGCTTGCTCGCGAAGAACGTCAACGATGACGCCGGCAGCCTGGATGCACGCGGTGTACTTGAGTTTTTCGCGAGCAAGCTCGCTCCTACAGGGGAATGCGCCACCGTCATAGGTGGTAGAAGTCCAGCACCGAGTTGATGGTGTCGTTGAGCAGCAGCGCATGCTTGCGGGTGATCAGCCAGCTGTCGCCCGCAGGCTTGAGACGGTAGGTCGCGTGCCCATAAAACTGCTCGGACGTCGCCAGCCGATAGAACAGGGTGTGCCAGTTCAGCTTTACCTCCAGCGTGCCGTCGGCCTGTTCGGCAATGCGCACGTTATTGATCAAGTGCAGCGTGCGCGGCATGGGTGTGGCCGAGGCTGCCTTGCCGGTGCGCAGGCGGAAGACGCGGTCCTCCAGCCCCGAGCGGTTGGCGTAATAGATCAACGACATTTCGCGCTTGGGGTCCTGGGTGTAGACGTGTTCCGAGTCCCATTGCGGCAGATGGAATTCACTCAGTGGGTCGAACAATTGCACATAGGCATCCCAGTCCTGGGCGTCGCACAGTTCGGATTTACGGTAGAAGAATTGTTCGATCCGGTACTGCAACTGGGCATTCATCACTTCACCTCCCGCAGTTGCAGTGCCTGCCGGTCCAGGCCCTTGAGCAAAAACCGCTGCCAGTTGCGGTGCTGGTTGACGTACAAACCTTCGTGGGTGAATTCGGTGCCGGTCATGGCGGGCTGGATACCGATGGCTTCGCTGTTCGGCGTCGGCCCGGTCGCCCAGCGATGACTGCCGCGTGAGATATCGCTCCAGCGCTCCAGCCGACCCTGGAAACCGCGCTGGGCCTCGCGAAACTCCACCAGGTCATCCGGCGTGCCCATGCCCGAGACGTTAAAGAAATCCTCGAACTGGCGAATACGGTTCTCGCGGTCGGCGTCGGACTCGTTCTTCACCCCCAGGCACTGGCTGATGATCTCGGTCTTGTTCCACGCCAGTGGGCGGATGATGCGCAGTTGGGAACTGATCTGGTCGAGAAAGAACAGGCTGGGGTAGATATTCAGGTTGCGCAGGCGGTGCATCATCCATTCGGCTTTCTGCTGGCCGTGTTCGGCCACCAGGCGCGGCATGATGGTGGCGTAGCCGGAGCGCACGCTGGGGTTGGGCATGTCGCTGAACAGCAGACTGTGGCCGTTGTTGAAGGCAAACCAGCCGTCGTCGGTGTTGGCGTCGCCGGCGCCGAGCTTGCTGTAGTCCAGGGTAGTGCCGGCACTTGCGCCATTTTCGCTATTGACCTGCTGGCGATGCTGCACCGTGGCCACGTAGTTGTAGTGCACGGTGCTGACGTGATAACCGTCCAGGCCGTTTTCGTTCTGCAGTTTCCAGTTGCCGTCGTAGGTGTAGGCGGACTTGCCCGGCAGCACCTCCAGTTCGCCGGTGGCCGACTGCGCCACCATCATGTCGAAGAACACTTTGGCGTCACCGAGGAAGTCTTCCAGGCTGTCGGTGCCGTTCACGTCGAGGCTGATGAATACAAAGCCCTTGTAGCTGTCGATGCGCGCCTTTTTCAGGCCGCGGGTGGCTTTGTCGAAACCTTCCGGGTATTCACCCGGCGCCTTGACCTTCACCAACCGGCCATCGCTCTTGTAGCACCAGGCGTGGAACGGGCAAGTGAACGTGGACTGGTTGCCCTTGCCCACGCGGGTGAGGGTGGTGCCGCGATGCTGGCAGGCATTGATCAGCGCGTTGAGCCGGCCTTCGCCGTCGCGGGTGATGATCATCGGCTGGCGCCCGGCGCGCATCGTCACGAAGTCGTGGTGATTGGCCAATTCGCTTTCGTGGCAGGCGTAGATCCAGTTCTTTTCGAAGATCAGTTCCATCTCCAGATCGAACAGTTCGGGCTCGGTGAACATGTCGCGGGCGATGCGGAACACCTCATCCGCCGGGCGAAAGTCCAGGCAACTGTCGATAAAGGTTTTCCACTGTTCGACGTTTCTTGCACCACTCATGGCAGGCACCTTTTTGATCAGGGCTAATCGGTGGAACATTAGAGGCAGCGGGGCAGGGCGCGGGCTATCCGCTTAATGGGGGAAGGCAGGCCGGATAATTGGGCAGCAAATACCCAACCCGGTGCGCGGCGGTGACGGGATGCGCTACTGTCTGGCGGGGCAACGGCCTGAAAAGCTGGCGTCTTATCCACTTAGTCGGCGGTTGCTATCCACCTGGTGGCAATTTCGCCAGCATGGCGCATTACTTGCTGTCCAACCCTGACAACGCGCCGTCAGAGCGCGCAAACGCCTAACCGCCGTGGGTGCACCCGATGAGCAGCCAAACGATTCAACGCTTCGACCTGGAAGGCGCGCGTAGCTGGATGTCCGGCATCTGCGGGCCCCATCGCCTGGCCACCGCCACGCCCGAACGCCTGCGTTTTCACCACAGCGCCAACATGTTCAAGTCCCGCGCGACCACCCTGGGTGTGATCGAATACGGCACTGATGTGACCATCGATATCGAAGATGCCGAGCACTTCAGCAGTTACAGCCTGAGCCTGCCCCTGGTGGGCGAGCAGGAGTTGAGTAAAAACGGCGAACGGCTCAGCTCCAACCGCGACCAGGGCGTCATCATCTCGCCCAACGAGCACCAGGTGCTGGCGATTTCCGGCGACTGCCGCAAGTTGCAGGTGGTGATTACGCGGGCGGCGATGAGTGAGTCACTGGAGAATTTGCTACAGCGCCCCATCGAGGCGCCGTTGCGCTTTGAGTCGGTAATGGACGCGGTGGACGGCGCTTCGGCGTCGTGGTGGCGCATGGCGCGTTACGTCATTGCCGAACTGGAACACGGCAGTGAGTTGTATGAGCAGGCCGCGTTTACCCGTGATCTGGAAAGCTCGTTGATCAAGGGGCTGATCCTGGCCCAGCCGAACAATTATTCCGAAGAGCTGCGCGACGTACTGGGCGTGAAACTGCCCCACTATTTGATCCGTGCATGCCAGTACATTCACGCTAACGCCCGCGAAGCCGTACACCTGGAAGACCTGGAAGCGGCTGCCGGAGTGTCGCGGTTCAAGCTGTTCGATGCCTTTCGCAAATATTTTGCGCTGTCGCCGATGGCTTATCTGAAGAAGTACCGGCTGAGCGCCGTGCGCCAGGAGCTTCTTGAGCTTGGCGCCACACGAACCATCTCCGAGATCGCCCTGGGTTGGGGCTTTACCCATCTGGGGCGGTTTTCGGCGGAGTATCGCAAGCTGTTCGATGAATCCCCCAGCCAAACCCTGCAGCGCAAGCGCCTGCGCAGTATTTGAATCCAATGGAGATCAACATGTGGGAGGGGGCTTGCCCCCGATAGCAGGGTATCAGTCAACACATTCATTGACTGAGCCACAGCAATCGGGGGCAAGCCCCCTCCCACATTGGAATTGCAGTGTATGGAAGGTTTCAGATCAACTCTTCAACCAATTGCAGGCAATGACTGAGCCCCGGCGACTGGTCATTCACCCGCCGGCTGAGAATGATCGGCGAGGTCGCGGTGGTTTCCACGACCGGCGTGTAGCCAATATCCGCCCGGTGCAGCACCTGCACCGACGCCGGTACCAGTGTCACGCCCATGCCTGCGCCCACCAGGCCGATGGCGGTCTGCAACTCGTTGGTCCACTGCGCCACCTTGAGGCTCAAGCCGTGGGCGTCGAACAAGGCGATGACATGGTCGGCATAACTGGGGCGCGGATTGCCGGGGTACAGCACAAAGGGTTCGGCGGCCAACTGGGCGAGGGTGGCGGGGGCGCCCAGCAACGGATGATCGCTGGGCAACACCGCCACCAGCCGGTCCTGCACCAGGACGCGCTGGACAATGGCCGGGTCGTCGATGCGGATCCGCCCGAAACCCACATCGATGCGTCCGGCCTTGAGCGCCTCGACCTGCTGCAAGGTGGTCATCTCCGACAATCCCAATTCCAGCTCCAGCGCCTCATGGTTGCGCAGACGCCGAATCAATTCCGGCAGCACGCCGTACAAGGTCGACGGCGCAAAACCGATGCCCAGCCAGGTCTTCTGACCCAGGCCGATGCGCCGGGTGTTGTCGCAGGCTTTACCCAGCTGTTCCAGCAGCACATTGGCGTGTTCATAGAAAAATCGCCCGGCCTCGGTCAGCCGCAGCGGGCGGCCGCGCTCCAGCAACACCACGCCCAATTCGTCTTCCAATTGCTGGATCTGCCGACTCAACGGCGGCTGGGCGATGTGCAGGCGTTCGGCGGCGCGGGTGAAGTTGAGGGTCTGTCCCAGTACCTGGAAATAGCGCAGGTGACGCAGTTCCATATCAGCTCCTTTAATACCTTCAAGGTATCGAACCAGACCAATTCTATATTGGAACCTGTCAATCATGCAGACCAGAATCGACGCAGACCTATAAAGAACCCAACGGGTATTGCCATGCCGATTTGCCCCATCGTGTCGATCGACACCATCATCGTCGACCTTCCCACCATTCGCCCGCACACGTTGGCGATGCATACGATGCAACACCAGACCCTGGTAATCATCCGCCTGCGTTGCGCCGATGGCATCGAAGGCATCGGTGAAGCCACCACCATCGGCGGCCTGAGTTATGGCAACGAAAGCCCCGAGAGCATCAAGGTCAACATTGACCAGCACTTCGCGCCGCTGCTGATCGGCCAGGACGCGAGCAATATCAACGCCGCCATGTTGCGTCTGGAGCGCAGCATTCGCGGCAATACCTTTGCCAAATCGGGCATCGAGAGCGCGCTGCTCGACGCCCTTGGCAAGCGCCTGAACCTGCCGGTCAGCGAACTGCTCGGCGGCCGTGTGCGCGACGCCTTGCCGGTGGCCTGGACCCTGGCCAGCGGCAACACCGCCCAGGACATCGGCGAGGCCGAGAAGATGCTCGACCTGCGCCGCCATCGCCTCTTCAAATTGAAAATCGGCGCCGGTGAGGTCGACCGTGACCTGGCCCATGTGATAGCGATCAAGCGCGCGCTGGGTGACCGCGCCAGTGTGCGGGTCGACGTCAACCAGGCCTGGGACGAGGCCGTGGCCCTGCGCGCCTGCCGGGTGCTGGCGGACAACGGGATCGACCTGATCGAACAGCCGATCTCGCGCCATAACCGCGGCGGCATGGCGCGGCTGAACCTGTCGAGCCCGGCGCCGATCATGGCCGACGAATCCATCGAGTGCGTCGAGGACGCGTTCAACCTGGCCCGCGAAGGCGCGGCCTCGGTATTTGCCCTGAAAATCGCCAAGAACGGTGGCCCGCGTGCGGTGTTGCGTACGGCGGCGATTGCCGAAGCGGCCGGCATCAGCCTCTACGGCGGCACCATGCTCGAAGGCGGCATCGGCACCCTGGCTTCGGCACACGCCTTTCTTACGCTGAACACGCTGGCGTGGGGCACCGAACTGTTCGGGCCGTTGCTGCTCACCGAAGACATCCTCACCGAGCCGCCTGTGTACCGTGATTTCCACCTGCATGTTTCCACCGCACCGGGCCTGGGCCTGGCAATCGACGAAGAGCGCCTGGCGTTCCTGCGGCGTGACAACCACTAAGAGGCGCCTGCCATGTTGTTCCACGTAAAGATGACCGTGAACCTGCCGCTCGACATGCCCGCCGAACGCGCCGCCAGTCTCAAGGCCGAGGAGAAGGCTCTGGCGCAGCGCCTGCAACAACAAGGTAAATGGCGCCACCTGTGGCGCATCGCCGGGCACTACGCCAACTACAGCGTGTTCGATGTCGAGAGCGTGCAGGCGCTGCACGACCTGCTGATGCAGCTGCCGTTGTTCCCCTATATGGCCATCGAAGTGAATGCGCTGTGCCGGCACCCGTCGTCGATCCACGCCGACGACCGCTGAGCCTGTTTCGCACCCAATAATTACAAGATGAGGATTGCACCATGTCCATCCGACTGTCCCAGACCGCCCACGCCCAGCAGTTTCTCGAAGAAGCCAGCGGTCACCGCAGCGAAGGCGGCAACCCGCGCACCAAGGCGTTGATCTATCGGATCCTGCGCGACACCGTGAACATCATCGAAGACCTGGAAGTGACCCCGCAAGAGTTCTGGAAGGCGGTCAACTACCTCAACGAATTGGGTAAAACCCAGGAAGCCGGTCTGCTCGCCGCCGGGTTGGGCCTGGAGCATTATCTGGACCTGTTGATGGACGCCGCCGACATCGAGGCCGGCAAATCCGGCGGCACGCCGCGCACCATCGAAGGCCCGCTGTATGTGGCCGGTGCACCGCTGTGCAGATACGAAGCGCGCCTGGATGATGGCAACGATGATGCCGTGCCGCTGTTCATGCGCGGGCAGGTGCGCGATACCCAGGGCAAGCCGTTGGCAGGGGCGATTGTGGATGTGTGGCAGGCCAACACCGGCGGCACGTACTCGTGGTTTGACCCGACGCAATCGGAGTTCAACCTGCGCCGACGTATCGAGACCGACGAGCAGGGCAACTATCGTTTTCGCAGCATCGTGCCGTCCGGCTACGGCTGCCCGCCGACCGGTCCGACCCAGCAGTTGCTCGATCAGTTGGGGCGCCACGGGCAGCGTCCGGCGCACATTCACTTCTTCATCTCGACGCCTGGCCATCGGCACCTGACCACCCAGATCAACCTGTCGGACGACCCGTACCTGCATGATGATTTTGCCTATGCCACACGGGATGAATTGATTGCCGAAATCCGCTTCAGTGACGATCCGCAACTGGCACAGGAGTTCGGCGTACAGGGGCGGTTTGCGCAGATTGATTTTGACTTCGAGTTGCAGGTGGCTGATGCGCCGGTAGAGCAAAAACGCATGCAACGCGTGCGAGCCCTGGAAGACTGATCAACGCTGTCAAAAAATGTGGGAGGGGGCTTGCCCCCGATAGCGGTGGATCAGTCAGTAAACAGGTAACTGACCCACTGCAATCGGGGGCAAGCCCCCTCCCACATTTGAATGGCGTTGCAGGTGCTATTTGCGGACCACCAGATCCAGCACCTCATCCCGATCCTTGATCTTCTGCAGCACAATCTCCGAACGTATATCCATCACCCCCGCCGTGCGGTTCAGGTGGTTCACGATAAAGTCCGAAAAATGCTTGAGGTTGCGCGCCTGCACCCGCAGCACATAGTTGCTGGCGCCGGTGATCACATAGGCACTGGCCACCTCCGGCCAACCCTGCACTTTCTTGATGAATGTCTCGTGCCAGTCTTCCACATCCTGGCGCAAGGACAGATGCACGATGGCCTCAAGCTCAATGCCCAACTGCTCGGCATTGAGCACCGCCCGATAGCCGCTGATCACGCCTTCGCTTTCCAGCAGGCGCAAACGGCGCAGGCAGGCCGAGGGCGACAGCGCGACTTTTTCCGCCAGTTCCTGGTTGCTGATACGCCCATCCTGTTGCAGGAAATGCAGGAGGCGCAGGTCGGTGGCGTCAAGAATCATGGTTTGAATAAATCCGCGTGTTTGGGAATTAAATTCGAATTTCCTACAGCTTAAATAGCGCTTCACCTACCACTTTGCACGAAAATTCTCTAAAAGTTCGTTCATTATTTGGTCCATCCTCCCTTATAAAAACCAGGACAGACCATGACCACCCGAAGCCATTGCCAAGCCCTCGACGCCCAGGACCCGCTGGCGCCGTTGCGCGATCAGTTCGCCTTGCCCGAGGGCGTCATCTACCTTGACGGCAATTCCCTCGGCGCACGTCCGCGGGCGGCGTTGGCGCGGGCGCAACAGGTGATCGCCGAAGAATGGGGCAATGGCCTGATTCGCAGCTGGAACAGCGCCGGTTGGGCGGACCTGTCCCTGCGTCTGGGCAATCGCCTGGCCCCGCTGATCGGCGCCGGCGAGGGCGAAGTAGCGGTTACCGATACCACGTCAATCAACCTGTTCAAGGTGCTCAGCGCGGCGCTGAGCGTACAACGCCAGCGTGCGCCGGCGCGCAAGGTAATCGTCAGCGAGGCGAGCAACTTTCCCACCGACCTGTACATCGCCGAGGGCCTTGCCGAGCTGCTGCAACAGGGTTACGCCCTGCGCCTGGTCAACAGCCCGGACGAATTGCCCAACGCCATCGACGAGGACGTAGCCGTGGTGATGCTCACCCATGTCAACTACAAGACCGGCTATATGTATGACATGCACGCACTCACCGCCTTGACTCACGAGTGCGGCGCGTTGAGCCTCTGGGACCTGGCGCATTCGGCCGGCGCGGTGCCCATCGACCTGCACGCGGCCGGGGCCGATTATGCGATTGGCTGCACTTACAAATACCTCAATGGCGGCCCGGGCTCCCAGGCATTCGTTTGGGTCAGCCCGGCGTTGGTGGACCTGGTGCGCCAGCCGCTGTCGGGCTGGTTCGGGCATACCCGCCAGTTCGCGATGCAATCGAGCTACGCGCCGAGTGCCGGCATCGCCCGCTACCTGTGCGGCACCCAGCCGATCACCTCGCTGGCCATGGTGGAATGCGGGCTGGCGATATTTGAACAGACCGATATGGCCAGCCTGCGCGCTAAATCCCTGGCATTGACCGATCTGTTTATCGAGCGGGTCGAAGCACGCTGCGCCGTCCATGGCTTGCAACTGATCACCCCGCGTGAACATGCCAGGCGCGGCAGCCATGTGAGTTTCGAACACCCTGAAGGTTACGCGGTGATCCAGGCGCTGATCGCCCGGGGCGTGATCGGTGACTACCGTGAGCCGCGCATCATGCGGTTCGGTTTTACCCCGCTGTACACCCGCTTCACCGAAGTCTGGGATGCGGTGGAAATCCTCGGTGACATTCTCGACAACAGCACTTGGGATCAGCCGCAATTCAAGGTGCGTAACAGCGTTACTTAAGAGCACCACAAAACCAATGTGGGAGGGGGCTTGCCCCCGATAGCAGTGTGTCAGGGCTTTACCTTTCACTGATCCACCGCTATCGGGGGCAAGCCCTCCCACAGGGGATCCACGTCAATATTCAAACTGTGCAAACACAATAATAAAAGGGGCACGCCACGTGACCACGCCAGAAGACAACGGCTTTGCAGAAATCACCCACCGCGAACTGGGGCTCAGGCGCCAGCTTACTTCCGGTCAAATGAGCATGATCGCCATCGGTGGCGCCATTGGTACCGGGCTGTTCATGGGCAGCGCCTACGCCATTGGCTATGCCGGGCCCAGCGTATTGCTCAGTTACGCCATCGGTGCGTTGATCACCTTGATCCTGATGGGGTGCCTGGCGGAGATGACGGTGGCCCATTCCACCTCCGGCTCCTTTGGTGCCTACGCCGAGTTTTATATCAGCCCGCTGGCCGGGTTCCTGGTGCGTTATGCCTACTGGGCGGCGATTGTGCTGGCCGTCGGGGCCGAGGTGACGGCGGTGGCGATGTACATGAAGTACTGGTTCGCCAACGTGCCGGAGTGGGTGTGGATCGTGTCGTTCTCCAGCGTGTTGATTCTGCTCAATGCGATCAGCGTGAAGACGTTCGGCAACTTCGAATACTGGTTTTCCACCATCAAGATCAGCGCCATCGTCGGCTTCATTATCCTGGCCGTGTACGTGGTGTTCGGCTCGGGCAACCCGGCGTATGGCGTGCAGAACTACACCGCCCATGAGGGATTTTTTCCCCATGGGTTGAGCGGCATGTGGATCGCGGTGATCGTGTCGATCTTCAGCTACTTGAGTGTGGAGATGATCGCGGTGGCTGCCGGTGAAGCGGCCGACCCGGAGCGGGCGGTGAAGAAAGCCTTTCGCGCGACGATTGTGCGTCTGGTGGTGTTCTACCTGCTGACCCTGGCGCTGATGCTCGCCATCGTGCCGTGGAACCAGGCCGGTCAGGCCCAGAGCCCGTTCGTCACGGTGATGCAGACCCTCGGCATTCCCGGCGCCACCGGGGTGATGAACTTCGTGATTCTGATTGCGGCGCTGTCGGCGATGAACAGCCAACTCTACATCACCACGCGCATGATGTTCAGCCTGTCCCGCGCGGGCTTTGCGCCCAGGTCCATGGGTGCATTGAGCAAAAGCGGCATCCCGCTCAATGCGTTGCTGCTGTCCAGTTCCGGTATCGCGTTGGCGACCCTGCTCAACGTGGTGTACCCGGACAGTTCGTTCACGCTGATGATGGCGATCTCGATGTTCGGGGCGATCTTCACCTGGTTCATGATCTTCCTAACGCACCTGTTTTTCCGGCGCTACCGCAAGCGCCATGGCGGGCCGAAGCTGTCCTTCGAGCTGCTCCTGTTTCCATACAGCACACTGCTGGGGCTGGTGCTGATGGGTGCGGTGATGATCACCACGTATTTCACTGACGCGTTCAGGATGACCCTGGTGTTTGGCGTGCCGTTCCTGCTGATCCTGAGTGCGGTGTATTACGGGTTTTTCCGCAAGGGCAGGGCCAAGGCATCGAACAAGGCCCTGGCATAACCCGGCAGGTGTTCGAATGAGCGCGCGCAGAGCAACAATCGGCGGCAGGCCCATTGTTCCTTGAGCGGCTGGGCCTTGATGCGGTCTTCCTGCGGCCAACGGTCCAGAGCGGCCTGGGGCACGATGCCCAGGCCCGCGCCTCGGGCCACCATGCGAATCACCCCATCGAAACCCTCGGCGCGAATGCGCGTTTGCAGGCGATAGCCTGCGTGCAGGGCCTGTTCCTCCAGATACACCGCCAGCGCGCTATTGGCTGCCAGGCCAACGTAGTCGTATTGCAGACTGTCGATGAAATTCGCGGTCTTCAGCGGATGGTCGAAGGGCATGATCAGCATCAGCGGGTCGTCGCGAAATGCCAGTGTCTGCAAGCCGTGGGTATCCACTGCATCGGAGATAATTCCCAGGTCCGCCGTGCCTTGGCGCAGGGCCTGGATAATGCGCAGGCTGGGCAACTCCTGCAAGTCGATATCGAGGTTGGGGTGTTTGCGCAGAAAGTCCGCCAGCAGTTCCGGCAGGTATTCGCTCAGCGCGGTGGTATTGCACAGCAGGCGCACCTGGCCTTTGACGCCGTTGGCGTATTCCGCCAGGTCTTGTTGCAGATGTTCGGCCTGTTGCAGCAGCAGGCGGGCGTGGCGGCCCAGGGCTTTGCCGGCAGGTGTCGGCGTGACGCCACGGCGGCCACGCTCCAGCAGTTCGATGCCCATTGAGGCTTCCATCGCCCGAATGCGCGCGCTGGCGGCGGCCAGGGACAAATGGCTGCGGGCGGCACCGGCGGTGATGTTGCCGGTGTCGAGGATGTGCAGGTAGAGGCGCAGGTCGATCAGATCAAAGTGCATGGCTCAAGATTTCCTCAGCCTCATTCAAAACAAGAGGCTGCCTCAGTATATGGCGAATGTTCAACCGTTCGGTAAAACCGCACACTCCGGGCATGATGACTTTCCTGACGTTCTATCAAAACCTTGGCCCAGCCCTGACGCTGTTGGTTGTCGGCACGTTCCTGCTGGCCGGTACGGTCAAGGGCGTGATCGGCCTCGGCCTGCCCACCGTGGCCATGGGCATGCTCGGCCTGGCTATGCTGCCGGCACAGGCTGCGGCGTTATTGATCATCCCTTCGACGGTCACCAACCTCTGGCAACTGGCATTGGGGGGGCACCTGGGTACCTTGCTCAAGCGCCTGTGGCCGATGTTGCTGATGATTGTCCTGGGCGCCGGGCTGGGCACGCTGTGGCTGGGCATGGACGGTGGGCCGTGGGTGGTGCGCGCGTTGGGTGCGGCGCTGCTGGCGTATGCGCTGAGCGGCTTATTTCTGCCGGCCTTCAGGGTAGCCCCCCGAACCGAGCGCTGGCTGGGCCCGTTGTGCGGGGTGATCACCGGCATCATCACGGCGGCCACCGGCGTGTTCGTGGTTCCTGCGGTGCCATACCTGCAAGCGTTAGGCTTGAATCGCGACCAGTTGGTGCAGGCGCTGGGGCTGTCGTTCAGCGTGTCGACCCTGGCGTTGGCCGGCGGGCTGGCCTGGCGCGGCGCGCTCGGTGGCGGTGAAATCGGCGCATCGTTGTTGGCGCTGGTGCCGGCGTTGCTGGGGATGTGGTTGGGCCAGGTGGTGCGCCAGCGCATCAGTGCGCTGTGGTTCAAGCGGGGATTTTTCAGCGGCATGGCGCTATTGGGAGGCCATTTGTTGCTGAGTGGTCAATAATGAGTCCGAGCCGATAACCAGGACCGCCCGTGAAAGCCCGATCCGATGAACTACAGATCTTTGTCAGCGTGATCGAGTGCGGCTCGATTTCCGCCGCCGCCGAGCAGGTCGGGCAGACGCCGTCGGCGGTCAGCCGCACCTTGTCGCGCCTGGAGGCCAAGCTCGACACCACCCTGATCAACCGGACCACGCGGCGCATGGACCTGACCGAGGAGGGCCGGTACTTCCTTGAGCAGGCCAAGGTGATCCTGGCGCAAATGCAAGCGCTGGAAGAACGACTGTCGTCACGCCGGAAAAAACCGGCCGGGCGGCTGCGCATCAATGCGGCGGTGCCGTTCATGCTGCACGGGATCATGCCGTACATCGGCGAGTTTCGTGGGCTGTACCCGGACATCCAATTGGAGCTGAACAGCGACGACTTGATCATCGACCTGCTGGAGCAAAGTACCGACATCGCCATTCGAATCGGCACCCTGGCCGACTCCACCCTGCATGCCCGCGCCCTGGGCAGCACGCCACTGCACATCCTGGCCAGCGCCGACTACCTCCAGCAGCATGGCACGCCGACCACCGTCGCGGAATTGGCCGAGCATACGTTGCTGGGGTTCAGCCACACCGACACCCTCAACCACTGGCCGCTGCGCCATGCCGAAGGCGACCGCTGGCTGATCCGGCCGGGCATCGCCGCGTCCAGCGGTGAAACCGTGCGTCATCTGGCATTGGAGGGGCAGGGCATTTGCTGCCTCTCCAACTTCATGACCCACGAAGACATCGAGGCCGGTCGCCTGGTGCCACTCCTGGAAACGTCCAACAACGGCTATCGCCAGCCGATCCATGCGGTGTACTACCGCAACTCGCAACTGGCGTTGCGTATCCAGTGCTTCCTGGATTTTATCCAGGCCAAGCTGGCGCGTTATGCCCGCTGATTCGTGACTGCTGCGCAAGAGTGAATTGGTCAACACGGGGTTATTCGACGCCAGGGGCTGCCTGATACTGGGCCCATCACTTACCCAGTCAGGAGCACTCTCCATGAATGTATTCGTTACCGGCGCAGCCGGTTTTATCGGCGGCTCCATCGCCACCGGTCTGGTCAAGGCCGGGCACGCCGTCACCGGTCTGGTGCGCAGCGCCGAGCAAGCCGCTGAAATGACCGCACTGGGCATCACCCCAGTGATCGGCACCCTCGATGACGCCGCCGTATTGACCGAGCAGGCGCAGCACGCCGATGCGGTGATCAATGCCGCCAGCAGCGACCATCGCGCCGCCGTCGAAACCCTGCTGGCCGCGTTGAACGGTTCCAACAAGCCCTTCCTGCACACCAGCGGTTCGAGCATCGTCGGCGACGCGTCGGGCGGCAAGGCCAGTGATGTCATTTACTTCGAGGACACTCTGCCGGAGCCGACCGCCGACAAGGCCGCTCGGGTGGCCATCGATAACCTGATCCTGGCCGCGGCCAGAGAGGGTGTGAATTCGGCGGTGATCTGTAACACCCTGATCTAAGGTCACAGCCTGGGCGTGAAGCGCGACAGCGTGCAATTGCCGCGCTTGCTCAAGCAGGCGCGCAAGAGTGGCGTGGTGCGCCATGTAGGGCCGGGGCAGAACATCTGGTCCAACGTGCATATCGAAGACGTGGTCGCGCTGTACCTGCTGGCGCTGACCAGGAATGTGCCCGGCACGTTCTACTTCGTGGAAAGCGGCGAAGCGGCCTTTATCGACATGACTACTGCGATTGCCCAAGCGCTGAACCTGGACGCGCCGCAGGACTGGCCCTTGGCCGAGGCTGAAGCCGAGTGGGGGTATGAGATGGCCAACTACGGCCTGGGCTCCAACAGCCGAGTGCGCGGCAAGCATGCCCGTGAACGGCTGGGCTGGGCGCCCAAGCGTACATCGGTGGTGGAGTGGATACGCAACGAGATGGTGTGATGTCCGCTTGATACCGAGGTGAAGCTATCGGGGGCAAGCCCCCTCCCACACTAGACCGCGTCGCACCGGATGTACGCGGTCAAATGTGAGAGCCCCCGCCCCCCTTGGATGTACTCGGTCAAATGTGGGAGGGGGCTTGCCCCCGATTGGCGCGCCTCGGTCCCGAAGGCTAGCCCCACCCCGCTCAATTCCGTACCATTCCCCGCCTCATCTCCCGCAACTCCCTGGTATTCCATGAACCTCTCCCGTCTGCGCGCCGACGCCCTGGCCGGCCTCACCACGTCATTTGCATTGCTGCCCGAATGCATCGCCTTCGCCCTGGTGGCCCATCTCAACCCGTTGATGGGGCTCTACGGTGCCTTCATCCTCTGCACCCTCACCGCGTTGTTCGGCGGCCGGCCCGGCATGGTGTCCGGTGCGGCCGGTTCCATGGCGGTGGTGATCGTGGCGCTGGTGGTGCAACACGGCGTGGAGTATCTGCTCGCGACCGTGTTGCTGGGCGGCTTGATCATGGTCGCGTTCGGCCTGTTGCGCCTGGGCAAGCTGGTGCGCATGGTGCCGCACCCGGTGATGCTGGGGTTCGTCAACGGCCTGGCGATTATCATTGCGCTGGCGCAGTTGGAACACTTCAAACGTGGCGAGACCTGGCTCAGCGGTACAGCGCTGTACGTGATGGTCGCGCTGGTGGCGGTCACCATGGCCATCGTCTACCTGCTGCCACGCCTGACCCGCGCCGTGCCGCCGGCGCTGGTGGCGATCCTCGGCGTGGGCCTGGCCGTGTACCTGCTCGGCCTGCCCACCCGCACCCTTGGCGATATGGCGCACATCGCCGGCGGCCTGCCGACCTTCGCGCTGCCGCAGATCCCCTGGACCCTGGAAACCCTAGGCATCATCGCGCCCTATGCATTCCTGATGGCAATGGTCGGCCTGCTGGAAACCCTGCTGACCCTCAACCTCACCGACGAAATCACCGAAACCCGTGGCTACCCCGACCGCGAAAGCGTGGCCCTGGGCGCTGCGAATATGGTCTCGGGCCTGTTCGGCGGCATGGGCGGCTGCGCGATGATCGGGCAAACCGTGATCAACCTCAGTTCCGGTGGGCGCGGGCGTTTCTCCGGGGTGTTTGCCGGGGTGATGATCCTGCTGTTCATTCTGTTTCTGTCGCCGCTGATCGAGCGGATTCCGCTGGCGGCGCTGGTGGGAGTGATGTTCGTGGTGTCCCAGCAGACGTTCGCCTGGGCGTCGTTGCGGGTAATCAACAAGGTGCCGCTCAATGACGTGCTGGTGATCATCGCGGTGACGGTCATCACCGTGTTCACCGACCTGGCGACCGCTGTGTTGTGCGGTATCGTCATCGCCGCGCTGAATTTTGCCTGGCAGCAGGCGCGTGAGCTGTATGCCGATGAGCACCTGGAAGCCGACGGCAGCAAACTGTATCGCCTGCACGGCACCTTGTTCTTTGCCTCGACCACGCCGTTCCTGAATCAATTCGACCCGGCCAACGACCCGGCCCAGGTCACGCTCGATTGTCGTCACCTGAGCTTTGTCGACTATTCAGCGATTGCCGCGCTGATGACCCTGCGCGAGCGCTACAGCAAAGCTGGCAAGCATTTGCGCGTGCTGCACTTGTCGGAGCGCTGCAAGAAGCTGCTCAAGCGCGCCAGGGTTCAGCACGACTGACCTGCGCGAGCCTAGGGCCCGACCAGGTCTTCGAGTTCCTGGGCGCGGGTCTGGGTCATGTCCAGCACGCAGCCGGAACCGTTGACCTGATCGATGGTGCCGCCGGTGGCGCTGCCGGCGAAGGCGCAATTGGCGTCACGGTATTTGATCCACAGGCGCTGCAGATCCTGCAGTTGCTGCTTGCGGTTGCCTTCCTGGGCAGCCAGCGCAGTCTTGTAAGCCTTGTTTAGCCGCGCATCCTGCACCTTGGCTTGCTTGACATTGCAGCCGACCATATCGGCGGTGGTCTGGGCGCCGTCCATGCATTTTGTCAGCGCCGGGTTGTCGGCGGCGGCGGCAGTGCCGCCTGCGGCCAGAAGCAGGGCGCCGACGGCGAGTGTGGTGCGAATCATCAGTGTTTGTCCTGGCATCAATGGATGTGCAGTGTATGACTCGACCGCGCTCGTTGAGTTTCCAGCCTTTATCTGAAGGTCATGTAAGAACACCCCCTGAATTTTCATGCGGCCGCGTCGGGCATATCCCACGGCGACAGCACTTATCCCTGAGCGGTAATTACTTTCATAAAAATTGAAAATTCACCTCGGTAATGATTTATGAGTTTCACAACCAATTCGACGTGACCCTTTCCGAGGAGTACCGCATGGCCGCATCATCGGGCTTCGGGCTATTGGCATACGCAGCCATCGCCATCATTGCTTTGATCGTGCTGATCGCACGTTATCGTCTTAACCCGTTTATCGTCATCACCCTGGTGTCCATTGGCCTGGCGCTGATGGCCGGGATGCCCGCGGACACCATCATGGGTTCTTACGAAGCGGGCGTCGGCAAAACCCTGGGGCATATCGCCCTGGTGGTAGCGCTGGGCACCATGCTCGGCAAGATGATGGCCGAGTCCGGTGGCGCGGAGCAGGTGGCACGTACGTTGATCAACCGTTTCGGCGAGCGCAATGCCCACTGGGCCATGGTCTGCATCGCGTTTCTGGTGGGGCTGCCGCTGTTTTTCGAGGTGGGCTTTGTATTGCTGGTGCCGATCGCCTTCACCGTGGCACGGCGCGTGGGCGTGTCGATCCTGATGGTCGGCCTGCCGATGGTCGCCGGGCTGTCGGTGGTGCATGCGCTGGTGCCGCCGCACCCGGCGGCGATGATGGCGGTGCTGGCGTATAACGCTTCGGTGGGGCAGACCGTGCTGTACGCGATCCTGATCGGTATTCCCACGGCGATCATCGCTGGCCCGGTCTACGCTAAATTCATCGTGCCGCACATTCACTTGCCGGCGCAAAACCCGCTGGAACGCCAATTCATCGAGCGCGAACCGCGTACCCGTCTGCCGAGCTTCGCGCTGACCATGGGCACTATCCTGTTGCCGGTAGTGCTGATGATGATCGGCGGTTGGGCCAATGTGATGTCCACGCCTGGCACCGGCTTCAACCAGTTCCTGTTATTTATCGGCAACTCGGTGATCGCGCTGCTGGTGGCGACCCTGGTGAGTTTCTGGACGCTGGGCCTGGCCCAGGGCTTCAACCGTGAGTCGATCCTCAAGTTCACCAACGAATGCCTGGCGCCCACGGCAAGCATCACGCTGCTGGTAGGGGCGGGCGGTGGCTTGAACCGCATCCTGGTGGACGCCGGCGTCACTCATGAAATTCTTGGCCTGGCCCATGCGTTCCAGCTGTCACCGCTGGTGATGGGCTGGTTGTTCGCTGCGCTGATGCGGATCGCCACGGGCTCGGCCACGGTGGCGATGACCACGGCGTCCGGTGTAGTGGCCCCGGTCGCTCTGGGCATGGGTTATCCACACCCTGAATTGCTGGTATTGGCGACCGGCGCCGGTTCGGTGATCTTTTCCCACGTCAACGACGGCGGCTTCTGGCTGATCAAGGAATACTTCAATATGACCGTGATCCAGACCTTCAAGACCTGGACCGTGCTGGAAACCCTGATTTCGGTGGTGGCCTTCGGTCTGACCTATGGTCTGTCCTGCCTTTTGTAACCCGGAGCCGCGATGGACATCCTCTACCAGATCCGTGCCCGCCAGGACGCCTTCAGCGCCGGCGAAGGGCGTATCGCCAGGCTGATGCTCGACGACGTGGGCTTTGCAGCGTCGGCCAGTCTGGAAGCGCTGTCGCAACGGGCCGAGGTGAGTACCGCCACCTTGTCGCGCTTTGCCCGCAGTGTCGGTTGCCGCGACTTGCGTGACCTGCGCCTGCAACTGGCCCAGGCCAGTGGTGTGGGCAGCCGCTTTCTGGACCCGGCGGGGCTGCCGGAACAGTCGGCGTTCCATCGGCAGATTCTCGGTGATATCGAAGCCACGCTGCGCCAGCATCTGTCCGGCTTCAATCAACACAGCTTTGTCGATGCGGTGAGCCTGTTGGGCAAGGCACGGATGATTCACGCGTTCGGTATGGGCGGCCCGTCGAGCCTGGGCAGCGATGAGTTGCAGGTGCGGCTGGTGCGCCTGGGCTATCCGATTGCGGTCTGCCATGACCCGGTAATGATGCGCGTGACGGCCGCGACCCTGGGGCCGGAGCAGGCGCTGATCGTTTGCTCGCTGACCGGCCTTACGCCTGAGTTGCTGGATGTGGTGAGGTTGGCGCGCAACTACGATGCGCGCATTGTCGCGCTCACTTTGGCCGATTCCCCCCTGGCCGGGCTGGCCGATGTGCTGCTGCCGCTGCAACCGGCTGAAACCAGTTTTATCTACAAACCGACGGCTGCGCGCTACGGCATGCTGCTGGCCATCGACCTGCTGGCCACCGAGCTGGCCCTGGCCATGCCTGATGCCAATCAGGAACGCCTGCGCCGCATCAAACTGGCCCTGGACGACTATCGCGGCGGCCCCGACAGCCTGCCGCTTGGAGACTGAAATGAAGTACGACACGCTGATTCGCCAGGCGCTGATCATTGATGGCAGCAACACGCCTGGGTACCTCGCCGATGTGGGCGTGCGCGACGGGCGTATCGAGACGATCGGCGACCTGTCGGCGGCGGTGGCCGTGCATGAGGTTGACGCCACCGGCTACGTACTGGCGCCGGGCTTTGTCGATGTGCACACCCATGACGACACGGTCGTGATCCGCCACCCGCAGATGCTGCCCAAGCTCAGCCAGGGCGTGACCACGGTGATTGTCGGCAACTGTGGCATCAGCGCTTCACCTGTGAGCCTGCGGGGCAATCCACCCGATCCGATGAACCTGCTGGGCAATGCCGAAGCCTTCGCCTACCCGCGCTTCGTCGATTATCGCGCGGCGGTAGAACGCGCTCGGCCTGCGGTCAATGTCGCCGCGCTGATCGGCCACACGGCACTGCGCAGCAATCATATGGACGACCTGCACCGCACGGCCACGGCCCATGAAATCGCGGCCATGCGCATGCAGTTGCAGGAGAGCCTCGATGCCGGTGCCCTGGGCTTGTCCACCGGCCTTGCCTACGCCAGCGCATTCAATGCAGAGACCGATGAGGTGCTGCAACTGAGCGAAGAGCTGACCGCTTATGGCGCGGTGTACGCCACGCATTTGCGCAGTGAGTTCGAACCGGTATTGGACGCAATGGACGAAGCATTCCTGATCGGTCGACATGCCAGGGCACCGGTGATTATTTCTCACCTCAAGTGCGCCGGTGCGGGAAACTGGGGGCGCAGCCCGCACCTGTTGGCGTCGCTTGAGGCAGCAGCGAAAACCCATCCGGTGGGCTGTGACTGCTATCCCTACGCGGCCAGTTCGTCGACCCTGGACCTCAAGCAGGTCACCGACGCGTTCCGCATCACCATCACCTGGTCCACACCTCATCCTGACATGGGCGGGCGTGATCTGCAGGACATTGCTGCAGAGTGGGGCGTTGCGCTGATGGACGCCGCCCGCCGCCTGCAACCGGCGGGGGCCGTGTATTACGGCATGGATGAGGCGGACGTGCGACGCATTCTTGCCCACCCGTTGACCATGGTCGGCTCTGACGGGTTGCCCGAAGATCCGTTTCCGCATCCACGTCTGTGGGGGGCATTCCCACGGGTGTTGGGACATTTCAGTCGGGATGTCGGATTGTTCCCGTTACACACGGCGATACACAAGATGACCGGGCTGTCGGCGGCGCGTTTCGGCCTGGCTCAACGCGGTGAAATTCACGAGGGGTTCTGGGCCGACCTGGTGCTCTTCGATCCTGCGCGTGTGTGTGACATGGCCGATTTCAAGGCGCCTCAACGTGCGGCCGAAGGGATTGAGGGCGTATGGATCAACGGCGTCTTGAGCTACAGCGAAGGGCAGGCGAACGTACAGCGGGCCGGGCGCTTTCTGGCGCGCAGCGGTGATTTGCGCCGGGGGTTTCAGACCGGAGCGCGGGAGGCGGTATGACGGTGCTCGGGCCGATAGCGTGTCTGAATATGGCCAATGAGCGCTTACAAAAAGCCGATTGATTGCCAGGGGCGGCGCCCTAACATGTGTGGGTCTTGTTACGGAGAGCCTGCATGAACACTCAGTCTGTAAGTCCCAGCCTGCTCGCCAACCGGGCCGGCAATGCCGTCATTCCGCCCACCGTCACGGCGCCTGGTGCAACGGCGAATGAGAGCGTCGAGGCGATCTCGGCGTTCCCTTTTCCCCGCGACACGATCAAAGGCTGGATCCAGGAAAAAGTCTGGAACCTGACGAATCAGTGGATCGACCCCGACAAGGTTTACCTGCATCAGTTTGCTCCTGCCAACAGTACCCATACCGGCAGTGCCGTGACCGGTTGGGAGCATCGCGGAACTCCCGAATCATCCATGACGCTGACCGATGCCGTGGCCAGTGATTTTTTTTCGGCTGAACGCTACGGCACGGCCGGCAAGGCTCAGGCGCTGGCGCATTTCGTGTCGTCGAACACCAGCCCGTTTTCATTGCTGGACAGCGAAAGCGTGCCGGATTTTTTCAGCCGGCTGGGCAAGTTCATTCTCGACCGGACGGGGCCGGGTTACCTCTACTCGAAAATCCATGACGATGTTCCCGCCGCCGTGGAGACCTGGCGTGATCTGGACGCCGTCTATGGCCTGTACCTGGATGGCCCGGAAAAAGGCAGGTACGACGCCGGCAACCAACTGCGCATGAAGCCCAGCGAGTTGCTGAACCTGGTGCGTGAGGGGGACCTGCAGAAAAAAGTGATGGCCAAGCTGGACAGTTTTTGGACGCAGCACGGCGACGAATGGCGGGTGCTGGCCAAGCAACAGTTCGTGATGGAGGCCCGTGCCGCGCGTGCCCTCAATCAACAAGACCCCGGCCGGGGCCTGAGTCCGCAGGCGTATGCCGAGGTGATGAAAGCGGCGGCATCAGGTGTGCCGCTCGAGGGGCCGGTGTCCAGGGCCCAGTTGCAGACGCAGACCACGCCGGACCCGCACACCAAGGTGTTTGGCTTGGACATCAATGGCTATCAGTCCAATGACATCCTGCGCTTCGTCTCCAAAAGCGGCGCCGAAACCCTGTATGTCCCCGGCGCAAAGCCCGCCATCCAGACGTTCAAGGACCGGGCCGCCTTGGACCAGTGGGTGCTCGAACAAAGCAGGGACCCCGCCAAAGCCAAGGCGCTGGAGGAACATTTCTCGCTGCGTGATCGTCAGCAGGGCGTGTTCGGCGCCCTGAGTGCCGACGGCGTGGACGCTACCCTGACCAAGCTGGGGGCGGGTACCCAGGCTGCCAATGACAGAGTGATCAATACCCGCAATTATCCCATCGGCGGTGACGTATTTTCCTTCATGGCCAGCCAGACACGCCAGCGCATCGACAAGGATGCCGACACCGAAATGAAATCCAACGCCGAAGTGCGCAAGGACGACGCACTGGCCCTGTTGCAAGCCGGTAATGCCGTATTCTCCATCCCCATGGCCTTGCTCGGGCCTATTGGTCTGGCGCTTGGCGCCGCCTCTTACACGGCGCAGGTCGGCATGGAAATCGACCAGGCCGTTGAGGGTGACACCCAGGCCGAGCGCAAGAGCGGGCTGCATTCGGCGGTGATGGATGTTGCGACCATGGCTTTTTTTCATGCCCTCGGCAAGGCTGGTCCGTCCACGGCCGACCCCGCTGTCGAGTCCGGCGCTCAACCGACGACGGGGGACAAGCCTTTTTTCAACTATCGCCGCGTGAACGGGCAGATCGGTGTACTGATGAGTCCGAACCAGCCTCCACGGTTGCCCGAAACACCGGGCGGCACGTTGAATCCTGCGTGGGACCCCTCCATGGAGATTTATCTGCAAGCGGGGTCCAAGCGTCCCTCGGTGCAGCCCCGTTATGAGATCGTCGAGGAGGCCGCGCCTGCGGCGAAGAAACCCAAAGTCGAGGACTCGGAACACGAACTGTCGGACAATGAGGAGTCGCCGTCTTCGGTGGCTTCCAATGCCACGTCCTCCGGGGATTACGAACCGTACGACGACAGCAGCGTGCTCAAGGTCAATCCGTTCAAGGACGGCGTCAAGCTGCCTGCCGGTGGGTATTTCAACAGTCGCGGCATGATCGAGCGCACCGACATACCCAAGTTGTACCGCGTCGAAAAGGCTGATCGCGTAGAGCGGCGCGGCGACCCGGAAGATGATGGTTTTCGCGACTCCAATTTCTTTTCCGGTCCGGAAAAAATGATGGAGGGCAATGTCGTGGTGGCCTCTCGCTCGAAAGCGGCGGCGATGCACTTTGGCGACACAGAGTTCGAGGGCAAGTACCACCTTTACGAAATCGACAGCCGGGGCGTTCCCGTTGTTTCGTTCAACGAAAATATCGAGGCCAATCCGCAGTTCGTCGAAGCGCGTCAATGCGTGGCACCTGGCACCCTTGAGCGGATGCGCAAGGCGGGCAATCTGGATGAGTTTGCGGACGACTCCTACAAGTTCGA
This sequence comes from Pseudomonas orientalis, assembly GCF_022807995.1. NCBI lineage: Bacteria > Pseudomonadati > Pseudomonadota > Gammaproteobacteria > Pseudomonadales > Pseudomonadaceae > Pseudomonas > Pseudomonas orientalis. The sequence continues at coordinate 4,834,271 of NZ_CP094351.1, read as the reverse complement.
TGAAGTGCATGTGGACAATGACCAACTGTCGAGCGGCAGGATCCGCAGAATTCCCCGGTATTGAACCGGTTCACTTTGCGCGCTTGCCGGGCTAGGGTGTCGGTTCACCCACAGCGATTGCCCGATGCCTGTAGAGTCACATGCACTTAGGAAAAGTCACCCCCATCCTGCGAATTTTCGACGAGGCCAAGGCGCTGGAATTCTATGTCGATTTCCTGGGGTTCAACGTCGACTGGCAGCATCGCTTCGAGGCCAATTTTCCGTTGTACCTGCAAGTGTCGCTGGGAGAATGCGTGCTGCATTTGTCCGAGCATCATGGCGATGCGTCGCCGGGCGCCGCGGTGCGGATCCAGGCGCAAGGAGTGGATGCGTACCAGCAGCAATTGCAGGCCAAGGACTATCGTTATGCCAAGCCTGGGGTTGAGCAAACGCCTTGGGGCTCGCGGGAGATGAGTATCAAGGACCCGTTCGGGAACCGGGTGGTGTTTGTAGAGGAGGGGGAAGAGTGAATGAATGGCAGCCCCAGTCAATGACTGGGGCTGCATCCTGGGCCAGCGCCCTGTGGTTTATACCCGGAAATGGCTGACCATCTGCTGCAACTGGCTACCCAGCCGCGCCAGCTCGACGCTCGACTTGGCCGTCTCCTCACTGGCTGTAGCGGTCTGCTCGGACACATCGCGCACATTCACAATGCTGCGGCTGATCTCTTCGGCCACGGCGCTCTGCTGTTCGGCGGCCGCTGCAATCTGCTGGTTCATCGACTGGATGTTCGACACGGTGCGGGTGATGTTTTCCAGGGATACACCGGCTTTGCGCGTGAGGTCCACGCTGCTGTCGGTGAGGCTGCGGCTGTTGTTCATCACGTTGGCCACTTGCTGGGTGCCGTTCTGCAAGCCGGCCACCAGGCCTTCGATTTCCTCGGTGGATTTCTGCGTACGCTGGGCCAGCCCGCGCACTTCGTCGGCTACCACGGCGAACCCACGACCGGCTTCACCGGCACGGGCGGCTTCAATTGCCGCGTTGAGCGCCAGCAGGTTGGTCTGTTCGGCCACGGCCTTGATCACGTCCATCACGCTGCCGATCTTGTTGCTCTCTTGCTGCAGGTGGGCCATGGCGTCGGTGGAGCGTGCCACTTCGGCAGCCAGGCGTTCGATCTGGGCAATGGCCTCGGCCACCACTTTGTCGCCCGCACGGGCCTGACCATCGGCATCGGCGGCGGCCAGCGAAGCCTGTTCGGCGTTGCGCGCCACTTCCTGCACGGTAGCGGTCATTTCATGCATCGCCGTAGCGACCTGGTCGGTCTCGATTTTCTGGCTTTTGACGCCGGCGCTGGTCTGCTCGGTAACGGCTGAGAGTTCTTCGGCGGCGCTGGCGATCTGGGTCACGCCGTCACGAATCCCGCTGATCAGTTCACGCAAGGTGGTGCCCATGCGCTGGATGCCTTGTTGCAACACGCCCAGTTCATCGCGACGGGTGACTTGGATGGTGTGGCTCAGGTCGCCGGAGGCAATGCGCTCGACCACAGCCAGGGTGTCTTGCAGCGGACGGGTGATCTGGCGGGTGATGACCAGGGCCGCGATGATGCCCACCAGCAAGGCCAGCAACGTGCTGATCAGTTGCAGGCTGCGGGCTTGGGCGCTTTCGGCATCGCGGCGTTCCAGCTGGATGTCGTAGAGTTTGTCGCTGAGGGTGACGATATCGGCGCCTTGGGTGGTCATTTCGGCGCGGGCGGTCACGATGTTGGCGTTGGCGGCTTTATAGCTTTGTACGGCGCTGCGGTAGGCGCCCAGTGCGGTTTCCAGCGAGCCCAGCGCGGCCTGTTGGCTGCTGCCGAACACGGCATTGAGGCCTTTCAAGCCAGCGATGGCTTTCTCGATTTGCGCGGCGGCACGGGCTTCGTTTTCTGCATTGACGTTGTTGGTGTAACCACGCACTTCGTAGCGCGCCAGCAGGAATTCTTCCTTGGCACCTGTCACGGCCTGGTACTGTGCGAAACGTTCCGGGCTGTCGGGCATCTGCTGCACGTTGGTGTCCAGTGCATCGATTTGTGCGTTGGCGATGTCAGCTTTGTCGCCCATGACCTGGCGCGCGGCGTTGCCATTGCGATAGGCCTCGCGCATTTTGTTCAAGGACTGCTGATACGCCGTAATGACAGCTTTCTGTTGATTGAGCAGCTTGAGGTTTTCCGGGCTCTTGAAACTGTCCAGCAGCTTTTGTTGCTGGGCGGCGAAAGCGTCAAGGCTGGTTTGCACGTTCTGCGCCACGGCTTCGTCGCCGTTGGCCAGCATATATTGCAGGCGAACGATGCGCAGTTTGGTCAGCGAGGCGTTGAGCTGAGTGATGTCGCTCATCCAGTTGCTGCGGTCGATCAGGCCGCCCAGGCTGGTCCAGCCGGTGAGGGCCAGGATCGAGGTGAGGACAAGCACCAGGCCGAAGCCCAGGCCCAGTTTGAGGTTGACGCTGATGTTACCGAACCAGCTATTCATCGAATGCTCCGCAAGAATGATATGTGTGCTGGGCGGTGTTGTTGTTGGAGCCAGCCAAAGTGTGTAGCGCTGTATCGGCGGCAGGGCATGAATCTGAAATACTTTTATTGGCAGTCCGGCAAAGGGGGCCGATGCGCTAACAGAAGCGGGTGAGCGGGGCTCATCACGCGTCGGACTTGTGTGCTAGTCTGCGGGCCCTTTTAGTTTTGGATGGCGCAATAAACAGCGTCGTCCTACAGCGGAGCCTTTTCATGTCCGAAGTTAATCTGTCCACCGACGAAACCCGCGTCAGCTACGGTATCGGCCGTCAGTTGGGCGACCAACTGCGCGACAACCCGCCACCGGGCGTCAGCCTGGACGCGATCCTGGCCGGCCTGACCGACGCCTTCGCAGGCAAGCCAAGCCGTGTTGACCAGGAGCAAATGGCGGCCAGCTTCAAAGTGATCCGCGAAATCATGCAAGCCGAAGCCGCTGCCAAGGCTGAGGCCGCCGCAGGCGCTGGCCTGGCCTTCCTGGCTGAAAACGCCAAGCGTGACGGCATCACCACACTGGCCTCGGGCCTGCAGTTTGAAGTGCTGACGGCCGGTGACGGCGCCAAGCCGACCCGTGAAGATCAAGTACGTACTCACTACCACGGCACCCTGATCGACGGCACCGTGTTCGACAGTTCCTACGAGCGCGGCCAGCCTGCGGAATTCCCGGTTGGCGGCGTGATCGCCGGCTGGACCGAAGCCCTGCAACTGATGAACGCCGGCAGCAAATGGCGCCTGTACGTGCCGAGCGAACTGGCTTACGGCGCACAAGGCGTTGGCAGCATTCCGCCGCACAGTGTTCTGGTATTCGACGTCGAGCTGCTCGACGTTTTGTAAGACCTGTACCTGTAGGAGCGAGCTTGCTCGCGAAGAACGTCAACGATAACGCGTAAAGCCTGGTTTAACGCGGTGCCTTTGTTATCTTCGCGAGCACGCTCGCTCCTACATTGGCTGTTGTTTCTCATGGATGGAACTTGCCACTCAGCTCCGTCGCCGGGCGCAACGCTCGGGCATAGCAGAACAGAAACAGATTCCTCACCACTTCCTTCAGCACGCCAGGCTCACTGGAACTCAGGCCATTGACGTCCAGGTCGCCCTGGTCCTGCAGTTCATTCAGCGCTTCTTCTTCAAGCACCGCACAGACTTCGCCGGTTTCCCGATGCAGGATCCGCAGGTACGGATGTGGGCGGTCCAGCCAGGCATCTATCAAATAAGTCATGGTCGTTCTCCTTGATGGGTTTCAATGAGAATAATTCTTATTCGTAGAATAGCAAGTGTCTATTGGCGGTTTGCGATTTTTTTGTGTGGGTATTTGAGACAGTTCAACGCGAGGGCGAAGCGCCATCCCGCGGCGGGCGCGGGATGGATGCAGCAGGTTCAGACCTTGCGCACGAACTCGGACTTGAGCTTCATCGGGCCGATGCCGTCAATCTTGCAGTCGATATCGTGGTCGCCGTCGCACAGGCGGATATTCTTGACCTTGGTGCCGACCTTGACCACCAGGGAGGTGCCCTTGACCTTGAGGTCCTTGATCACCGTGATGGTGTCGCCGTCCTGCAGGACGTTGCCTACAGAGTCTTTCTTGACGGTTTCGTCGCCCGCCACTTCGGCCTCGCCATTGGCGGACCATTCATGGGCGCATTCCGGGCAGACCAGTTGGGTGCCGTCTTCGTAGGTGTATTCGGAATTGCATTTCGGGCAGGGTGGCAACGTACTCACTAAAGCTCCTTGGGAGTCAGGATGGCTAAAAGTCGCACATTATATAGGGTTTTGTGGTCTTGCAGGCTGTATGAAATCCAAATGTGGGAGGGGGCTTGCCCCCGATTGCGGTGTGTCAGCCACCTTATCCATTGGCTGACCTGCTGCTATCGGGGGCAAGCCCCCTCCCACATGGTCCTGCGGCGCTGGTGCTTTAGTGAGTACGGGCGACCGCAAACTCACTCAGTTCAACCAGGGCATCCCGGTATTCGCTGGCGGGCAGGGCTTCCAGGCACTTGATCGCACGGGCCACGTAGTCACGCGCCAGTTGCGCGGTGTACTCCAGGGAGCCGGACGCTTCCACGGCGGCGCGAATGGCCTCCAGGTCTTCGATCCCGCCTTTCTGGATCGCCTTGCGCACCAGCGCAGCCTGTTCCGGCGTGCCTTCGCGCATGGTGTAGATCAGCGGCAAGGTCGGCTTGCCCTCGGCCAGGTCGTCACCGACGTTCTTGCCCAGGGTTTCGGCATCGCCCTTATAGTCGAGCAGGTCATCCACCAGTTGGAACGCCACGCCCAGGTGGTCGCCAAAGGTGCGCAGGGCTTCGGCCTGTTCGGCGGTGGCGCCGCACAGCGCGGCGGCGCTGTGGGTGGAGGCTTCGAAGAGCATCGCGGTCTTGCCGCGAATCACTTCCATATAGGTTTCTTCGGTGGTGCTGGCGTCACGTACCTTGGACAGTTGCAGCACTTCGCCTTCGGCGATGATGCGCGTGGCCTGTGAAAGAATCTTCATCACCGGCATCGAGCCCAGTTCGACCATCATTTCGAACGAGCGCGAGTACAGGAAATCGCCCACCAGCACGCTGGGCGCGTTGCCCCACATGGCATTGGCGGTCTCGCGGCCACGGCGCATGCCGGACATGTCGACCACGTCGTCATGCAGCAGGGTGGCGGTGTGCAGGAATTCAATGGTGGCGGCCAGCAGGCGCAGGTCATCACCTTCGCGGCCCAGGGCCTTGCCGCACAGCAACACTAATAAAGGACGCAGACGCTTACCGCCCGCCGACGTAATATAGTCGCCAATTTTGGAGACCAGCGGCACTTTAGACGTCAGCTGCTGCTTGATGATGCCGTCGACGGCGCTAAAATCGTCCGCGACCGCGCGGTAGAAAGCTTGGGGTTGCATCAGCGACAGTCGCTCCAGAAGGGTTGCGCGGCATGCTAGGACCCTGACCCCCCAGTGTCAAGGCGCGATAGACGGCCCCTTGCAACACCCCTTTACCTTGCGTACAATCGCGCACCCTGAACTTCCTGGGCAGCACCTGCCTTACGCAATTGCATTCGGGACGTCCATCCCATGCAGCCATGCCAGCCAATACCTCTTCTTATAAAGCGCTGGGTGAGCAGGATTATCGGAGAAATACCATGTCGTACGCAGTAATTGTTACTGGTGGCAAGCAATACAAAGTCGCCCCAGGTGAATACCTGAAGATCGAAAAACTGGAAATCGCTACCGGCGAATCCGTGACGTTTGATCGCGTTCTGTTGGTCGCCAATGGCGATGACGTGAACATCGGCGCTCCAGTTGTTGCCGGCGCTACCGTTGTGGCTGAAGTGATCTCCCAAGGTCGTCACGATAAGGTCCGCATCATCAAGTTCCGTCGTCGTAAGCACCACATGAAGCGTATGGGCCACCGCCAGTGGTACACCGAGATCAAAATCACCGGTATTCAGGCTTAATTTCAGCCTAATCCTCACTAGGAGAATTGACTCATGGCACACAAAAAAGCTGGTGGTAGTACCCGTAACGGTCGCGACTCAGAAGCCAAACGCCTTGGCGTGAAGATGTATGGCGGCCAGAAAATCATTCCGGGCAACATCATCGTGCGTCAGCGCGGCACCCAATTCCACGCCGGTTACGGTGTTGGCATGGGTAAGGATCACACTCTCTTCGCTAAAATCGAAGGCGTGATCAAGTTCGAAGTAAAGGGCGCGTTCAACCGCCGTTACGTGAGCGTTGTCGCAGCTTAATCGCGAGATCGCTGGAAAAGCCCTGTCTTGCGACGGGGCTTTTTCGTTTGTGGAGTGAGTCTCTTGCAAAGCTGTTTGTGATGGGCTCTGGCGCTGGATAAGCGGTCGCTGATTGAGGTCGCTGCGCTCATTTTTGCAAGAGTCTTATGTCTTGGTTTCTTAAGCTCGTCCATGCGACGAGAGGCGTTTTGTTATGAAGTTCGTTGATGAAGTTTCCATCCGAGTAAAAGCAGGCGACGGCGGTAACGGCTGCATGAGTTTCCGTCGCGAAAAGTTCATTGAAAACGGTGGCCCCAACGGCGGCGACGGCGGCGACGGCGGTTCCATCTACATGATGGCCGACGAAAACCTCAACACCCTGGTCGACTACCGTTACACCCGGCACTTCGATGCCGAGCGTGGCTCCAACGGCGGCAGCACCGACTGCACCGGTAAAAAAGGCGAAGACCTGGTGCTGCGCGTACCGGTCGGTACCACGATCATCGACTCGGCTACCCAGGAAGTGATCGGCGACCTGACCAAGGCCGGCCAGAAGCTGATGGTGGTGCAAGGCGGCTGGCATGGTCTGGGTAACACCCGATTCAAGTCCAGTACCAACCGTGCACCGCGCCAGACCACCCCTGGCAAGCCGGGCGAGCAGCGCGATCTCAAGCTGGAAATGAAAGTTCTCGCCGACGTAGGCCTGCTGGGCCTGCCGAATGCCGGCAAAAGTACCTTCATTCGCTCGGTATCGGCCGCCAAGCCGAAGGTCGCCGACTACCCGTTCACCACCCTGGTACCCAACCTGGGCGTGGTCAGCGTCGACCGCTGGAAAAGCTTCGTGATCGCCGATATTCCAGGCCTGATCGAAGGTGCTTCCGACGGCGCGGGCCTGGGCATTCGCTTCCTCAAGCACTTGTCGCGCACCCGGTTGCTGCTGCACCTCGTCGACATGGCACCACTGGATGAAACCAGTGCAGCCGACGCCGCCGAAGTGATTGTCAGCGAGCTGACCAAGTTCAGCCCGGCCCTGGCCGAGCGTGATCGCTGGCTGGTGCTGAACAAATGCGACCAGATCCTCGAAGAAGAGCACGAGGAACGCGTCAAGGAAATCGTCGATCGCCTGGAGTGGGAAGGTCCGGTCTACGTGATCTCGGCCATCGCCAAAGAAGGCACCGAGCGCCTGACCCGCGACATCATGCGCTACCTGGAAGACCGCGCCGACCGCCTCGCGGCCGACCCGGTGTTCAAGGCCGAACTGGCCGAACTCGACCAGCAGATCGAAGACGAAGCCCGTGCTCAGTTGCAAGCGCTGGATGATCAGCGTGCCTTGCGCCGCAGCGGCGTGAAGTCGGTGCATGACATCGGCGACGATGATTGGGACGAAGAAGACGTGGATGACGAAGACGGTCCGGAAATCATTTACGTGCGTGACTGATTCGTTGCGATAAACTTGAACGCCGCTCTCTTTAGAGCGGCGTTTTGGTATCCGGGTATAACGTTATGGGCGGCGCTGGGTCGCGCGGCCCTCACTCTAAGGTTGAAGATGATGCGGAGCAAAGTGACAGGTGCGCAGCGCTGGGTCGTAAAGATTGGCAGCGCGTTGTTGACGGCGGATGGCAAGGGCCTGGACCGCGCGGCCATGAGTGTCTGGGTCGAGCAGATGGTGGCCTTGCATGAAGCGGGCGTTGAGTTGGTGCTGGTCTCGTCCGGGGCGGTTGCCGCCGGGATGAGCCGCCTCGGCTGGACCACGCGACCCAGCGCGATGCACGAGCTGCAAGCCGCCGCCGCCATCGGCCAGATGGGCCTGGTGCAGGCCTGGGAATCGAGCTTTGCCGAGCACGGCCGCCACACGGCGCAGATCCTGCTGACCCACGACGACCTGTCCGACCGCAAGCGCTACCTCAACGCCCGCAGCACCTTGCGTGCGCTGGTGGAGCTCAAGGTCATCCCGGTGATCAACGAAAACGACACCGTGGTCACCGATGAAATCCGCTTCGGCGACAACGACACCCTGGCCGCCCTGGTGGCCAACCTGGTGGAAGCCGACCTGCTGGTGATCCTCACCGACCGCGACGGCATGTTCGACGCCGACCCGCGCCACAACCCCGACGCCCAGCTTATTCATGAAGCGCGCGCCGATGACCCGGCGCTGGACGCCGTGGCCGGCAGTGTCGGCGGCGCCCTGGGCCGTGGCGGCATGCAGACCAAGTTGCGCGCTGCGCGCCTGGCCGCGCGCTCCGGTGCCCATACCATCATCGTCGGCGGGCGCCTTGCGCGCGTGCTGGACCGTCTCAAGGCCGGCGAGCGCATCGGCACCCTGTTGTCGCCGGAACGCGGCATGCTGGCAGCGCGCAAGCAGTGGCTGGCCGGGCACCTGCAAACCCGCGGCACCCTGGTGCTGGACGCAGGCGCGGTGTCGGCGCTGTCCCAGGGCAACAAAAGCTTGCTGCCGGTAGGCGTCAAGTTGGTGCAGGGCAGCTTCCGCCGGGGCGAGATGGTGGTGTGCGTGGCGCCGGATGGTCGTGAGATCGCTCGCGGGCTGGCGAACTACAGTGCCCTGGAAGCGCAGAAGATTATTGGACAATCGTCCGACGCGATTGTCGGACTATTGGGTTACATGGCCGAGCCGGAACTGGTTCACCGCGACAACCTGATCCTGGTTTAACCAAAGGAATACACGATGCGTTTAGTGAAGGGACTGCTCGGCCTGCTGCTGGCCATGCCACTGCTGGCCTCGGCCGAAGAGGTCGGCCAGGTGTCGACGGTGTTCAAGTTTGTCGGCCCCAATGACCGGATCGTCGTCGAAGCCTTCGATGACCCCAAGGTCGACGGCGTGACGTGTTACCTGTCGCGCGCCAAGACCGGCGGCGTCAAAGGTGGCCTGGGCCTGGCCGAGGACCGCGCCGAAGCCTCGATCGCCTGCCGCCAGGTCGGCCCGATCCACTTCAAGGGCGAACTCAAGGACGGCGATGAAGTGTTCAAGGAACGCACCTCGCTGGTGTTCAAGACCATGCAGGTGGTGCGTTTTCTCGACAAGAAGCGCAATACCCTGGTGTATCTGGTCTACAGCGACCGTCTGATCGAAGGCAGCCCGCAGAACGCGGTGACGGCGATCCCTATCTTGCCGTGGCCAACCGCTCAGTAACCGGTGGGCGAGTTTTTCAATCGGCATCTATGCTTGCAGGCTTGTGGTCTGTAATCTCGAACGGCTGCAATGCGAAGAACATGGGATATCTGGAGTTCGTCATGAGTGCTTTCCACGACCTGAAACTCAAAGCGTTGGACGGGCAAGAGCTGCCGCTGGCGCCCTTCAAGGGCCAAGTTGTGCTGGTGGTCAACGTTGCCTCCAAATGCGGTCTGACCCCGCAGTATGCGGCCCTGGAAAACCTCTACCAGCAATACAAAGACCAGGGTTTCACCGTGCTGGGCCTGCCCTGCAATCAGTTTGCAGGGCAGGAGCCGGGTACCGAGCGAGAGATCCAGGAGTTCTGCAGCCTCAACTACGGGGTGACGTTCCCGCTGGGCAGCAAGCTTGAGGTCAACGGCCCTGATCGTCACCAACTGTACCGCCTGCTGGCGGGCGAGGGTGCCGAGTTTCCAGGCGATATCACCTGGAATTTCGAAAAATTTCTGCTCGGCAAGGATGGCCGTGTACTGGCGCGCTTCTCGCCGCGTACGCCGCCGGATGATCCAACGGTCGTCCAGGCCATCGAAAAAGCCCTGGCCTGAATCCCCCCCACTATAGGAGCGAGCTTGCTCGCGAAAATCGCCAACGGTGATGCGTACACTCAGGATTTACGCGCCGCCCTGCGATTTTTCGCGAGCAAGCTCGCTCCTACAGGTATACGGTTGTTTTTATCGCCTTAATCACTCAGATCAATAGTGCTACCCAGCAAGCTTTGGCGTGCATATTATCCACATCATAAATTCGCCTCATGTGGAGTGCTCCATGCCCGTCCAAGCCTTGTTCAAACCCTTCCAACTCGGTGCACTGCAACTGTCGACTCGCGTGGTCATGGCGCCGATGACGCGTTCGTTTTCTCCAGGTGGCGTACCCAATTCCAAGGTGATCGAGTATTACCGTCGCCGGGCTGCCGCCGGTGTGGGCCTGATCATCACCGAAGGCACAGTGGTTAATCATCAAGCCTCCAACGGCTACCCCAATGTTCCGCACTTTTACGGCGAAGCGGCGTTGGCCGGTTGGAAGAAAGTGGTCGATGCGGTCCACGCCGAAGGCGGCAAGATCGTTCCGCAGCTGTGGCACGTCGGCAGTGTGCGCCGTATAGGTACCGAACCTGACGCCAGCGTGCCCGCCTACGGGCCGATGGAAAAGCTCAAGGATGGCACTGTCGTCGTGCACGGCATGACCACCCAGGACATCAAGGACGTGATCAATGCCTTCGCCGAGGCGGCCAAGGATGCCCAAAGCATCGGCATGGACGGTGTGGAAATCCACGGCGCCCACGGCTACCTGGTCGACCAGTTCTTCTGGGAAGGCAGCAACCAGCGCACCGACGAATACGGCGGCAGCCTGGCCAACCGCTCACGTTTCGCCATCGAACTGATCCAGGCTACCCGCGCGGCGGTCGGCCCGGACTTCCCGATCATCTTGCGTTTTTCCCAATGGAAGCAGCAGGACTACACGGCGCGCCTGGTGCAAACCCCCGAGGCGTTGGGCGAATTTCTCAAGCCGTTGTCCGATGCTGGCGTGGATATTTTTCACTGCTCTACACGCCGGTTCTGGGAGCCGGAATTCGAAGGTTCCGACCTTAACCTCGCCGGCTGGACCCGCCAGTTGACCGGTAAGCCGACGATCACCGTGGGCAGTGTCGGCCTGGACGGCGAGTTCCTGCAGTTCATGGTCAACACCGACAAAGTCGCGCAGCCGGCCAGCCTCGAGAAACTGCTGGAGCGCTTGAATAACGATGAGTTCGACCTGGTCGCCGTGGGCCGTGCGCTGCTGGTGGATCCGGATTGGGCGGTGAAGGTGCGTGAAGGCCGAGAGGCCGATATTCTACCGTTCAGTCGTGAGGCGTTGACGAGCCTGGTGTAAATGGCGGTGCTCCCCGTGAACGTCATGGGGAGCCGGTCTGCAACCTCAGTACTCCAACCCTTTCTTCAGCTCTCGGCTGTGATCGGTCCTGTGCCCGTCCTTACGTGCAGACTGGTCGTAGGTGGGGGGCTCGGCCCTGGATTTGTCCAATATCTGTTGCAGGCGCGTCCACTCCGCCGTCGGCATGTTGACGCCGTTGCGCACACCCATTCCATAAGTTGACATTTTCATTGTCTCCACTGATTTGAAGGACCTGCCAGAGGTGGCAGGTATCAATGGTTGGCAATTCACCGAAAGGCGTTCCTCATTTAAATATCAGGTAATCCTTACCCGACCTTGCACTACCCATTTACGGGAAGGCGTTTCAACGCACGCACGTTTGTACAGGGGTAACCAATGGCTCGCCGCATGCGCCTCGCAGTTGGCTCTCGAATTGCTCGATAATCGCCGGCCACCCTTGGCGACTGGCGTGCTGGCGGGCATTCAGACGCGCGCGGCGCAGCGTCTCGCGCTCCTCCAACAACCACACGGCTGCATCGCAAAATGCGTTCTCATCCCCCGGCATCGCCAGTACACCGTTGTAGCCGTGGCGAATATGCTGGGTGGCGGCCGCCTGGTCATACGCCACCACGCCCAGGCCGGAGGCCATGGCTTCCAGCACCACATTGCCGAACGTCTCGGTCAGGCTGGGAAACAGGAACAGATCGCCCGAGGCGTAATGCCGTGCCAGCTCTTCGCCGCGCTGGGTGCCGCAGAATACCGCTTCGGGCAGATCGCGCTGCAACAGGCCGCGCTGCGGGCCATCGCCGACAATGACCAGCTTCAACCGCCGCGAGGGGTAGGCGGTCTGCAACGCATCGAAACAGCGTTTAAGCAGCCCGAGGTTCTTCTCCTGGGCAAGGCGTCCTACGTGCAGCACCACAATATCGTCACTCTCCAAGCCCCAGTTTTCGCGCAGGCTGTAGTCGCGTTTCGCCGGGTGGAACAGTTGGCTATCGACTCCCCGGGACAGCATCCCGAGGCGCTCGAAGTGCCGACGTTCCAGCTCCAGGCGTTGACTCGCGCTGGGAACCAGCGTCAAGGTCGAGCGGTTATGAAACCAGCGCAGGTAATGGGTGACCAGGCGGCTCAACAGACTCAAGCCGTACTGGTTCGAATACTGTTGAAAGTTGGTGTGGAAGCCGCTGACCACGCTGATGCCCAGGCGCCGCGCCGCGCGTAATGCCGACAGGCCCAACGGCCCCTCGGTGGCGATGTACAGCACATCCGGCCGCTGACGGGTCCAGCGCCGCAGCAGTTTGTGCATCGACGATTGGCCCCATTGCAGCCCTGGATATCCTGGTAACGGCCAGCCGCGGCACAGCAGCAATTGGTCGTCACTCGGCCGGCTCTGGTCGACACCCTGGCGCGGGCGCACCAGTTCGATTTGATGGCCGCGTGCGCGCAAACCGTCGCACAGGCGGCCGAGCGTGTTGGCCACCCCGTTGATTTCCGGCGGGAAGGTTTCGGTGATCAGGGTGATGTGAAGCGAGGCTGTCGTCATGACCCACAGTGTCGCTGCGGGCCATGTCGTCATTGTGTCACTGGCATGATGGATTTATGACCGCGCTACTTGTTGCCCCGCCATCGTCTCGGCACCTTGCTCGCGCACCCAGAACAACGTGGCCCCGGCGACCGCCGCCGGCATCATCAGCAGGTTGACCACCGGCACCAGCAGCACCAGGTAGACGACGCCGCCGAAGCTCATGCTCTGCCAGCGTTTCTGGCGCAGCCAGGCGAGCATTTCGTTCCAGCCCAGCTTGTGGTTATCGGCCGGGTAGTCGATGTATTGGATCGCCATCATCCATACGCCGAACAGCAGCCACAACGGCGCGGCAATCAGGTTGACCACCGGAATGAACGACAGGATGAACAGGCCGATAGCCCGTGGCAGGAAGTAGCCCAGCTTGCGCATTTCCCGGGCCAGGGTGCGCGGGACCATCGCGATCAGCTCGCCCCAGCTGAAAGGCGGGAAGTCGTCGGTGCCGCGTACCACCACTTCGACTTTCTCCGATAGAAAGCCATTGAACGGCGCCGCGATGATGTTGGCGAGCATGGTGAAGGTGAAAAACACCATCAGCACCACCAGCACCACAAACAGCGGCCAGATCAGGTAATTCAGAAAGCTCAGCCAGCTTGGCAGCGTCGGCATCAGATGGTCGACCCATAGGCTGAACTGATGACCGGCGAAATAGATCAAGCCCACGAACAGCACCAGGTTGATCGCCAGCGGCAGCAATACGAACAGGCGCAGGCCAGGGCTCAACACCAGTTTGAGGCCTTCACGCAGGTACTGCGGGCCGGAAAGAACAGGGGCGGGCATGGAGGACTCCGAGCAAAGGGACGAACGCGCCGACCTTACCGGCTTTGCCTCCTGGGCGAAAGCGGCAACATCAGCTGTAACAAACCGACCGATCAACCGGGACGACTGCATAGAGACCACCTATGAGCTGGATTGTTATTGCGTATTTCCTTAATCTTGCCCCCCTCTATACGCTGCACCCATTATTTTCAGGATCCGCGAGTTCAAGCCTTCCCCAAGTGCTTCGCGGTCCTTTTTTATTCCAGCCGTCTTGTAGTCCGGGCGGTCGATAGGAGTGAGTCATGTCTGATACCCGTCATTCGCGAGTGATTATTCTCGGTTCCGGCCCTGCCGGTTACAGCGCTGCCGTCTACGCTGCCCGGGCCAACCTCAAGCCGCTGCTGATCACCGGCATGCAGGCGGGCGGTCAGTTGACCACCACCACCGAAGTCGACAACTGGCCGGGCGATGTCCATGGCCTGACCGGCCCGGTGCTGATGGAGCGTATGAAGGAACACGCCGAGCGCTTTGAAACCGAGATCGTATTCGACCACATCAACAAGGTCGATTTCTCCAAGAAGCCTTACAGCCTGATCGGCGACAGCGGCGTTTACACCTGTGACGCCTTGATCATCGCCACCGGCGCCAGCGCGCGTTACCTGGGCCTGCCTTCGGAAGAAGCGTTCATGGGCAAGGGCGTTTCCGCCTGCGCGACCTGCGACGGTTTCTTCTATCGCAACAAGCCTGTAGCTGTGGTCGGCGGCGGCAACACCGCCGTGGAAGAGGCGCTGTACCTGGCCAACATCGCCAGCACCGTGACCCTGGTGCACCGCCGCGAAACCTTCCGCGCCGAGAAGATCCTGATCGACAAGCTGCACGCCCGTGTCGCTGAAGGCAAGATCATCCTCAAGCTCAACGCCACCCTGGACGAAGTGCTGGGCGACAACATGGGCGTGACCGGCGCTCGCCTGAAGAACAACGACGGCAGCTTCGACGAGTTGAAAGTCGACGGCGTATTCATCGCCATCGGCCACACCCCGAACACCTCGTTGTTCGAAGGCGTGCTGGAAGCCAAAGACGGTTACCTGGTGGTGCAGGGCGGCCGTGAAGGCAATGCCACCGCTACCAACATCGAAGGCATCTTCGCTGCCGGCGACGTAGCTGACCACGTGTACCGTCAAGCCATCACCTCGGCCGGCGCCGGTTGCATGGCGGCCCTGGATGCCGAGCGTTACCTCGATGGTCTGAAAGACGCCTCGTTCTAAGCAGCACTGCAAAACAAATGTGGGAGGGGGCTTGCCCCCGATAGCAGTGTGTCAGTCAGTACATTTGTTACTGAACCACCGCAATCGGGGGCAAGCCCCCTCCCGCATTTTGATTTGTGTATGACTCAGGATTTGCGGGTCAGTGGCTCGGCGGTGAATTTCACACCGGCCAGGCCGTGGGCGATCAACGCGCGGATATTTCCGTGATCAGAGCCTTCAGGCGTCGCCACCACCGAACGGTAATGCTCGCCAAACGCCAGCAACGCTTCCTGATCGCTCAACCCTTCCAGCAATGCCAATCCCAGGGTCTTGCACGAGCCTTCGTTCTGGCCGGCGGCATTTTCCACCTCGCCGTTGGTGAAGGCTTGCGGCTGGTAGTCATAACCTGCGGCTACAAAGGCCAGGGTATCGGCAAAGGCGTGTTCGCCGCTGTTGAGGCTGGTGCGCAGGGTGTTCAGGTCAGTCATGGGGTTTTCCTTGGGCGAACGCCGCTTGCTGGTCGGCGTTGGCTTCTTTCTGGTATTGGGCTTTCCACTGCGCGTACGACATGCCGTACACCACTTCACGGGCGTCATCGAGGCTCAGCTCGATCCGGCGCTCATCGGCCTCGGCCTTGTACCACTTGGACAGGCAGTTGCGGCAGAAGCCGGCCAGGTTCATCAGGTCGATGTTCTGTACATCCTTGCGGCTGTCCAGGTGGGCTACCAGCCGGCGAAAGGCGGCGGCTTCGAGTTCGAGGCGTTGTTGGTCGTTCATAGGGCTCACTTGAGTATCAGCGGCTGGCCGCCAGAGTAATCGAAACCGACTCGGCAAAACGCAGCGCATGGGGCTTGTCCACTTCGACTTCGGCATACAGCACCGATTCGTTGCTCATCACCAGGTCCAGCAACTCCTGGGTCAGGCGCTCGAGCAGGGCAAAACGGTTGCCTTCGACGTGGGCGATGATCGCCTTGGTGATGGTGCGGTAATTCAAGGCATGGTCGATGTCATTATCGCGCACGGCTTCCTGGGCGGCATACAGGATGGTGAGGTTGATCAGCACATCCTGCTTGTTGAGGATTTCGTCCTCGTTGATGCCGATAAAGGTGCGCAGGCACAGGTCCTTGACCCGGATGCGCGCCATGCCTGGTTGAAGTTGTGGCATTGCTACTTGCTCCGTCCAATCAGTTGCAGGAACTCCATGCGCGTGGTGTTCGACTCGCGGAAGGCGCCGAGCATCACCGAGGTGTTCATGGTTGAATTCTGTTTTTCCACGCCGCGCATCATCATGCACATGTGCCTGGCTTCGATCACCACCGCCACGCCGGCGGCCTGGGTCACGTCCTGGATGGCGTCGGCGATCTGCCGCGTGAGGTTTTCCTGGATCTGCAGGCGCCGGGCGAACATGTCGACGATGCGCGCCAGCTTCGACAGGCCCAGCACCTTGCCGGTCGGAATATAGGCCACGTGGGCCTTGCCGATAAAGGGCAGCAGGTGATGCTCGCACAGCGAGTACAACTCAATGTCCTTGAGGATCACCATCTCGTCATTGTCGGAGGCGAACAATGCGCCGTTGACGATGTCCTGCAGGTTCTGCTCGTAGCCATGACACAGATACTGCATCGCCTTGGCGGCGCGCTTGGGCGTATCGAGCAGGCCTTCGCGCTCAGGATCTTCACCCAGGCCCTTGAGAATCTCGCGGTAATGGTGGGGCAGGGACAAAGTCATACAACATCCTCACAAACGGCTTACTTGATGTGCCGCCCGCCGTTGACGGTCAGGGTGGTCCCGGTGACATAGGGGTTGTCCAGCAGGTAACGCACGCTCTGGTAGATCACTTGCGGCCCGGGCTCGATGCCCAGTGCCGACTTGGCCAGGACCCTGGCGCGATAGGCCGCGTCGTCGCCTTCATTGAACATCACCATGGCCGGTGCTATGCCGTTGACCTTGATCAACGGCGCGAACTGCGCGGCAAACGACAGCGTGAGGCTGTCGAGCCCGGCCTTGGTGGCGCAATAGGCGATGTGCTGACGGCTGCCCTTGCGCACCACATCGTCGCTGATATGCACGATGTCGGCCGGTGTCGAGCGGTGCAGCAGAGGTGAACAATGCAGGTTGATCAGGTACGGCGCAAGCATGTGCACGCTGAACATATCGATAAAGGCGCGGCTTTCGTCGCCCGGCGTTTCCGCGACCCAGGCCGAGGCGTTGTGGATGATCGCGCGCAGCGCGTCGGTCTGTGTCTTCAGCTCAGCGATGAACGCCAGGATTCCCGCCTCGCTGGAAAAATCGGCAAACAGGCCGACCGCGCCGCGTTCGCGCAGGCGCTGCACACCTGGACGTTCGCTGCGGTAGCTGAATATCACCGGTTGCCCTTCGTCCAGCAGGCGCTCGGCGCAATACAGGCCGACACGCTGGCCGGCACCGGTGATCAGGATCGGGGCGTTGGTTGCAGTCATGGGAGGCTCGAGTCGCTGGCAGATGCAAACTATACCAGTGACCCGTCTCCCCTGTACTCAGACAGCGGCTTCGCTGACCTTGCGCGGCGCGGTTGGATGCAGCCAGTTCGCCAGCAGGTGCGTCGACAACGGGATGAACAGGTAAACCATCAGCGGGGTCAGCGCCAAGGTGCTGACCAGCACTCGGCTGAACAGGTCCAGCTCGCCAAGCAGGGGGGCCAGGCCGAAATTGAACAGCAGCGACACCGGGAAAAACGCCAGCCAGATCGCCACCGCCTGTTTCCAGCGCGGCGGGCGTGCGCCCACGGCACCGAACCAGCCATCGATGCCGCTCACGCGATGTTCGGACGGGTCGGCAAACAGCTCGCTGCCACGGCTCAGCCAGGCACTGCGCGACGCGGAAAACTCCCAGGCATGCAGGGTCTTTTCATCGGCGAAGCGGAAGATGATCTGGAATTCATCATCATGGGGCGGCGGTGCGAGCACGCCGGAACCCAGGTAACCGGGAAAATCCGTGGCCAATTGCTCGCCTTCGCGCAGCCAGGCCATCAATTCTTCGTAGCGACCTTTGGCCACACGACGCGCAACCATCAAGGTGACGGGGGAGGTAGACATTGTGTATCTCCAGATAAACGGGTGCGCTTGACCGGGTAGGCGGCGCACGAGCGCAGCGGCGGGTAGTGCCACTGCACTGAAAAAACAGGCAAGGATTATTCCTGTTTTGAGGAAATACGCCAGTGACGTTGGTCCGAAGTCCAGAGGCCTTGAAAAAGACAGGTTTAAATGCGTTAAATGAGGCTCCATTCCTGGTGACTTCTGTCAGAAATAACGTGATTACCGCACCGACTAATAGCACTTTGCAGCTGGAATCGACTGATTCGGAGCAACTGTTCCCTATTCGGGAAGTCGCAAGATTGACAGGCGTCAATCCCGTCACTCTGCGGGCATGGGAGCGGCGTTATGGGCTGATCCGGCCCGTGCGCACCGAAAGCGGGCACCGCCTCTACTCCAGGACCGATATCGAGACCGTCAATCGTATTCTCCAGTGGACTGAGCGCGGCGTCGCAGTGAGCAAGGTAGGCAAGCTTCTGGCCCGTGACAGTCAACAGGCCGACGCGATACGCGCCGAGCGTGACGCGGTTGATGTCAGCGAATGGCCGCAGTGGCGGGCTCGTCTGATGCAGGCCATCAGTGCTTTCGACGACCGCCAGTTGGCAAGCGTGTACGGTCAGATTTTCTCTACCTATCCCTTGAGCGTCGCGTTCCAGGACATCCTGATGCCGCTGTGGAACGACTTGCTGCGCCGTCAGGGCCGTTTCGGCCAGGCCAGTGAGTGGCTGTTTTTCGACGCTTTCCTGCGTGTGCAGACTTTCCTGCGCCTGCAGGCAGCGAGCGCGTCGCCAGCCCCCCGCCTATTACTCAGCGCCATGCCTGGCGAGTGCCGGGAACTGGAGCTACTGGTGGCGGCGCTGCTGATGAGCGGTGAGGATTTGACCGTGAAGGTGCTGTGCCTGGGTCAGCCGGTCGACGAGTTGACCCTGGTCTGTGAAAAGGTCCGCCCCCAGGCGTTGGTCATTTTCTCCAATCACTCACACAAACAGGACCTGAATGCGCGTTTGAACCGCCTGGCATTGACCCTCAACTGCCCGCTGCTGCTGGCAGGCGCTGCATCGGAGCTGTTGCAGGCCGATCTGGCCGGTACGTCCATTGGTTGCCTGGGCAGCGAAGCGCGCCAGATGCAGCAGCGTCTGCAGCGGTTTCTCAGCGGCGGCCTGGATACCTGATCTCAGGCGTGTACATGCGGATGCACCAGACGATGCTGGTGCAGGATGAACTGGCGCAGGCGCTCGATTTCACCCGCGTCACTCTGATTCAAGCGGTAGGCGAACAATCCCCGGGCGGTTTCCCGCTCCAGCGTGCCGCGCAGCGCAATGCGTTCGTAACCGGACGGGCTGAACCACAACGAAAAGGTTTTGGGCGGTCGGGTTCGGCCACGTCCTTCTACCAGCACACCCTTGAATGATACTTGGTGCACCCACAGCGCGCTGGCGTAGCCCTTGATGTTCTCCAGGGCCACCGGCGCTTCGAGGGCCAGGCGCCATGGGCGAACCATCGGCCCGTCTTCAAAAATACTCGGCACGCCCAACCTGAGATGCACCGCATGAAACTCATCCTCCACCAGATGCAGAGGAAAGGTCAGTTGCTGGTTGTCGAACTGCGCCTGGATGGTGACTTGATCATGGGCGGCCAAGCGGGTCAGCAGATCGCGAATCTGCGCTCCGCCATTTACCGTCAGGCTCGACCCTGCATCCCGCAGGTTGAGCTGCGGGTTGTGCTGCATGTTCTGGATAAAATCCAGCTCGTCCTGAGTCAATAGGGCATCGCGATGCATTGATAGAGCTCAAAGGTTGCGCATTAAAAGGCCATTATTGCGCTAAAAAAGGCATTTTTTACAGCTTGTTAACGCCGCTCGTTGACTTGAGCGCCGCCAGCTCGGCTTTAAGCTCGGCAACTTGGGCCTCCAACTGCGCTACGCGTTGCTGCGCCTTTACCTGGGTGGTGACGTCTTTTTGCACACCGACGAAATAGGTCTGCTGGTCGGCTGCGTTGTACACCGTCGACAGTGAGAGCTCGTTCCAGAAGTGCGTACCGTCTTTGCGGTAGTTGCGCAGAATCTCTCGGCAGGCGCCGCCGCTGTCGAGCGCTTCGCGGATCGCCATCAGGGCCGGCTGGTCGCGATCGCCCGCCTGCAGGAAGCGGCAATCCTGATAGAGAATTTCGTCCAGGGTATAACCGGTCAGCCGTTCGAACGCGGGGTTGACGTAGATCAGCGGCTTCTCTTCGCCCTCGCGTTCGGCAACGACGATGCCGTCGTTGGACGCGTTGACAACCATCTGCAGCAGCTTGGCGTTAATCATGAGCGTTCCATGGCTTGTTTTGACGATGCAAGTTTATGACAAATTCTGAAGGTTGCACGGCTCGCACTGAAACCCTGGTGCAACTGCTAATATCCTACGCTTTCGTTCAATGACAGGATCAGATTGATGAAAGTCGCCATCCTTTCCGGCTCGGTCTACGGCACGGCTGAAGAAGTTGCCCGCCACGCCCGGGACATCCTCAACGCAGCGGGTTTTGAGGCCTGGCACAACCCGCGCGCCACGCTGGCGGACGTTCAGGCATTCGCCCCCCAGGCGTTCCTGGCGGTCACATCGACCACCGGCATGGGCGAGTTGCCCGACAACCTGCAGCCACTGTATTCAAGTATTCGCGACCAACTCCCCGCCGCCTGGCGTGGCCTGCCCGGTGCGGTCATTGGCCTGGGTGACGCCAGCTACGGCGATACCTTCTGCGGCGGTGGCGAGCAAATGCGTGAAGTGTTCGCTGAGTTGGGCCTGCGCGAAGTGCTGCCGATGCTGCGCCTGGACGCCAGCGAAAGCGTGACCCCGGAGAGCGACGCCGAGCCGTGGCTGGCCGAGTTTGTGACTGCCCTGCAACAGTAGCAAGTGGGCGCGTCGTCTGGGGCGCACGGTCCGGCGTGCTTTTATTGACGGCGCTTCCCTGACACCGATTTGTACTATTCTCCTGGCTGACTCGCTCAGTCATCAAGCTGGCTGCGAAGGCAACTTCGCAAGCCAGGGCGTCTGACTAGACTGGCCCATCACTTAAAAAACAATAAGTGCGCCAAGGAGGTCAATAGCGTGAGCCTAGCCCCGGTTTTATTGCCACAGCATGTCAAAGACCAGGTCAGTGCGGCCCAATGGCAGACGCGTATCGATCTGGCGGGCTGCTATCGCCCTGTGCCCAGGTATAAAAGCTGATGCCACTTGCCGAAATACCGCTCAGCGTCTGGCGCAAGCGCGGCCAGGACTTCGTCTTTCGCAGCCACTCCATTCGTTATTGGGTGGCCGGGCAGGGCGAGCCGCTGCTGCTGATTCATGGCTTTCCCACGGCCAGTTGGGACTGGCATTACCTGTGGCAACCCCTGGCCCAGCACCACCAGGTGATTGCCTGCGACATGCTCGGCTTTGGCGACTCGGCCAAACCGCTGGATCACGGTTACTGCCTGCTGGAGCAGGCGGACCTGCAGCAGGCGCTGCTCGAGCACCTGCGGGTGACAAAACCGGTGCACGTGTTCGCCCATGACTATGGCGACAGCGTGGCCCAGGAACTCCTGGCCCGGCATCACGAGGGTAAATTTCAGATGGCCAGTTGTGTGTTTCTCAACGGTGGGTTGTTCCCGGAAACCCATCGCGCGACCTTGGTGCAGAAATTATTGCTCAGTCCCCTGGGCTGGATGATTGGCCGAGCTTGCGGACGAAGCAGCGTGGCCAGCAGTTTCAACCAGATTTTTGGTCCCCGCACGCGCCCCAGCGAAAGTGCCCTGGATGATTTCTGGAGCCTGATTGAGCGCAATGATGGCCCGCGCATCCTGCACAAACTGATCAGCTATATCCCTCAGCGTCGGCGCCTGCGTGATCGCTGGGTGGCGGCGATGCAGCGCGACGACGTGCCATTGCGCGTCATCGACGGTGAGGTCGACCCCATTTCCGGGGCTCATATGGTGGAGCGCTACCACCAGCTCGTGCCGCATGCCGATACGGTATTGCTGGCCGGCATCGGCCATTACCCGCAGATCGAGGCGCCGGTCCAGGTGCTCACGCATTACCAGGCGTTTCGTGAGCGGATTGGCCAGCGGTCGTCGCGTGCGGCCTGTTCCTGAGTCTGGCGGTACGCAAGGCATCATCCCGCTGCCTTATCGGGCACCATTCAGCGTCGGCTGTATTTATTGTGACCCCAGGCGCTGTGCATGACACTCTGGCCATTGCCATTGTCGCCAGAGGAGTTCGGTATGAGTCAGTCAGTGCAGCTGCAGGATAAGGTCGTGATCGTCACCGGTGCCGGCGGCGGATTGGGCCGGGCCCATGCGCTGCTGTTCGCCCGGCACGGGGCCAAGGTACTGGTCAATGACCTCGGTGGTTCGACCCAGGGCGAAGGCGCCAACGCCTCGGCGGCCGACCGGGTAGTGGCCGAAATCCGCGAAGCCGGCGGCACTGCCGAAGCCAACCATGATTCCGTCACCGACGGCGACAAAATCGTGCAGAACGCGCTGGATGCATTCGGCCGTATCGACGTGGTGGTGAACAACGCCGGCATCCTGCGCGACAAGACCTTCCACAAAATGGACGACAGCGATTGGGACCTGGTTTACCGGGTGCATGTCGAAGGCGCCTACAAAGTCACGCGCGCCGCCTGGCCGTATCTGCGCGAGCAGGGTTATGGCCGGGTGATCTTCACCGCGTCCACCTCCGGCATCTACGGCAACTTCGGCCAGTCCAACTACGGCATGGCCAAGCTCGGCCTGTATGGCTTGACCCGAACCCTGGCGCTGGAAGGACGCAAGAACAACATCCTGGTCAACGCGATCGCCCCCACCGGCGGCACACGCATGACCGAAGGGCTGATCCCGCCGCAGGTGTTCGAGCGCCTCAAGCCGGAACTGGTCAGCCCGTTGGTGGTGTACCTGGGCAGCGAAGCCTGCCAGGAAACCTCGGGCCTGTTCGAGGTGGGCGGCGGCTGGATCGGCAAGACCCGTTGGGAGCGCAGCCTGGGCGTGGGTTTCGATCCCGAAGCGGGCTTTTCGCCGGATGACGTGGCGGCACATTGGCAGCAAATATGCGACTTTGAAGGCGCCGCGCACCCCAAGGACAATATCGAGGCATTGAAGGAGATGATGGCCAACTTGCAGAAATTCAGCCTCTGATCCTTGCCATAAAAATAGTGAATCCCACGGGGCGTCGATGACGCCCCGTTTTTATTCGAGGCATAAAAAAGGCCGCTGCACAGGCAGCGGCCGAAGTAAGACGTTGGATCAAGGAGCGATAAATCAACGTCAGTGAACGCGGTTAACAGACTGAAAATATTCACAATCCGTTGAATTCAAGCTTTTCTCCCCAACTCGGGAGCGGGCTGTTTGCCCTGAGAGCGAGGTAAGAATAATCGGTTGTAACAGAATGAGTAATAGCGGTTCAGGACAAGGACTGTTACCAAAACGACAATAATTGCCGCGCCGCCATCGATTCTTCTGATAAGCCACCATCCATCCAATCCATGACCCGTGCTCGAGCCTTGGGCAGCGCGGCTTGTCATCCTTTCGAGCGACAACACAAATACCTCCTTGGTGCGCTTATCGCTCCTCATGGGCAGCAGTAGGGTGGGGCCTTCTGTCACTCACCGGGGAAGACGCATGACAAAAACAACAATGCGCGCCATCTTCACGCCACAGGCGCTGGCCGCTGCGGTTGCCGTGGGCTGCTGTGCCCAGGCACAGGCTGTTTCGTTCAACATTGGCGAGATCGAAGGGCAATTCGATTCCTCGCTGTCGGTCGGTGCGAGCTGGGGCACGCGGGATGCCGACAGAAGCCTGGTCGGCACCGTCAATGGCGGCACGGGCCAGGCGTCCACCGGGGATGACGGGCGGCTGAACTTCAAGAAGGGCGAAACCTTCTCCAAGATCTTCAAGGGCCTGCACGACCTTGAGCTGAAATACGGCGACACCGGTGTGTTCGTGCGTGGCAAGTATTGGTACGACTTCGAGCTCAAGGACGAAGACCGCGAGTTCAAGCCGATCAGTGACCACAACCGCAAGGAAGGCGCCAAGTCCAGCGGTGCGCAGATCCTTGATGCGTTCGTCTACCACAACTATTCCCTGGGCGACCTGCCCGGTACCGTGCGCGCCGGCAAGCAGGTGGTCAGTTGGGGCGAAAGTACCTTCATCGGCAACTCCATCAACAGCATCAACCCGATCGACGTGTCGGCGTTCCGTCGACCGGGGGCCGAGATCAAGGAAGGCTTGATCCCGGTGAATATGCTGTTCGCCTCCCAGAGCCTGACCAATCAGTTGACCGTGGAAGGTTTCTACCAGTTGGAATGGGACCAGACCGTGCTGGACAACTGCGGCACCTTCTTCGGTGGCGACGTGGCGGCGGACGGCTGTACCGATAACTACACGGTGGGCAATCCGGCTATCCGGCCACTGCAGCCGGTGGCGGCCGCCTTTGGCCAAGGGTTTGGCGTGACCAATGAAGGCGTGATCGTGCGGCGTGCCGGTGACCGCGATGCGCGCGACTCCGGCCAGTTCGGCGCCGCCCTGCGCTGGCTGGGCGATGACACTGAATATGGCGTGTACTTCATGAACTACCACAGCCGCACACCGACCGTCGGCACCCTGACGGCCAACACCAACCTGGCCACCCTCGGGCGCATTATTAACACCGCCAACGCCATTGCGCCGGGTTCCGGCGCCGGTCTGGCTCAAAGCACGATGCTCGGCCGTGGCCAGTACTACCTCGATTACCCCGAGGACATCCGTCTGTTCGGCGCCAGCTTCTCCACCACCTTGCCCACCGGCACGGCGTGGACCGGCGAAATCAGCTATCGACCCAATGCGCCGGTGCAACTGAATACCACCGACCTGACCCTGGCCTTGATCAACCCGATCGCCGGCCAACTGGCCTCACCCATCCGCAGCAATTTCGGCGATGACAACAAAGGCTACCGGCGCAAGGAAATCACCCAGATCCAAAGCACCATGACCCAGTTCTTCGACCAGGTGCTGGGCGCCGAGCGCCTGACCCTGGTGGGCGAAGCGGCCGTGGTGCACGTCGCCGGCCTGGAAGACAAAACCAGGTTGCGTTATGGCCGCGACTCGGTGTACGGCGCCTATGGTTTCCAGGGCGACACCGACGGTTTCGTCACCTCCACCTCCTGGGGCTACCGTGCGCGGGCGATCCTCGATTACAACAACGCGATTGCCGGGGTGAACCTCAAGCCCAACCTGTCCTGGTCCCATGACGTGGCCGGCTACGGTCCCAACGGGATTTTCAACAAAGGCGCCAAGGCCATCAGCGTCGGCGTGGACGCGGACTACCGCAGCACCTACACCGCCAGCCTCAGCTACACCGACTTCTTTGGCGGCGACTACAACACCCTGACCGACCGCGACTTCCTCGCCCTCAGCTTCGGCGTGAACTTCTGATTTGGCTAAAAGAAGGACAAGAACTTATGCGTAAGACAATTGCAGTGCTGGCCCTGAGTCTGTTGGCCGCCCACGTGATGGCCGCGGTATCGCCGGAAGAGGCCGCCAAGCTTGGCACCACACTCACCCCGGTCGGCGCCGAAAAAGCCGGCAACGCCGATGGCTCGATCCCGGCCTGGACCGGCGGTATCCCGAAAAACGCTGGCGCGGTGGACAGCAAGGGCTTTCTCGCCGACCCGTTCGCCGGTGAAAAACCGCTGTTCGTGATCACCGCCGCCACCGTCGACAAGTACAAGGACAAGCTCTCCGACGGCCAGGTGGCGATGTTCAAGCGCTACCCCGAGACCTACAAGATCCCGGTGTACCCGAGCCACCGTACGGTCAACCTGCCGGCGGATATCTACGAGTCGATCAAGCGCAGCGCACTGAACGTCAAGGCGATCAACGACGGCAACGGCCTGGAGAACTTCACCGGTAACCGTTACTACGCATTCCCGATCCCGAAAAATGGCGTGGAGGTGTTGTGGAACCACATCACCCGCTACCACGGCGGCAACCTGCGCCGCATCATCACCCAGGCCACGCCCCAGACCAACGGCAGCTACACGCCGATCCGCTTTGAAGAAGAAGTCGCGGTACCCCAGGCCATCCCCGATGTCGACCCGGCCAAGGCGGCCAACGTGCTGAGTTATTTCAAGCAGTCGGTCACAGCGCCGGCGCGGCTGGCCGGCAACGTGCTGCTGGTGCACGAAACCCTCGACCAGGTGAAGGAACCGCGCCTGGCCTGGATCTACAACGCCGGCCAGCGCCGTGTGCGGCGGGCGCCGCAGGTGTCGTATGACGGTCCGGGCACCGCCTCCGACGGCCTGCGCACCACCGACAACTTCGACATGTTCTCCGGCGCGCCCGACCGCTATGACTGGAAGCTGGTGGGCAAGAAGGAACTGTACATCCCTTACAACAGCTACAAGCTCGATTCGCCCACCCTCAAGTACGACGACATCATCAAGGCCGGGCATATCAACCAGGACCTGACGCGCTATGAGCTGCATCGCGTCTGGGAAGTGATCGGCACCGTCAAGCCGAGCGAGCGGCACATCTACGCCAAGCGCCACATGTACATCGACGAAGACAGCTGGCAGGTCGCCCTGGTGGACCACTACGACGGTCGCGGCCAACTGTGGCGCGTCGCCGAAGGCCATGCGCAGTTCTATTACGACCACCAGGTGCCGGCCTACACCGTGGAAACCCTGTACGACCTGATCGCCGGGCGCTACCTCGCGCTGGGCATGAAGAACGAGGAGAAGAGCAGCTTCGTGTTCGGCTTTGCGGCCAAGGCAGCGGATTACACCCCGGCGGCGCTCAGGTCGGAGGGCGTGCGCTGATCCTCGACTCAAATGTAATCAATCTGTGGGGGGGAGCAAGCCCTGATTAAGCGCAGATACCCTGTGGGAGGGGCGGTGCGACGATTCGACTTGCCCCCGATTGCGGTGGGTCAACCAACATCAATGTTGGCTGGGCCGACGTCTTCGGGGGCAAGTCGAATCGTCGCACCGCCCCTCCCACATTGGTCTGCATACATATCGGGTTTTGTGCATGGTCCTTAATCACCCCGCTGAATACTTCTTCAACAACCGCCCACGACAGGTCTAGGGTTGCATCACAATAAAAAAGCAGGATGCAGCAATGACCGCCCTGACACGCTGCCTGGACCGTCCTGGATTCATGCCTCGGCTGTCCGCTCACCATATGCTGCGCCCACGTCTGGCCGCCCCTTTGCTCGCGGCGCCAGCGCGTGTGAAGTTGTTGTGCGCGCCGGGCGGCAGCGGCAAGAGTGCGCTGCTTGCCGAGTGTGCACTTCAGGCCCCGCCTGGATGCCAGGTGTATTGGCTGGCGCTCAATGGCGGCGTGGCATGTCCTGTCGATTTCTCCCGGCGCCTGGCGCACAGCCTTGGCCTGCCTTATAGCGATGAAGCAACGTTATTGCTGGACTTGGGGCGTTGGCAGCACCCGGCGTGGCTGTGCCTGGATGATTTCTGCCGCATGCCTGCTCCCGAGCTGGACGCTTTGCTGGACCGCTTGCTCGCCGCCAGCAGCCCGGCGCTGACCTGGTGGCTGGGCGCGCGGCGCCGGCCATCGTGCAATTGGCCGCGGCTGTTGCTCGATGACGAATTGCTGGAATGCGGCAGCACTGAACTGGCCTTCAACGCTACGGAAATCCAGGCGCTGCTCGGCCCCGGACAGAACGTCGAGAGCGTCATGCAATTCAGCGCCGGGTGGTGTGCCGGTGTGCGTATTGCGCTGCTCAATGACGGCCATCCTGAGAAAACCGTGCTCGATTATCTGCAACACGAAGTGTTCAACAGCTTGCCGGCGGAGCTGGCCGACGCCTGGCGGGTGCTGGCCAACCTGCCGCGCTTCAACACGGGGCTGTGTGAACACCTGTTCGGCGCTGGTGACGGGGCTCAGTACCTGCGCGAGCTTCAAGCGCTCGGGGCGTTTATCCATCCCTGGGAAGGCAACACCGATTGGCTGCAGATATTTGCACCTTTGGCGCGCTTGCTGCGCGACGAACCCTGGCCGGGCAAGCGCGCCTGGCACCGGCGCGCTTGCCAGTGGTTCAGCGCCGAGCAGGACTGGCAGGCTGCCTTCGAGCAGGCGCTGCTGGCGCAGGAGTACGAAGCGGCGGTGAGCCTGTTGCAGCACTTCAGTTTCGAAGACTTGTTTCGCGGGCAAAATGCCGTGTTGCTGTTGCGCCTGCATGAGCAGCATGGTGATGAATTGATGCTGGGCTCAGCACAATTGGTCGGGCTGGTCACGGCCGCACTGCTGTTTGCCGGACGCTTCGAGCAGGCGGCGGTGTGCATCGACCAGATGGCTCGATTCGCGCCGCGACCCACGGCGGCGGCGCAGTGTCATCTGGTGGCGCGCTGGCAGGCGCAAGCCGGCTGGCTGCTGCACCTGAGCGGCGATGCCGAGGGTTCCCGCGTGCATTTTCTGGAGGCGCTGCAAGCCTTGCCCGAAAGTGCCTGGACATCGCGCCTGATGTGCCTGTCGGGCCTGACCCAGCAAGCCCTGCTGCGCGGTGAACTGGACGTCGCCCAGACCCTGAACCGTGAAGCGCTGTGCCTGGCCCGCGCCCACGGTTCGCTGGTACTGGAGGCGTTGCTGGAGCTGGATCACGCCCAATTGCTGGAACAGCGCGGCGCGCCTTACCGGGCGCAAAGCCTGTTGGAAGGTGTGCAGGCGATGCTGGTCGAGCAGCGCTTGCAGGCAGGGCCACTGATGGGGCGTATCGCCCTGCGACGCGGGCATCTGGCGTTGCGTCAAGGGCAGGACGCGTTGGCGGGCGACTGTTTCGAGGCCGGTATGAACATCTGCCTGCACAGCCAGGACAAGCGGGTGCTCTACGGATTTCTCGGGCTGGCGTTGCTGGCGGCCAATCGCGGTGATTACGCCCAGGCGTTTATCCAGCTGCGCGAGGCCGAGCGGCTGATGCAGCAACGCCACGTCCCCGTGCTGGTGTACCGCGCGGTGCTGTTGTTGGTCAGCGGGCATTTCTGGCTGCAGCAGGGGCGCGCGGAATTGACGATGGAAGCGGTGCGCCGCGTGCTGCGTCACTTTCAGGGGCCCTGCGCCAAGCAGGCGCCGCCGGCTACGCTGGAATTGATCCCGCGTCTTGAGTACCTGCTGGTGCTGGCCGAGGTCAGGCTGGGCTGCGCCGAACATCCGCTTGAGCGGCTCGGCGCGTTGCTCGACAGAACCCGTCAACGCGGCATGCTGTGCCTGGAAACCGAACTGCACTTGGTGCTGGGCGAGGTGGCCTGGCGCCTGGGAGAGCCGGCCCGGGCGCGACTGGCCTTGCAGGCCGGCCTGGCATTGGCGGCGCGTTGCCAGGTACAGCAGGCGGTTCGCGAATTGCGTCTACGCGCACCGGGGTTATTGAGTGAGCTGGGGCTCGAACCGCAAGCGTCGCCCGTCGGCGTCACGCAAAACCCGCTGAGCCAGCGCGAACTGGAAGTATTGCAGTTGATCGCCCTGGGCAATTCCAACCTGGAAATTGCCGACCGCCTGTATATCTCCCTGCACACCGTCAAGACCCATGCGCGGCGTATCCACAGCAAACTCGGGGTGGAGCGGCGCACCCAGGCAGTGGCCAAGGCCAAGACGCTGGGCTTGATGGGCTAGGCGCGAAAGGCCTGGCGATAATCCCCGGGCGCCGCCCCCATGGCCTGGCGAAAGCGCTGGTTGAAATGACTGGCGCTGGAGAAGCCGCACCTCAAGGCGATCTCCCCCACGGCCAGGGCGCTGCCGCGCAGCAGGCTCTGCGCGCGAGCCAGCCGGCGCGCCAGCAGGTACTGGTGGGGCGGCAGGCCGAAGCTTTGGCGGAACATACGTGCGAAATGGTACTCCGACAATGCGCACAGACCGGCCAGTTGGCCGAGGCTGATGGCGTCCTGCAGGTGCTGGTCGATGTACTCCACCAACCGCCGTCGCTGGTGCGCGGCCAGCCCACCTTTGACCCGCAGCCCCTCGCGGACGCCGACCTGGCTGAGCAGGGTGTGACTGAGCATTTCATGGGCCAGGCTGCTGGTCAGCAGGCGCTCGCCGGGCTCGTGCCAGTTGAGGGCGATCAACTGGTGAAAGCGCCCGGCCAGGCGGGCGTCTTCGAGGAAGGTGCCTTCGCGCAATTGCAGTTCACGGGGTTCGCGGTCGAGCAGGGTGACGCAGCCGAGGGCAAATTGTTCGGGGCTGAAATACACATGGGCCAGGCGAATCTGGCCATTGATCACCCACGCCGATTGATGCTCGGCCGGCAGGATGCACAGTTTGTCGGGACCGCCCTTGATGCCCGGCTGGTCACGGCGAAAGGTGCCGGTGCCGCCGCCGATGTAGCACGACAAGGTGTGGTGGCTGGGCGCCTGGTAATCCTGGGCGTCGTGGTGATTGCTCCAGAGCGCCGCAGACAAGCCGTCACCGAGCTCGGCGCAGGCGTGCAGGCGTGCGTTGGGGGAGCGGTTGAGGGCTTGAAAGACTTGCAGGGATTGAAGTGCTGGCATGCTGTGTTCTCCGACGTTTGGCATCCTACCCCGCCGTCATGGCGCTGTGATCCCCGCTTCCGACAAAAGCGCAAGAATGTGCAAGAGAACGGCACGCGGTAACAGCGACACTGGGGCTCACTTATCGGAGCCCACCATGAACCTTTCCCTGTATTTACTCACGGTGCTGATCTGGGGCACCACCTGGATTGCGCTCAAATGGCAGTTGGGCGTGGTGGCGATTCCCGTATCGATCGTTTATCGCTTCGGCCTGGCGGCGCTGGTGCTGTTTGTGCTGTTGCTGCTCAGTCGCCGGCTGCAAGTGATGAACCGGCGCGGGCATCTGATCTGCCTGGCCCAGGGCCTGTGCCTGTTTTGCGTCAACTTCATGTGTTTTCTCACCGCCAGCCAGTGGATCCCCAGCGGGCTGGTGGCGGTGGTGTTTTCCACGGCGACCTTGTGGAATGCGCTGAATGCCCGGGTGTTTTTCGGTCAGCGGGTCGCCCGCAATGTGGTGATGGGCGGTGCGCTTGGATTGCTGGGCCTGGGGTTCATGTTCTGGCCGGAAGTGGTCGGGCATACCGCCAGCCCGCAGACCTTGCTCGGCCTTGCCTTGGCGCTGCTGGGAACCCTGTGTTTCTCGGCGGGCAATATGCTGTCGAGCCTGCAACAGAAAGCCGGGCTCAAGCCGTTGACCACCAACGCCTGGGGCATGGCCTATGGCGCGGCGATGCTGGCGGCCTATTGCGCAGTGCGCGGTATTGCGTTCGAGATGGAGTGGAGCGCACGGTATATCGGCGCGCTGTGGTACCTGGTGATCCCGGGGTCGGTCATCGGGTTTACCGCATACCTCACCCTGGTCGGCCGCATGGGACCGGAGAAGGCGGCGTACTGCACGGTCTTGTTCCCGGTGGTGGCGTTGAACGTATCGGCATTTGCCGAGGGCTATCAGTGGACGGCCCCGGCGCTGGTGGGGTTGGTGCTGGTCATGCTGGGCAATGTGCTGGTGTTTCGCAAACCCCGGCCTGCCACCCCGATTTTCAATGCAAAGCAGGTCTAAGGTGGGAGGGGGCTTGCCCCCGATAGCGGCCTTGCAGTTGACACATGCATTGACTGACACACTGCTATCGGGGGCAAGCCCCCTCCCACATTGGATACCAGGTGACCTGCCTATTTCAGTCCAAGGCGCCTGGCCATGCGGCCGAGGTTGGCGCGGTCCAGGCCCAGTTCGCGGGCGGCGCCGGCCCAGTTGTGTTGATGGCGTTCCAGGCAGGCGCTGATGACCTGGCGCTGGAAGTGCTCGGTGGCCTGGCGCAGGTCGCCGGTGACTTCGGGGGCGGTGGCGAGCGGTGCGTCGACGGCCGCTGCGCCGACATTCGGCAGGTCCAGGTCCGCGGCGCTCAGGCTGAGAATCTTCGGCCGCTCGCGGCAGTGGCCCAAGGCTTTGAGCGCGCTGCGTCCGATCAAGTGTTCCAACTCGCGCACATTGCCCGGCCAGTCGTAGGCCAGCAGTGCGGCCTGGGCATCGCTGGTCAGGCGCAGACTGCCCAGGCCCATGCGTGAGCGGTTGTGCTCCAGAAAGAACCCGGCCAGCAGCAGCACATCGCGCCCGCGTTCACGTAGCGCAGGCACTTTCAGCGGGTAGACGCTCAAGCGGTGGTAGAAGTCGGCGCGGTAGCGGCCAGTGCGCACTTCCTCAGCCAGGTCACGATTGGTGGCGGCAATCAGGCGCACATTCACCTGATGCTCCTTGTCCGAACCCAGGCGCTGCAACTGGCCGCTCTGCAGTACGCGCAGCAGTTTGGCCTGCACGGTCAGCGACAGCTCGCCCACTTCATCCAGGAACAAGGTGCCGCCATTGGCCAACTCGAATTTGCCCCGGCGTTCATTCAGCGCGCCGGTGAAGGCGCCGCGCACATGACCGAACAGCTCGCTTTCCACCAGCGTCTCGGGCAGCGCAGCGCAGTTGAGGCTGATCAGCGGTTTGTCGGCCCGCGCCGAAGCGGCGTGGATCGCCTGGGCCACCAGCTCCTTGCCGACCCCGGTTTCACCGGTGATCAGCACGGTCAGGTCACTGCCGCCCACCAGTTTGATCTCGTCCACCAGATGCTTGTGTGCTTTGCTCTGGCCGATCATTTCCTTGTGCTGCTGGCCGCTGGCCTGACGGTAGATCTCGGCACGCTGGTGCTCGTCTTCGGCGCGCAACGCCAGGCGTTCAATGCGCTCGGCGACGTTGACGGTGGCGGCGGCAAGGCTGGCAAAGGCTTGCAGGGCGTCGAGTTCGACCCGTTCAAAGCGCTCGATGTCGAGGGCATCCAGGGTCAGCAGGCCCCAGGGCCGGTCGTCGATAAACAACGGGCAGCCCATGCAGTCGTGTACTTCCAGGTGTCCATGCAGGCCGTCCACCAGACCGTCGTAAGGGTCGGGCAATGGGCTGTCGCTGTCGAAGCGGGTAGGGCCGGGGTTGCTCAGCAACACCTCAAAGCGCGGGTGTTCGCTGATTTTGAAGCGTCGGCCCAAGGTATCGGCGCTCAGCCCATCCACGGCCAGCGGCACCAGCCATTCGCCATCCAGGCGCAGCAGTGCGGCGGCGTCGCACGGCAGCAGGGCGCGCATGGCGTGCAGCAGCCGTCGATAGCGCTCGCCTTCGGGCAGTTCCCGTGACAGGTCGGCGACCAAAGGCAGCAGAGTGGTGAGCAGCGGTTGTGCAGTCATAGTGACTCCTTGTAGTCCTTATGACTATAAGCTGTCAGAGGTCATACTGACTACAGTGATTCTAACCTTCTGAAAATAAAGACTTTATAAGTTGGCACGATTACTGAGTAACCAGAGGCATTCGTTAAAAGACCCAGGAGTCTCCCATGCTGAGTGCCCAAGACCGTGCCATCGTCAAATCCACCGTGCCCCTGCTGGAAAGTGGCGGCGAGGCGCTGATTACCCATTTCTACCGCATGATGCTGTCCGAATACCCTGAAGTTCGCCCCCTGTTCAACCAGGCCCACCAGGCCAGCGGCGACCAGCCTCGTGCCCTGGCCAATGGCGTGCTGATGTACGCACGGCATATCGACCAGCTGGACCAACTGGGCGACCTGGTGGCCAGGATCATCAACAAGCATGTGGCCTTGCAGATACTGCCGGAACACTACCCGATCGTCGGTGCCTGCCTGCTGCGGGCTATTTCCGAGGTGCTGGGCAATGAGATAGCCACCCCTGAAGTAATGAGCGCCTGGGGCGCGGCGTATGGCCAGTTGGCGGACATACTGATCGGCGCCGAAGCGGCTATCTACGACGAGAAAGCCCAGGCGCCCGGTGGCTGGCGCGGTGCGCGGCCGTTCGTGCTGGTCAAGCGTGTGGAGGAGAGCGCCGAGATCATCTCGTTCTACTTTGCCCCGGTGGACAACGGCCCGATCCTCAACGCTGCCCCCGGCCAATACATCGGCATGAAGCTGGTGCTCGATGGCGAGGAGGTGCGTCGCAACTACTCCCTGTCGGCCCTGAGCGATGCCGGCCTGTACCGCATCAGCGTCAAGCGCGAAGCCGGTGGGCGGGTCTCCAATTACCTGCATGACCAACTGCACGTCGGCGCGACCATTGACCTGTTCCCGCCCGCGGGCGAGTTCACCCTGGCCGCCAGCGACAAGCCGCTGGTGCTGATCAGCGGCGGGGTGGGCATTACGCCAACCCTGCCGATGCTCGAAGCAGCCCTGGCCACCGAGCGTCCGGTGCACTTTATCCACTGCGCGCGCAATGGCGGGGTGCATGCGTTCCGTGACTGGGTGGACGCCCTGGCGGCCAAGCATCCGCAGCTCAAGCACTTCTACTGTTATGCCGAGGATGACGGCGTGAGCCCGGCGGCGGACAAGATCGGCCTGCTGAGCCAGGAGCAACTGGCGGCGTGGTTGCCCGAGCAGCGCGATATTGATGCGTATTTCCTGGGGCCTAAAGGCTTCATGGCCGCGATCAAGCAGCACCTGAAGGCGCTGGGTGTGCCCGAGAAACAAAGTCGCTACGAGTTCTTCGGCCCCGCTGCGGCGTTGGAATAAGTTCTTCGCAGCAACGGTGACCCAATGTGGGAAGGGGCAAGCCCCCTCCCACATCTGCTCTCCATTTTTCCTGATTAATCCGGTGTTAACCCTTCTCTGTTTTAACCACTGCCTGTGTGTAAACTTGTTGCCATCAGGCACAAACAAAGGAAACCGGAGATGAGTGACGAAATGCGTTTGGGCAGGGAGCGGCGCTTTCTGGTGTTGCTGGGCATCATCTGCCTGGCGCTGATCGGCGGCGCGTTGTACATGCAAGTGGTGCTGGGCGAAGCGCCATGCCCGCTGTGCATCCTGCAACGCTACGCCTTGCTGCTGATCGCGCTCTTTGCGTTCATCGGGGCCGCGATGCGCACCAAAGGCGCGGTCACGTTCTTTGAGGGCCTGGTGGTGCTCAGCGCCGTGGGTGGTGTGGCGGCTGCCGGTCACCACGTGTACACCCAGTTTTTCCCTCAAGTCAGTTGCGGCATCGATGTGCTGCAGCCGATCGTCGATGATCTGCCGCTGGCCAAAGTGTTTCCCCTGGGCTTTCAGGTCGACGGCTTCTGCAGCACGCCTTATCCGCCGATCCTGGGCCTGTCCCTGGCGCAATGGGCGTTGGTCGCCTTCGTGCTGACCGTGATCCTGGTGCCCCTGTGCATCTATCGCAATCGCCATCCCAAAGCCTGAACCCGTTCGACAAAACGCCCCGGTCTCCTTGAGCGAAGGCCGGGGCGTTTTGGTTCGCAGGGATTTGTGAAAGCGCCGTGACGAGCGGCAACAAATGCGCAGCGCAGCGTGCGACATGTTGTCACACTGAGGTTGTCGCAGGCGGTTCGAAACCGGCCGGACCAGCCCCTGGATTTGCATCCGGTGTGCAAACTGTGCTGTCAGTTTGTGGTTTGAAAGACACCGCCAGGCGCGTGGAGTTCGCGCACCGGACGGGTCTGCGAATGCCTTGTTTTATGGGGACTTTACTGCGTTTACCATGCCCTTACAGTGTGTAAGGGGAGTGGCAATCTGCCCAATGACAACGCGATTTTTGTGGTTTTTGTTGAGAATTGAACGCGATAACATCGTGAACCCTTGCAGGAATGGTGAAGGATTATTGCTGTAATCGATAAAAATTATTTCTTTATCAGACATGGTTTATACATCGCTAGCTAACTACAATCGCCCGCACTGAATGTCCGGTGCTGTTCAATATTTGAGCATTGGAGCGGTCGAGGAGCAGATGGAAGGCTCTGTGCGACCCCAGGTTCCGGCAGCCTTCAACTATCCGCACCAAATGGAATTGGTCTGTAACAAGGCCTTTAGCCACGAAATCGAATAAGAACTCACCGCAGGTCCGTGAAACGTACAGCTATGACGTGACGGGCAGGCTCTTATTCAATCGAAGAGAAATGCCAACCCTTGGCAGGGTGAAGTGTTGGCGATCAAAACCCAACTGCATTGCGCAAGCTGCTTTAGAGGTCGTGAGATGAGTAAAAACAGGTACCCCCGATTACTAGGCTTTTTGCCGCTGCTTGGCATGATGTTAATGCTGGGAGGCTGCAAGTGGACCTTGCTCGACCCAAAAGGACAGGTCGGTCTGGATGAACGAAACCTGATCATCACCGCTACCCTGCTGATGCTGCTGGTCGTGGTCCCTGTGATCATCATGACCTTCGCCTTCGCCTGGAAATACCGCGCGTCCAACACCAGCGCCACCTACGCGCCGAAGTGGTCGCACTCCACCAAGATCGAAATCGCAGTGTGGCTGGTGCCGATCCTCATCATCATTGCCCTGGGTTATGTGACCTACAAGTCCACCCACGCACTGGACCCGTACCGTCCGCTGGAATCGGACGTCAAGCCGATCAACATCGAAGTGGTCGCGCTGGACTGGAAGTGGCTGTTCATCTACCCGGACCTGGGTATCGCCACTGTGAACCAGATCCGGTTCCCGGAGCACACTCCGCTTAACTTCAAGATCACCTCCGACGCCGTGATGAACTCGTTCTTCATCCCGGCCCTGGGCGGCCAGATCTACGCGATGGCAGGCATGCAGACCAAGCTGCACCTGATCGCCAACCAGAAAGCTGAAATGGAAGGCATCTCCGCCAACTACAGCGGCGCTGGCTTCACCGGCATGAAATTCAAAGCGATCTCGACGAGCCAGGAAGAATTTGACGCCTGGGTAGCCGAAGTCAAGGCCGCACCTAAACAGCTTGATCAAGCTGAATACGACGCCCTGACCAAACCAAGCCAGAACAACCCTGTCGCGCTGTACTCCGCGTTTGAACCGAACCTGTTTCAGAAAATCGTCGACAAGTACGAAGGTATGAAGCCAGGCAAGCCGGTCAAGCACGAGAAGAAAGAAGTGGCCGCGGTTGAAGGTTCTGACACAGGCGCGCATTCAACTGCTGGGGCAGAGGAGTAAACGATGTTTGGTAAATTAAGTTGGGACGCGGTCCCATTCCACGAGCCGATCGTGATGGTGACCATCGCCATGATCGCGCTGGGTGGTCTGGCACTGTTTGCGGGTATCACGTACTTCAAGAAGTGGACCTACCTGTGGACCGAGTGGTTGACGTCGGTCGACCACAAGAAAATCGGCGTCATGTACGTCATCGTGGCCATGGTCATGCTGCTGCGTGGTTTTGCCGACGCCATCATGATGCGTACCCAGCTGGCCATGGCCACCGAGGGTTCGCCTGGCTACCTGCCACCTGAACACTATGACCAGATCTTCACCGCCCACGGTGTGATCATGATCATCTTCATGGCGATGCCTTTCTTCACCGGCCTGATGAACCTTGCCTTGCCGCTGCAGATCGGTGCCCGTGACGTTGCCTACCCGTTCCTGAACTCCCTGAGCTTCTGGCTGCTGGTATCGGGCGTGGTGCTGATCAACGTGTCCCTGGGCGTCGGCGAATTCGCCAAGACCGGTTGGGTTGCGTATCCGCCGCTGTCGGGCCTGCAATACAGCCCTGGCGTGGGTGTGGACTACTACATCTGGGCGCTACAGTTATCAGGACTCGGGACGACATTGACGGGGGTCAACTTCCTGGCCACCGTCCTGAAGATGCGCGCCCCTGGCATGAAATTGATGGACATGCCGATCTTCACCTGGACCTGCACCTGGGCAAACGTCCTGATCGTGGCTTCGTTCCCGATCCTGGCCGCCACCATGGCGCTGCTGTCGCTTGACCGTTACCTGGATTTCCACATTTTCACCAATGAACTTGGTGGCAATCCAATGATGTACGTGAACCTGTTCTGGGCGTGGGGTCACCCTGAGGTGTACATCCTGATCCTGCCAGCGTTCGGTATCTTCTCCGAAGTGATTTCGACCTTTACCGGCAAGCGCCTGTTCGGTCACCACTCGATGGTCTACGCATCGGGCGCCATCTCGGTACTGGGCTTCATGGTGTGGCTGCACCACTTCTTCACCATGGGTTCGGGGGCCAGCGTCAACGCCTTCTTCGGCCTGGCGACGATGCTGATTTCCATCCCGACGGGGGTGAAGCTGTTCAACTGGCTGTTCACCATCTACCACGGTCGTCTACGCATGACCAGCCAGGTCCTGTGGACCCTGGGCTTCATGGTGACCTTCGCCATCGGCGGCATGACCGGCGTACTGCTGGCCATCCCGGGTGCTGACTTCGTACTGCACAACAGCCTGTTCGTGATCGCTCACTTCCACAACGTGATCATCGGCGGCGCGGTATTCGGCTACATCGCCGGTTTCAGCTTCTACTTCCCGAAAGCGTTCGGCTTCAAGCTGCACGAAGGCTGGGGCAAGGCTGCATTCTGGTTCTGGATCTCGGGCTTCTTCGTCGCGTTCATGCCGCTCTATGCACTGGGCTTCATGGGTATGACCCGTCGTCTGAACGCCACCACCAACCCTGAGTGGGTGCCGTACCTGTACGTCGCCATGTTCGGTGCGGTGATGATCGCTGTGGGCATCGCCTGCCAGCTGATCCAGCTGTACGTGAGTGTGCGTGACCGTAAGCAGAACGCTTGCGAATCCGGCGACCCATGGAACGGCCACACCCTGGAATGGTCGACCTCGTCGCCACCACCGTTCTACAACTTCGCCGTGATTCCTACCGCGAACACCATCGATGCGTTCACCGAAGCCAAGGAAGACGGTACTGCGTACCAGAAACCTGCGCACTACGAGCCGATCCACATGCCGAACAACACCGCCACCGGCGTGGTGATGGGCGCGCTGTTGACCGTGTTCGGTTTCGCGATGATCTGGCACATCTGGTGGCTGGCGATCGTGGGCCTGGTGGGCACTATCGGTTACTTCATCATTCACGCTGCCCGTGATGATCAAGGCTACATGGTGCCGGTCGAAACGATCGAACGCATCGAAGCCGAGCAGCACGCTCGCCTGGTAGCCGAGAAGAAGATTCCGGCCAACCGTGTAGAAACCTCGTTGGAACAGGCTTAAACCATGTCGAACTTAGTGACCAATGCTGGACACGCCCATGTCGATGACCATGGGCACGATGACCATCACCACGACTCGGGGCCAATAACCGTCTTCGGTTTCTGGCTCTACCTGATGACCGACTGCATCTTGTTTGCATCGATCTTCGCGGTGTACGCGGTACTGGTAAACAACGTAGCGGGTGGCCCGTCGGGCCACGACATCTTCGAACTGCCTTACGTGCTCGGCGAAACCGCCTTGCTGTTGTTCAGCTCGATCACCTACGGCTTCGCCATGTTGGCCTTCTACAAGGGCAACAAGAAAGGCGTCCTGAGCTGGTTGGCACTGACCTTCCTGTTCGGCCTGGGCTTCATCGGTATGGAGATCAACGAGTTCCACCTGCTGATCTCCGAAGGCTACGGCCCGCACCGTTCCGGTTTCCTGTCGGCGTTCTTCACGCTGGTCGGCACCCACGGTCTGCACGTATCCGCCGGCCTGCTGTGGATGGCGGTGATGATGTATCAGGTCAATAAGCACGGCCTGACCAACACCAACAAGACCCGCCTGAGCTGCCTGAGCCTGTTCTGGCACTTCCTGGACGTGGTCTGGATCTGCGTATTCACCGTCGTTTACTTGATGGGGACTCTGTAATGGCTAATGCACACTCCCATGACAGCCACGATTCAAGCCACGGCAGCGTAAAGTCTTACGCCATCGGCTTTATCCTGTCGGTCATCCTGACCCTGATCCCGTTCGGCCTGGTGATGTACCCAACCCTGCCGAAGTCGATCACCTTGATGATCGTCCTGGCGTTCGCGGTGATTCAGGTCCTGGTTCACCTGGTGTACTTCCTGCACCTGGATCGTTCCAAAGAGCAGCGCGAGAACGTGATTGCGTTCGTGTTCGCGGGCCTGGTGATCGTTCTGCTGGTTGGTCTGTCGCTGTGGATCATGTTCAGCATCCACACCTACATGATGGCGAAGTGAGGTAAGACCCGATGTCGCTTAAGCACTTTATCCAAATCACCAAACCGGGGATCATTTTCGGTAACGTGCTTTCTGTGGCGGGCGGTTTCTTCCTGGCCTCCAAGGGACATGTCGATCTGGCCATCTTCCTGGCGGCGATGATCGGCACATCCCTGGTGGTAGCTTCCGGATGCGTGTTCAACAACTGCATCGACCGTGACATCGACATCAAGATGGAGCGCACCAAGAATCGCGTGTTGGTCCAGGGGCTTATCTCCCTGAAACTGGCACTGATCTTCGCGACCGTCCTGGGTGTTGCGGGCGTGGTGTTGCTGTACAAGGTGGCCAACCCGCTGGCGGCGCTGTTTGCCGTGATCGGCTTTGTCATCTACGTCGGCCTCTACAGCCTCTACCTCAAGCGCAAGTCGGTACACGGCACGCTGGTGGGGAGTCTGTCGGGGGCGATGCCGCCGGTGATTGGTTATGTGGCCGTGACCAATAGCTTCGACATGGCCGCGCTGGTGCTGCTGGTGATGTTCAGCCTGTGGCAGATGCCGCATTCCTACGCCATCGCGATTTTCCGCTTCAATGACTACCTGGCTGCGTCGATTCCGGTTCTGCCGGTCAAGCGTGGCATCCAGGTGGCCAAGAAACATATCCTGCTCTACATCCTGGCCTTCCTTGTGGCGACCTTGATGTTGACCTTCAGTGGCTATGCCGGCATGAGCTACCTCGCCGTCGCCGCGGCCATGGGCATGTACTGGTTGTACATGGCCTGGACCGGCTACAAGGCGGTGGATGACACCGTCTGGGCGCGCAAGCTGTTCGTGTTCTCGATCTTCACCATCACCGCGCTCAGCGTGATGATGTCCCTGGATTTCCAGGTACCGAAAGAGCTGTTGCTGACTTACGCACACTGAGTGTTCTGAGCAGTAAAGGCCCCGCCTTCGCAAGAAGCGCGGGGTTTTTTATGGTATGCCCTTTATGATCGCGAGCAAGCTCGCTCCTATACCCAAATTCTTCGAATGCAGGAAGCAAAGCAATGAGTAAAAAAGCCGTTATGGTCTTCAGTGGCGGGCAGGACTCGACCACCTGCCTGATCCAGGCATTGAAGCAGTATGACGAAGTGCACTGCATCACCTTCGATTATGGCCAGCGCCATGTGGCGGAGATCGAAGTGGCCCGCACGTTGGCCAAGCAGTTGGGCGCCACCGTGCACAAGGTGATGGATGTGTCCCTGCTCAATGAGCTGGCGATCAGCAGCCTTACCCGTGACAACATCCCCGTGCCCACGGTGAACAGCTCAGGGGAAAGCTTGCCGAGCACCTTCGTGCCGGGGCGTAACATCCTGTTCCTGACCCTGGCCGCGATCTACGCCTATCAAGTCAAGGCCGAGAGCGTGATCACCGGTGTGTGCGAAACCGATTTCTCGGGTTACCCGGATTGCCGCGACGAGTTCGTCAAGGCGCTGAACCAGGCCCTGAAGCTTGGCATGGAATACGACGTGCGCCTCGATACCCCACTGATGTGGCTGAACAAGGCTGAGACCTGGGCCCTGGCCGATTACCACGGGCAGCTTGAGCTGGTGCGCGAGCAGACGCTGACCTGCTACAACGGCGTCATTGGCACCGGTTGCGGCAACTGCGATGCGTGCAACCTGCGCGCCCGGGGCTTGAATGAGTACCTGCAGAATAAAGCGGATGTCATGCACAGCCTCAAGCACAAGTTGCAGCTGACGTAACTCGATCAAGAGCCAAGTGAGGTCAAAATGTGGGAGGGGGCTTGCCCCCGATGGCGGTGTGTCAGTTAAAAATGCACTGACTGACACGGCCTCATCGGGGGCAAGCCCCCTCCCACAGGGATAGCGGTGACCGTGAGTTTCATGCACTGGTCAGATAGCGCTTGAACAACGACCGCGCCCCATAGGCCGGCAGGATATTGAAAAACGCAAAGCCGACTTTGATCGCGATCTGCACATAGATCATGCTCAGGATATCGCTGGTCTGCATCACGCCATAGAAGGCGATAAAGCAGAACAGGACGCTGTCGATAATGACCGCAAAGAACGTACTGAGGAAAATCCGCAGGTACAGGTACCTGGAGTTGGTCAGCTCTTTGATTTTGCACAGCAGATAAGAGTTGATGTTCTCCGACACCAGGAACGACACCGACGAGGCGATCAGCACCGACGAGACTTGCAGGATCACGTCGGTGTACGGCCCATCCAGTTTCCAGCCCGGCAGCCCGGGCAGAAAGGTCGAGCCGTAGAGCAGCATGATGATCATCGCGTTACTGGCAAACGCGAACAGAATCGCCCGGCGCGCCAGGCGCAGCCCGAAGTTTTCGTTCAGCAAGTCCACGATCAGAAAGGTCAGGGGATACAGGAACGTGCCCGGCGTCACGATGATGCCCATCGATTCCAGATAGATCGGTTTGGTCGCGGCGATACTGGTGAAGATATAAAACGTGAACAGCAGCAAATTCAGGATGATGTAGATCATCCACGAGTTTTCATTGCGGTCGTTCATGTCGTAGGCCGTGAGCGCACCGCCTTGTGAATAGAACTTCCTGTAGAGGTTCCTGATTTCCATCCTGTTGAAGTTGTCCATCATTTCGCTGTTGAGCACTTCGCTGAGCTTGATCTTGATGACCTTGCCGGTGGCGATCACCATGACCACCGCCAGGCGCTTGTCATTTTCGAAGCCCAGCAGCTTGTATTTGCTGTTTTCAACTGCAGCGTCAAGCGAGGTCATTGAAGCGCTCCTCAAAGATATCGCCGATGACACACAGGCGATCCGAGTTCGCACAGGGCTCGAGGGTAATGAACAGTTTTTGGGTGGCGCGGTCGTACACCAGCTTTTCCTTGTCGTCGCTGCACGCGCCTTTTTGCACGATCAGCAGGTCCCCAGGCTCGTTGAGTCCGGGAATGGCGTTCTCCAGCAGTACGCCGATCAAATTGCACGACAAGCCGAAGTAATACGTCAGTGGGAAAAGCGTGGACAGCTCACCGATACGCTTGCCCAGGTGCTGCATGACCAGGCTTTCCTTGAGCACAGGCACCGCCGCCGGGTTCATATTGCCCAGCGGGGAAACGTTGCTCTCGATGATTTCCTTGGCTTCGAAATTGATGGTTTCGATTTCTTCGTAAGAGACGCCGAAGAAGTCGGAAATTTTGCGGATGGTCGACTGCTGTACGTTGGCGACCTTGCCTTCCAGAATGTTGTAGATCGTGGTCCTGGTCAGGCCGGCGGCGTTGCTTAAAGAAAGCTGGGTTTCGCCGCGACTTTTGATCAAGTACCTGATGTTGCTTTTCAGGTGCTCGGTTTTTTCCCGTCTGTGCATCACGTGCTCACCCGCTCCTTTTAGTCATGATCGTCCATTTTTCCTTTGCGAAACCGCCGATTTAGAGCCTGCCAGGGGGCTCTTCAGCTTCGTGGTCGGGAGTGTTACATGCGTGTTGCTCAACAATAAAGCGCTAAATCAGGCGGCATTTTCCTCGTCATACTTCTCTGTACGACCCGTACGAATCCCACGTTCGTCTACAAGGAGTAGTTGCCATGGTCAGCGTCAGTCGTCGATCTCTTCTCGCCCTGGGCGCGGCCTTGCCGGTGCTGGGGCACCTGGATTGGGCCGTTGCAAGCCCCGCGCCGGCGACCTCTGACAAGGTATTGCTCAACTACAACGAAAGCCCCTACGGGCCGTCGACGGCGGCGCTTGAGGCGATGCAGCGGGGCAGCGCGCAATCGGGGCGGTATCCCTATCGGCATATGTACGCGCTGGCTGCGCTGTTTGCCCAGCAGCAAGGTATTACCGAAGAGAGCGTGGCAGTGTTTGCCGGCTCCATGGCCGCGCTGCGCTATGCCGTGTTGGCGTTCACCCGCCCAACCCGTGGCCTGGTGATGGCCACGCCGTCCTACGAAGTGCCGCGCCAGGCGGCCGCGTCGAACAAGGCGCCGGTGCGCGAAGTGAACCTCGATGCCGGGCATGCCCATGATGTACCGGCCATGCTCGCGGCTGATCCCCAGGCAGGCATGCTGTACCTGTGCAACCCCAACAACCCGACCGGCACCCTGACGCCCACCGAGGCCATCCGTCAGGCGCTGGCGAACAAACCCAAAGGCAGCGTGCTGGTGGTGGACGAAGCCTATATCGACTTCTGCGATGCCCCCAGTTGCGTGAGTTGGACCAGGGACCACGATGACCTGCTGGTGCTGCGCACCTTCTCGAAAATCTACGGCATGGCCGGTGCGCGCCTGGGCCTGGCAATCGGCCACCCGGCATTGCTGGAGCAACTGGCGGTGTTCGGCGGCGACAATGTGCCGGCCGGTGCCAGCCTGCTGGGTGCCCATGCCAGCCTGGAAGACGTCAAGCTGCTGGGTCAGCGCAA
This sequence comes from Pseudomonas orientalis, assembly GCF_022807995.1. Classification (NCBI taxonomy): domain Bacteria; kingdom Pseudomonadati; phylum Pseudomonadota; class Gammaproteobacteria; order Pseudomonadales; family Pseudomonadaceae; genus Pseudomonas; species Pseudomonas orientalis. The sequence continues at coordinate 4,790,080 of NZ_CP094351.1, read as the reverse complement.
GGCCCTCAATGCCGGCTTGCGTGACGAGACTATCGCTTGGTTGAACGAGCGAGGGTTCAGATGCACGGCGTCGCAGAGCAACTGCTTCATGATCGACGTCAAGCAGCCTGCGCAGCCGCTGATCGAACGGCTGGCTGCACAGAATGTGCTGGTGGGGCGCGTATGGAGCAACTGGCCGCAGTGGGTGCGGGTGACGGTGGGTAACCGCCAGGAGATGGAGCGGTTTCGCCAGGTGTTCGCCACGCAGATCGTGCGTGTCAGCTGAACCGCATACAAAAGGTGGGAACGGGGCAAGCCTTAATGCCAGTCAGATAAGCGAACGAAATGCTCAAGTCAGCGAAGATCAAATGTGGGAGGGGGCTTGCCCCCGAAGACGTTGGCCCAGCAAACACTGATGTTGGTTGACCCACCGCTATCGGGGGCAAGCCCCCTCCCACAGGGGATCTGCGCTAACTGACCTGCATCAGGACTTGCCCCGTCCCCAACTTAAGTCCTGCCGTGTGACCGGCAATGCGTTACTGCTGGGCGATGCTGTAGCCGTCAAAGGCCGTCTGCTGTTGCAGTGCAGCTATCACGCTCTTGCGGCTCAGCGGCTGTTCAGTGCCGGCGTTATCCACAAAGCTTTCCACCTCCGGCTCGGCTTCATCGCCCTCACCGACAAAGTTGAACCCCAGGAATTCGAACGCTTCACGGTCGACATTGAGTCTGGAGCGCGGCGTACGCAGTGGCAGGGTGACGCTGGCGCCCTCCTTGCTGATCACAAACACCTCGGCTTCTTTCTTGGCGCGCGCGGCCTTGCCCTTGCCTGCGCTTGGGTTGCTGATGGCCTGGTGCGACTGGTTCAGCACTTTGAGGGCCAAGCCGTAGACCAGCTCCTGAAACTCGGGATCGTCCTTGAAACTGGACAGGATACGACTGATGGAGAACTTGCTGCTCAGGTCTTCCAGGGCAGCGTTATCGGCGGCTTCGGCGTCTTTCAATTGTTTGAGCCGGCCCATCAACTCGTAGGCCTTGTCATCGTCGAAGGCGTCATGGGCCTGACGGATAGCCACGCGCAACTCGCGGATCTGGTCGCTTTCCTTGGAGGTATGAAACGCGTCCAGCACCATTTCGCTGATGATCTTGGCCGCTGGCACATGCTGTGAAAGATTGATGGCGTTCTCGTACTCGGCTTTGGCGTGCAAGGCGGTTACGGAGGCTTCGGCGGATTCAGCGGTGTAGGAATCGGACATTGAAATTTCACTACTTCAGTAAACGGGGAGAGACAAAAAGCGTCGGGCATTTTCAGGGGGCAGGGGAGTCAGGTCAAGGCAACTGCGAAGGTGAACCGGTCAGGTCAGGTTGCCGGCGAGTTATTCCGACACGCCATTCTTACCCGCCGCCTTGGACCGATACAGCGCCTGATCGGCACGTGTCATCAGAGCGGCCGGTGACTCGCCCAGCCGGCGCTCCACTACACCCAGGCTCAGGGTTATCCTGGCGTCACCGACGGCGGGCATTTCCTGGATTTTATGACGCACCCGTTCGGCCAGTTCCTTCGCTGTCTGCAGCGTACTGTTGGGCAAGACCAGCATGAATTCATCGCCGCCCCAGCGCGCCAGCAAGTCACCGGCACGTACGCAAGCTTCCAGGCCTTCCACGACCCGTACCAGCGTCTGATCGCCTACGCCATGGCCATGTCGGTCATTGATCGGCTTGAAGTCGTCAATATCCATGGCCACCAGCGCCAGTGGCAGGCGAAAGCGTTCGGCGCGGTCGCACTGTTCGAGCAGTACTTTTTCCAGGCGATAACGGTTGGCGATGCGGGTCAGGGCGTCCCGTTCGGCCAGGGAGCGGTTTTCGTCCAATTGCAATTGCAACTGCTGATTGACGCGCGACAGTTCAAGGGTGCGCTCGACCACCAGGGCTTCGAGGGACTGGTTACGCTTTCGCAGGCGTTCCAGGGAGCATTTGCGCGTATGGATATCGCGGTGCACGCCCACCATGCGCGCGACCGAATTGTCGGGGTTACGCGCGATGATGTAGCCACGATCTTCGATCCAGAGGTAGGTGCCGTCGTGCTTTCGACAGCGGTATTCGGCTCGGTAATGAGGGGCGCGTTGGCAGATATAGTCATCAAAGTCGGCCATCACGCGGGGGTAATCCTCAGGATGGATCAGGTTTTCCCAGGTGAATACGCTGTTTTCCAGGGCGTGGCACGGATAGCCCAGCATCTCGTACCAACCGGGATTGCGGTAGACGAATCCGGTATTGGCATTCCAGTCCCATATCCCGTCGCTGACCAGCTCCATGACGGCATGCAACAGGTCGGTGCTGAGGTCGGAAAAGTCATTACGCGGTGCTTCGTTACCGGCTGTATCGTCCATCGACGCGCTTCCTGCGTGAGCTGTGGTTGACGCCGATACTCCGTGGCTGACGCTACTGTATAACGCGGCCCATGCGCTTTGAATAGGTCAGATGTGCGGTCAAGGGTGCGGTGCAATCATTTTCGTCCGAGGCTTGCCGTCCGCATTGTGTTGATAAATTGCCTCAGGTTGGCCCTGATCGTTGAAAAATACCTGACCGATCCCGGCTGAATTCCATAACCGTTCCCCTGCCTCGGCATGTTCCGGAATGTGCGGCACCACCTGCATGGTGCGGCGCCGGGTAAACCAGTTGAGCGGTGAGCGTGGGGAGTAGAGCCAGCGGTTGAGACGGTCGAACCACTCCAGCAGCCGTGGTGGGAACTCGTTCTTGATGCCGCTGCTGGTGATCTGCCAGATCCTGGGGCCGGCATTGCGGTGGCGAATCAGCACTTCATAGACGAACGAATAATGCACGTCGCCCGACAGAATCACGTAATTACCCGGTGTGCGCGAGTGTCGGAAGATGTTGAGAATCACCTGGGCGCTGCCGCGATGGGCCATCCAGTTTTCGGCATCCACCAATAAGGGATGGCCGCACCAACTGAACACTTTCTGCACGGTCTCGATCAGCTTCACGCCAAAGATTGGCGCGGGCGAGACGATGATGGCCGATGGATGGTCGAGCAGTTCCTGTTGCAGTTCGCTCAAGGCTTCCCAATCCAGCAGGCCGGAGGGTTGCTTGAGGGTGAACTCGCTGCGCCAGCGCCGGGTACGGGTATCGAGCACCACCAGCGCGGGGGTGGTCGGCAGTACGTAATGCCAGTGCTGGAATGTACGCAGCGCTTCGAGTAGTTCGTCCTGCGCGGCTGCGTCCAGATGGTTGGCCTTGGTCTGGCTGGTCAGCGCTTGGGTTCGGCTCACCAGTTCGTCAAACGCATCCGGCTGGTTACCCCAGCCCTGACATAACAGATAGGCCAGCAGGGCGTTTCCGATGATGCGTTTGGAGAAGGGGTGGCCGTAAGCGGTTTCCTCCCATTGGGCGCTGAGGTTCCAGTCGTCGGTGATGTCATGGTCGTCAAAGATCATCAAGGTCGACAAGTGGGCGAATACTCGCGCGACACTCGGCAGGCCGTCGCGGAATCCCTCGACCCGGAGTTCTTCGCTGGCGTAACGCTGCTGCCGTTCCGGGCTCAAGGGCGGGCTTTGAAGCGTGACCAGCGCCCAGGGCGTTGGCGACCACGCCAGCAGGTACATTGCAATGACTTCGGCAAAGGTCACCAGATGATTATCGGCGGTGCTGCTGGTGAAAATCGGCTTTTTCACGCCACCAAAGAAGCGTTCGCGCAACGTCTCGTTGCTGTCCAGTGCCGGCAGCAAATCGGCACGGTGGTAGTAACTGGCGGGATGCCGGTAGAGGCTGGCGCTGTCATCGACCACTGCGCCTTCGAGGTATTCATCGAACAGGCCCAGCCGTGCAATCAGCCCATGAATCGCACGCAGCATCGGCCCGGCGACATCGTCGGCGTAAATCTGGTCGCCGCTCATCATCAGTAAGGCCGGACGTTCGGCCGGTGCTTGGGCGTCGGCCAACAGGCGGTCGACGCACAGTAAACCTTCGTCGGCACTGTGATGGGGTTTGCGGCATGAGCCGTGCACCAATTGATGGATACGGCTATGCAGCACGAAACTGGGGTATTGAGCACCGGCGTACAACAGATGCGGTGCCCACTCAGCGATGCCGGTATTGGCAAAAACCAGGTCATAGCTGATCGCCACGTCCAGGGGCAGCGCTTCGTCCAGCGACACATCGATCAAGTGAATAAATGCATGACGCCCGACGGCTACGACGTTGCAGTCAAGGGGGATCTCCAGTGTCTGCGCGGGCAGATGCAGCCTCAACGTCAGTTCCAGTGCTCGACTTCCTACCAGCCACAACACCAGGCGCCGAGCTTCGAGGCGTCGCAGCAGAGGGCCGGCCAGAACGGCAGGCAGTGTGTCGGAATGCGGCATGCAGGCAGTGGTCCCAGGCTGGATTGAACCGGTGAGTTTAAGCCAGTGAATGTCATGGTTTTGTTATTGAGGGGTACGAAGGGCCGTACACCGACCCTCGTACGCGCCGGTTAAAGCGCGTTGCCCCGACCCAGGCTGTCCAGGCCACCGCCCTTGTTTCTGCGTCGGTCATCGGCCGTCATGCCTTCAGGCTCGAGGGCATTGCGTTGCATGCCTGTGGTGTCGGTGCTGCGCTTTGTGCGTTGGGGTCCTGCATCATTTTGCTGCACAGGTGGGTATTGAAGGCTGCCCAGTGAGTGATTCATTCCGCTGACCATGGATGTTTCCTTCTATGAGTAGGGGTGGCTTCGCCTGTCGGAGCGAAGTAAGGCCTACCTTAATAGCGGCACAAGCGGGTCCGCTATAAACGCGATGCTGCAAGATATGACTACAGCTGACGAGCGTTTTCAGAAAACATCCCGCACATGCTCTACGGCATCAGGTGTGCGAGTCTTCAATCACCTTGGGTACCGTAAACCGGAACTCACTGCCGCGTCCCACTTCACTCTCGGCAACGATCTTGCCGCCATGGGCCTGGACGATGCCCTGGGTGATGTACAGCCCCAGGCCGCTGCCGGTGGGGTTGTTTTCGGTTTTGGTCCAATAGCGCTCGAACACGTGAGGCAACTGGTCCGGTGCAATGCCTTCGCCGGAGTCGCGCACCGAGAACACGATTTCTTCACCATTGCTCATGGCGCTGATGCCGATATTGCCCTGGCGCGGGGTGAACTTGATGGCGTTGCCGATCAGGTTCGACAGCACCTGGAACAAGCGCTCCGGGTCGGCGTTGATCAGCAGCCCGGGTTCGGCGTTGAACGACAGGTCGATGCCTTTTTCCATCGCCAAGGGTGCAAGCAGCGAATAGGCCTCATCGAACATCTGGCTGACATCCAGCGCCACAGGTTTGACGACATAGCGCCCGGCCTCGATTTTCGACGTGTCGAGCAAGTCCTCCAGCAGCACGTTCATGCGCCCGGCGGCCTGTTGCATGGTGTCGATGGCCGAGGCGATGCGCCGCGAGGTATGCGGGCCCTCGGAACTGAAGGCCTTCTGCATCATGCCGCAGAGCATGGAAATGACAGTCATGGGGTTACGCAGGTCGTGGGACACCACGGCCACCAAGTCATCGCGTGCGCGCACGGCCTGTTGCTCGCGCTTGACCTGGCGCGCCAGGTCGTTTTCCAGTGCCGAGCGGCGCAGATCGTTGGCGGCGAACAGATCGCCGTGACTCCACTTGGTGGAGATGCCGGCCATTTCGACCTTCCAGATTTCGAACGATGTACGTGGGCGAAGGCGCAGCCCGGCGTCGGAGTTTTCCAAGTCCAGCGGCTTTTGCGGATCACCGCTCCAGTTGACGTTTTCTTTGACTTCCGGGCGGAACCACAGCACACCGTTGTCCACAGGCTTGGGCAGTTGCAGCGCCAGCACGCCGCTGGCGACTGGCTGGAACTCGGCGGCCGGTGGGTATAGCGAAACCAGATTGTGGCTGGCAAACACCGGTTCGCCGCGTTCTTGCAGCCATTTGTGCAGCGCACGAATCTGCGCCGGCTGCGGGCAGTTGCCGTAGCGGTGCAACTGCTTGTCCTCAATGATCGCCACGCCGCCTGCCCGCACCAGATCCATCAGCAGTTGGCCCTGTTGGGCCAAGCCATCGAACACATTCTCGTCCGAGGCCTTCATCGCTTGATCAAGGCGCGTCAGCGCCTGGAGTTTTTCCTCGCGCTGACGGCTCAGTTCCAGGGCTTCCATGGCGCTGATCTGCAATGACAGCACTTGGCCAATGGTCTGGCAGGCGGTGCGCAACTCGTTCGGCACCAGCAGTGGCTCGCGATTGCCGCAACTGATCAGGCCCCAGAGCTTGTCGCCCTTCATCAACGAGATGCTCATGGACGACAGCACGCCCATGTTCTTCATGTACTGGCAATGAATCGGCGACACGCTGCGCAGGGTGGCGAAACTCAAATCCAGCGGTTCGCCGGTGTCCGGCCGCAGCTTGGGCACCAACGGCACCGGCTCGTAGGCCGCATTGGGAATAATGCGCAGCCAGTTGGTGCGATACAGCTCGCGGGCCTGCTCGGGAATATCGGAGGCGGGGAAAAACAACCCGTTGAAAAGCTCCATGGACGGTGCCGACGCTTCGGCGATCACCTGACCGTGGCCTTCCTCTTCGAAGCGGTAAATGAGCACGCGGTCGTAACCGGTCATGGCCTGGATTTCATTCACGCTGATTTCGTACAACGCCTGCAGGGTTTTCGCCGCCTGCAAACGTTGCAGCATCTTGCTCAGGTTACTGGTGCGACCGTTCAGTGCCCGCGGGCGAAAGTCTTTGAGCCGCGGCTCGAACTCCAACACCAGCACGTTCCGGTGGCGGTGCAGCAAGCCTTCGAAATCCGCGCCGTTGAGGGTGACGTGCAGCGGCGGCATGTCGAAGAAGGTATTGGCCTGGGCCATGGCCTGCACGGCCTGGGCGTGTTCGACGCCGATCAAACCGTGCAGCGGCTGGCCGAGCAGCGATTCGGGCAGGTGGCCGAACAGGGTGCCGACGTTGGCGCTGACCTGGATGATATCCAGGCCGGGTTCCGACAGCGTCAACAGTACACCATGAGGCTGGATTGCCCCTGGGAAACGGATAGGTTCGTCAGCACAGTTGGCAAGCAGTTCTTCAAAATCGTCGGGTTTCATAGCAGTACCTCCTGGCTGTCGAGCCATTGCTCAAAGCAGCTGAATGTCGAGCGGGCAGCGTCCACGGCGCGTTGTTTTGCGGGCGCGTCCAGCGGCTGGTCGCCCAGATAAACAAGAAAATCTTTCCAGCGCCGCCCGGTCTCTATCCCGTAGATGTCCAGAAAAGCGCCGCCGTTGTCCGTGCTCACGCCCAGGCGCTGAGCCATCTCACGTCGAAGCACCTGGCCCCCCAGCGTTGCGCCCTCCAGCACGTACAGGGCGCCAAGGCAGGCGGCCGGGGTGTCGAGTGTTGGAAGTAAAAGGCAACGGGGCAGGGTGTCGATGGCCTGATCATCCAGACCCAGGGCGTGTAGATCAGCGAGCAGTGTCGGTGTTTTCACACGTGCAGCTGTGTCCAAACCTTCAGGAATCAAGCCACTGCCGTACAACCCCGCTTCCATAGGCTGATAAAAACCGAAGTACACCTGGAGCAGGCGCTGATACCACTGCGCATCAAGGCGTTCGGAGAAAAACGGCAGGCGTTTTTCCAGCGCGACATGCAGCAAGGCCGTGCCCGTGCGCAACGCTTCCAGCAGTGGGGGCGCATCGACGTCATGGGCCTGAGAATGCATTCAGTAAGCTCGAACTGTGGGCCTCTCGGCCATGAATGACGCGCGAAATGGGCGACGATTCTACACAACTCGTAGTCGGTAACTAAACGCGTAAAGCGAAAAGGCAGACTAACGGATCAGAAATGTCGTTCCTTAGCTAAACAGTGGACCAACGGGCTGACCGGGAAGTTCGCTCACGGTGATATCGCGACGCTATCAATGCATGGTCGAGCCCTGCTGATTCAGCGCTGTCTGCACACAGTCAATCAAGTGCTGAGTGCTCCAGGGCTTGGGCAGGAAGCGCACCGAGCCGCCCAACTGCGCCGCCAGATGTGCGTTGCCGGACGTCAACACCACCTGCACCGTCGGCCAGCGGTGCGCCACCACCTTGCTCAGATCAAAACCGTTGAGCAAACCCGGCATTTGAATATCGCTGACAATCAGGTCCACCGGATCATCGCCCCGTTCCAGATAAATCATTCCTTCATCGGCTGAAGGAAATGACGTCACCAGCGCGCCGAAATCTTCCAGTACATCGACCATCAGCGCCCGAATGATCTCGTCGTCTTCCAATACTAAAATCGATGGCTGAGCCATGATTCCTTACTCCACCATCAGGGTTCAGTCAGTTGAGTGGAGCGAGGTGGCATAGGTTCGATCGGCATAGCGCTTAAACGATGGGTGGTGCTTGAAGGGGTCTAGATTGCGTACTTGCCGGGAGGTGCAGCAAGCTCCCGTGCCGCTGAGAAGCAGGCATAATTGCCCGCAACAGCCGATGTGGAGTTCCTCATGAAGTACGCTTTGTTCACCCTCGTCCTGATCTTTAATACCCACGCGGCACTTGCCGACGGCGATGCCGAGGCGGGCGCGAAGCTCTTCGCCAAGACCTGCGGTGGCTGCCACAGTGTCGGCGAAGACGCGCGCGGAGGTTTCGGCCCGCAACTCAACGGCATCATCGGCCGGCCGGCGGGGACTACCACGGATTACCAATATTCCGAGGCGATGAAAAACTCAGGCGTGGTCTGGACCCGGGACAAACTTGCCGCCTACATCGAAGCGCCGAAGAAAGTAGTGAGCGGCACGCGGATGATCTTCTGGGGCATCAGTGATCAGGAGAAGATCGAAAATATATTGGCGTACCTTGAGACATTTCAGCCCGAGTGATGACGTAAGCGGTGGTCTCCAGCCGCCGCTTGAGTTTGTCGGGGTATGTCTAGCCTTCAGGCGCCATGTCCTCAACGATATGGATCCCCAAATCGTTACGACCGGCGGCAAGGTGCGACTTGAGTGTCAGTGACGGAATGTCATAGTCCCCTGCGTTCTGACGACGAAATGGCAAAGGCTTGTCGTCGAACAGATTGTCCAGCCGAGCAGCATAGGCCGTGCATAGCTGTTCGAAGCGGGCGGCGTCCATTTTGCTGGTTTTATAGATAGGGAAGGGCGGCATGACTGTGAATCCAGGGTAGAACAACACCCCATGCTGGATAGGAAATAGCAGGTCATCCAGCGCCCCGTTCACCCCTCGACCGCTGTAGTGCGACTCCCACCCGCCCATGCTGACCACCAGCATCGCGCGCTTTCCTGCCATGCTGCCCTCGCCGTAGCGATCGCCCCAGTGGCGTTCGCTGTGTTCGCCGACGCCGTAGGCGAACCCGTAGGCATAGACGCGTTCGACCCAGCCCTTGAGAATCGCCGGCATCGAGAACCACCACAGTGGGAATTGAAAGATCACCGCATCCGCCCACAGCAGTTTGGCCTGCTCTTGCTTGATGTCTGCCGGTTGGGTGCCGGCGGCGAAAACGCGTTGTGATTCCAGCGCCGGGTTGAAAGGTTTTTCATCGTCATAGCCTGGAGCGTCGTCACTATCAATCGGGGCTTTCCAACGCATGGCGTAGAGATCGGAAACCTGGACCTCGTGACCTGCGGTCTTCAGGTGAGCGATTGCGAAGTCCCTGAGCGAGCCATTGAGCGAACGGGGTTCCGGGTGGGCGTAGATCAGTAGTAGCTTCATGAGGCGCTCCGAATGGGGGTATGCCTCACCGTAACGACGAACCCGGTATGATAGAAATGAATTTACGAAACATATGGTATTTACATGCACAATACCTTGCGCCGCCTGGACCTGAATTTGCTGGTCACGCTGGATGCACTGCTGTCTGAACAAAACGTTACACGGGCGGCGCGCTTGCTCAACCTCGCTCAGCCGACCGTCAGCCTGCAACTAGGGCGGCTGCGAGAAATTCTGGGCGATCCCTTGTTGTTGCCCGGCCCCCGGGGCATGTCGCCTACCGAGCGTGCCCGTGAATTACGTGGGCCGCTGCGCGAAGCGCTGATAGCGCTGGAAGGCGCATTGAGTCCCAGTGCCGCCTTTGAGCCCGCATTGTCCAATCAGACGTGGAGGGTGGCTGCCAGTGATTACGCAGCAACCGCCTTAGTCTGGCCCTCGCTGGCGCTGCTCAGACGCCTGGCGCCGAATACGCGCCTGGCGCTGTTGAACAAGCTTCCCGTCAGTCTTGCCAGTGATCTGGAAAACGGCCAGCTCGATCTGGCGCTGCATACTCGCGATGACGCGCCGCCAAAACTGCGTCAACGGTCTCTGGTTCATGAGCGCTATGTGCTGGCAGGGCGGCGCGGTCATCCCGCTTTGACAACCAAGCTTTCGCTTAAAGCGTTCTGCGGCCTGGAACATGCCGTCATGTCACCCAATGGTGGTGGGTTCGTCGGCAGCACTGACCAGGCTCTGGCGGCTAAAGGCCTGGAGCGACGAGTCGTATTATCAGTGTCTAATTTCAACTCGCTCGTCTCGGCGTTGGCGCACAGCGACGTGGTCGCCGTGGTGCCGGAAAGGCTGGTGCGAGATGAGCCCGCCCTGCATGTACAGGCGCCTCCACTGGCTATTCCGGGCTTTGAAATGCTCATGCTATGGCCCGAACGACTGCACCGGGACCCCGCCCATATGTGGCTGCGCGATCTCATCGGCTCGACGTTGGCGGGCACCTGTACGCGTTGATCGTTCCCACGCTCCGCGTGGTAATGCATCCCGTGACGCTCTGCGTCACCTGTGCGTTGAGCTGTGTGACGGGACGCGGAGCGTCCCAGGCGGCATTACCACGCAGAGCGTGGGAACGATCATCCTCGGTTCAACTGAGCAATCGTGGCCACCGCCTTTTCTTAACATTCAACGGTATACGGATCAAATATGCCCATTGATTCTGTTCGAATCAGTCGCGTGTATCCTCGTAATCGAATGCGATGAAGTAGTCGCTTTCTGAAAGAACTATGTCATGGGAGAAATGAGCCTGTATCACTGATAGCCACTCCTTTCGCAGTTCAAACATTCCGTTATTGACGTCTTCGTTTGCCGACAATCCGAGTTTAGAAATCACGGAGTAATCGTTTCCCAAGTCCGCCGAGTCCTCCGTCCCGCTTAGCCACTCTGTGGTTCCGTCGAACCATTCCAACCTGACTTTGAGCCCCATGTTGCCCTCACAGATACTTTTTGATGTTTCGTTTCTTCATCGGATTTTTTAGCTGCTCGCCGGTTATGTGGTTGAACGCACCCATATGGCTCCCATCACTAGCTAGATAAATTTCCAGTTCGCCATGCTGGGAGTCCCATTCATAAATCCTTCGACCTTTTTCATCTATCCAATCATCTACCGATAAACGCGACAACTGCCGTGATACACACCGTAGGTCCGAGAATTGACGGGGCGGTAGAGGAGGGGGCTTTTTCATGGCTGTCCTCATGGTTTCTCGCGCTGTTCTTGGGGGGGCGGCCAAGCGCCCTGGTGGCGGAAGGATATTTGGTAGTCGAAAAGTGAAGGCTCTATTACATGCTGGAAATGTGGCTGGAGAATCGCTATCCACGTTGGAAGAACGTCGAATCCTCCTGCGTAAATGTGAGGCTCCTCGTGTAAGCCGAGCGCGTTGAGAATGCTATCGCCCTCATCAAGATTTGCTGAGTACTCATCTGCCTCCAGACTTTCTGTTTGTTTATTGAACCATTCCAGCCGTACCTTCATCGCCATAGACAACTCCCATTCATTTTTGTATACGTCGTTCATCTTTTGCAGGGCCCCGTTGCTCTGCGGTGTAGGGGTCAAATGACCCTAAATGTTTCACGTCGCTGTATCGGTAGACTTCCAACTCACCTTTTTCAGAGTCCCACTCAAAAAGCCGCTTTCCTTTAGCGTCCTTCCAACGTTCACGAAGGCCACTACCGCCTTTTCTTTGGCTCTTTCGCTTTTGCTTTATCAAGCCAGGGAAACCAGTGATGTCCTCGGTATTTGGTGCCGGAAAGTAATCATGATCCGGATTTCTCAAGCCCTTCCTTGGTTCATTAACCACCACATACAACGGCCGAACCCCCGACCCCACCGGAAACACCAGAATAAAATCCCGATACTCCGGCGGATAAATCGGGTTCACCAGAATCTGCGCGGCCTTCTCCGTCGGCGGATAAATCCAGATCACCGGCGCTTGCGGCGCAGCCTCCAAGGCTGGAATACCTAGCGTGTCATTGGGATCAACCGCAGGCGTCCAGATCAACTCGACTCCCTCACCCAAATCCGCCACAAACTGATCGCCGCGGGCTTGGAACTGCACCACATCGATCATCTGCCAGCTCGGATGGTTGCCGGTGTAAAACCCATACCCCTTGAGCGTACCGTCCTCGCGTTGTTCGATATGCAAACGCATCTGCGACCGCGCCCGGTCCATCGAGCGCAGTTGCTCTTCACTGTAGAGCGCGCTGTCACCCAGCTCAGACGGCCAGGCCAGCGCCACCAAACCGGCCAACAGGCCACCGGCGACAGACCCGACGGCAGTCGCCGCCGACTCCCACACCGCCGAACGCAACGCCAACTGCCCCAAGCCGATGGGCAACGTGCTGCCGCCGATCTTGCGCAAGGCCACCGCGCCTCGTCCGTCCACCTCGCGCCCACCCAACAGGCTGAACTGGGCGTACTCCCTGACCAACTCCAGCGGGACATAACCGGTGGGGTCTACGTAGCGGGTGAAACCGTCCGGCAATTGGCAGGGCTTGATAAAGACGCAGCCGGCAGGTTTGGCCGGCGTGGGGGCAGGTGCAGGGGAGGGTTCGTATAGATCAATCGTCGGCGAATAGAGCGCCCGCGACGGTTGCGGTGTCAGGATTCGCTGCCTGCGTAGCGCTTCTTCAGTAGGTGGATAAGAACGTTCTGACATGACCGGCTCACTTCCTTGTGCGAGGGAGTGAGCCTACGGGGGGATATCACGGGACTGAATTGGCAGTGTCCGACGTTGGATGTGGGAAAAGTAGACAGTGACGCAGATGGTTTCGAATATTGCGATTTTTCGTTGATCGTTCCCACGCTCTGCGTGGTAATGCATCCCGTGACGCTCTGCGTCACCTGTACGCATTGCTCTTCGTGACCGGACGCGGAGCGTCCCAGGCGGCATTACCACGCAGAGCGGGGGACGATCATGGTATGGCGGCTGACATCTTCGCAGGCACGCCAGCCCCCCTTTTTTGTTCCCGATCAAGTCAGCAAGTGCTTTGAAATCAAGCGTGAAATCTCAACTATCGAAGTCTTCCCGGTAAATTCAAACTTCACCTTCCCCAACGACGAAAAATAAATCTCCAACTCCGAATCCAAATCAAACGTACCCGACGTTTCCACCGAATACGCCACTATGTTCTTGTAGGGCAGCGACGTGAAGTCCTTCTTGCTGCCGGTGATTCCCTGAACATTCACCGCAATGATGCGCTTGGTGGTGAACACCACGCCGTCGCGCATGGCCTTGTACGCGTCTACCACTTCCTCGCCATCGAGCAGCAATGACGCCACGCGTTCGGCGTATTCGTTGTTTTGTTTGAGTTTGAAGAAGCCTTTGTTATTGAAGTCGATCATGTGTCTGCCCTTGGGTGAATGCTGCGGTCGGTGTATGACGTTTTGAGCATGGATCTGTATCTAACGCGCGCATTTTGAACGCCCTACCATGGCGTCCAACGCTACAACGTTGACCAAATGTTTCGCATCGACAGAACAACCTCCAGGGAGTCCGACCATGCCTGAGCTGTCCAACTGGCTTGCCTATGCGCTGATATCCCTCGGCATGGTGCTGACGCCCGGCCCGAACATGATTTACCTCATTTCACGGTCGATCTGCCAGGGGCGCGCGGCCGGGTTTATCTCCCTGGGCGGCGTGGCGTTGGGGTTTCTGGTGTATATGCTGTGCGCGGCCCTGGGAATTACCGCATTGGTAATGGCGGTGCCCTTCGCCTATGACGCGCTGCGATTTGGCGGGGCGCTGTACCTGGCTTATCTGGCCTGGCAGGCGGTCAAGCCGGGTGGCCGTTCGCCGTTTCAGGTGCAGAATTTGCCCCAGGACAGCCCGCGCAAACTGTTCACCATGGGCCTGGTGACCAACCTGCTGAACCCCAAGGTAGCGGTGATGTATCTATCGCTGTTGCCCCAGTTCATCGACCCGAACGGCCATGGCAGTGTGCTGATGCAATCCCTGGTGCTGGGCTTCACGCAGATTCTTATCAGCGTAAGCGTGAATGCGGTGATTGCCACCCTGGCGGGCTCCATCGCCGTATTTTTCGTCACCCGGCCGGGCTGGCAGGTGGTGCAGCGTTGGCTGATGGGGTCGGTGTTGATGGGGTTGGCGGTGCGGATGGTGGTGGAAGGGCGCAAGTAGCTCAGCGCGCCATCACGTTTACTATCACATGCAAAATGAACTCAGGGCCGTAGCACGGTTGCCCATGTTCATCCTCGATCCGCCAGATGGAAGTGACTGCGCAGGTTTCCTTGGGCGCGGCGAATTCCACCGTGATATGCACCGGTTGCCCAGGCAGTGTTTCTGCGATGAGGATTTCGTTGTTAAGGCTGCGCAGATGCGTGTCCATGACGACTTCCAATGGCGCGCCCATGGCGGTGCGCCGTGCGATGACGTACTCACCGTCAACGCGCACCAACTTTCGGCCCCGCCACGGGCGTGTGCCGAGGTTCTGAATCTCCCATGTCTTCTGAAAAATTTCGCCAGGCAGCACGACGGTCTGGTCGGGCGTAGTGACGTCTGCGTTGAAGACGGCGATGTCACTTGAATCATGCAAGCCCACTGCCCGGTTGGTGGTCGCCATTGAGCTGGAGTCGACGGGAGCCCCCGCCAAGTCGGCGAAGTAACGGAACAGCAGCAGCGGGGAAACCTGCAGCACTTTGGCCAGTTTGATCAAGGTGCGAACTGATGGGTCTTTTGAGACGCCTCCTGCTAAACCATAGAGGTAGGTTCTGGAGATACCGGCTTCCTTGGCTAGCGTAGTCATGGACTTGCCCAGCTCTCGGCTACGTCGTACCACCAGGGCTCGGAGAGTGTCACGGTTTTTGATGCTCATAATCGTGTTGGTCCCAGTCCGTGGTGAAAGTCGTCACCTTGTTCACCAAAAAGTACAACTTGCTCGCCGCCGCGTGTAACGAGCAATGCACACTCACACCCAGCTGGCGACGTTGTGAAGGACATGGATAGGTCCCTATTTTTGGTTGACTATATCCAGTGTCGCGGTTTCTCACATGCTTGCGAACCTAGTGTGTGTTGCATTCCTTTACATCTCTCTTTGGATATAGCTATGACTCAAATAAAAATGTGCTGTGAATCTATCGTTCGATCAGGCTTTGGTATCTTGCAAATACCCGAAGTCATGCTGGGAAACTACAAACAAATTGTTGATGGATACTCGTCAATCTCCCAAGCGACCAAGGCAGCATTTTCGTTCAGTCAGGACACTGACGGGTTTTTCCCGTTTGGCGCTGAATATTCAGGTATTGAGGATCAGCCTGACCTCTGTGAGCGATTCTGTTATTGGCCTGCGCATGCGTCGAAGCGAATAGGTTATGAGTTCACCAAGAGCGGCTTTTTCGCGGCGGTGGATATCTTTGAGCAACAGATCAGCACGTTGGCTCAGGAGTTAATGGACGGCATCTGCGACGAGTTCGGAGTAGCGCCACTCGGTCCATTTCGCTTGGCTTCCTACGTACAGTTATGTGTCTACGGTGCTCAGGCTGTAAACATCGAGCGTCGATTCGCCCAGGATCCTCATGAAGACGGTCATATGTTGTCTTTTATCAAACCTACCCGCGAAGGGCTGGTTTTGGTGAAAGGGGGCTCGCTTGAACCTGTGCGTCTTTTGGAAAATGAGATTGCGGTGCTAGCAGGGTCTTTGCTGACTGAGCTTTCAGATCATGCAATTCCTGCCGCTTATCACGCGGTTCTCGCGTCCCAGAGGCCGGTGACCAGAAGCTCGTTGATCTACTTTGCGAACCCGAGCCCAGGGCAAGTGTTAACCAGTTTTTTCCGCAGGCAGGCAATTGACATGAGTGGCGCCGTAAACGCTCGTCACATCCGGTTTGGTAACCAGCCTATTCAGCTTCTCTAAATGTGCCCGCGGGCACGGACACATTATGGCCCCGTACTTCAGTGCGCTCTACCTTGAAGGCTTGCTCCTGGGCATTGGCTTGTTCGCAGCCCCCGGTCCCAAAGACACCTTGGTCATCCGCCAAGGTGTCAGCCGTGGTCCCATCTGGGGTGTGGTGGCCGTCTGCGTAGTCTCCGATATGTTATTGATCGCCGCGGGCATCACGGGTTTGGGTTCGCTATTGGAAAGCCGTCCCAAGCTGGTAGCGCTCTTGCTTCTTTCCGGCGCGGCGTATTTGCTGTGGTTCGGTGGCCAGCGCCTGCTGGCTTGCCTGCGTGACCAGTCCTTGCCGGACACCCAAGGCGGCAATTCGCAACGAGGGCTGTTGCGTACGGCAATGGTGCTGGGTTTTGCCAACCCCTACGCATGGCTCGATACCGTCGTGCTGATCGGCTCGATCGGCGCCGCTAAGCCGGCAGGCCAACAAGCAATCTTTGCGGCGGGGGCGATGACCGCGTCGCTATTGTGGTTTGTATTGCTGGCGCTTGGTTGTCAGCGACTGACTAGGTTATTTAGAACACCGGTGGTGTGGCGCTGGCTGGATGCGGGGGTGGCGGTGTTGATGGTGTATCTCGCCGGAATGCTGATCACCGATTCACTGGATGTCTTTCAGGTAGTCCTTGAGGGTGGTTAGCGGTACGCTCAGTGCGTTGAGCTGATCTGTATTTTGTACGGCGGTTGCCAGTCGTTGCAGCTCGCGCCCCATCACGGTCGTGGCGCCGCCCAGTGATTCGAGCGCTGAGGTCAGGCACTCATCCAGCTTCAACCGAATCCCCGCCAAATCCCCCTGGCGCACCAACAACCCAAATACCTCGCGGTCGTACGCCTCCATCACCGGATCATCGCGCAAAACCGGGCTGCCGCCGTCCGTCTCGTGCGAAAGCTTCAGTGCAAAGAGCGCAACCGCTTCCAGCGTCAATTCCATGGTGTTGATTCCTGGGGCTTTGGGGGGGCGATGATCACTGTTCTGCACGGGAAAAAAAAGACCCCATAGTGTGAACCGGTTGGCTTGCGCAGCCGTACTGTCCTCTGGTCAAGGAACGATATTAATTAGCCATGTTCCAACTCGCCGTGCCAACTGCACCCGGTCACCAGAAGGATAGGGTGCAAGACCTAACCCACTACAAGGACGCAAACACCCATGCAGTCATCCTCCACCCAAACGCCATCCGCCACCGGCGAATTGATCGCCAGTTTCCGCCACGGCAAGGGTTTCCTGATCTTCAGTTTGATATTTGGCGTCGTGTTGCTGGGGCTCGCAGTGTTTGTGCTGTACCTGGGCACCATCCTGCCGGCGGGCAGTAACGGCCCCGTCGTCGGCCAGACCGTCCGCGGCATGTCGTTCAGCTTCAGCAGCCCGCAAACCGTGATCTACTTCACCAGCGCCTTGCTCGCCGTTCTCGCGTTGGGCGTGTTTGCCGGCTACGCCTGGCACAGAAAACTGCGCGCGCCGCGTTACAACGTGTATGAGCACGGCATCGAGCGCTTCATCAACGACCAGCACGACTACACCGCCTTTACCGACATCGAAGACCTGTACCTGTTTGGCTCCGGGCAAACCGTGATGACCGGCATGATCACCAATCTGGCCTATCGCCGTAACGCGTCGGAGCCTTTTCACCGAGTGATTGAAACCCTCAAGGGCTTTTACGAATTCCAGCAGTTGGTGCGCGAGCTGCATGTACGCGCGCGCATGCCGGCAGTGATCGCGACGCTGGAAACGGGTGGGGCGGTGACGTTCAACTGCATCAGCTCGGGGCAGGTCTGGGGCAAGCGCGTGAGCGGCAACTTCCTGAAAATCACCACCTCGCCGATCATGGTCAGCCGCGCGTTTCTGGACTACCAGGGGCGCGCAGTGCCGATGTCCTCGCTGCGCACCGTCGATCTCAATGCCTGGACCGAAAAAGTGGTAATCAAGGACGAGAGCGGCAAAGCTGTGTTGTCGACCATCGCCACTGGCATCCTCAGCCACGACCTGTTCCTCAACACCCTCGATGCCGTATTGGCAGTCGAAGAACAAACCCGCGAGTTGGCGTGAGCCGGCAGCTTTAAGGATGAGGACTGAACGATGATCTATCGCGGTGCAGGCTGGCTCACGTTGTTTACACCCGTGGCGATGGTGCTGCTGTTGATGTGGCTGTGGCCGGATCCGAGCGTCAAGCCCGGCAATACCTCGCTCATGCAAGTGTTGATGGGGTTCGGGATGGGCTCGGCGATCAACGTTGTGCTGGGCTTGGTGTTGAATCGAAAGGTTCACGCCGATGGCGTTCGCCATCACTTCTTTTTCATGCCCATGCAATGGCCGGCACTGGCGATCACGCTGGTGTGCGCGCTGATCGCCCTGTTGAAATAAGCTTACCGACCGCTCGGCAAGGGCGGTCGGGTTTCAACTTGTTCGAGGCTTATGCGATACGTGGTGTAAGTGTCGCCGTCCCTCAGGTATAGGTCGCTGTGATAACGGCTGACGGCGCCTTTGAGCTTGATGTGCAGGCCGTTGGCGACGCGCTGGATGACCACGTCTTTCAAGTCGGTGTCCGAGACCAGGAACGGCGGGGTTTTGCCGAGGTACACCTTCATGGTTGCGTCTGTCGATTCACGGTAATCCATATAGAACTTCAGCGTCTTGGGTTCCGAACGATCCCTGGCTTCCTCGACGATATAAAGCCATTCCCCCGGTATGAAGTTTTGCTTCAGGACTATTTGGGGGGGAAGCTCGGGTTTGTGCAGATAGGCGTAGATGAGAAACCCCGTAAGGCAGAGCGCGAAGATAATCGCCAGGTACTTTTTAAGCCTGAGCTTCAGGGCTTGCCATTCGTTTTTATTCATAAGTTTCAACGTTGGGGTTGGAGACGGTGTCATCGCGGTGCGTTGATGATAATCGTGTCCAGACCCAAAGCCAGTATTCAAATCCACTGATCATTCAAGGCGGTTCGGTCCCCACCTTCATGACCGGTGTTCAAAATGCCCCGTGGCTCGATCATCATCAGCTTGGCTTCGCCTTCGGCGGCCGTGCGGTGTTCAATGCCGCGAGGGACCACGTAGAGTTCGCCTGGCGCTACATAGACGGGGCCGTCGGGAAGGTCGATACGTAGCGTGCCTTCCAGCACCAGGAATGCCTCGTCGGTTTCGGGGTGGGCGTGCCAGATGAATTCGCCTTCGATACGCACCACCTTGAACTGGTAGTCGTTCATTTCGGCGACGACGCGCGGGCTCCAGTGTTGGTCGATGAGGGCGGCTTTTTGGGTGAGGTTTATGGGGGAGGCGGGAGGCTGAGCCATGACGGATACTCGAGTCGGTGAGGAAAGTCATGTTAGCCAGAAGAATGGCGCAGGGCTTGAACGATCATGCAATAGGCGTCATCGCGCTGTTCTGAGTTCAAGCCTGCCGTACTTTGCCGGCGAGCCAGGAAAGCGTTATGGCCGGAATCGAGAGAATAGCCGCATACAGGATGCCAACACCCAGCAACGGGGAAGCACCAGAGGTAACCAACATCACCGGGATCTGAGCAAGCATTACGACGGCGCCTGCGGACCATTGGGCGTTTTTTAGCACGGCTCCAAGCATCGCTGACAGAGCAAGCGCTGCGGGATATATGAGGGTCCAGTAACTGGCCAGGTCCCAAGGTTCCTTGGTTCCTGTGAGTGCTGAAACAACAACCCAAAAAAACAGGGACGCAACGCAGGTAGCAATGAATGCCATGATTTTCCTATTTCGACTTCGTCGAAAGATCCGTTGGACGCAATCGAAACCCCGGAAAGAGGACGGATTTATTCTTCCTGGACTTCAAATTATCAATTTTTTTGAACGCGCTGCGCTACGTCGCAAAGCCACCGGCGCAGCAGCTGTGCTGCCTCACCCAGCACTACATCTTTGGCCTGAACCAAATAATAGCCCTTGCCAGTCTTCAGTACAGCGTCAAAGACAGGTACGAGAAGGGCTCTTTCTACGTCTTCCTCAACCAGCCAAGGGCTGGTGAGCACTAAACCCTGATCGCGACGCGCCGCGTCGATTGCCAGCTCAGACTGATCGAACTTGAGGCTGCTGGAAAAGCTATCGGCGGACATACCGACCGATGATAGCCATTGAGCCCAGTGAGCGTGAGACGTCGTATAGATCAAGGTGGCTCCCGGCAAACAATCAAGGCTATGCAACTGGAGCCGTTCGCGTTACGCCGGGCTGGAATAGACCCTGACCTCGTCTGGCAAGAGCAGTTCTGCGCTCACGTCACTGCTATGTCCATCGAAATGCCGCACCGCCAGGTCGCAGGTAGCGTCATGGAAATCCACGTTATCGGTGGATGCGCTCAAGTGCAGTTGCACCTCTGGATGCCGCTCCATGAACAATGGCATCCGCTTTGCGAACCAGGAGTTAGCGAATGCCGGCGGCAAGCTTAGCCGTACCTGCCTGTCTCTAAGAACCCGCACGGCTAGGTTGGCTGTCTCCAGCTGGCGAAGCGCCGGCTTGACCTGCTCCCAGTAACTCAGCGCCTGCGCCGTGGGTTGCAGCCTGCGCACATTGCGTACGAACAGTGGCGTCCCCAGCCAACCTTCCAGCTTGCGAATCTGTTGCCCTACCGCTCCCGGTGTCACGAACAACTGGCTTGCAGCAAGGCTGACGCTGCCGGTGCGCATGACCGCGTCAAAGCATGCGATGGCCCTGAGGGGCGTATCAGCTCTCATGGCGTAGTTTTTCTCTTCTATAGATCGAAAACATATGATTTGTAGTGGCTTGAGTACTTTCCCACAATCGAATTTCGCCATCGGCTGTTGGGCCTGCCGAGTGAGAAATAAATTATTGTCCAAATCAATGACAAAAGGTGCCGACCAGTGAGGAAGTCAGTCGATGGGACTGCCACGGCAGTAATGGTGCTGCTGTGTCTCATCTGGGGCGCCCAGCAGGTGGCAATCAAGGCGGTTGCCGGTGACATAGCACCGCTCATGCAGGTTGCCGTTCGCTCCGGAGTCGCTGCAGCCTTGGTCTGGCTGATCGGAAAATCGATCATGCGGGAAGTGTGGTTACCCGGCGTCTGGTGCCGCTCCGGATTGGTCGTGGCCGTTCTGTTCGCGAGTGAATTTCTGTTCATCGCGCAAGGGTTACGCTGGACAAGTGCTTCGCATATGGCGGTTTTCCTGTATACGGCGCCCTTGTTTGCCGCCATTGGTCTGCACCTGCGCTTGCCGGAGGAACGGCTTAGCGCGATTCAGTGGTTGGGTATGTCGCTGGCGTTCGCAGGCATTGCCATCACCTTCCTCATGCCACGCGATGGGACAGCCATTCAAACCTCCAACACAAACAGCCTGCTGGGTGACCTGCTGGGCTTGTGCGCGGGCGCTGCCTGGGGATTTACGACGGTAGCGGTGCGTACGAGTCGCCTAAGTGAAGCACCCGCAACCCAGACCCTGTTTTACCAACTGGCAGGGGCCTTTCTCCTTCTGCTGCCTTTGAGCCTGCTAGCGGGCCAAAGCGAAATGAGTTTTTCAACCGGTGCAGTGGCCAGTCTGGTTTTCCAGACATTGATCGTGTCAGTGGCCAGCTACTTGATCTGGTTCTGGATGCTTCGTCGCTACCTCGCGGCTCGCCTGGGAGTGCTGGCCTTCATGAGTCCGCTGTTTGGCGTATTGATGGGTTACCTGTGGCTCAAAGAGCAGACGAGCATCGGGTTTCTGCTGGGCGCAAGCCTGACTATTGTCGGCCTGCTCGTGGTGAGTCTCAGCAAAGCGGTCGGACAGAATCGGGGCGATAGACCTTACCCAACACCGAAAAATCGCAGGGAGAAGATGCAGTTATGAAGACGTTAATCGTATTGGCGCACCCGGAACCACGCTCTTTCAACGGCGCCCTAAAGCACGTAGCTGTTGAAACGCTGCGCGAACTCGGCCACCAGGTTCAGGTGAGCGATCTCTACGCGATGAATTGGAAGGCTGAGCTGGGCGTTGGTGACTTCCCCGATAATCGCGCCGATCCTGACTATCTCGATCTTCCCCGCGAGCAAGAACATGCGTTTGCAAACAACGCTCACACCGACGACGTCAAAGTCGAGCAAGCGAAAGTCATGTGGGCTGACCTGGTAATTTTTCAGTTTCCAGTGTGGTGGTTTTCGATGCCGGCCATTCTGAAAGGCTGGGTAGACCGGGTGTTAAGTCGCGGGTTCGCGTACTCATCGGGGCATAAGTATGGATCAGGCCTACTCAAGGGCAAGAGGGCCATGCTTTGCCTGACCACAGGCACCGCGAGCAGCCTTTATACACCTGCTGGCATTGATGGCGACTTGCATCACATACTCTGGCCTATCCATAACGGCATTTTGGCTTATACCGGTTTCACCGTTCTTCCGCCGTTTGCTGCATGGATGCCGGCGCAGCTCAGCAATGACGAACGTCAGCAATATCTGAATTCATATGCCGACTACCTGCGAAGCTTGGAAGCGGTGCAGCCGCTGTTTTTTCATCCCCGTGAAGACTATGACGACAACCAGCAGCTCAAACCCGGGATTGAAGCCCGCTCGGGTGTGCAGTGGAATCCACGTGCAGGACAAAGTTTTGAACAGGCTGCATCCCGTTTCTCAGGGCAGCCTAAGTCTAAAATCTAGCTCTCATGCTGGCCGGCACCGGAAAAACGCTGTACCACGAGCCCTAACTAGCTGCCGCAATCAACCCGCGTCGCTCCAAAGCCACCTGCGTCTCCTCTGGATTCATCCGCACCAGGTTCACCGGGATGGATTTCGCCGCCGGCGTGTTACTGCGGCTGTCCCGATTCGCCAGTGGCAGCAAACCGTTGGTTTCCGGGTAGTACGCGGCGC
The DNA here is from genome assembly GCF_022807995.1 of Pseudomonas orientalis. NCBI lineage: Bacteria > Pseudomonadati > Pseudomonadota > Gammaproteobacteria > Pseudomonadales > Pseudomonadaceae > Pseudomonas > Pseudomonas orientalis. The sequence goes on along the minus strand of NZ_CP094351.1, from coordinate 4,767,157 downwards.
AACAGCCTTGCGGTACGTCGAAGGGGATGACCTTGAAACCGGGCGCCCGACGCGGTGTTGTCATGTCCAGCGCCGTCTGGAACTCGACATAATCCCCCGCCTTGAGCCCCAGGCGCTCAATGTCCTGCGGATTGAGCATCACCACCATGCGGTCGCCGTAGATACCCCGGTAACGGTCATCGTTGGAATACACCGTGGTATTGAACTGGTCATGGCTGCGGATCGTCATCAGTTGCAGATGATCAGCGCCCGGTGGCGTGTCGTCCTCGTCAAAAACCCCTGCAGGAAACAGGAAGTTGGCCTTGCCTGACGCGGTGTTCCACTTGCGTTCGCTGGCACCATTGGGCAGGCGGAAGCCGCCGGGCTCCTTGATGCGCTGGTTGAAGTCATAAAACTGCTCGGGCAGCACGGCTTCGATCTTGTCGCGAATGCGCGCGTAATCGCTCACGTAGCTGTCCCAATCCACGTTGGGGTTGGGCGCAAGCGTCGCCTTGGCGATACCGGCGATGATCGCCACTTCGGAGATCAGGTGTTTCGACGCAGGTTCCAGCATGCCGGTGGAGCCGTGCACCATCGACATCGAGTCTTCGACCGTCACGGTTTGCGCCACGCCGTTCTGCATGTCCAGCTCCGAGCGGGCGATGCATGGCAGCAGAAACGCTTTCTGGCCATGCACCGTTGCACTGCGGTTGAGCTTGGTATTGACCAGCACAGTCATTTTCAAGCGGCTGACGGTGGGACAGACCACATCGATATCCGGGATGGCCCGGAAGAAATTGCCGCCCATGGAAATAAACGCTTCCACCTCACCACGCAGCAGCGCTTCACAGGCTTCGGCAACATCATGCCCACCTTTGCGGGACGCCTCGAAACCGAACACCTTGCTCATACTGGCCAGGAACGGCTCGCCGGCTTTTTCGTAGATGCCCATGGTGCGGTCACCCTGCACATTGGAGTGGCCGCGAATGGGGCAAGCCCCCGCGCCCAGCTTGCCGATGTTGCCGCGCAACAGCAGCAGATTAATGATCTGCTGCATCGCGTCGCCACCGCGCTTGTGCTGAGTAATGCCCATGCCCCAGCAACAGATCACCCGCTCCGACCGCATGTACACCGCCGCCACATCCTCCAGTGCCTGACGCGTCAGGCCCGAATGACGCTCGATGATTGCCCACGGCAGCTGCCGGCAGTAGTCGGCGAACGACTCAAGGCCATGGGTGTGCTCGTCGATGAAGGCGACATCCAGCACACGGGGAAGGCCTTCACGCTGAGCCGCATCGTCCGCTTCAATCACCGCCTTGCAGATGCCCTGCACCGCAATCATGTCGCCGCCGATTCTGACCTGATGGTACTGGGAACTGATCTTCACGCCGCTGCGACTGAGCATGTCGCGCGGGTCCTGGGGTGATGCAAAACGCACCAGCGCCTTTTCGCGCAACGGGTTGAACGAGATAATGCTCGCGCCACGGCGTGCGGCGGCATGCAGCTCCGACATCATGCGCGGGCTGTTGGTGCCGGGGTTCTGACCGAAGATGAAAATGGCGTCGGCGTTCTCGAAGTCCTCCAACGTCGTGGTGCCTTTGCCCACGCCGATCGACTCGGGAAGCGCCACGCTGGTGGTCTCATGACACATGTTCGAGCAGTCAGGAAAGTTAGCCATGCCATACAGGCGACCAAACAACTGATACAAAAACGCCGCCTCGTTCGAGGTACGCCCCGAGGTGTACAACTCCAGCTTCCACGGGTCGCTCAGCTGGCGCAGCTCCTGCCCGATCTCGGCGAACGCCTCGTCCCAACTGACGGGCAGGTATTTGTCGCTGCCCGCGTCATAGCGCATCGGCTCGGTGATGCGGCCCTGATCTTCCAGATCGTGATCGGTCCAGGTGGCCAGCTCGCTGACTGTATGTTCAGCGAAGAACTCCGGCGTGACGCGTTTTTTGGTCGACTCCCACGCCAGTGCCTTGGCACCGTTTTCACAGTATTCAAAGGTGTGCGGCTTCTTTGGGTCTGGCCAGGCACAGCTGGGGCAGTCGAAACCGTCCGGTTTGTTCATGGACAGCAGGGTACGGTTGCCCTTGAGCAGGACGTGCTGGTGGAGCAGGTGCTTGTTGACGGCATTGAGTGCAGGCCAGCCGCCGGCGGCGGAGCCGTCGGACTGGGAGCCTTGGAGCGGGGAATTTTTAGGTTCAGACATTGCGGGGGTTCTCCCTGTTGACGCCAGTGGAGGCGTGGTGCGTATGGTTGTGATGCATACGGGGAGGGAGAATTCGGCTTGGTCGACGAGCGTTGCTGACCAGGTGGAAGGGTGGGAGGTTCAGTCAGGGGGCGAGCTGTTCAGACAAAGCTCCTAAACATCGCACCGTGAGGATTGTGGCTATAGTTGGCCAGTTAACGACAGGCTAGAGTTGACCTGAGCTCTCTGTAACGTGAGGTGTGGACGTATTGACGTACCGCGGTTGGAAGCCCGTCAGTCTGACAGGGGTGTTTTTCCGTTTGGTGAAGTTGAGTGTTGCAGCTATTAGTGCAACACTGCGCAACATTTGCAACGCTTGAGAAGATATTGTGACTACAGCTCCCGCCTCCCATGCCGAATGGATTGCCCTTATCCGAGAGGGTTGTGTTGGAAATGCCTCTTCTTTCCAGCTCCGGTTAAGTCGCCTGATAGCCCGCTTGAGACGTGAAAAATCTCCACTGTCGGATCTGTTATCGAAAGCATTGGCAGAAGCAAACGCCTCTCAACTGACGCTATCGCGAGATTCAGCAGCTCAGCAGGCGACGATTAGTCCCGTTGATGCTGACAGCAATTTGCCTCTAACCACTATTCAATTTCCTGTTGTTATGGAGCATAAGGCTGTGTGGGCACCTGAGGTCGGCTCAGGTCTTTCTGCACTTATAGACGAGTGGCTCAATGCAGGACGCCTCATTCAGGCTGGTTTAACTCCATCCCGCACGATCCTGTTGTCAGGCCCTCCAGGTGTAGGGAAAACATTAGCGGCTACTTATTTGGCTGAGCAATTGAGTCTTCCACTTGTTAGCCTAAACTTGGCGGCGGCGGTTAACAGTTTGCTCGGTAAAACTGGCAGCAACCTAATAAAGGTCCTGAATTACGCTCGTTCTCAGCCATGTGTTCTTTTACTCGATGAGTTCGATGCATTCGCTAAAAGGCGAGATGATGGGCAAGATGTTGGAGAGTTGAAGCGAGTTGTCAATGTTCTTTTACAAGCTATAGACGAGTGGCCCTCTACTTCGTTATTAGTTGCCGCAACAAATCATGAGGAATTACTTGATCGGGCGATATTTCGAAGGTTTGATTTTTGGTTGCGTTTTCCCGATAGCAGCCGAGAGCAAATAGGGCAACTCCTAATGCAGTTGGGCTGCGATCAGGGACTGGCAAGTAAGCTGGCTCCTGCACTTGTTGGTCGTCCACTATCTGATGCCTATCGTTTGGTAATCAAAGCCAAGAGGCAAGTTGTACTTAGAGATGACACATTTGAACGTGCGCTATTGAGCTTGATAATTCCAGAAGCTTTAGATGGTGATGATACCAAAAAGTATTTGGAGGTTAAACGCTTAAAGGCCAAAGGTATGTCGCTGAGGGCAATAGGAAAGGAGCTCAATGTGCATGCTTCAACTATTTCAAGAATGCTTCACCGTATCGATAAGGAAGATCGGTTATGAATGACAAGAAAAGAAATCTTTTGATCGCTAATGGGCATGAGTTGATCGGGCAACTGTCATGGCCGAAAGGGGGTGGAAAGAAATGGTTGCCATATACTATTCTTGAAGCGAGAGATTCATTACATTCTCAATTGGTTGAACTGGCTAAGTTTGCAAGGGAGATACCTCCGAAGTTTGCGCCAAGAGGTGAAATTACAGCGAAGGTTGTACTCCATCCCTCATTTTTGGCTAAGACGTATTTTCCGTCTACAATTTTGCGTGACTCAGGGCTAAGCATACTTGGATCGCGCCCTGTTAATATTTCGCCAAGGCGGACGCGTAGTGGTGAAGAAAGCTTTCAAGAAACTGCATCTATCTTCGTTTCTGGAACGGAAGCAAGTTTTCTAGATATGGATGAACGTCTGCTGAGCAGAAGTACCTCAACTTCGCGGCAGGAGCAGTTTTCTCGTATTGAGCTAATAGACGCTTATCAAGCAGAAGAGAAATTGCGAATCAGCGAGGATAGTCAGTGGCCGGGGCATGCGCATATTACTATGCATGCACTTGAAACAGATGCAGATATATTGGCTTCCTTCAAAAACGCGGTTGAAGAACTCGGCGGCAAGCTCTCGAATCGGGGATTTCGGTTTGTTCCAGGATTGACTTTTGCTGCCATAGAAATATCTCCTGAAAAACTAACGAAGCTTGCGGATTTCACTAGGATTCGTCTCATTAGGTCTCTGCCTGAGTTACAGCAGGAATGGAAGCTTGAACAGGCACTAACTAGATCTTACGGAGCGGTATCCCTGCCTTCATCAAAGTCAACGTCTGGTGTAAAGACTGCTATCTTTGACGGTGGAACATCAAACGCATTTCCAGATCATGTGACCGAAATCAACAGCTCGCTGAATCCATCTTCATCGTTGAAGGATTTAGCACATGGGATTAATGTAACATCTGCATTTTTATATGGACATGTTGCCGACGGAGCGACAGTACTTCCAACACCTTTTTGTCATGTAGATCATCATTGCGTGTTACCAACTTTGGGCAATCCTGAGCAGGCTCTTGATGTTTTAGATAGGATTGTCACTGCGCTACGCAGTGCTAAGGTATCCGGTACTCCCTACCGGTTCGCAAATATTAGTCTCGGTCCAATAGCGACGTTCTTTGATGATGATGTTCATGAGTGGACATCTCGGTTAGATACCGAACTCTCGGATGGAAGGACACTCTGCACTGCTGCTGTAGGAAATAACGGCCATCTGGGAGGCGAGTTAGCCCGTATTCAGCCCCCAGGTGATGCCGTCAATATTTTCGCTATTGGCGCTGCAGATTCCAGTAAAAAGAAATGGGGTAAAGCCATTTACAGTGCTGTTGGCCCAGGACGAAGCCCAGGTTATGTGAAACCGGATATCGTTGCATTTGGTGGGTCAGATGCTGAACCTGTACCGGTATTTAATCCTATGGCTGGAACTGTGATAGGTGTAGCGGGAACCAGTTTTGCTAGCCCTTTAGCTCTACGTGTCGCCGTAGGAGCTGACGCACTTAGTGGTTCTGTATTCGAACCTATAACGTTGCAGGCACTAATGATTAATGGCAGCGAATTTAGTGCGCGCAGTCATAAGCGTGCAGACGTTGGTTGGGGACGTTTGACCCTCAATCCAGAGGAAATTATCTATACATCTTCTGATGTAGTTCGAATCGTTTACCAAGGGGTAACGAGACCCGGCAACCCTCAGAAAGCGATTATCCCTATTCCGAAAAATTTACCAGCAGGAACGAGAGTTACTCTCGGTGCTACTTTTTGCTATCGTGCTCCCGTTGATTCTGCTCATGCCATTAATTACACCCGCGCAGGGTTGTGGGTGCGAGCTTACAAAGGTCCGAAAAAGTCATTGAGTTTATTTGGCAGCGGGATGTACAAAACAGAAGCTGAACTACGTAGGGATTCCATGAGATGGGATACCGTCCTGCACGCTAAGCGAAAAGTCGATGTGGACGGCCTCGATAATCCCTATTTTCATATAAATTATCAAGTAAGAGACGAAGGGGAGTCTGTACGGATGGAGGATGCTGTCCCAATGCCATACTCATTAGTTGTAACTATTGAAGCTCCAGGGATTTTAGATTTGCTTGCACGCGTACAAGCAGAATATCCGGTGCTCCAAACGTTACCGTTAGCGACGGATTCCGATACTCAGGTTTTTACTTGATTTTCAGTTTCTAAGGTGTTTCGACACTCCTTCCATTAAGAGGGAGTGCCGTTTTAAATTTTATCTAAGTTGATGCTTATGAAAAGTCGCTTGATGACTGAGAAGGTTGGCCGCTATACAGCCTGGTCACCAATAAAAACAGCGAACCTTTGCTCTTCAGCAATTTTTACGTTTTTATGCCAGACTGAGACATACATGTAGTGAAGGCCTGTATAAGAGGCGTCCTCCCAGTGAGAAGCAAAATAATCACCCGTATCCCTACGCACGGCGGGTACATCATTGTGATGATTACCATTAGTCGGCTCTTTTACTTGTGCAGCTTCTTTTCCAGTATTTTCGACACGAAATCGTACGGAGACATCTGTGAGATGTTCTGCTAGTTCGAAGGTTGCTTTAAATGTTATACCGTATGGTTTATATATAGAGCGCGAGCACGCATGATAATCAGTATCGGCTTGAGTCTGATATTTAGTCTTTACACTTGCAGTGACTCTTATGTTTCTACGATTGTCTTGAGGGCTCGGTAAGAGTGGGTAGTATAACTTGTGATTTAGTACATATTGCTTGTAGTTCAAAGGGGTCTCTTCACGAGTCCTGTAGTTAGGTGTCACATATCTTTCCGGTTCACCACTTACTGTTTTGTGCTCGATTATAGGCTTAGGAAGGTCAAGCATGTCACAGAGGCTTTGTCCAAGCATTACACGATTGCGGGGGGCTTTTTGCTGTAGCTTGGCAGCTACATCAACGTGGAATGAGGTGGCGGTAACCTCTGATACACCAGGATAGCCATACATTCCCCATAGCACTTTTTCGTCTGGTCCATAGTCAATCCCAATACGAATACCAATATCCTCTTCCAGTCCATAGTTTTGGATTTCTGGTTGGACGATATCTTTCATGAATTGTACGAGATATGTTCCGCAGTTGATCGCGTCAATAGCAGAGTCCCTCGGACTGTTTCCGTCACTTCTAAAGAACGCTAATACTGCGTCGCCCATTATGCGGTGAACGTGACCATCAAAAGCTTGTATGCATTCTATCGCGCACTTGATGATTGTGTTTTTGTAATAAAAAACTTCTTCTAAGTCGTATACCACTCCAAGTCGGGTTGAACCTTTTATGTCCATAAATAATGTGGTGACGTACCCATTGGACCTGGATTTGCTTTTTGCGAGTTCATCAAAGTGCGGGTGTCCGCCTATTTTTGTATTGTTTAATATGCGCTTTCCAAAAAGTTCTCTTATTTTTCCGTTAACATCAAAGTCGCGAGCTGGCAGTCGACTGTCGGAGGTTATCGACTCTGTAATGTAATCTTCTAGTCCTCCCCAAGTTGTGTTATGGCTTCTGCTTAACGATTTGTGTGTTCTCGATTCAGAGAATACATCGCCAAAAACATCCTTCATCCCTGACATAATATGATTCCAAAGTGGTTAAGGCAAACCGTGATGGCAAGTCCTAAAAGCGAAATGATAGTTACTTTAGAAAAGAATGAAGATTTAGCAATTAGCTTGAATTTTAGATGAGTTATGGCTGCCACTTCGTGGATCTGTACGCATAGGTCTCTTTCGATTTCTTTGCTCGTTCTGACGGCCATCGTGGACTTGAAGGTTTCCGCCGAAAAGTTGCTTGCAACGGAGCCGAAGAAAATCATTGAAGGCTCAATTGGTTTGGCATTGCTAGCGCTGGTTAGATTTGGCCATATACTTTTTATCACCCAATATAAAGCAGCGCTTGTGCTGGCGAAAATAGTTATAAGCAGCACGAGTGCGATCCATTTGTAGGGTGCGTATGAAATATTTATTGTTTCTATTTTTAATAGTATCCCGCCCAATACTGCAACATTAAATGATGTTAGTAGGCCGCTTTTAAAGTTGACGCTTCCTATGTATGCATCATATCTTTTCAAAGTTTCCCATAAACTTGAGATTCTAGTTTTTTCTTCGTCGTCCATGGGGCTATCCTTGGGTGGGATTTTATCCGTCATACTAATTCCTTATATATGGAAGATTCCTGAGCGGTGAACTGCTTGCAGGATGGCTTTCTGACAGTATCCCAGTTTACATGATTGCTCCACCTATTAAAGACGGGCACCCTGTGAGAAATTTTAGCTAGGGGAAATCAGCGAGTCTGATAACCCATGTAGCAGGCGGACCCCTAGGGAGGACCCATGATTCCAAGTTCGCGAGCTGGCCTGAAGACGCTTAGCTTAAAAGGTCAGAGCGGATGATCTGGATCACGAGCGAGCGGAAAAGACGCGCAACCACGTGGTGATGGCGCGTATAGCCGGGGCCAGACTACGTTTTTGTCGGTCTACCGGAAACTTTTCGCCATAGATACGGACTTCCAGCCCTAACCACTCCTGCGCTACCTTCCCTCCGTCGCTTCCAACCCAGCGACCGGACTTGAGAATCCGAGAAACAATAGGCGCATAGGCGCCACCATCCATTAGACTGTTGGCGCTTTTTTGTGCCCGCATGTCTGTGTAATGGCGGCTATGCGTGGGAGGCCTTCGGGTCTGCCGGGTTCCTATTGTCCCGGTTTCTCAACCCGCGCATAGCTGCCACCCATTCGCATGAGAAACGAACGTGGCAGCTCACTACAATAGGAGCTTACGCAATGAACGTTTCTGATAGGTCGTACCCTCGCAGTACCGCAATCGACACCGCCGCTCAGATCGGAGGTGCCCAATGATCAACCCACCCCTCAACAAAACCCTCGGGGTCATCACCTTTTCCACCTGCGGCAAACAGCCCAACCTCCACCGTCTATTCCGCGTCAATTCCGGCGTGCCTATCCGCGATGCCCTGGAGCACGCCTCCGAGCTTCTGCACTGTTCAAAAATGCTGGCATTAGATGCAGCGATGGATAACAGCGCAGATCGCTATGCCTGGGCAGCACATTATTTGGGCGAGATGGCGAAGGCGGTGGTGGATGATTTGGCGAATGGGATGTTGCCGAATGGGGTGACGGAGGAGGGGGATTCGGTTGGTGTGTAGGCAGGTGGTTTGAGGGTGTTGGGGCTGGCGCAATCGCAGGCAAGCCAGCTCCCACATTTGGACTGTGTTTCAGGCTGGAAGTGGGCGGTGAGCGATGAATCAGCTGTCGCCCACTTTTCTACAGACGAAAAAAAAGACCTTGAATTTCAAGGTCTTTTTTTAAGATGGTGCCCCGAGGGAGAATCGAACTCCCACTTCTTTCGAAAACGGATTTTGAATCCGCCGCGTCTACCAATTCCGCCATCAGGGCTCAATGGCGGCGAAGTATAGAGATGAGATTACCGTTGGTCAATCACGTTTCATGGTCAATTTTGACTATTTCCGCTAGACTTCCCGGCCCTGCTAGACGAACCCCATCATGCGCGTTGCTGACTTTACTTTTGAGCTCCCTGATTCGCTGATCGCTCGCCACCCGTTGGCCGAGCGTCGCGCCAGTCGACTGCTGACCCTGGACGGGCCGAGCGGTGCCCTCGCACACCGTCAATTCACTGATTTGCTTGAGCATTTGCGCCCGGGCGATTTGATGGTGTTCAACAATACCCGGGTGATTCCGGCGCGGCTGTTTGGCCAGAAAGCCTCCGGCGGCAAGCTGGAAATTCTGGTGGAAAGGGTGCTGGACAGCCATCGTGTGCTGGCCCATGTGCGCTCCAGCAAGTCGCCGAAACCGGGGTCGAGCATCCTCATTGATGGCGGTGGCGAGGCCCAGATGGTCGCGCGCCATGATGCGTTGTTCGAGCTCAGGTTTGCCGAAGAGGTGTTGCCGCTGTTGGAGCGTGTCGGCCATATGCCGTTGCCTCCTTATATAGACCGCCCCGACGAAGACGCGGACCGCGAGCGCTATCAAACCGTGTACTCCCAGCGCCTCGGTGCGGTGGCCGCGCCGACGGCTGGGTTGCACTTCGACCAGCCGCTGTTGGATGCGATTGCCGCCAAGGGTGTTGAAAGCGCCTATGTGACCCTGCACGTGGGCGCCGGGACGTTTCAGCCGGTGCGTGTGGAGAACATCGAAGACCACCATATGCACAGCGAGTGGCTGGAGGTCAGCCAGGACGTGGTGGACGCGGTCAATGCGTGCAAGGCGCGCGGCGGGCGGGTGGTGGCGGTGGGCACTACCAGCGTGCGCTCGCTGGAGAGTGCGGCGCGTGATGGCGTGCTCAAGCCGTTCAGTGGCGACACCGATATCTTTATTTTCCCAGGCCGGCCGTTTCATGTGGTCGATTGCCTGGTCACCAATTTCCATTTGCCGGAATCCACGCTGTTGATGCTGGTGTCGGCCTTTGCCGGTTACCCGGAAACCATGGCGGCTTATCAAGCGGCCATCGCCAACGAGTACCGCTTTTTCAGCTACGGTGATGCGATGTTTATCACCCGCAACCCGGCGCCGCGCGGCCCAGAGGAACAACTATGAGTCGTATGTCGTTTGAATTATTGGCCACCGACGGCAAAGCCCGTCGTGGTCGCGTGACCTTCCCGCGCGGCACCGTGGAGACCCCGGCGTTCATGCCGGTCGGCACCTACGGCACCGTCAAGGGCATGCTGCCGCGTGACATCGTCGCCACCGGCGCCGAGATCATCCTCGGCAATACCTTCCACCTGTGGCTGCGCCCGGGCACGGAAGTGATCAAGAAGCATGGCGACCTGCATGACTTCATGAAGTGGCAGGGCCCGATCCTCACCGACTCCGGTGGTTTCCAGGTGTTCAGCCTGGGCGCCATGCGCAAGATCAAGGAGGAGGGCGTGACCTTCGCTTCGCCGGTGGACGGTTCCAAAGTGTTCATGGGCCCGGAAGAATCGATGCAGGTGCAGCGCGACCTGGGCTCCGACATCGTGATGATTTTTGACGAGTGCACGCCGTACCCTGCTGACGAAGACGTGGCGCGCATCTCCATGGAGCTGTCGCTGCGTTGGGCCCAGCGTTCGAAGAACGCCCACGGCGATAACACCGCGGCGCTGTTCGGCATTGTTCAGGGTGGCATGCATGAAAGCCTGCGCAAGCGCTCGCTGGAAGGCCTCGACAAGATCGGTTTTGACGGTCTGGCCATCGGCGGTCTCTCGGTGGGCGAGCCCAAGCACGAGATGATCAAGGTGCTGGATTACCTGCCGGGCCTGATGCCCGCAGACAAACCTCGTTACCTTATGGGCGTTGGCAAACCGGAAGATCTCGTAGAGGGTGTGCGCCGCGGTGTGGACATGTTCGATTGCGTGATGCCAACCCGTAATGCCCGCAATGGGCATCTGTTCATCGATACAGGCGTGCTGAAGATCCGTAACGCGTTCCATCGCCATGATGATTCGCCGCTCGATCCGACCTGCGATTGCTATACCTGCCAGAACTTCTCCCGTGCTTATCTGCACCATCTGGACAAGTGTGGGGAAATGCTGGGTAGCATGTTGAATACCATCCACAATTTGCGCCATTACCAAGTCCTGATGGCTGGTTTGCGCGAGGCTATTCAACAGGGTACATTGGCCGCCTTCGTCGATGCCTTCTATGCCAAGCGCGGGCTCCCTGTGCCGCCCTTGGACTGAGTTTCCCGACCCTAAGATTCACTATTTGCAACTGGAGTGCTAAATGAGCTTTTTTATCTCTAACGCCATGGCTGACGCCGCTGCGCCTGCTGCTGCCGGCCCGATGGGCGGTGGTTTCGAGTGGATTTTCCTGGTCGGCTTCCTGGTCATCTTCTACCTGATGATCTGGCGTCCACAGGCCAAGCGCGCCAAAGAGCAGAAAAACCTGCTGGGCAGCCTGCAAAAAGGTGACGAAGTTGTGACCACTGGCGGCATCGCCGGCAAGATCACCAAGGTTTCCGATGCTTTCGTGGTTCTGGAAGTCTCCGACACCGTAGAAATGAAGTTCCAGAAGGGCGCCATCGCCGCCACGCTGCCAAAAGGCACGCTCAAAGCGATCTAAAGTAACAACCTTTACCAATCGACGGGGCGCGCAAGGCGCCCCGCGTTATAAGCGGGCGGCGTGATGCTGAACAAATACCCTCTGTGGAAATACGTACTGATCCTGGCGGTGCTGGCGATCGGTTTTATTTATTCCGCTCCCAATCTCTATCCTGATGACCCGGCGATCCAGATTTCTGGTGCCAGCACTTCGCTGCAGGTCAATCAGGCTGATCTGGACCGTGCGAGCAAAGCGCTCACCGACGCGGGTATCCAGGTTAAAGCGGCAACCTTGGCAGCTGGTTCCAAAGGCGGCTTGTTGCGCCTGACCAAGCAAGAAGACCAATTGCCGGCCAAGGATGTTGTACGCAAGGCTATGGGTGACGACTACGTTGTCGCGCTCAACCTGGCACAGACCACGCCACAATGGCTGCGCAGCATTGGCGCGCACCCGATGAAGCTGGGTCTGGACTTGTCCGGTGGTGTGCACTTCCTCCTGGAAGTCGACATGGACAAGGCCCTCGACGCACGCCTGAAAGTCTATGAAGGCGATGTGAAGAGCCTGCTGCGCAAAGAGAAACTGCGTTATCGCAGCCTGCCGCAGCTCAACGGTGCCATCCAGCTGGGCTTCTCTGATGAAGCGTCCCGCGAACAGGCCCGTGCGCTGATCCGCAAGAACTTCAACGATTTCGACATCGTACCGGCCGACCTCAATGGTCAGGCGGTGCTGCGTCTGGCGATGAGCCCGGCCAAGATCGCGGAAATCCGTGAATATTCCATCAAGCAGAACTTGACCACGGTGCGTAACCGCGTCAACGAGCTGGGTGTGGCCGAGCCGATCGTGCAGCGTCAGGGCGCCAACCGCATCGTGGTTGAACTGCCGGGCGTGCAGGACACCGCTGAAGCCAAGCGTATCCTGGGTAAGACCGCCAACCTGGAATTCCGCCTCGCGGCTGAGCCGGGTGCTACCCGCGCGACGTCCGAAGAGTTCGAATTCCGTGAGGGCAACCGTCCTCCTGCCTTGATCGAGCGTGGCTTGATCATCACCGGTGACCAGGTGACCGACGCCAAGGCCGGTTTCGGCGAGCACGGTACTCCTGAAGTGAACATTCGTCTGGATGGCCATGGCGGCGAGCTGATGAGCCGCGCCACGCGCAGCAACGTGGGCCGCAGCATGGCGGTGATCTTCATCGAACAGCGCCCGGTGACCACCTACACCAAGCAGATGGTCAACGGCGTCGAGAAAGACGTACCGGTACAGACCTTCAAGGAAGAGAAGAAGATCATCAGCCTGGCGACCATCCAGTCTCCGCTGGGTGCGCAATTTCGCATCACGGGCCTGAACGGTCAGGGTGAATCTTCCGAACTGGCCCTGCTGTTGCGTGCCGGTGGTTTGGCGGCGCCGATGTACTTCGCTGAAGAACGTACCATCGGCCCGAGCCTGGGTGCCGACAACATCACCAAGGGTGTCGATGCGGCGCTGTGGGGCATGTTGTTCGTGTCGCTGTTCATCATCGCCATCTACCGCTTCTTCGGCGTCATCGCCACTGTGGCCCTGGCGGGCAACATGGTGATGCTGCTGGCGCTGATGTCGCTGCTGGGCGCAACCCTGACCCTGCCGGGTATCGCCGGTATCGTCCTCACCATGGGGATGGCGGTGGACGCCAACGTGCTGATCTTCTCGCGGATCCGTGAAGAGATCGCCGCGGGCATGACCGTACAGCGTGCAATCAACGAAGGCTTCGGCCGGGCATTTACCGCAATTCTCGACTCCAACCTGACCACCTTGCTGGTCGGCGGGATTCTCTTTGCCATGGGCACCGGCCCCGTCAAAGGTTTTGCGGTAACCATGTCCCTCGGTATCTTTACCTCGATGTTCACGGCCATTCTGGTGACCCGCGCAATGGTCAACCTGATCTTTGGCGGACGTGACTTCAAGAAGTTGTGGATTTAAGGGGCTGCCATGTTACGTACAATCAACTTCATGGGCGTTCGCAACATTGCGTTCGGCGCCACTGTGCTCCTTACCGTTCTGGCGCTGTTCAGCTGGTTCCATAAGGGCCTGAACTACGGTCTGGACTTCACCGGCGGTACGCTCATCGAGCTGACCTACGAGAAGCCGGCCGACGTTACCCTGGTGCGCAACGAGCTGGTCAAGGCCGGCTACCACGAAGCCGTGGTGCAGAACTTCGGCGCGACCACCGACCTGCTGGTGCGTATGCCTGGTGAAGACCCGCAACTGGGTCACCAGGTGGCCGAGGCCTTGCAGAAGGTCGGCGGCGACAACCCGGCGTCGGTCAAGCGTGTCGAGTTCGTCGGCCCGCAGGTCGGTGAAGAACTGCGCGACCAGGGCGGCCTCGGCATGCTGATGGCGCTGGTCGGCATCATGATCTACCTGGCTTTCCGCTTTCAGTGGAAGTTCGGGGTCGGCGCCATTGTGTCGCTGATCCACGACGTGATCGTCACCGTGGGTATCCTGGCGTACTTCCAGATCACCTTCGACCTGACCGTATTGGCGGCCGTGCTGGCGATCATTGGTTACTCCCTCAACGACACCATTGTGGTGTTCGACCGGGTTCGCGAGAACTTCCGCGTACTGCGCAAGGCGACGTTGATCGAGAACATCAACATCTCCACCACCCAGACCTTGCTGCGGACCATGGCGACGTCGATCTCCACCTTGCTGGCGATCGCTGCGCTGATGATCTTCGGGGGCGACAACCTGTGGGGCTTCTCCCTGGCGCTGTTCATTGGCGTATTGGCGGGTACCTACTCGTCGATCTACATCGCCAACGTGGTATTGATCTGGCTGAACCTCAACAGCGAAGACTTGATCCCTCCGGCCGCGACCGGCAAGGAGGTCGACGACCGACCTTGATGGGCAGGCGTTGATTTGCTGTTACAAAAAAGGCACGAGATTGAACTCGTGCCTTTTTTTTCGCTCCAAGGCTGGGTATAGCGCGGATCTTTCGGTCCGCTTGTGATGGTCAGGAGGTTCAACGTGAACAAGTCGTTGCTGGTTGGTGCGGTATTGGGTGCTGTCGGTGTGACTGCCGGGGGCGCTGTTGCCACCTACAGCCTGGTAAAAAGCGGCCCTGAGTATGCGCAAGTGCTGGCGGTGCAGCCGGTAAAAACCCAGATTAAAACCCCGCGTGAGGTCTGCAAGGATGTCACCGTGACCCGGCAGCGTCCGGTGCAGGATCAGCATCAAATCGCCGGTACCGTCGTAGGCGCCCTGGCAGGCGGCCTGCTAGGCAACCAGATCGGTGGCGGTAACGGCAAGAAGCTGGCAACGGTAGCCGGTGCGGTCGGCGGCGGTTATGCGGGTAACAAGGTTCAGGAAGGTATGCAGAACCGCGATACCTACACCACCACCCAGACTCGCTGTAACACCGTGAATGACATCAGCGACAAGGTTGTGGGCTACGATGTTCGTTACAACCTGGATGGCAAGGAAGGTACCGTGCGTATGGAGCGTGATCCAGGCGGCCAGATTCCGGTGGATAAGGAAGGGCGCCTGATCCTGGGTCAGAACCAGCAGTAATCAAGGGTCATGCACGGATTCAAAAAACTGTGCAATCCAAAATGTGGGAGGGGGCTTGCCCCCGATAGCGGTGGATCAGTCAGCTGATAAGGTGCTGACCCACTGCAATCGGGGGCAAGCCCCCTCCCACATTTGATATGTATTACTGCTGATGCATGGGTTGGCTCAAAATACCCAGGCATAAAAAAAGCACCCCTCAGGGGTGCTTTTTTGTGCCCGCTCGCTTAACGCTTCAGCGAAGCCGGCAAGTGCGGCTGGATCGCCGTCAATACTGCCTTGAAGCATTTGGTATTGCCGGCAACCACATGGCCTTTCTCAAGGAAGTCATGACCACCGGTAAAGTCGCTCACCAGGCCGCCCGCTTCCTGGATCAGCAGGGCGCCCGCAGCCATGTCCCACTCGGACAGGCCTGACTCCCAGAATGCATCAAAACGACCGGCGGCCACATAAGCCAGGTCCAGGCTCGCAGCGCCGGCGCGACGGATGCCGGCGGTCTGGCCAACCAGGGCGCGGAACATGCCCAGGTAGTTTTCCAGGTTGTCCATCTGGTCGTCACGGAACGGGAAGCCGGTACCCAGCAGGGCGCCGTCCAGGCTGGTGCGACCGCTCACGCGCAGGCGACGGCCATTGAGCTGGGCGCCACGGCCACGGCTGGCGGTGAATTCTTCCTGGCGGACCGGGTCCAGCACGACGGCGTGTTCCAGGCGGCCACGGTATTTGCACGCGATGCTCACGGCAAAGTGCGGGATGCCGCGCAGGAAGTTGGTGGTGCCGTCCAGTGGGTCAATGATCCACAGGTAATCTTCGCCTTCGCCGCTGCCTTTGTGCAGGCCGGTTTCTTCGCCGAGGATGCCGTGGGTAGGGTAGGCCTTGCGCAGGGCGTCGATGATTTTCTGTTCGGCGGCGCGATCCACCTCGGACACATAATCCTTGGCGTCTTTTTCGTCGACCTTGATGGTATCCAGGCGCTCGATGGAGCGGAAGATCAATTCACTGGCGCTGCGGGCGGCGCGCAGCGCGATATTCAGCATGGGCTGCATGGATAGGTCACCTAAGGTTGTTAAAGAAAGCCGGGCAGTTTAGCAGAAACTTTGTGCAGGTGAAGGGCGACGTTAGCTTTCGTGGCATAACCTTGGGCGCTTCTGTAAGATTTGCTCCCCTTTCCCGTGTCCGAGAGCGCCTCCCTTGCTGCAAAACATTCGTGTCGTTTTGGTCAATACCAGTCATCCCGGCAACATCGGCGGGGTGGCGCGAGCCATGAAAAACATGGGGCTGACGCGCCTGGTGCTGGTCGAGCCACGTGTGTTTCCGCACCACGAGGCCGATGCTCGCGCATCCGGCGCCAATGACCTCTTGGAAAAAGCCCAGGTCGTCGCCACTCTGGAAGACGCCCTGGTCGGCTGCAACCTGGTGCTCGGCACCAGCGCCCGCGACCGCCGCATTCCCTGGCCGCTGCTGGACCCGCGCGAGTGCGGCACCAAAGTGGTGGAAGAGGCGGCCGGTGGTGCAGAAATCGCTCTGGTATTCGGCCGTGAAGACTCTGGCCTGACCAACGACGAGCTGCAGCGATGTCATTATCACGTGCACATTCCATCAGACCCCGAGTTCAGTTCGCTGAACCTGGGGGCGGCGGTGCAGGTGCTGACCTACGAAGTGCGCATGGCCTGGCTGGCCGCCGAAGGCCAGCCGAGCAAGATGGAAAAGGACGAAGTGGCGTCGACCAAAAGTGGCGAGCTGGCCACGATGGACGAGCTGGAGCGATTTTATGAGCACCTGGAGCAAACCCTGGTGGCTATCGAATTTCTCGATCCTGAAAAGCCACGGCACTTGATGGCGCGCCTGCGCCGGTTGTACGGACGCAGCTCGGTCAGCCGGGCAGAAATGAATATATTGCGTGGCATCCTCACGGAAACCCAGAAAGCGGCCCGTGGCGAGCTGCTTAAGCGGAAGGATTAAAAATGTTCGAGCGTTTGCGAGAAGATATCCAGAGTGTTTTCCACCGTGACCCGGCGGCGCGCAACGCCTTTGAAGTGCTGACCTGCTACCCGGGTATGCATGCGATCTGGATTCACCGGCTGTCCGGCGCGTTGTGGGGCATGGGCTGGAAATGGCTGGCGCGGCTGGTGTCGAACTTCGGGCGCTGGCTGACCGGGATCGAAATTCATCCGGGCGCCAAGGTCGGCCGTCGCTTTTTTATCGACCATGGCATGGGCATCGTGATTGGCGAGACCGCCGAGATTGGCGATGACGTAACGCTTTATCAGGGTGTCACCCTGGGCGGCACCACCTGGAACAAAGGCAAGCGCCACCCGACGCTGGGCGACGGCGTAGTGGTGGGCGCGGGCGCCAAGGTGCTGGGCCCGTTCACGGTCGGCGCCGGCGCCAAGGTCGGCTCCAATGCCGTAGTCACCAAGGCCGTGCCGCCGGGTGCGACGGTCGTGGGTATTCCTGGCCGGATCATCGTCAAGCCGGAGGTCGGCGACGAGCAGGAGGCCAAGCGCAAGGCCATGGCCGAGAAAATCGGTTTTGATGCCTATGGCGTCAGCGAAGACATGCCCGACCCGGTGGCCCGTGCCATTGGCCAGTTGCTCGATCACCTGCAGGCGGTCGATGGCAAGCTGGACGGCATGTGCGGCGCGCTGAAGGAGCTGGGCAGCCCTTACTGCGCCAAAGACCTTCCTGAGCTGCGCGAAGAGGATTTCGCCGAGATCAAGGACGAAGCCGCCACCAAGGCAAGTTGATATCTCGGAATCACCAGAGATCCCCTGTGGGAGGGGGCTTGCCCCCGATAGCGGTGGATCAGCCAGCCCATTTGGCAACTGACCCACCGCCATCGGGGGCAAGCCCCCTCCCACATTTGACCTTCATTGTGTCTGGCATAGCTGGTTATCCGGTGCCGCTGTTCGTCCCCGCCCCACCCTGCTATGATTCGCGCGCCCTTTTTACGGGTAATCCTGACTAAAGTACTAGGTCTTATAGTTGACTTAAATACTCGGGAATCGCATACTTGCTCCCATTCTGAAACACCTTGGTACTTGTCCATGAGACTGACTACAAAAGGCCGATACGCGGTGACTGCCATGCTCGACCTGGCCTTGCACGCGCAAACTGGGCCGGTGTCCCTGGCCGATATCTCCGAGCGCCAAGGCATTTCCCTGTCGTACCTGGAGCAGCTGTTCGCCAAATTGCGCCGCAGCAACCTGGTTTCCAGCGTGAGAGGCCCAGGTGGCGGCTATCAACTGTCCCGCGACATGCAGGGCATCCAGGTAGCCCAGGTGATCGATGCGGTCAACGAATCCGTCGATGCGACCAAATGCCACGGCCTGGGTGACTGCCATGCCGGCGACACCTGCCTGACGCACCACTTGTGGTGTGACTTGAGCCTGCAGATCCATGAGTTTTTGAGTGGTATCAGCTTGGCTGATCTTGTGACTCGCCGTGAGGTGCAAGAAGTAGCCCAGCGTCAGGACCAGCGCCGTTGCAACACCAAGGCGCCGCGTCTGGACAAGATCGAAGCGTCCGCCGTCGAGTGACAGCCGCAGAGCTAACGGCGCGCCAGCCAGCCTGATTTAGGAGAAAGTCCATGAAATTGCCGATTTACCTTGATTACTCAGCGACCACCCCGGTTGATCCGCGTGTCGCGCAAAAGATGAGCGAATGCCTGCTGGTTGACGGAAACTTCGGCAACCCGGCCTCCCGTTCCCACGTATTCGGCTGGAAAGCCGAGGAAGCGGTCGAGAACGCACGTCGCCAGGTCGCCGACCTGGTGGGCGCCGACCCGCGGGAAATCGTCTGGACCTCCGGTGCCACCGAGTCCGACAACCTGGCGATCAAGGGCGCGGCGCATTTCTACGCGACCAAGGGCAAGCACCTGATCACCACCAAGATTGAGCACAAGGCTGTCCTCGACACCATGCGCCAACTGGAGCGTGAGGGTTTTGAGGTCACCTACCTCGAGCCGACCACCGACGGTATCGTCACGCCGGCCATGATCGAAGCCGCGCTGCGTGAAGACACCATCCTGGTTTCCGTGATCCACGTGAACAACGAAATCGGCACCATCAACGACATCGAAGCGATTGGCGAACTGACCCGCTCCAAGGGCATTCTGCTGCACGTCGACGCCGCTCAGTCCACCGGCAAGGTCGAGATCGATCTGTCCAAGCTGAAAGTCGACCTGATGTCGTTCTCTGCCCACAAGACCTACGGCCCTAAAGGCATCGGCGCCCTCTACGTAAGCCGCAAGCCGCGCGTACGTATCGAAGCCGCCATGCACGGCGGCGGTCACGAGCGCGGCATGCGTTCGGGCACCCTGGCAACCCACCAGATCGTCGGCATGGGCGAAGCCTTCCGTGTAGCCAAGGAAGACATGGCTGCCGAAAACGTGCGCATCAAGGCTTTGAGCGATCGCTTCTACAAGCAGGTCGAAAACCTTGAAGAGCTGTACATCAACGGCAGCATGACCGCCCGCGTACCGCACAACCTGAATTTGAGCTTCAACTACGTCGAAGGCGAGTCGCTGATCATGGCGCTCAAGGACCTGGCGGTTTCGTCCGGTTCGGCCTGCACCTCGGCCTCCCTTGAGCCTTCGTACGTACTGCGCGCCCTGGGCCGCAACGACGAACTGGCGCACAGCTCGATCCGCTTTACGTTCGGCCGCTTCACCACCGAAGAACAAGTCGACTACGCCGCGCAGAAAGTCTGCGAAGCCGTCAACAAGCTGCGTGTCCTGTCGCCGCTGTGGGACATGTACAAAGACGGCGTCGACATTTCCAAGATCGAGTGGGCGGCACACTAACTATAGAAGCCGCCACCCCAGCTCTGTAGCAACGTGGCGGAAAACGCAGACGTTTCTACAGGGTTCCAGAGCGGCCCTGATGAGTGAGGATTCAGTACCATGGCTTACAGCGAAAAGGTCATCGACCACTACGAAAACCCGCGCAACGTCGGCAAGATGAACGCGGAAGACCCTGATGTCGGCACCGGCATGGTTGGCGCTCCGGCGTGCGGCGATGTGATGCGCCTGCAGATCAAGGTCAACGACGCTGGCGTTATCGAAGACGCCAAGTTCAAGACCTACGGCTGCGGTTCGGCCATCGCCTCCAGCTCCCTGGCGACCGAATGGATGAAAGGCAAGACCCTGGATGAGGCTGTCACCATCAGCAACACCCAGCTGGCCGAAGAACTGGCCCTGCCGCCGGTGAAAATCCACTGCTCGGTACTCGCGGAAGACGCCATCAAGGCGGCCGTTCGCGACTACAAGCAGAAGAAAGGCTTGATCTAAGTATTTGGCGACGAGTAAGGAGTCAACGATGGCTATCAGCATGACAGAAGCGGCAGCGCAGCACATTCGCCGCTCCCTGAATGGGCGCGGTAAAGGTGAGGGGATTCGTCTGGGTGTTCGCACCACGGGCTGTTCCGGCCTTGCCTACGTGCTGGAGTTTGTCGACGAGGTGGTTGAAGAGGATCAGGTATTCGAAAGTCACGGCGAGAAAGTGATCATCGACCCGAAGAGCCTGACCTACCTGGACGGCACCGAACTCGATTTCGTCAAGGAAGGGTTGAACGAAGGCTTCAAGTTCAACAACCCCAACGTACGCGGTGAATGTGGCTGCGGCGAAAGCTTCAACATCTGAGGCTATTTGTGGGTACTCCTTGTCATTTCGCTTTATTCGAGCTGCAGCCGAGCTTTCGCCTGGACCTCGACCAGCTTGCCACGCGCTATCGAGAATTGGCGCGTGGCGTGCATCCGGACCGCTTCGCTGACGCTTCCGAGCGTGAGCAACGCCTGGCGCTGGAGCAATCGGCCAGCCTCAACGAAGCCTATCAGACGCTCAAAAGCCCCCCGAAACGCGCGCGTTATTTGCTGGCGATGAAGGGCGGTGAGTTGCCGATGGAAGTCACCGTGCATGACCCGGACTTCCTGATGCAGCAGATGCAGTGGCGCGAAGAACTCGAAGACTTGCAGGACCAGGCCGATGTGGCCGGCGTCGCGGTCTTCAAGCGTCGTCTGAAAGCGGCCCAGGAAGAGCTCAACGAAAGCTTCGCAGCCTGTTGGGATGACGCAGCGCAACGCGAGCAGGCCGAACGCCTGATGCGGCGCATGCAGTTTCTCGACAAGCTCACCTACGAAGTGCGCCAGCTAGAAGAGCGCCTCGACGATTAACCCAGTGTGCTGCCCGTGATGCACGCCTGATAGACAGATAAGACCTGATTACCATGGCTCTACTGCAAATCGCCGAACCCGGCCAAAGCCCTCAACCGCACCAGCGTCGCCTGGCGGTCGGGATTGATCTGGGCACCACCAATTCCCTGGTTGCTGCCGTCCGCAGCGGCCTGTCCGAGCCGCTGCCCGACGCCAACGGCCAGGTGATCCTGCCGTCCGCCGTGCGCTATCACGCCGACCGTATCGAAGTCGGCGAGTCGGCCAAGCTGGCAGCGTCCTCCGACCCCCTCAATACCGTGCTGTCGGTCAAGCGCTTGATGGGTCGTGGCTTGTCCGACGTCAAGCAGTTGGGCGACCAACTGCCGTACCGCTTTGTCGGCGGTGAATCCCATATGCCGTTCATCGACACCGTCCAGGGCCCGAAAAGCCCGGTGGAAGTGTCGGCCGATATCCTCAAGGTGCTGCGCCAGCGCGCGGAAACCACCTTGGGCGGCGAACTGGTCGGCGCGGTGATCACGGTTCCGGCGTATTTCGATGACGCGCAGCGCCAAGCCACCAAGGATGCGGCGAAACTCGCCGGCCTGAACGTGCTGCGCCTGCTCAACGAGCCGACCGCGGCTGCGGTGGCTTACGGTCTGGACCAGCATGCCGAAGGCCTGGTCGCCATTTACGACCTGGGCGGTGGCACCTTTGATATTTCGATCCTGCGCCTGACCGGCGGCGTCTTCGAAGTGCTGGCCACCGGTGGCGACAGCGCCCTGGGTGGTGATGACTTTGACCATGCCATTGCGAGCTGGATCATCAGCAGCGCCGGCTTGTCCGCCGACCTGGACCCGGGCGCGCAGCGCAACCTGCTGCAAACTGCCTGCGCCGCCAAGGAAGCACTGACGGACGCCGCTACTGTAGAAGTTTCCTACGGTAGCTGGTCGGCCCAGTTGACGCGCGAAGCCTTCGATGCGTTGATCGAACCCATGGTCGCCCGCAGCCTGAAAGCCTGCCGCCGCGCCGTGCGTGATTCCGGTATCGAGCTCGAAGACGTCGGTGCCGTAGTGATGGTTGGCGGCTCCACCCGCGTTCCGCGTGTGCGTGACGCCGTCGCCGAAGCCTTTGGCCGCCAGCCGTTGACTGAAATCGACCCGGACCAGGTCGTCGCCATTGGCGCGGCCATCCAGGCCGATACCCTGGCCGGCAACAAGCGCGATGGCGGCGAACTGCTGCTGCTCGATGTGATTCCGTTGTCCCTGGGCCTGGAAACCATGGGTGGTCTGATGGAGAAGGTGATTCCGCGCAACACCACCATTCCCGTCGCCCGCGCCCAGGACTTCACCACCTACAAAGATGGCCAGACGGCCATGATGATTCATGTGCTGCAAGGCGAGCGCGAGCTGATCAGCGACTGCCGCTCCCTGGCGCGCTTCGAACTGCGCGGTATCCCGGCGATGGTAGCCGGCGCGGCGAAAATTCGCGTCACCTTCCAGGTCGACGCCGACGGCCTGCTCAGCGTCGCCGCACGCGAGCTGGCCTCCGGCGTCGAAGCCAGCATCCAGGTCAAGCCGTCCTATGGCCTCACCGACGGCGAAATCGCCAAGATGCTCAAGGACTCGTTCCAATACGCCGGCGATGACAAGGTCGCCCGCGTGCTGCGTGAGCAGCAGGTGGATGCCCAGCGCCTGCTCGAAGCGGTGCAGGGCGCCCTTGAGGCTGACGGCGAGCGTTTGCTGGATGCCGAAGAGCGCATGGTCATCGACCTGCAGATGCAGGAACTGGCCGAATTGATGAAAGGCACCGATGGCTATGCCATCGAGCAGCAGACCAAGCGTCTGTCGCAAGTGACCGATGCCTTTGCCGCCCGTCGTATGGACCAGTCGGTAAAAGCCGCCCTGGCGGGACGCAACCTGAATGAACTTGAGGATTAACTGATGCCGCAGATCATTTTTCTGCCACACGCCGAGCATTGCCCGGACGGTATGGTCGTGGAGGCTGAGACCGGCAAGTCCATCCTGGAAGTGGCCCACGACAACCACATTGAAATCGAAAGTGCCTGCGGCGGTGTGTGCGCTTGCACCACCTGCCACTGCATCATCCGCGAGGGCTTCAACAGCCTGGAAGAGGCTGATGAGCTGGAAGAAGACTTCCTTGACCGCGCCTGGGGCCTGGAAGCGACTTCGCGTCTAAGCTGTCAGGCAAAGGTTGGCACTGAAGACATCACCGTCGAAATTCCGAAATATTCGCTCAACCATGCAGCCGAAGCGCCGCATTGATTCAAGGAACTGTCATGAGCCTGAAATGGGTTGATGTACAAGAAATCGCTATACAACTTGCTGAAGCTCATCCTGAGGTCAATCCTCTTACGGTGAACTTCGTCAAGCTGCGCAACCTCGTAATGGAACTGCCGGAT
The DNA here is from genome assembly GCF_022807995.1 of Pseudomonas orientalis. NCBI lineage: Bacteria > Pseudomonadati > Pseudomonadota > Gammaproteobacteria > Pseudomonadales > Pseudomonadaceae > Pseudomonas > Pseudomonas orientalis. Next base: position 4,743,294 of record NZ_CP094351.1, on the reverse strand, counting down.
TTTGACGACATCCCGGATCGGGGTGGCGAAAAGGTCCTGGAGGCGATTCAAGGCCTGTGGATCGAAGAAGCAGACTGAGCCGCCTTGTTACGCAGTTAGGCAATACCTGATAACCCGCGTATAATTCGCGGGTTTAATTTTTCGTAAATTACCGTTTCTGGAGTTACACCATGGCTGTTCAACGTACTTTCTCCATCATCAAGCCTGACGCTGTTGCAAAAAACGTCATCGGCGAGATCACCACTCGTTTCGAAAAAGCCGGCCTGAAGGTTGTAGCTTCGAAACTCAAGCAACTGTCCAAGGCTGAAGCTGAAGGCTTCTACGCTGAGCACAGCGCTCGTGGTTTCTTCGGCGACCTGGTTGCCTTCATGATCTCCGGTCCTGTTGTTGTTCAGGTGCTGGAAGGCGAGAACGCTATCGCTCTGAACCGCGAACTGATGGGCGCTACCAACCCTAAAGAAGCGGCTGCCGGCACCATCCGCGCTGACTTCGCTGAATCCATCGACGCCAACGCTGTACACGGTTCGGACTCCGAAGCCGCTGCTGCCCGCGAAATCTCGTACTTTTTCGCTGCTACTGAAGTAACCGCTCGCTAAGCAACGGCTTAAAGAGTGAGGGTGAATCCATGACGACATCGACTGTTAAAACCAACCTGCTGGGGCTGACTCAGCCGGAAATGGAGAAATTCTTCGACTCAATCGGGGAGAAGCGCTTCCGTGCCGGTCAGGTAATGAAATGGATTCACCACTTTGGCGTCGACGATTTCGACGCCATGACGAACGTCAGCAAGGCCCTGCGCGACAAGCTCAAGGCCATTGCCGAGGTGCGTGGTCCCGAAGTGGTCAGCGAGGACATCTCCAGCGACGGCACCCGTAAGTGGGTGGTGCGCGTGGCGTCCGGCAGCTGCGTCGAGACCGTTTACATTCCCCAGGGCAAGCGCGGCACTTTGTGCGTTTCGTCCCAGGCAGGCTGTGCCCTGGACTGCAGTTTCTGCTCCACCGGCAAGCAAGGCTTCAATAGCAACCTCACCGCCGCCGAAGTGATCGGCCAGGTGTGGATTGCCAACAAATCCTTTGGCAGCGTCCCGGCGACCGTCGACCGTGCCATCACCAACGTGGTGATGATGGGCATGGGTGAGCCGCTGCTGAACTTCGACAACGTCATTGCGGCCATGCACCTGATGATGGACGACCTGGGCTACGGCATTTCCAAGCGCCGTGTCACCCTGTCGACCTCCGGCGTGGTACCGATGATCGATGAGCTGGCCAAGCACATCGACGTCTCCCTGGCCTTGTCGCTGCACGCACCCAATGACGCATTGCGTAACCAATTGGTGCCGATCAACAAGAAGTATCCGCTTAAGATGCTGCTCGAATCCTGCCAGCGTTATATGGCGACCTTGGGCGAAAAGCGTGTCTTGACCATTGAGTACACCATGCTCAAGGACGTCAACGACAAGGTCGAGCACGCGGTCGAGATGATCGAGTTGCTCAAGAACACCCCGTGCAAGATCAACCTGATTCCGTTCAACCCGTTTCCGCATTCTGGCTACGAGCGGCCGAGCAACAACGCCATTCGCCGTTTCCAGGATCAACTGCACCAGGCCGGCTACAACGTCACCGTGCGCACCACACGTGGTGAAGACATCGACGCCGCCTGTGGCCAATTGGTAGGGCAGGTGATGGACCGCACCCGCCGCAGCGAGCGTTATATCGCCGGGCGCGAACTGAACGCCGCCGACGATTTGCCGCTGATTGCTGTAAATCGAATCTGAGAGAGGATCTCTATGCCCTTGCGCCTTGCGCTGCTTTTGCTTGTTACCGGTCTTGCGGCCGGTTGTGTTTCATCGGGTCATGACAGCCCTTTGCAAACCGACAAGGGTCGTGAAGCGGCGCGAGTGGCGTATGTGCAGCTTGGGCTGGGCTATCTGCAACAAGGCATGAGCGAGCAGGCCAAGGTGCCATTGAAGAAGGCCCTTGAGCTGGACGCCGACGACGCCGACGCCAATGCCGCGCTGGCGCTGGTCTTCCAGGCTCAGGCCGAGCCCGAGTTGGCCGATCGGTATTTCACCACGGCGCTGGCTTCCCGTCCTGGCGACGCTCGGTTGCTGAACAATTACGGCAGTTTCCTGTTCGAGCAGAAGCGTTATGAACAGGCAGCTGGTTATTTTCGTCAGGCCAGCACCGATACCCTTTATCCCGAGCGTTCGCGCATCTTCGAGAACCTCGGGGTGACGTCGATACACCTGGGTCAGCGCGAGCTTGCGCGCCAGCAATTGGAAAAAGCCCTGCACCTGAACGCTCGCCAACCACGCGCTTTGCTTGAAATGGCTGAGTTGTCTTACGAAGACAGGCATTATGTGCCGGCACGCGACTATTACGAGCGTTTCAGCCTGCTCAGCGGGCACAATGCACGTAGTCTGTTGCTCGGTGCGCGCCTGGCGACCGTTCATGAAGAACGCGATACGGCCGCACGTTTTGGCCAGCAACTCGAACGACTCTATCCCGGTACACCGGAATATCAGCAATACCTGTCGGAGCAATGATGAAAGCCGCGCACCCGGAAGTTGTAGCAGCTAATCGCGTCAACCCAGGCGAGACCTTGCGTGAGGCCCGCGAAAGCAATGGCTGGTCGCTGGCGCAAGTGGCTCTCAAGCTCAATTTGACCACTACCTCCCTGGCCAACCTGGAAGCTGGCGCGTTCGACAAGCTACCTGGGCACACCTTTGCCCGCGGCTATATCCGCGCTTATGCCAAGTTGCTGGGGATCGACCAGACCGTACTGGTCCAGCAATTCGACCAGTTCACCGGCACCGACTCCCAAGGCAGTAATGTGCATGGGCTGGGGCGTATTGAAGAACCAACCCGGGTGTCCCACACGATCTTGCGCATTGTCAGCCTGTTGCTGCTGATTGCCGTGATTGGTGGCGGCTTCGTCTGGTGGCAGGACCAGACTTCCCAACGCAATAAAGACCTGACCAGCAACGCCCTGGAGCACGTCGAAGTCGAAAGCGCCGACGGCACCACCCAGATTCATCCGCTGGATGAGCCGGAAGACCAGGCCGTCGTCGAAGGGCAGGCCGCGCCGCAAGCGCCTGCCACCGCCGAACAGCCGGCTCCGCAAGCCGACAGCGCACCTGCAGCGACTGCAACCGTACCTGCGCCGGCTCCAGCAGCGCCTGTGGCCCAGGCTCCCGCAGCCGCCGCGCCGGCCCAGGCTCCAGCGCCTGCGGCACCGGCTGCGCCAGCCATATCGCCGCCCACCACACCCGCTTTGATCGCCGGTGACGGGCGCGTACAGATCACCTTCGTCGCTGATTGCTGGACGCAAGTCACCGATGGTAATGGCAAAGTGCTGTTTAGCGGTCTGAAGCGTAAGGGAGATACGCTTGATCAGGGCGGCAAACCTCCTTTGACGCTGCGTCTGGGCTATGCCCGTGGCGCGCAAGTGGCCTACAACGGCCAGCCTGTGGACGTGGCGCCGTTCACCAGTGGCGAGACAGCTCGCCTCAAGTTGGGACAATAGTCATGCACGGCGAATCTCCAATCAAACGTCGCGTATCGCGCAAGATCTGGGTCGGCTCGGTGCCGGTGGGCGGCGATGCCCCCATCGCGGTGCAGAGCATGACCAACAGCGACACCAATGACGTGGCCGCCACCGTCGCCCAGATCAATCGTCTGGAAGCGGCCGGCGTGGACATCGTGCGGGTATCCGTACCAGACATGGACGCAGCCGAAGCGTTTGGCCGTATCAAGCAATTGGTCAAGGTGCCGCTGGTTGCCGACATCCACTTCGACTACAAAATTGCACTGCGCGTCGCCGAACTGGGTGTGGACTGTCTGCGGATCAACCCCGGCAACATCGGCCGTGAAGACCGTGTGCGCGCCGTGGTCGATGCGGCCCGTGATCGCGGTATTCCGATCCGCATCGGGGTCAACGCCGGTTCGCTGGAAAAAGACCTGCAAAAGAAATACGGCGAGCCCACCCCGGCGGCGCTGGTCGAGTCGGCATTGCGCCACGTTGAACACCTGGAGCGTCTGAATTTCCAGGACTTCAAGGTGAGCGTCAAGGCTTCCGACGTGTTCATGGCCGTGGAAGCCTACCGCCTGCTGGCCAAGGAAATCGTGCAGCCGCTGCACCTGGGTATCACGGAAGCCGGCGGTTTACGCTCAGGCACAGTGAAATCTGCGGTGGGTCTCGGTATGCTGCTCGCCGAAGGGATTGGCGATACCATCCGTATCTCCCTGGCGGCAGACCCCGTAGAGGAAGTGAAGGTCGGCTACGACATTCTCAAATCCCTGCGTTTGCGTTCCCGTGGCATCAACTTCATTGCCTGCCCGAGCTGCTCGCGGCAGAACTTTGACGTGGTGAAAACCATGAACGATCTGGAGTTGCGTCTCGAAGACCTGCTGGTGCCGCTGGATGTCGCGGTGATCGGTTGCGTGGTCAACGGGCCGGGTGAGGCCAAGGAGGCGCATGTGGGCCTGACCGGCGGTACGCCGAACCTGATCTACATCGACGGCAAGCCGGCGCAGAAGTTAACGAATGACAATCTGGTGGATCAGCTCGAAAAACTGATCCGCCAGAAAGCGGCCGAGAAGGTCGCCGCTGATGCAGCGCTGATCGCTCGCGGCTGATTGAACGAATTTAAGGATTTGATGTGAGCAAGTCTCTGCAAGCCATTCGTGGCATGAACGACATCCTCCCGGAGCAGACGCCGCTGTGGCGCTATTTCGAGAGCACCGTCGCGCGCCTGCTGGATAACTACGGTTACAAGCAGATCCGCGTGCCGATCGTCGAGTTCACCGAGCTGTTCAAGCGCTCCATCGGTGAAGTGACCGACATCGTCGAAAAAGAGATGTACACCTTTGAAGACCGTAACGGCGACTCCCTGACCCTGCGGCCGGAAGGCACCGCCGCGTGCGTTCGCGCTGTGCTGGAGCATGGCATCACCGGTGGCGGCCAGACCCAGAAACTGTGGTACATCGGCCCGATGTTCCGCCACGAGCGCCCGCAGAAAGGCCGTTATCGCCAATTCCACCAGATCGGTTGCGAAGTCTTCAACCTGGACGGTCCGGACATCGACGCCGAGCTGATCGTCCTGACCTGGCGCCTGTGGGGCGAGTTGGGCATCCGCGATGCGGTCAAGCTCGAACTCAACAGCCTGGGCACGAGTGAGTCCCGCGGTCGCTATCGCGAAGCCCTGGTCGAGTACCTGTCGGCCCACCTGGACAGGCTGGACGAAGACAGCCAGCGCCGCCTGAAGACCAACCCGTTGCGCGTGCTTGATACCAAGAACGCCGACACCCAGGCCGTACTGGTCGACGCGCCGAAAATGGCTGATTACCTGGACGACGAATCGCGCACGCACTTCGAGGGCCTCAAGGCTCGCCTGGATGCGGCCGGTATTCCCTACGTGATCAACCCCAAGCTGGTGCGCGGCCTCGACTACTACAGCAAGACCGTGTTCGAGTGGGTTACCGACAAACTCGGTGCCCAGGGCACCGTGTGTGCGGGCGGTCGTTACGACGGCCTGGTCGAGCAAATGGGTGGCAAGCCGACCACGGGCGTAGGTTTCGCCATGGGCATCGAGCGGCTGATCCTGTTGCTCGAGACCCTTGAGCAAGTGCCACAAGAGATTTCCCGCCAGGTGGACGTGTATCTTTGCGCTTTTGGCGAGGCCGCCGAACTGGCTGCCCTGGCCCTGAGCGAAAAGGTGCGTGACCAACTGCCGAACCTGCGTCTGCAAGTCAATGCCGGCGCGGGCAGCTTCAAGAGCCAGTTCAAGAAGGCTGACAAGAGCGGCGCGCTGTATGCGCTGATCCTCGGCGATGACGAGTTGGCCCAGCAAGTGATAGGTTTCAAACCCCTGCGTGGCCAGGGCGAACAACAGAACATTGCCTTTGATGCGCTCGCTGCGCACCTGGCCACCTGCGTCGTGCAGGGTTGAAGCTGTCGAACAGCCGAATTTAGCGATTAAGGAGTATTGGGGTGTCGAGTACTGATGATGAGCAACTGGCCGAGTTCAAGGACTGGTGGCAGCGTAACGGCAAGCCCCTGGTTACCGGCGGTCTGCTGGCTTTAGTGGTGGTGTTCGGCTGGCAAGCCTGGACCAAGTATCAGGCCAACCAGTCCCAGGGCGCTTCGATCGTTTACCAGCAATTGCTGGAAACCACCCTGACCCCGGACGGCAAGCCGGATCCTGCACGCGTGGCAGACCTGGCCGGCAAGCTGAAGAACGAATTTGGCGGTACGACCTACGCCCAGTACGGTAGTCTGTTCGTCGCGAAAGTCGCGGTCGACACCGGCAAGCTGGATGATGCAGCCACTGAGCTCAAGGCTATCGCCGACAAACCGACCAACCCGACTCTGGGTGAAATCGCACGTCAACGCCTGGCACAGGTATTGGCGGCACAGAACAAGGCTGACGAAGCACTCAAACTGCTCGACGGCGATGCTGACAAGGCATTTGTAGCCACTCGCGAAGAGCTCAAGGGCGACCTGTTGGTCCAATTGGGTCGTACCGACGAAGCCAATGCTGCGTACCAAAAAGCCAAGGCGGCGCTGTCTGATGAAGCGGCGGTCGGTGGCTTACAAATCAAGCTGGACGACCTGGCCAAAGGGGATGCGTGACGTGATCCGTTGGAAACATGCAGCATTGCTGGCTCTGGCCGTTCTGGCCGCGGGTTGCAGCAGCAACAGTAAAAAAGAACTGCCACCTGCGGAGCTGACCAGCTTCAAGGAAGAGGTGGTCCTGCAAAAGCAGTGGAGCCGCTCCATCGGTGACGGTCAGGGCGAAACCTACAACATGCTGGTACCGGCAATCGACGGTGACAACATTGTGGCCGCCGACGTGACCGGTATCGTGACTTCCCTGGATCGCATGACCGGCGATGTGAAGTGGAAGAAAGACCTTGAACTGCCTGTCTCCGGCGCCGTTGGCGTGGGTTACGGCATGGTCATGCTCGGCACGCTCAAAGGCGAAGTCGTGGCGCTGGACTCCGGCACCGGTGAAGAGAAATGGCGCGCCCGCGTGACCAGTGAGGTGCTCGCACCGCCTGCCACCAATGGCGATATCGTCGTGGTGCAGACTCAGGATGACCGTGTGATCGGCCTTGACGCCAGCACCGGCGAACAGCGCTGGTTGTACGACAGCACCCCGGCGGTGCTGACCCTGCGCGGTACCAGTGGTCCGATTGTGACCAACAATCTGGCCGTTGCCGGGCTGTCCACCGGTAAAGTGGTCGCCCTGAATACCCAGAACGGCGTGCCGGCCTGGGAAACCCGTGTGGCTATCCCGCAAGGTCGTTCCGAATTGGATCGCGTGGTGGATATCGACGGCGGCTTGTTGCTGTCCGGCGAGACCCTCTACGTCGCCACCTATCAGGGCCGCGTCGCGGCACTGGACCTGCAGAGCGGCCGGGTCAACTGGCAGCGTGATGCGTCCAGCTACGCCGGTGTCGCCCAAGGGTTTGGCAGCGTCTACGTAAGCCTGGCGTCCGGCACCGTTGAAAGTGTCGACGAGCGTTCCACCACTGCGCTGTGGAGCAACGACTCCCTGGCCCGTCGCCAGCTGTCGGCGCCGGAAGTCTTTTCCAGCTACGTAGCGGTCGGTGACTTCGAAGGCTACCTGCACCTGCTGAGCCAGGTGGACGGTCGCTTCGTGGGTCGCGAGCGGATCGACAGCGACGGCCTGCGTGCGCGTCCGCTGGTGGTGGGTAACATGCTGTATGTGTATGGCAACAGCGGCAAGCTGGAAGCGCTGACCATCAAGTAAGAATCATGCTTGGGGTAACCCCCAGGCGGCCCTGCCTCAATGCTGTTTGTAGGAGCGAGCTTGCTCGCGATGGACGTCAACGCTAACGCGGGTTTTCTGGATAAACGCGGCGTCCTCTGGTTTTTCGCGAGCAAGCTCGCTCCTACCGTATTCAGTGTCGAGCAGGGCATGTGGCATTCAAATGCCGCCCCGAGCACCAGCCGCTGCCCTGCAGCGGCTTTTGTATTTTCTGAAATAACGAAGTGGAGAGCCGCATGGTTCCCGTAATCGCCCTGGTGGGCCGACCTAACGTCGGCAAGTCCACCTTGTTCAACCGCCTGACCAGGACTCGCGACGCCATCGTCGGCGACTTGTCCGGTCTGACCCGTGATCGCCAATACGGTGAGGCAAAGTGGCAAGGGCGCTCCTACATTATTGTCGACACCGGTGGTATCTCCGGTGACGAACATGGCATGGACGAAAAAATGGCCGAGCAGTCGCTGCTGGCCATTGAAGAAGCCGATGTCGTGTTGTTCCTGGTGGACGCCCGCGCGGGCTACACCGCTGCCGACCAGATGATTGGCGAGCACCTGCGCAAGCGCAACAAGCGTTCCTATCTGGTCGCGAACAAGATCGATAACATCGATCCTGAGGCGGCTCGTGCCGAATTCAGCCCGATGGGCCTGGGCGACGCGATCCCGGTTGCCGGCGCCCACGGTCGCGGCATCACGCAGATGCTGGAGATTGCCCTCAGCACCTTTCCCAAGGATGACGATGAGGAAGAAGAGGGTGAGGAGGAGATCGTCGCCGAAGGCGAGGAAGCCAAGCGCATTCCTGGCCCGAGCGAAAAAGACGGTATCAAGATCGCCATCATCGGCCGCCCTAACGTCGGCAAGTCGACCCTGGTCAACCGCATGCTCGGTGAAGACCGGGTAATCGTCTATGACGAACCCGGCACTACCCGCGACAGCATCTACATCCCGTTCGAACGCAACGAGGAAAAGTACACGCTGATCGACACCGCCGGTGTGCGCAAGCGCGGCAAGATCCACGAAGAAGTTGAAAAATTCTCCGTGGTCAAAACCCTGCAAGCGATCAAAGACGCCAACGTGGTGATCTTCGTGATGGACGCCCGCGAAGGCGTGGTGGACCACGACCTGAACCTGCTGGGCTTCGCCCTGGAAGCTGGTCGTGCCCTGGTGATCGCAATCAACAAGTGGGACGGCATGACGCCGAGCGAGCGCGATTTCGTCAAGATCGAACTGCAGCGGCGCCTGTTCTTCGTTGAGTTTGCCGATATCCACTTTATCTCGGCGCTGCACGGCACCGGCGTGGGCAACCTCTACGCCTCGGTACAGAACTCGTTCAAGTCCGCAGTCACGCGCTGGCCGACCAACCGCCTCACCCAGATCCTGGAAGACGCGGTAGGCGAGCACGCGCCGCCGATGGTCAACAACCGTCGTATCAAGCTGCGTTACGCCCACCTGGGTGGTGCCAACCCGCCGATTATCGTGATCCACGGTAACCAGATCGAGAAGGTCCCCAAGTCCTACGTGCGTTACCTGGAAAATACTTACCGCCGTGTCTTGAAACTGGTCGGTACGCCGATCCGTATCGAGTTCAAGGGTGGCGAGAACCCGTACGAAGGCAACAAGAACACGCTGACCGACCGTCAGGTGAACAAGAAGCGTCGTTTGATGACTCACCACAAGAAGGCCGACAAGAAGCGCCGCGACAAGAAATAACGGCAGCTTCAAGTTGTAAGCTACAAGCTGCAAGAGAGGGCGCCTTTGGCGCCCTTTTTTGTGCGCGGCGGTTTGCCCCTTGACCCGCTTGCAGCTTGCAGCTTAAAACTTGCAGCTCACCCGAAGGGGGCTCCCATGATCACCAGCAAGCTGCCGAATGTCGGCACGACCATTTTCACCAGCATGTCGCAGTTGGCGGCCGAAACCGGCGCAATCAACCTGTCCCAGGGTTTCCCCGACTTCAATGGCCCTCAAGACCTGCTCGATGCCGTAAGCCGGCACGTCGCCAACGGTCATAACCAGTACGCACCGATGAGCGGCTTGCCCGCGCTGCGCCAGCAGGTAGCGGCAAAGATCGCCCGCAGCTACGGTGTCAGCGTCGATGCGGATCTTGAGGTGACCATTACGCCCGGCGCCACCCAAGGCATTTTCTGCGCGATCCAGGCGGTTATCCGCACCGGCGACGAAGTGATCATCTTCGACCCTTGCTATGACAGCTACGCACCCTCGGTGGAGCTGGCCGGCGGGCGCTGCGTGCATCTGCAGTTGGGCTTGCAGGATTTCAGCCTGGATCTGGAGCGCATCAAGGACGCGCTGTCGCCGCGCACGCGCATGATTGTGCTCAATACCCCGCACAACCCCAGTGGCGCGCTGGTCAGCCGTGAGGAATTGGACCAGTTGGCCGAGCTGATTCGCGGCCGCGATATCTATCTGCTCAGCGATGAAGTGTACGAACACCTGGTGTTCGATGATGTGCCCCATGTCAGCGTGCTGGCCCATGAAGAGCTGTATTCGCGTGCGTTCGTAGTCAGCTCGTTCGGCAAGACGTATCACGTCACGGGCTGGAAAACCGGCTATGTGGTGGCACCGCCGGCCCTCACCGCCGAGCTGCGCAAGGTGCATCAATACGTCAGTTTCTGTGGCGTCACGCCGTTGCAATACGCGCTGGCCGATTTCATGGCCGGGCACCCGCAGCATGTGGACGCGCTGCCGGCGTTCTACCAAGCCAAGCGCGACCTGTTCTGTCAGTTGCTGGCGCCGTCGCGGTTCAGCTTCAGCCCATCGGCGGGGACTTACTTCCAACTGGTGGATTATTCCCGGATCCGCCCGGATCTGGATGATGTCGCCATGTCCGAATGGATGACGCGCGAACACGGCGTGGCATCCATTCCGATCTCGGTGTTTTACCGCAACCCACCCCAAGGCCAGCGCCTGGTGCGCCTGTGCTTTGCCAAACGCGAGGAGACGCTGCAACAAGCGGCGGAGAAACTATGCGTGATTTGAGTGCCTTGCCGAACCTGAACATCGCCCTGATCCAGACCACCCTGGCGTGGCACGACCGCCAGGCCAATCTCGAGCATTTCGAGCTGCTGCTGGAACAGGCCAACGGCGCCGACCTGATCGTATTGCCGGAGATGTTCACCACCGGGTTCTCCATGGAATCGGCCGCCCTGGCCGAACAGGAAAACGGCCCGACTCAGCGCTGGCTTCAAGCCCAGGCGGCGAAATACAACGCCGTGATCACCGGCAGTGTGATCATCCAGGCGGCGGACGGCAGCCACCGTAACCGCCTGCTCTGGGCGCGCCCCGACGGTGAAGTGCTGTATTACGATAAACGCCACCTGTTCCGCATGGCCGGCGAGCACGATCACTACACGCCCGGCGAGCGCCAGGTGCAGTTCGAGTTGAAAGGCTGGCGTATCCGCCCGCTGATTTGCTACGACCTGCGCTTCCCGGTGTGGAGTCGCGATGCCCAGGACACCGACTTGCTGTTGTACACCGCCAATTGGCCGGGTGCGCGGCGTCAGCACTGGAACCGTTTGTTGCCGGCACGGGCGATTGAAAATCTGTGCTATGTGGCAGCGGTAAATCGGGTGGGGACTGACGGCAAGGGCTTTGCCTACACCGGCGATAGCCAGGTGTTGGATTTCCAGGGTGAGACATTGCTGAGCGCGGGGGAGGCGGATGGGGTATTCCAGGTGGTTCTGGATGCAGCGGAGTTGGCGGCGTATCGCACCAAGTTCCCGGCGAACCTGGATGCCGATAGTTTTCAGTTTGTCTGACACGCCGCCATCGGGGGCAAGCCCCCTCCCACTTTTTTGACTTGTGAATACCTTCAAATGTGGGAGGGGGCTTGCCCCCGATGAGGCCATCAGCACCACCACCCTAACCCAAAGTAAAAAGGCCCCTGGATTCTCACCCAGGGGCCTTTTGCAGTCGCGCCGATTAGTTTACGCCGCCTTCGCTTCCTGCTGGCTCAACGAACGGTTCAGCGCACTGAACAGCGCCTTGAAGCTCGCGGTGGTGATGTTTTCATCAATACCCACGCCATGCACCGGACGCTCGCCATTCACGCGCAGTTCGATGTACGCCGCCGCTTTGGCGTTGGTGCCCGCGCCAATCGCATGTTCGTTGTAGTCCATGATCTCCACGCCAATCGGCAAGCCCGCCACCAGCGCTTCCAGCGCGCCGTTGCCTTTGCCCTTCCAGTGCAGGTTGGTTTCGCCCTGGCCCTTGCCGGAGACTTCCACTTCCACATAGCTGTTGCCGTTTTCTTCCTGCAGGCGATGGCTGACCAGTGCATACGGGGTGTTGGCCTGCAGGTACTCACGTTGCAGCAAGGCGTAGATCTGCGGTGCGGTCATCTCAAGGCCCACGCGGTCGGTTTCAGCCTGGACCACCTGGCTGAATTCGATCTGCATGCGACGTGGCAAGCTGATGTCGTATTCCTGTTCCAGCAGGTAGGCGATGCCGCCCTTGCCCGACTGGCTGTTCACCCGGATCACCGCCTCGTAGCTGCGGCCGATATCGGCCGGGTCGATCGGCAAGTACGGCACTTCCCACAGCGCATCGTCTTTCTGCTGGGAGAAGCCTTTGCGGATCGCGTCCTGGTGGGAGCCGGAGAACGCGGTGTGCACCAGATCGCCGACGTACGGATGACGCGGGTGAACCTGGATCTGGTTGCACTCTTCGACGACTTTGCGCACGCCGTCGATGTCGGAGAAGTCCAGTTGTGGGTCCAGGCCCTGGGTGTACATGTTCAGCGCCACGGTGACCAAATCGACGTTACCGGTGCGCTCGCCGTTGCCGAACAGGCAGCCTTCGACACGGTCGGCGCCAGCCATCAGGCCCAGCTCGGTAGCGGCCACGCCGGTGCCACGGTCGTTGTGGGTGTGCAGGCTGATGATCACGCTGTCACGGCGGTTGATATGGCGACCGAACCATTCGATCTGGTCGGCATAGATGTTCGGCGTGGCGCATTCCACGGTGGCCGGCAGATTGAGGATCATCTTGTGCTCGGGCGTCGGGTTCCACACCTCGATCACCGCGTCACAGACTTCCTTGGCGAACTCAAGCTCCGTGGCGCTGAACGTCTCCGGGGAATACTCGAAGGTCCACTGGGTCTGCGGCTGCTGCGCGGCGTATTTGACGAACAGCTTGGCGGCATTGACGGCGATGGCCTTGATGCCGTCCTTGTCCTGGTTGAACACGATGCGGCGGAACGACGGCGACGTTGCATTGTACAAATGCACGATGGCCTTCTTGGCGCCGCGCAGGGATTCGAAAGTGCGTGCGATCAAGTCTTCACGGCCCTGGGTCAGCACCTGGATGGTGGTGTCCTCGGGGATGTGATTGTCTTCGATCAGGGTGCGCACAAAATCGAAATCGGTTTGCGATGCAGCCGGGAACGAGGCTTCGATTTCCTTCACACCGACGGCGACCAGGGTCTTCCAGAAGCGCAGCTTTTTCGCGGCGTCCATCGGTTCGATCAGCGACTGGTTGCCATCACGCAGGTCGGAGCTGCACCAGATTGGCGCCTGGGTGATGGTTTTCGACGGCCAGGTGCGGTCCGGGATATCGATGGTCGGGAACGCGCGGTACTTCGAAGACGGGTCTTTGAGCATGCTCATCGCAAAATCCTTTGTTGTAGGGCCGAGAAGAGGCGGCCTGCCGTAGAACTGTTGTTGGGGATAAAACTTGAGGACGAGGCAGATCGATTCAGCCTGGCAGTCGTGCGCTGACAAGGCACAGGCTGCGGTGCTGGCGGAGCTGAATGAGGGTGTGAAAGGTTTTCATAAGCTCAACCCTAACCGCGGGGCGGAAGGATGGCAAGCTGTGAAAAAAAATTGAGATAATTTCTATTTTATGGGTTTTTTTTGATGTTTTATTTTGGTTTTAGTGAAAATTTCTCTCATAAATTGCTCGTGGTTTCCTTATGGCGCAATCACTAGCCTCTCGATCTTTCGATCGAGAGGCCTGCTTCGTGGGAGGGCGTTATACGGTGAGCGCGTCAATGTTGTATTCGATATGAACATCTCCGATGGGTTCGGGGACGTCACCGTGCATCAGTTTCAGTGGAGGAAGCATATGGGGAGGTTGGCGGACGACGCTTGGACTGCCCTTAGGCGCAGGGGTGACGGATATACCGACACCACCGGTCAATTCAGCGACACCTGGGACATTATTAAAAGTATTCATATGGGCTTTCCCAACTAGAGCTACGAACTTTTCGCCGGGCGGGGTTCGTTTGATAATTTCTGCGCCATAGTAGTTAAGCTCTTGCAGGCGGTTTTGTTCCCATTGATCCGATCGCATATTCCTGAGGTTGCCGGCTCCATTATCCATATGCCAAGTCAGCTCCTGGTGTTCGAGACCCACAACTTTAATCCCGCGCTTATCTGCCTCGCTGATTATGTCGAGCATTGTCGGTCCGCCCGTATACGCAGCGTCGTAGGGATGTAACCCCAGGCTGGGCGCATCAGACGGTAGTAAGGCGGCGTCGCTGACTCTCGGAGAACCTTGAAAGAAAGGCGCACCCTCAAGATAAATAGTGGTTACCCCGTTTTTTGCGAAGTTATCCATCTGGTCGATCAGCAGTTGAAATGCTGCGGGCTCATTGTGAAGTTCGCCGACTACCAGTCCGCGTACATCGGGCTGGGACAAAATGTTCTGAATGGCCCCAGTCGGTGTGCTGTTGTTATTCAGCACGGGGATTGATGGGCGAGTTGGTATACCGTTTGCGCGTATGTGGTTGTAGTGGTTGATCATGTCGCGCCTGAACCAGCGCCGAATGTGTCCGGTAATGGCTGGATTCCCAGTAATGTCCTGGGCCGCTGCACCCGAAAGTACCCGGTCCATATAAGTGTCGGGCGGTGGTGAGGTTCTACCCCTTCTGCCTCGGCCACCCGGTAATTCATTCAACCGCCATTCACCGCTTCCAGCCGATTGCAGGGACGCCACGATTCTACTGCCTCGTGGCGCCGTGAGTGGGGCATTGGGGTCGATGATATTGACCTGCCCATTGCGCGCATGAAACACCGAATCAATCTGATAGACCCTGTTCGTGCCGGTACCGTCGGTGTATCGCACATACCAATTGTCACCTGCGTTATAGGTGCCGTCGGACCTCAGTGGTCGGCCGCTGATGACCTCATTAGGTACCGTGTAGGCGCTCAGGTCTCGGTTTGGCTGGGCGACGGTGGTCGAGGGGCGTGTGGCGGCGCTGGTCACGCCGCTGCTGGTGGATGTGACTGTTGGGGGGGCGCTGGTGGGCGCGGGCAAAGCTCTGGGGCCCGAGCGTGCCACAAGCGGGCCGGCTTGGCCTGTGGATTTGAATACCGGTCGCATGGGGGCCGCGCGAAGATTGGAGATGCCTGTGGCAGCAAGGCTGAAGTCACTGTAGATCGCGCGTGCCAAGCCAGGCTTTTTGATCAGGTGCGGCAAAATCTTGCTGTTGGCGCGTAGCGCCGTCACACCGGCTTTGCCCAGGCGAACACCAGTGGACACACCTTTGCCGACCACAGGGATGAGATCGGTGAAGATCAAGGCCACTTCAATGCCGAACTCGATTTTGTTGAGGGTGGATTGCTTCGCCACTTCCTCGCTGCTCACGGACTGATGATCAGCTCGGTCGAGCACCATCTGTACGTGTTGTTTGTACAGGTGTTCCTGAACATCACCTTCGATCGGCTTCAGGCTGGTCGCACCGCCCAATAGTTTGACCGATGAAGTGATCAGTTTGGCGGAGATCAGCTTCAAAGGGTCGTATGTTTTCTCCTTAAGGGCTTCCCTGAATTCAGTGATGTCATCTTTACTGATAGGCGACTTTCTTCTTGCGATATAGGACGCCCACCCGTCTTTAGCCAGAAGGGCGTCCAGGGCTTTATGGTTCGCCACTTCACGAAAGGTGATGCCGTCGGGAGCCTTGGGGGTATAAAGCACCAGCGACGAGTCCGTCTGGTTGCCGATCACCATCACACCTTGCACCGCCAACCCACGGTGGACAAGGCTGTTGGCTACAATGTTCTGTCCATCCACCTGGGGGCGCGTGGCGGGATTGGGGTGGTCCAATACCGCATCAACCCACTGCACCGCACGCTTGGTGCTGGTGTCTTCCTTGGCTTTTTCCGTGTAAGCGTCGGGGTTGAGTTCTGATAAAAGCGCCTCCTTGGCCATGGCATCTACCAGGTTGGCTTTCCAGGCTGTACGCAGTTGCGCGGCACTGCCAGTCTCGGTGTCAGTGGCCATCTCCTGTTTAAGCAGCTTGGTGTATTCACCGCCGACATCGGCGGCATTGACCAGCTTTTTCAGCGCGTCGGTGTCCAGGACCACCGGCTTGCCAGCCAGGTCCAGGACGGGCTTGCCTTGTGTGTCGAGCAACGGCAAGTTCATTTTTACATCGGTAAACGTGCCCCTTTCGATGCCTGGAAAACCACTGGGATTGTTCAGCGCCAGGTTGGTCAGCGAGACGGAGTCCTTTTTGTCATAAAGTGGCTGGCCCGTCCCACGCCCACCCTGGACGCCGGTGCGGGTGTGTCTCCGTACCTTTAATTGATCAGCATCGACCACTGCGTTCGGGTACTGCTTCTTGATGGCTGCATTCAGCCTGTCTCGGGAGAAGGCTCCCAGGGACGGGATTTTTGCGAGCAGCGGCGCCAGCGTGTCCAGGCTTTTCTCTTGCGCACGCTCCAAATGCAAAAACACCGCTTCTTGAATGGGGGTCAGGTTCTTCAACCACTCGGGCTGGTTTTTGTCTGTCAGTTTTGCATCCCTAGCCAGCATCGCATTGTTGCCATCGAGCAGATACGACCAGTCAGCCGCGTCATCGATGGCTTGAGAGGATGCACTGTCGAGCAAAGGGCTGGTGGTGTTGCCTGGCGCCAGTGCTTTGTCCAAACCTGCCTTGATCTCTGCTTGCTGGCGCCTGAGCATCCAAGGCACGGCTTCTGCCAACACATCCCCGGACGATGGCTCGACGCTGCGCATCAGGTCATCACCTGTAAAACCGTCAGCCCGGTTTTGCAGGGCCGGTGGCAGGGTTTGTAAGAGTAGCTCGGCCTGGATGCCGCCTTGATCGAGCCGGTTGGCCAATGCCTGGCGTGCCTGGGCGGGGGTCGCAAACTCTTCAAATCCTTCGCCGGGTGTGTACAGCACGACGGGGCCGTTGACATCGTTGAGTTCAAGGGTGCGCCCGTTCGGCCAGGTGGGCGGCGTGGCCTGTGAGCCGTCGTTTTTGGTGATGAGAAACGCCCCTGCCAGCATCGCGCCGCGTTCGGTTTTGTCATCGATCGTGATGGGGTACACGCCCGGGCGATCACCATTGGCGAACTTTTTCTCCCGGGCATCCAGGGTGGGGTATTGCAGTGCTTCGTCGATCAGTGTCTTGCTTTCGTTGCTCAGGGTTTGATCGCCGACACGCAGGGAGGCCAGGATCGACAATTGGCGTTTGTGCAGGTTCAGCAGCTGATTGAGCGGCGACTCGTGGGTGCGCAGGTCATCATGAACCGGACTGGGAGTATTCCAGTAGCGCTCAATTGCCTGTGGGTACTGCATGGCGATGCTGCGCGCGATGGCTTGCAAGGTGCTTGCGGTGGTGGCGGGAAATTCCAGGTCGTCCGGGCTTTTGCGATGATTGAATTGAGTGTGTATGTCGCGCTCAAGCGGTATCTCTTTAGTGGGGTCAGCCAGGATGGCTTGAATCATCCTGGCCAGGGCGGTCATCAGCGGTTCGGACGACTCCAGTGAGACCTCATTGCCGTTAATGCGATAACGACTGACGCTCATTGTCTCGACATCCAGAGGTCTGACGGCGGGGAATGCTTCTTCGAGTTGCGCCTGTATGAAGGCTTTGAAGCTGGGTTGTTGGTTGTGCAGACGTTGCATATCCTCCGTCAGGAGGGCGTGTTCAACGGTGTAGCCAAACTGTTTGCTGACGTTGAAATAGTTGGGGTAACGCAGGTTCGCGCTGGCTATAGCGGGCGAAGTGGGGACGGGGGGAGTGTCGGGGGCGTAGGTGGAGGCGGGAGCAAGCGCTTGTGTCGTACTAGCAGGCATGTGAGGAGGGGGGGATGGGGGAAGCGCAGAATCGATCAGGGTTTGTTGTTTGTATCGTGTTGCCAACGCTTGGGTCAGGGAGAACATAGAGTGAGTCTCACAAGTTTCTGATATCCACTGGTCAGGTCATGCTCATTACGCTCCGTGTAAGTTATGGAATGGGTGGGGGGAGGATGTCGGTTGGTTCCGGGTACAAACGTAAGAAAAGAGATATGCCCGGTGTGAGGGCATTGGAGGGGAATCAGGGCTGAAAAGCACCGATGAATATCGCCGGGTCTACGCGGGCATCGTTGAGGCTGACGTTCCAGTGCATATGCGGCCCGGTCGCACGGCCTGTTGAGCCGACCTTGCCCACCACCGCGCCGCGCACCAGTTGCTGGCCCACCTTCAC
The DNA here is from genome assembly GCF_022807995.1 of Pseudomonas orientalis. NCBI lineage: Bacteria > Pseudomonadati > Pseudomonadota > Gammaproteobacteria > Pseudomonadales > Pseudomonadaceae > Pseudomonas > Pseudomonas orientalis. The sequence goes on along the minus strand of NZ_CP094351.1, from coordinate 4,725,068 downwards.
GTCGATCTTGGACATATGGCAGAACATGCTGATAAAGCCCTGGCCGTGGTCAACGAACACCGTGTTGCCGTTGAAGAAGTAATTGCCCACCAGGATCACCTTGCCGTTCGCAGGCGTCTTGATCGGCGTACCTGCGGGCACGGCGAAGTCCAGGCCCGAATGCGGGTTGCGCTCTTCGCCGTTGAAGAAGCGCCGCACGCCAAACTTGCTCGACAGCGGCCCGCTCACCGGTTTATCCAGCACCAGGTTGCTTGGCAGGTTCGGGCTGAAACTGCGGTAAGCCTTGATCTGCACGGCCAGCTCATTTTCGATGCGCTTGAGTTGGGCCGGGTCGGGGTTGACCTGGCTTTTGTTTTTCAAGGTGATGCGCTGTTCCGGGTACTTCTTGTAGCCGACGATAAACGGCAGGTTGCGCCCACTGCTGCTAATGCGCTCGTTGCCAGGCTTGACCGTTAAAGGGATGCCGACAATCGCCAGCCAGTTGTCCTGCTCCTTGACCACCAGCACCGGCCTGCCCTGGTAGGTGGCTTTCGGCGCCGTGGCCGAAGGGCCTAGCTCGACGACGGCCACGCCGCCGGGCACCGGCTTGTTCAGGGTTCGCGTGATGTAGCTGTCGGCATGGGCGTTAAACATGAGGCACAACAGCATCAACAGGCTCAGTAGGCGTGGCATCGATCAGTCCAGTAATGAAAGGGTGACGGGTGTCAGGTGGTTGTCTTCCACCCGCACTTGCAATTGGCCTTCACCCAGACGCGCGGTGAGGCGCTGGCCGGTGTGGGTTTGAGCGGCATTGCGAATCGCCTGGCCGCGCTCGTCCAGCAGGATGCTGTAGCCACGGCCCAGGGTTGCCAGCGGGCTGACCACGTGCAGCGTCTGCACCTGGCTTTGCAGTTGCAGGCGTCGCGCCTTGAGGCCTTCGCGCATGGCGCGGGGCAGGCGTTCGGCGAGACTGTCCAGGCGCTGGCGCAGCAGGGCCAGTTGCCGGCCCGGATGTTGGCCGGCGAGGCGGGTTTCCAGGCGAATCAGGCGTTCGCGACGGGTATTGAGGCTGCGCTCGAACGCGCGGCGCAGGCGCATGTCCAGGTCGTCCAGGCGCTGGGCCTGCTGGCGCAGACGCTCACCCGGATGTCGCAGGCGCCGGGCCATGCCCTCCAGGCGCAGGCGATCGTGGCGCAGGCGGTTGTGCATCAACAGCACCAGGCGGCGATGCAGGTTCTCGACCTGGCGCACCAGGTGGCTGGCGTCAGGGGCCAGCAGTTCAGCGGCGGCGGACGGGGTAGGGGCGCGCACGTCCGCCACGAAGTCGCTGATCGACACATCGGTTTCATGGCCGACCGCGCTGACGATGGGCGTGACGCAGGCATCCACCGCCCGGGCCACGGCTTCTTCGTTGAAGCACCAGAGGTCTTCCAGGGAGCCGCCGCCACGGGCCAGGATCAGCGCGTCGAAGCCGCGGGCGTCGGCGAGTTTCAGTGCACGTACGATCTGCGCGATGGCCTCGCGGCCTTGCACAGCGGTGGGGATCAGCGTCAGTTCGATGTTCGGCGCGCGGCGGCGGAACACGCTGATGATGTCGCGAATCACCGCGCCGGTCGGCGAACTGATAATGCCGATGCGCCGAGGATGCGCCGGCAAGGGCACCTTGCGCTCGGCACTGAACAGGCCTTCGGCGCTGAGCTTTTCCTTCAAGGCATCGAAGGCCAGGCGCAGCGCGCCGTCACCCGCCGACTCCACGGTGTCGAGGATCAACTGGTAGTCGCCACGGCCCTCGAACAACGAGACCTTGCCGCGCACCTTCACCGCCAGGCCATCCTTTAACGCCTGGCGCACCCGCGCAGCGTTGTTGCGAAACAGCGCGCAACGCACTTGGGCGCCGCTGTCCTTGAGGGTGAAATACACGTGGCCGGAAGCCGGGCGGGCGAGGTTGGAGATCTCGCCTTCCACCCAGATATTGGTGAACACGTCTTCGAGCAACACCCGCGCGCGGCCGTTGAGCTGGCTGACAGTCAGGACTTCGCGGTCCAGGCCCAGTCGGGCAAAAGGATCTTTAATCATGGGCGGCAGTTTATAGGCATTCGTGGCAGGTTTGACAGAACTGCTCCACCCGCGTGCGACTTCGCGCTGGCGCAATGCTCACGGATGACTAAAGTGTCGGCATTCTCTTTCAAGGAATCACCCATGAGTCTGCTTGAGCTGATGAGCCAGTGGTCGTTCGGCGCGGTTGAGTGGCTGGTGATCGGCCTCGGTATCGTCGTGGCCTATATCGTTTTCGGTATCGCAGGCTTTGGTACGGCATTGGTGGCAGGGCCTGTGCTCATTCTGTTCATGCCGTTGTCGAAGATCATCCCGCTGTTGGTGTTGCTGGATTTTGTCGCCGCCTTCGGTGGCCTGCTGCAGACACGTCGGGATGTGAGCAAACCGGAATTGCTGCGACTGCTGCCGTGCATGGCCATCGGTTGCACCTTGGGTGTGGTGTTTTTGCTCAACCTGCATTCGGATCTGTTACTGCTGTTGATGGGGCTGTTTATCAGTGCTTACGCGGTCTACAGCCTGGCGGTGAAGGCGCGGCCCACGCAGTTGGCAGCGGGCTGGTCGATTCCCATGGGCACGGTCGGCGGTTTGTTTGGTGCGTTGTTCGGCAGTGGCGGCTTTTTATATGCGATCTACCTGAACAGTCGTCTGACCAAAGAGGCGGCAAGGGCCACGCAAAGTGCGTTGATCAGTTGCAGCACCGTGGTGCGCCTGAGCCTGTTTCTGATCGCCGGGGTGTATGCCGATTTGCCGCTGTTGATGTTGGCGCTGTGCCTGTTGCCGGCAATGGCGCTGGGCTTGTGGTGCGGGCGCAGGCTGACGATGCGCATGTCCCGCGAGGCGTTTGTGCGGTTGGTGACGTGGTTGGTGCTGGCGAGCGGCATTGCGTTGATTGGACGGTATTTGAGTACTTGACCTGATTTCTTCAGGGATTAAGCTGCCAGCCTTTAGAGCGCCATCGGGGGCAAGCCCCCTCCCCACAGTTGACTGTGTTCACAATTCAAAATGTGGGAGGGGGCTTGCCCCCGATGGCGTCAGCAGCCACACCGCAGGACTCCCATGAATTCCCAAAGCATCCTTGTCCCGAAAATCTCCACCTTGCCCGTCCACGAACCCCGCGCCCGGGCAATCGTGCGCTGGCTGGTGCGCAAGAACATCATCAAGGAAGAACTGACCACGTGTGGCCGCACCGGCAACCGCATGGCCTATGCCCTGGCCGACGGCGCCCGCGCGGTGGTGCTGCACCCGCAAGCGCTGCCGTTCAACGAACCGGTCAATGGCCTGGAGATCATCTACAAACGCTGCATCTACACGCCGGCCAAGGGGTTTCTCGAAGAAGCCGGCTGCCCGGAATGCCTGAAGGAAGTCGGTGAAGCGTTGTTCGAAAGCCTGGAGGACTGGATGCCCGGCCACACCGATAACTTCACCTGCCCGCTGTGTGGGCACGAAGACGACATCAACGGCTTTCTGTTCCTGCAGGAATGCGGGTTTTCCAACCTGGGGTTCATCTTCAACAATTGGGCGGAGGCGGGGTTCAAGCAAAGCTTTATCGATGAGTTTGCCGATTGGCTCGATCAAAAAATGAGTTGGGTCAAAGTCGAACTGTAGGAGCGAGCTTGCTCGCGAAAATCGTCAACGATAACGCGGGTTGCCTGGTTTTACGCGGTGCCCTGGCGTTCTTCGCGAGCAAGCTCGCTCCTACAGGAAGGCAGCGGGTTTTCTCCATCTATCAGTATTACCAAGTTTGTCAGAGTTTTACATTGAGCCCGACAGGGTGCATGTATATAATGGCGCGCTTCCATTTTCCCGCTCGGGAGCCCCCGCGATGCTGCGTATCAGCCAAGAAGCTCTGACATTCGACGACATTCTCCTAGTGCCCGGTTATTCCGAGGTGCTTCCTAACGAAGTCAGTCTCAAGACCCGCCTAACCCGTGGCATCGAGCTGAATATTCCCCTGGTTTCCGCTGCCATGGACACCGTCACCGAAGCCCGTCTGGCCATCGCCATGGCCCAGGAAGGCGGCATCGGCATCATCCACAAGAACATGACCATCGAGCAGCAGGCTGCCGAAGTGCGCAAGGTCAAGCGTTACGAAGCCGGTGTGGTGAAAGATCCCATCACCATCGAAGCCGACGCCACCGTGCGTGACCTGTTCGAGCTGACCCGCATGCACAACATCTCCGGCGTTCCGGTACTGCACGATGGCGACCTGGTCGGCATCGTCACGTCCCGCGACGTGCGTTTCGAGAACCGCATGGAAGTCACCGTCCGCGAAGTGATGACGCCTAAAGAGCGCCTCGTCACCGTCAAGGAAGGCGCCGACAAGAACGATGTGCGTGAACTGCTGCACAAGCACCGCATTGAGCGCGTGCTGATCGTCGATGACAAATTCGCGCTCAAGGGCATGATGACCGTCAACGACATCGAAAAAGCCAAGGCCTACCCGCTGGCCAGTAAGGATGACCAAGGTCGTCTGCGCGTCGGCGCTGCGGTTGGCACCGGCAAAGACACCGGTGATCGCGTTTCGGCGCTGGTCGCGGCCGGGGTTGACGTGGTGGTGGTCGACACCGCTCACGGTCATTCCAAAGGCGTGATCGACCGCGTGCGCTGGGTCAAGCAGAACTTCCCTGACGTGCAGGTGATCGGCGGCAACATCGCCACCGGCGCTGCCGCCAAGGCTTTGGCCGAAGCCGGTGCCGATGCGGTCAAGGTCGGTATCGGCCCTGGCTCGATCTGCACCACGCGTATCGTCGCCGGTGTGGGCGTGCCGCAAATCAGCGCCATCGCCAACGTCGCCGCTGCCCTTGAAGGCACCGGCGTTCCGTTGATCGCCGACGGCGGCATCCGTTTCTCCGGTGACCTGTCCAAGGCCATCGTTGCCGGTGCTTCGTGCGTGATGATGGGCTCGATGTTCGCCGGTACTGAAGAAGCGCCAGGCGAGATCGAACTGTTCCAGGGCCGTTCCTACAAGGCTTACCGCGGCATGGGTTCGCTGGGCGCCATGTCCCAGGCGCAAGGTTCTTCCGACCGTTACTTCCAGGACTCCTCGGCGGGCGCCGAGAAGCTCGTCCCGGAAGGCATCGAAGGCCGTGTGCCGTACAAGGGCACCCTGAGCGCGATCATCCATCAACTGATGGGCGGCCTGCGTTCCTCGATGGGCTACACCGGCAGCGCCGACATCGAAGAAATGCGCACCAAGCCGGAGTTCGTGCGGATCACCGGCGCCGGCATGGCTGAATCCCATGTTCACGACGTGCAGATCACCAAGGAAGCGCCAAACTACCGCGTAGGTTGAGGCTTCCAGCAAAACGTTAAGTAACCGGGGCTGTTCTTTCAGCCCCGAGTTGTTTCTGATTCATTAGACGAGACTGACTTCATGGCCCTCGACATTCACGCCCACCGCATCCTGATCCTCGATTTCGGTTCCCAATACACCCAACTGATCGCCCGCCGCGTGCGTGAAATCGGCGTGTACTGCGAACTGCACCCGTTCGACATGGATGACGCAGCGATCCGCGAATTCGCGCCCAAAGGCGTCATCCTCGCCGGTGGCCCCGAGTCCGTGCACGAAGCCGACAGCCCGCGTTGCCCGCAAGCGGTATTCGACCTCGGCGTGCCGGTCTTCGGTATCTGCTACGGCATGCAGACCATGGCCGAACAACTGGGCGGCAAGGTTGAAGGTTCCGAGCTGCGTGAATTCGGTTATGCGCGCGTCGACGTGGTCGGCAAGAGCCGGCTGCTGGACGGCATCGAAGACCACATCGACGCCGACGGCCTGTTCGGCCTCGACGTGTGGATGAGCCACGGTGACAAGGTCACCAAGATGCCGCAGGACTTCCACATCCTGGCCAGCACCCCGAGCTGCCCGATCGCCGGCATGTTCAGCGACGAGCGTCGTTACTACGGCGTGCAGTTCCACCCGGAAGTGACCCACACCAAGCAAGGCGGGCGCATCCTGTCGCGCTTCATCCTCGACATCTGCGAGTGTGAAGCCCTGTGGACCCCGTCGAAAATCGCTGAAGACGCTATCGCTAACGTCCGCGCCCAGGTCGGTACCGACAACGTATTGCTCGGCCTGTCCGGCGGCGTCGACTCCTCCGTGGTCGCCGCACTGCTGCACAAAGCCATCGGCGACCAGCTGACCTGCGTCTTCGTCGACAACGGCTTGCTGCGCCTGCACGAAGGTGAGCAGGTGATGGCCATGTTCGCCGAGAACATGGGCGTCAAGGTCATCCGCGCCAACGCCGAGCAGCAGTTTCTCGACAACCTGGCCGGCGAGTCCGACCCGGAGAAGAAGCGCAAGATCATCGGCCGCACCTTCATCGACGTGTTCGATGCCCAGGCCAAACACCTGGACAACATCAAGTACCTCGCCCAGGGCACCATCTACCCCGACGTGATCGAGTCGGCCGGCGCCAAGAGCGGCAAGGCCCATGTGATCAAATCCCACCACAACGTGGGTGGCCTGCCGGAGGAAATGAACCTCAAGCTGGTCGAGCCGCTGCGCGAACTGTTCAAGGACGAAGTTCGCCGCCTGGGCCTGGAGCTGGGCCTGCCGTACGACATGGTCTACCGCCACCCCTTCCCGGGCCCGGGCCTGGGCGTGCGCATCCTCGGCGAAGTGAAAAAGGAATACGCCGACCTGCTGCGTCGCGCCGACCACATCTTCATCGAAGAACTGCGCAAGGCCGACTGGTACCACAAGGTCAGCCAAGCGTTCGTGGTGTTCCAGCCAGTCAAGTCGGTTGGTGTTGTGGGCGATGGCCGTCGTTACGCGTGGGTTGTTGCACTGCGTGCCGTAGAAACTATCGACTTCATGACCGCACGTTGGGCACACCTGCCGTACGAACTGCTGGAAACGGTCAGCGGTCGTATCATCAATGAGATCGAAGGTATTTCGCGCGTGACGTATGACGTGTCGAGCAAGCCGCCGGCGACGATTGAGTGGGAATAATTCCTGGCCCTCGCTTCAAATCGTAAATAAACAAAGCCCCGGCAAATGCCGGGGCTTTGTTGTTTCAGGGCAGGAATCGGTGACTAGCGGGTAAACGTTTCCCACTGTCCTAGTTCATTGAGCCGAACCGCAATCGAATCCGCGGCGGCGTTGGGGGCGTGGGGGTTGATGATGGCCCAGCCGCCAGTGCCGCCTCGATAAGTTTCATAGCGCACGTAGTAGGGCTTGCCATCGTACAGAATCGCCTCGGCAGGCTCGGACTTGAGGCGATAGATCCCCTGGTATTTCCCAGGTTCGCTGACCGGTGTTTCGCCCTCCAGGATCTCATTGGCTTCCCACGCGGCAGGAATATCCGGGACGCTGGTCGCTCCTGGTATCAGCGGTGGATTAACCGCAGGAGCAGCGCCTGCGGCTGGCGGGATGTGGTCGTACGCCGGCACGTTATTGATGTTGACCTCCGCCGTCGGAAGCCGCGTCTTGATCAGTGGCAACCCCTTGAACCTCATGCCCTGGTTGTTCAGGGCCCCGAGCAGGTCGGTCAACGAGTTGTAGACGGTGCCGTTGAGCCGAGGAAACTGGGTCGCATCAATAAAGTACCCATGGCCGACGGTGCTCTGGATGGTACTGCGCACCAGCGCCTTGAGCCGATTGCGGTGGATCAGGGTCAATGTCGACTGGGTCTGTTCCAGCAGGTAGTCGCCGGGAACCTTGAGCACATCCTCGACCTGCCGCTCGGTGAACACATAGGTGCGTGGCAGCTCCAGTTCGGTCATGGGTATTTTCAGAGAGAGGTCGGTGTCCAGAGCCCTCAGGCGCGGGTTTACCTTGGCGTAATTCATTACCTTGGGGCCAAGGCGCACTTCGACCTTGGGGCTGGCGGCATTGAGTTCTTCAACGATGCGCAGGCTGGTGCCACCGTTTATTTCACTGACACCGGCCACGCCCCTGAATGTGTTGGTGTTGTGCGCCTCAGTCAACACTACCCATTTGCCGACGCCATTCTTGAGTTGGTCCAGGCGGATGATTTCGCTGGTCAAAAAGTTCTTGGCCATTTGTTCATCCACCGCCACCGGGAAGGATCGATAATTAGCCAGGCAGCCCGTGGCCTGCACCCGTATGCCGTAGGCTCTGGCGGCGGTAAGCAGCGCCTGGGTGTTAAAGCGTACTGGCAACAGCGCGTCCATTTTCTCAAGGTAGGTTTTGAGGTCCTCGGACAGCACCCCGGTTTTGGCGAATGTATCGAGGTCCAGTTGATGCAAGTCGTTGAACAGCCGGTTCAGGTAAAGCGTCTTGATCCCTTGGCGCGCCAGGGCGGGCATGTCTTTGATCAGGACGTACAAGCTGGCGATGCGATTCGGGCTTTCGGCGACGACCAGGCCGGGTGCGGTTTTGAACACGGCTTCAATCAGCTCGGTAGAGGACATTTCTGGCGTGAGCGAGGGCAGGGCCGGGCGCTCAGGCAGGCTATGAATGAAAAAGGGCCGGGAGAAAAACTGACGCGCTGCAGTGAGGATTTTGGTGCGCGCCGGGTTGATAAAATAATCTGACGTGAAGAAATCAGTAAAACCGCCTCCAGGCTTGGGGATACGCTTGAAGTGGTCCGGTCTGCCGCCCATTGCCAGCTCAATCTGGTACTGGCCCAGGTCGTTGAGGTCATAGGGGGTACCGAGGCTGGAGGGCGGATTGCTTGAGTTGGGCGACCCATAGGCGCTTGGCATTTCTGTTTCAACCCTGCTTGCACCCAGCCGTGTTTCGCCTGCCGCGACCGTGTCGACCGGAGCGCCTCCCCTGATGGCGTCGGATGGACGCAAAGCGAGTTCCCATTCACCCGCGGCGTTCAGTTGTACCGGGCGTGTACCGTAAAAAGCGTTAGGGTTCTGCGGATCGATAATGGCCCAGCTCCCTTCGCCATTGATATCGGCTTCGTAGCGTACGTAATAGACGGCATCCTTGAGTTTGATGACGGTCGAGGGGTTGGCGTTGAGGCTGTAGATGTTGCGATAGCGTCCTCCTTCGCTCATCGGGGTTGCCCCTTTCAGACCTTCCAGGCGCTTCCAGGATGTCGGTATCGGGGACGTGGAGGGCGGTGGTTCCTCGGTGGTTGGCGGTGCCGGCGTTTCTCCTCCCGTGGGTGTTACTGCGGGCTCGTCAACCGAATCCGGCTGTAGTGTCTTTTTGTACTCCGCCATTTCGGCGGCCTCGGCGGCATCGACTTCCGGGCCTGCCTCCGTGATCGGACCCGGCCCGGCCAGGGCCAGCAGGTTGAACAACATGGCAATGCCATTGATCACCGCAGCCGTCACGCCGGCCTTGCGCTCGGCGCGGGTACGGCCATTGACGGCCTGATCTATGTTCATCCCTGTGAGCGCGATGCTGGCACCCAGCACCGGCAAGGCTATTTCCCAGCCAATCGCCGCCATCGGGCCGAACACTTTCAAACCGGCGCTCAGGTAGCCTATCCAGAGTTTCTTTTGCAGGTCCTTCTGCGTGGTCAGCAATTGCCGGGCCTCGTCGTACATGGACCAGCGAGTGCGTTCCATCAGCCAGGAGAAAGCGTCGACGTTGATCACCTGGTTTTTGCGGTTGATCAAATGATGGTCGGACCTGCCCCAGGTACCAACCAGGCGGTTCATCAGGTCAGTGATGTTTTCCTGCATGGCCAGGCGATCAGGCAGCGGGAAATGGCATAGAAAGGCGCTGCGGCTCTGTTCATTGTTCATTTTCCCCAAAATCCACCAGTGCATGTCTGCCGGGGTTTCGAGGACCTGGAACGTCGGGCTGTCGCCGGGGGTGTAGAGAATCTGGCGGCCCTTTGGATCGACGATGCGAAGCAGGTTGAACGCCACATGGCCGTCTACATCCAGCGCGAAGACTTGGACGCTTTGGCTTGCAGCGACTTCGGTTTGCAGCATCTTGCGCGTGATAGGCCACGTCACGTTGGAGGCGACAGCGCTGATGCAGGTGCGCAAGTCCTCCTGCGTCAGTTGCTTGAGGTCGGCTGCCTGAACAGCCTTGCTGAGGAAATTGCATTTGGCCAAAGTGCGAAAGTCGTCGGCGTGGTTGTGCCAGAAATCATCCAGTTGACCGGTGTAGAGGCTGTCGAACTGTATGTTCCAGAAGTCTTTGAGTACCTCGTTGCCATGCAGGCGCACTTCGTTGGTTTCGTTGAAGTCGCCGTACTCCGGGCCCTTGGTGTAAAAGCCGCCATACAGGTCGAGCAAGTCGGCGTTGTCGAAATCGGTGGCACGAAAGCGATGAATCACCAACTGCGTCAGGGTTGTCGATTCGTAGGGCTTTTCCAGTATGTGTTCCCAGCCGGTGAAGGTCTTGTTACTGCTCTGGGCGGCCTTGAATCGGTGGTAGTAAACGTCATCCGGGTCCAGGCCTTTCAAACCATGCTTTTGCAGGATGTCGCAGGCGGTTTGATGGGCGCTGTCGTTCAGGCTCGGGCATGCCTGAATCACCTGAGTGGCCAGGGTTATCAGCGCGGCCTTGTCGGCTGCATTGGGCAGGGGGGTACCGATGGTCATGGAGCGGCTCATCCTTCAGAAAAAGAAGGCGAGCGTCCCTCGGATATGACGCTTGCGGGCGCTACATAGTTGTGGGGTGTGGGTTCACCGCCGCGCAATATTGGTCGTCCTTGCTGCGCGGCAGGGCTTCGATGGTGCGTTGCGGGTAGCTGGTCTGCAGCTCCAGCGTTTGTTCGATAAACGCGTAGATCGACTACTCGGCCATCGAGCAAAGAAAAGGGCACTGATTAGTGTGCGAGAAATACAGCAAAGGCTGGCATAGATATTAGAGAAACTGCGATCGAATCAAATCCGTATCGAACGGTGTTATCCCTTGATCCTCCGCAAATACCGCCTGTGCTTGTTGGAGCGCAGCCACTCGTTCTCCCCGTGCTCGAACGTGTAAATCGAACAATGTCTCCAAGTCCGGCCCAGGGGTATGTACCAGCGCTTGCAGCATCAACGATACCCCACTGAGGTTGTTCTGGACGTTGTTCCACCGCGGGGATGAAGTGAGTCCAAGATCGGCCCAAATCATGCGTCGTTTCTGCAAGTCCATCACGAATGGCAAACAGATCGCTGTATCGGATGCGATATCGATACGGTCGAACACGGAGCGCGGCTCGAATACTTCACCCGATGCCGCGTCGGCGCGGGCCATCCAGCCAGCGAAGCATTCTGGAAGATCGCAGTACGGCTGCTCGGTGTACGAGTTGATAGACGTGACGACATAACGGATACCCTTCTTGACGAGAACATCAAGGTCGAGGTCGATGAACTCCGAAGCCCCTTCGGGCGCGTCGACGATGTCGCCACTGTGGTAACCGCCGAAACCCTTCAAGTTGTAGTATGCGACTGTTTCTTTAAACACGAAGTTGACATCGAAAAATGCGGCGGACAAGTCGATATCCGTGCGTCCACGGCCATTCTTCCACCACAGGAACAGGCGAATGAAACGTGTGTCAGGCACAGGCAGTCGACTGCCCCGCACCAGCGTACGTAGCGACTTCGATGAGGCACGCTGCGCCAGCGGCACCCGGTATTCGCGTAATGCCGGATCGATGAAACAGCGGCCTAGTGGCGGTAGTGACGCAAATCGCGCTACGAGAGCGTCTTCGCAGATTCTGGCTGCACGAGCCAACACGTCGGGAGCGAGGGGTTCGCGTCGATCCTTGGTGCCATAGACTTTGGCAAATGCACCTTTTGGCGTAAAGGCCCGCAGGGGGAGGGGGCGCGGCGCACGTACCTGAGCCAGCAACTGCAGCAGCACAGGTGAGGACACCTGTGTTGCGACCGTCTCGAACGCGTTGAGAACCGACTCTGGTTCCGACGCGCGTCGCAGGGTCGCGTCCAGCCTTCGTGCGAACTCACCAGGACGACTCTGTAGCAGGGGCGTAAGCATGGAAATGTGACGCTGGGCAAACAAGGTTTCGACACGTGATCCAAATGAGGCTGGCGCTTTGTTGTGACGTGCTGCCGTGATGGCGACTAGCGCTCGTGGGTATTTATCCGCATAGTCGCCCGGATGCACTACTTCAGCCAGGCGTTTCCAGTGTTCAGCATGGCGCATCACATCTTCTACGGCGTTGGGAATTTGGTCGAGTAGGCGCAAAAGCATACGGCGTATCGAGCGCTTCATCGCAGTGAAACGTGTCGAAGCTGTCGCAAGTGATACGTCTCCACCGTTCAGCGCGACGGCGAGTCGCAGCACGTCAGTCGCCGTTTCGACGTTTTTTTCAAGGAATGCGTCCACCCGTGCATCGCCGGCTACCTGCAGGACAAGTGCGCTGCCAACCTGTGCGCGGATCTCCCGGAACTGAACGGCTTCAGGCAGTAGTCGGAACACATCGTTTTTGTACGTTCGGATAAACCAGGCGACATCGGCAGCGTCCTCCTCGGAGAGCGAGGTGCGCGATGAAACGAGTGGATCGAGCAGTGATTCGAATGCAGAGATGCTTCCCGGCTCGATCACGCGGGATATGAAGTTGCCTTCAAGCATCGCAGGTCGAGAGTGTTCAGACGGTGGTAAACGCCAAAGCGTGAGGCAATGTATGACGGCGTTAAGGTACAACTCTGCCTCTGAGGCCGTCAGAACCTGCTCTGGAAAGTCAGGATAAAATGGCTTGTGGTGTACATGAACGCCAGTTTGCCGACGCAGGACTCCGACAATTTCGCGCAACCAGTGCTTGAGCTCTTTCGCTGACAATATGCCGATTTGCTCAATCAAAGACTCTGATAGTACGCATCGGAACGCCGCGACTTCCCGGACCGCCGACGCGACCTGAGCGCGCGTGGCACCGCCAGTTCCCGTCGGAACGTAAACTTTGCTACAGCGACGCAGGAAAAGATCCTGATTCATCCTTGTCTTTCTCCTTTGGCCGCCGTCGTGGACGAGTTGCAGTATGGTTTTACAGCTGATGTAAAAACGCCTGCAGGAAGCAGGCGCAGTGTGGAGAGCGAAACCCCTAGGTCATAGAAGGTTAGGAGGAAGGTGTTCCATAGCCACGAACGCATCCTATGAAAGGTTGTATTTATTTGCCAGGGAGCGACGTATCTCAACGGTAACAAGCTGCTTCACCAGGCTACGTTTTTGCACAGCCTGCTGGGCGGGGGGTTGTGTTTCTGATGTGTAAACGCTCAAAAAAGAGCCGTACGCGTATAAGCACTGTTTAAGATTGTACGCATCATATATGATGTATTCATGGAGTTTTATTGGTTATTGCATTGCATAGGATGCACTTTGGTATGGACGATCTAGGAATACTGATTAAGAACCTGCGCAAGGCAGCCGGTCTTTCACAAAGCCAGCTGGCGCAACGGCATGGAATGAGCCGCGCCACGATCTCGGGGATCGAGAACAACACCATCCCGGAAGTGGGGATCCGTAAAGTCGCGGCGATCCTTGAGGGCTTGGGATATGAATTGACCGCCATACCCAGGAATCGCCGCAAGACACTCGATGAGCTGAAATCAGGAGGCATCCATGACTAGCCGACATGACCGGTTGTATATCGGTGCTGGTGGTGTGCCGGCAGGAACGCTCGGGCGCGGTGAAGAAGACCGGCGTGATTCGGTATTTTCGTATAATGAAAAGGTCGCTCAAGAGCATGCCGTTTCCCTGACCATGCCTGTGCGCCTGGAGAGCTATAACTGGAAGTATGGGATCCACCCGTTGTTCGAGATGCATATCCCTGAGGGGCATCTCAAGGACGAACTGGTGCGAAGGTTCAGCAAGTCGGTACGCGGTTTTGACGACTTCACCCTGCTGGGCATCGTGGGCCCGCACCAACTGGGTCGTATCAGCGTGGCCCATGATGCGGGCGGTGAGACGCTGCCTGAGGTCAAGCTCTCACAACTGTTGGTTTACGACGGGGCGAAGGACCTGTTCGAAGAGCTTCTGAAAACCTACGCGGCCTATTCCGGGGTGTCGGGTGTTCAACCCAAGGTGCTGGTGCGCGACCTTGACGATAGGGTCTGCGGCATTGAGCGTCTCACGCACAGGGGCGCCACGCACCTGGTGAAGGCGTTCAACGAAGCTGACTTTTCACAATTGGCTGCCAATGAGTTTTTCTGCATGCGGGCTGCATTCTATTGCGGCCTGGACGTGCCCGAGTTTCAGCTCAGCCGCCACGGCAAATTTCTGGTGGTGAAACGGTTCGACATCGGTGCGAACGCTTACCTCGGATTTGAGGACATGTGCGTTCTATCGGGGTGGGGAACCGCCAGGAAATACGACGGCAGCTACCAGGGATGCGCGAAGCTGATCAGGTCATTTGTCACGCCCAATCGTGTCACCCGGGCACTGGAGGACTTCTTCCTGATGGTGGCGCTTTCTGCCGGAATCCAGAACGGTGACGCTCACCTGAAAAACTTCGGACTGCTGTATGAGCATTGCGCAGAGGACGCGGACGTCTGGCTCGCCCCGGCTTACGATCTGGTGACCACCACGGTATACAGCAGCAACGACATCATGGGTTTGCTGCTCGGCGGTTCGAAAGCCTGGCCAAAGCGCGAGATGCTGGTCAAGTTCGGACGCAGTGCGTGCGGTTTGACACAGGCCCGTTGCAACGACCTGCTTGCCAGGGTGCACGATGGCATGACCCGCGCGATGGCGGAGCTTTCGCAATACCGAAGCGCTCACCCGGAATTCGAGGCAGTCGGAGAAAAGATGACCGCTGCCTGGGCTGCGGGACTGGCGAAGAGTATTGCGGTGCAGTGATGTTCCCGGTCCAGGCCAGGCTTACCGCCGCGCAATATCCGAAAAGTAAAACTTGTCCAACGTATGCCGCGACTCGGTGTACTCGAACTGCCGCCCGTCCTGCAGGAACGTCTGGTTACTCACCACAATCACATGGCTTTGTCCGTCAAGGTCCAGGTGCGCCTGGTCGTCCTTGCTGCGCGGCAGGGCTTCGATGGTGCGTTGGGCGTAGCTGATCTGCAGCTGCAATGTCTGTTCGATGAATGCGTAGATCGACTGTTCGGCAATCGAGCGGTCCAGGCCGGGGATCAGGTCGGCGACGAAGTGGTTGATGTCAAGGATCACCCGTTTGCCGCCAATGCGTCGTACCCGCTTGATGCGCGTGATCAGCGTGCCGGGTTCGGCCTCGATGTGCTGTTGCAATGAGCCTTCCAGCGGCAATTGGGTGAACTCCACCACTTCGGTGTGTATGTCATCGCCCAGGTCGGCGTGGGTTTCATGGAAGCTCACGATGCCACCCAACTGAAACTCGATCGGGTTCGGCGACAACACAAAGGTGCCTTTGCCGTGGATTTTCTGCGCGAACCCGCGTTCCTGCAACTGCTCGATGGCCCGGCGCACCGTGCCCCGGCTGGCCTGGTAGCTGTCCATCAGTTCGGTTTCGGAGGGAAGGCGCGTGCCGCGCTGCAGGCGTTCGGTGGTGATGCTGGCAAGCAGATCGGTATAGATCTGGTTGTATTTGCTCATGGGATGGCTCGATGCACGGCTTTGTGAGGTGAACGGCGCTTTCAAGGCAGGAACCTTAGTGGCACCAATGGTGTTTGTCCATTCGCCGCTGGTGCAGTGGGTGGAAATGTCTTACGGACGCCTTCCAAAAATTAAACAAATTGTAACTCGTATAGACGAGTTGTTGATTTAACTCGTACAGACGAGTACGTTTGCCCTCTCGGCGTGCTGCCAATGACTGCCACCCATAAAAACAATCAAAGTGGAAAACGAGCATGAGCCACGACTATTCGATGATTGCCCGCGAGATTCTCGAGAACCTCGGGGGATGCGACAACCTTGAGCAAGCTGCCCACTGTGTGACGCGCCTGCGCCTGGCGCTCAAGGACCCGAGCCTGGTCAACAGCAGTGCGTTGAACCAGGTCGACCTGGTCAAGGGGTCGTTCTTTACCGGCGGTTTGTTCCAGGTGGTGATCGGCCCCGGAGAGGTGGAGAAGGTCTACGCCGCCTTGCGCGAAGTCACGGGCCTGGCCGCTTCGACCATTGCCGATGTGAAGCGCAAGGGTGCCGACAAGACCAACCCCATGCAGCGCCTGGTGCGGGTGTTCTCCGATGTGTTCATGCCGATCCTGCCGGCGCTGATCATTGCCGGCCTGCTGATGGGCATCAACAACCTGATGGGCGCCAAGGGCATGTTCATCGAGGGCCAGACGCTGCTGGAGGCGTATCCGAACCTGGATGGCCTGTGGAGCCTGATCAACCTCATGGCCAACACTTCGTTCGTGTTCCTGCCGGCGCTGGTGGGCTGGTCGGCGGCCAAGCGTTTTGGCGGCAGTGAGATTCTCGGCATCGTACTGGGCCTGATGCTGGTTCACCCGGACCTGCTCAATGCCTGGAACTACGGCAAGGCGGTCGCCGGCCTCGACGGCCAGAGCCTGCCTTACTTCGATATTCTCGGCTGGTTCCAGGTCGAGAAAGTGGGCTACCAGGGGCAGATTCTGCCGATTCTGATGGCGGCCTATGTCATGAGCGTGATCGAGAAGTGGCTGCGGGCACGGGTGCCCAACGCCATCCAGCTGCTCGTGGTGCCGATTACCACCATCGTCGTTACCGGCGTGCTTGCGTTGGCCATTATCGGCCCGGTCACCCGGCACCTGGGCATCCTGATTACCGAGGGTGTGGTGACGCTGTTCGACCTGGCACCGATGGTCGGCGGCGCAATATTCGGGCTGCTCTATGCCCCATTGGTCATCACCGGCATGCACCACATGTTCCTCGCCGTGGACCTGCAGTTGATCTCGACCCAGGGCGGCACCTTTATCTGGCCGATGATCGTCATGTCCAACCTGGCCCAGGGCAGCGCCGCGCTGGCTGTGTTCTACATGAGCCGCAATGCGCGGGACAAGAGCATGGCATCGACGTCGGCGATTTCCGCCTACTTCGGTATCACGGAGCCGGCGATGTTCGGTGTGAACCTGCGCTTCAAATTCCCGTTCTATGCCGCGCTGCTGGGCTCGGCGCTGGGCAGCATTTTCCTGTCGCTGAACAAGGTGCAGGCGTCGGCCATCGGCGTGGGCGGCCTGCCTGGATTTATCTCGATCGTGCCAAGTGCCATTCCGATGTTTGTGATCGGCATGGTGGTGGCGATTGTCGTGCCGTTTGTTGTGACCTGTGTGTTGAGCATGAAGATTGTTCGGCCTGGATACAGGGTCGCCTGATCTACCGCCATCGGGGGCAAGCCACCTCCCACATTGGAATGCGTTCCCCTGTGGGAGGGAGCTAGGCCCTCAAGGCAAGCACAAAACTCTACTGAAGGAACCCACCATGCAAACCTGGCAACACTCGGTGATCTACCAGATCTACCCCAAAAGCTTCCACAGCCACGCGGGTAATGCCACGGGTGACCTGCTGGGCATTGTGGACAAGCTCGACTACCTGCAATGGCTGGGCATCGATTGCCTGTGGGTCACCCCGTTCCTGCGCTCACCGCAACGCGACAATGGCTACGACATCAGCGACTACTACGCCATCGATCCCAGCTACGGAACCATGGCTGATTGCGACCTGCTGATCAGCGAAGCGGCCAGGCGCGGCATCCGGTTGATGCTCGATATCGTGGTCAACCACACCTCCATCGAGCATGAGTGGTTCCAGCAGGCGCGCAGCAGCCTCGACAACCCTTACCGCGACTTCTACATCTGGCGCGATCAGCCGAACAACTGGGAATCCAAGTTCGGCGGCTCGGCCTGGGAATACGAGGCGCAAACTGGCCAGTACTACCTGCACCTGTTCGACCACACCCAGGCCGACCTCAACTGGGACAACCCCAGGGTGCGCGCCGAAGTCTTCAAGATGATGCGCTTCTGGCGTGACAAGGGCGTGGGGGGCTTTCGCCTGGACGTGATCAACCTGATCTCCAAGCCCGCTGACTTTCCCGACGACCACACCGATGGCCGGCGCTTCTACACCGACGGCCCGAACGTTCATCAATACCTGCAACAAATGCACCGCGAAGTCTTCGAGGGCCATGACCTGATCAATGTCGGTGAAATGTCCTCCACCAGCCTGGAGCACTGCATTCGCTACTCCAATCCGGCATCGAAAGAATTGTCGATGACCTTCAACTTTCATCACCTGAAAGTCGATTACCCGAACCTGCAGAAGTGGGTGAAGGCCGAGTTCGATTTCCTGCAACTCAAGCAGATCCTCTCCGACTGGCAGGTGGGTATGCAGGCCGGTGGCGGCTGGAACGCGCTGTTCTGGTGTAACCACGACCAGCCACGGGTGGTCTCGCGGTTTGGGGATGACGGCGAGCATCGCGTGGCCTCGGCCAAAATGCTCGCCACCGCGCTGCACTTGCTCCAGGGCACGCCTTATGTGTACCAGGGCGAAGAGCTGGGCATGACCAATCCGGGCTTCGACAGGATCGAGCAATACCGCGATGTGGAAACCCTGAACATCTTTCGCCTCAAGCGCAATGCCGGTGAGTCCGAAGCCTCGAGCATGGCCGCGATCATGCAGAAGTCTCGCGACAACGGCCGCACACCGATGCAGTGGAGCAGTCAACCCAATGCCGGTTTCAGCAGCGGCGAACCGTGGATCGGCATCCCCTCCAATGCCGCGCAGATCAACGTCGAGCACCAGCTGGAGGACCCTGATTCCGTGCTGCATCACTACCGCGCGTTGATCGCCTTGCGTCGCCATGAACCCCTGATCCAGAAAGGCGTTTATCGCGAACTGCTGCCAGGTCATCCCCAGGTCTGGGCCTACCTGCGCGAAGGCCGTGGCGAACGCTTGCTGGTGGTCAACAACTTCTACGGCACACCGTGTGAAATCCAATTGCCCGACCAGGTCATCAACGCGGCGAGCGAGCAACGCCTGCTGATCAGCAACTACCCCGACTGCGCGGTGCGCACCGGCGCGGTGCTGCTGCGCCCTTACGAATCGTTTGTGCTGCACCTGACTGGTTGAAGTACCGCCTGTAGGAGCGAGCTTGCTCGCGAAGATCGTCAACCATAACGCGCCCTTCCAGGTGCAGCGTGGGGCCTGGAAGTTCTTCGCGAGCAAGCTCGCTCCTATAGGTGATCGCGTCACGCAAGACAGTAAGAAAAACAATAAAAATATCGGAGTGCTTTATGAAAACAACAATAAAGCTGGGCCTCGTTGCATCCTGCCTGAGCCTGCCCTTCGGCGCTCAAGCCCTTGAGTTTGGAGGCTACCTGCGCAGCGGCGCGGGCACCTCTACCGGCAGCGGCAAGCAGCAGTGCTTCCAATTGCCGGGCGCGCAAACCAAATACCGCTTGGGCAACGAATGCGAACAGTACGGTGAACTGGAATTGCGCCAGGACCTGCTGACCTTCGACGATGGCTCGGTGCTCAGCGTCGATGCCATGGCGTCGCTCTATAACAAGTACGACCGCGCCCTGAAATTCCAGGGCGAGAACAACGGCTCTGCGCGTATGCCGCAGATGTACGCGCAGTGGTCCAACCTGCCCAGCCTCAATGGCGGTTCGCTGTGGGCCGGGCGGCGTTACTACAAACGTAACGACATCCATATCTCCGACTTCTACTACTGGAACCAGAGCGCAACCGGCGGGGGCGTCGAGGATGTGCTGATCGGCGGCTTGAAATACAGCTACGCGCTGTCACGCAAAGACAACCTGTACCAGAAGGAACACGCCACCCGTCATGACTTCAACGTGGCCGGTTTCAACACCAACCCCGGCGGCGAACTGGAGTTTGGCTTGAGCTACATCCAGAAGGCCGGCGGGCGTGACACCAACAGCGGGTGGGCCCTGACTGCGCAGCATGTACAGAGCGCGTTCCTGGGCGGCAAGAACAAGTTCGCCCTGCAGTATGGCGAAGGCCCCGGCACCGGCCTGGGCTACACCGGCAATACGCGGTTGGACAAGAGCAGCAAGAGCTACCGAGCCGTGGAGTTTTTCGACTGGCAACTGACCCCGCGTTTTGGCGGGCAGGCCCAGGCGGTGTACCAGAAGGATGTGCGCCCGGGGCGTCAGGACCAGAACTGGCTGTCGCTCGGCGTGCGCCCGGCGTATGCCATCAGCGAGCAATTCAAACTGGTCACCGAGCTGGGGCACGATCAGGTCGAGGCCACGGGCGGTACGCGCAAGCTGAGCAAGTTCACCTTCGCGCCGACCTGGTCGCCCAAGGGGCCGGAGTTCTGGGCGCGGCCGGAAGTGCGCTTGTACTACACCTACGCCACTTGGAACCAGGCGGCCAAGCGCGCGGCGAATGAACTGGCGGCAGGTTCGGCGTTGTCCGACACCGGGGCCTACGGCACGGCGCGGCATGGCTCGAACATGGGCGTGCAAGTTGAGTACTGGTGGAAATAACCCGTACTGATGTGGGAGGGAGCAACCCCCTCCCACATTTGATCTCGTTTCCCACGAATTTAAAGAAAAAATACTACAGGTGAAGCCATGAACCCCTCTCAACCCGTGGAACTGCTGGCACCCCTGTCCGGGATGCTGCTGGCATTGGATCAGGTGCCAGACCCGGTATTTTCCAGTCGCATGATTGGCGACGGCGTGTGCATCGATCCCACCTCGCAGACGCTCTGTGCACCCTTGGCCGGGATGATCAGCAATATCCAGGACAGCGGCCATGCGGTCAGCGTCACCGACGACAACGGCGTGCAGGTGCTGATGCATATCGGCCTGGACAGCGTGAGCCTGGCAGGCAAGGGCTTCACCCGCCTGGTCGAAGAGGGCCAGCGCGTGACGGCCGGCCAAGCATTGATCGAGTTCGACGCCGACTATGTGGCGCTCAATGCGCGCAGTTTGCTGACCTTGATGCTGGTGGTCAGTGGCGAGCCGTTTGTGGTGCTGGCGGCGCAGGGCGAAATGGTTGAAGAGGGTCGGCCAGTGCTGCGACTCTCCCCCGGCGAGGCAGCGACAGACTCGATTGAGGAGCAGGGCTCGGCGCTGTTCTCCAAACCGCTGACCTTGCTCAATGCCCACGGCTTGCACGCTCGCCCTGCGGCGGTGTTGGCCCAGGCGGCGAAAGGTTTCAGTTCGAGCATTTACCTGCACAAGCAAACCCAGAGCGCCAACGCCAAGTCGTTGGTGGCAATCATGGCGCTGCAAACCGTGCGGGGCGACACCTTGCAGGTGAGTGCGGCGGGGGAGGACGCCGAGGCCGCGATCCGGGCATTGGCGGCTTTATTGGCCGAGGGCTGTGGCGAAGCGGTGGTGGCTGCGGCCGAGCCGGTTGAACCGGTTACGCCGGTATCCTCGGCTGCACTGCTGCGCGGCATCTGTGCGTCACCCGGTTCGGCGTTCGGTCAAGTGGTCCAAGTGGCTGAGCCTGAGCTGTTGATTACTGAAGCCGGCACGGGCGAAGCCGCCGAGCGCGATGCATTGATGCGTGGCCTGCTGGCGGCGAATGAAGCGTTGCAACGCTTGCAGGCCGGCGCCACCGGCAGTGCCCAGGCCGATATCTTCCGCGCCCATCAGGAACTGCTGGAAGACCCGACACTGCTCGAGCAGGCCCACCTGTTGCTGGCCAAGGGCAAAAGCGCGGCATTTGCCTGGAACAGCGCCACCGCCGCCACGGCTAAATTGTTTCAGGGGCTGGGCAATACGTTGCTCGCCGAGCGTGCCGCAGACCTGTCCGATGTCGGCCAACGCGTGCTCAAACTGATTCTGGGGGTTGAGGATCGCGCCTGGGCGCTGCCGGAGCGGGCAATCTTGATCGCCGAGCAACTGACCCCCTCGCAAACCGCGAATCTCGACACCAGCAAGGTGTTGGGATTTGTTACGGTCGGCGGCGGGGCGACCAGTCACGTCGCCATCCTCGCCCGAGCACTGGGCATCCCCGCCCTCTGTGGTGCGCCCGCTGACGTATTGGCGTTGGCCGAGGGTACGCAGGTGCTGCTTGACGCCGACAGGGGCGAACTGCATCTGGAGCCGGACCAGGTCGACATCGACCACTCCCAGGCTGCCCGTGAGCGGCAAGGGTTGCGACGTCAGCGCGAAGTGGCCGAGGCCGCACTGGCTGCCGTCACCCGCGACGGCCATCACGTCGACGTCACGGCCAACGTCGCCTCGTTGCAGGAAGTGGAGCAGTCCCTGGCCCTGGGCGGCGCAGGCGTCGGTCTGCTGCGTTCGGAATTTCTCTACCTGGACCGCAATCGCGCGCCCAGCCCGGCCGAGCAGGCCGGCACCTATCGCACCATTGCCCGTGCCCTGGGCACCGAGCGCAATCTGGTGGTGCGCACCCTGGATGTCGGCGGCGACAAGCCACTGGCCTATGTACCGATGGAAGCCGAAACCAACCCGTTCCTGGGCGTGCGCGGTATTCGCCTGTGCCTGGAGCGGCCGGAACTGCTGCGTGAGCAGTTGCGTGCAATCCTTGCCTGTGCCGGGCTGGCGCGGCTGCACATTATGTTGCCGATGGTGAGCCTGCTTGCGGAGCTGCATCTGGCGCGCAAGATGCTTGAAGAGGAGGCGCGGGCACTCGGGCTCAGCGAGTTGCCGAAGCTGGGCATCATGATTGAAGTGCCGTCCGCCGCGTTGATGGCGGATGTGTTCGCCCCCCATGTGGATTTCTTTTCCATCGGCACCAATGACCTGACCCAATACACCCTGGCCATGGATCGCGATCACCCACGCCTGGCCAGTCAGGCCGACAGTTTTCACCCGGCGGTGCTGCGCCTGATCGCCAGCACCGTCAAGGCTGCCCATGCCCACGGCAAGTGGGTGGGCGTCTGCGGTGCGCTGGCCTCCGAAACCCTGGCGGTGCCGGTGCTGATCGGTTTGGGGGTGGATGAACTGTCGGTCAGCGTACCCTTGATCCCGAGCATCAAGGCCACCGTACGTGAACTGGACCTGGCCGACTGCCAGGTCATCGCCCGCCAGGTGCTGGGCCTGGAAGAAGCCGGCCAGGTGCGTGAGGCCCTGCGCCTGTACCACGCCGCCACCGTTGAAACCTCATCTGTCGTGGAGCACTGAGCATGTTCGAGAAATTGCAGCAGGCGTTCTGGAAAGCCCTGACGCCGGATTTGATTGTGGAGACAGTCGCGGCGCCGGCGCCGGCGGGGGAGGGCCTGTTATCGGTCGATGTGCTGAGCGCACTGGGCGGTGAGGCAAACCTCATTTCGCAACAACGCGTGGCGCTGACGCGGGTGCGGGTGCAGTTGAAAGAGGCGGGGCGGTTGGATGAACAGGCGTTGAAGGCAGCGGGCGTACCGGGCGTCATGGTGTTGACGGGAGGCGTCGTCCATCTGCTGACCGGTCTCCAATCCTAGCGCCGATCCAAATGTGGGAGGGGGCTTGATCTGGTCCAGTAATTTTGGACATTCTTATCGGTTTTCACGCCGCTAGCTTTTCCGCCGCTATCGGTGAGTGGTAACCGTTGTAACTGTGGCGCCTTACACTGTTGTAGCGCGCCACATATCGGTTGATATCTGCCCGAGCTTCGTACTCCGAGCTGTAGCCTTTCTCGGGCACCCACTCGGACTTCAAGCTGCCAAAGAAACGCTCCATCGGGGCATTATCCCAGCACTGCCCTTTTCGACTCATGCTCTGCTTGAGCTCATGGGCCTGCAATTCAGCCCTGAATTTATGACTGGTGTACTGGCAGCCTTGGTCGGAATGAAACAGCACACCTTTAGGCCTCCCTCTCAATTCAACAGCCATGCGCAGTGACTCAGTAGCCAACGTCGCATCAGCGACCAGTGAATACGACCACCCCACCACTCGGCGGGCAAACAGGTCCAAAACTACCGAGAAGTAGAGCCAGCGCTTACCGAGCTGGATATAGGTGATGTCCGCGCACCAGACCTTGTTGATGTCCGCTACGTAGAACTCGCGCTCCAGTTCATGCTCAGCCACCAGAGACTCCACGCCTGACGATTTGTATTTGTGGGGCCTGCGTTGGCGGCTGGCAATCCCGGCTTCCTTCATCAAGCTGCGAGCCATGTAACGCCCCACCTGATGGCCTGCACCTCGCAGGTCTTCAGAAAGGGTTCGCGCTCCAGCCGATCCTCTTGAGGCCTTGTGGTACTTAACGAGAACAACCTTGAGCGCTTCGCGCTCCAGGTTGATTTTTCCCTGGCGCTGGCGCCAGGCGTAGTAGCTGCTGCGGTTGACTTCAAAAACACGACAGCAATCTGTAATGCCGTACTGTTCGCCTAGCTCGCTGATCAGAGGGAATGATCTTTGGAGTCCAAAAGCAGGAGAACACTGGCCTTTTTTAGGATTTCGATATCTCGATCTTTCTGCCTGAGCAGGGCTTGGAGTTCCTGAATTTTCTTCTGATCGGTAGTAATTGCTTTTGTGCCCGTCATCGTGGATCCGGCGCGCTCTTTACGCACCTGCTCGACCCAGCGACGCAAAGCCGTAGGGCCAATATCCAAACTGGCGCAAACTTCGGGAACAGGCATGTTTTGATCAAGCACCATGCTTGCAGCGTTGAGTTTGACCTCACTGGAATAGGACTTTCGCATCATCTGTACACCTCAGGTTTGGGCGCCATCATAGCGCCCTATTGATGTGTCCAATTTCATTAGGCCAGATCAGCTTGCCCCCGATGGCAGAGTGTCAGTCACTATATACAGTGATTGTTCCACCGCTATCGGGGGCAAGCCCCCTCCCACATTGATTCTCTGTGTTCTTATAACTGTGGGGTCTCTTCCGGCGGCTTGGTCTTGTCCACACCCGGCACATGCAGGTCGCCTTCCACCACCTGGTTCCCTTCCAACTGAGGCTGGGTCACCCAGGTCAGAATGTCGTAGTAGCGCCGGATGTTGGCCACGAAATGCACCGGCTCGCCGCCCCGGGCATAACCATAGCGCGTCTTGCTGTACCACTGCTTTTGCGACAGGCGCGGCAGCATTTTTTTCACATCCAGCCATTTGTTCGGGTTCAGGCCTTCCTTCTTGGCCAGAAGACGTGCGTCATCCAGGTGGCCGGTGCCGACGTTGTAGGCGGCGAGGGCAAACCAGGTGCGGTCGGGCTCGGCGATCTTGTCGTCCAGCTCATCCTTGATCCTGGCCAGGTACTTGGCACCGCCCATGATGCTCTGCTTGGGGTCCAGGCGGTTGGACACGCCCATGGCTTGCGCGGTGTTCTGGGTCAGCATCATCAGGCCGCGCACACCGGTCTTGGACGTTACCGCCGGTTGCCATAGCGATTCCTGGTAGCCGATGGCCGCCAACAGTCGCCAGTCGACCTTTTCTTGCTTGGCGTAGGCGCGAAAGTGCTTCTCGTACTTGGGCAGGCGCTGTTGCAAATGCTGGGCGAAGGTATAGGCGCCGACATAACCCAGTACATCCACGTGCCCGTAATACCGATCTTTCAGACGCTGGAGGGTGCCGTTCTTCTCGACCTTGTCCAGGTAACTGTTGATTTCGTTGAGCAGGCTGTTGTCCTCGCCCGCGGCCACGGCCCAGCTCTGGTTGCTGGCATTGCCCAGGTCGAACGCGACCCGCACGTTGGGGAAGTACACCTGGTTCATGGCGACTTCGTTGGAGTCCACCAGGGTCAGGTCGATTTGGCCTTCGTCGACCATGCGCAGCAGATCGACCACCTCGACGGCGTCGGACTCTTCGTATTCGATGGCCGGGTTCTGTTTTTTAAGCGCTGCCAGCTGCTCGGCGTGGGTGCTGCCCTTGAGCACCATGATCTTCTTGCCGACCAGATCCGCCGCGTTGGTCGGGCGCGACTGGCCGTTGCGGTAGATGATCTGCGGCGTGACTTCGAGGTACGGGTGGGAGAAGCGCACCTGCTGCTGGCGCTGCTCGCTGCTGACCAGGCCGGCAGCGGCGAGCACCGGGCCGTTGGGCTTGCCCAACTGGCCGAACAGGTCATCGAGGTTGTCGGCGGTTGCGATTTCCAGTTTGACGCCAAGGTCATCAGCAAAGCGCTTGACCAGTTCGTATTCGAAACCGGTTTCACCGTTGCGGTCCTGGAAATATGTGGCAGGGCTGTTTCGGGTAACCACCCGCAATACGCCATCCTCCTTGATTCGCTCGAGCGTGCTGGGTTTATCAACACAGGCGCTGAGCATCAGGAAGAGTCCGGTTGCGATGAGCCATTTGGCGCATCGCGGGCGCAAAGCAGTTGGGGAGAACATCTGCGCAGTATACGCAAACGGCCCACGGCGCCATATCTCGACAGCGGCACACTTGTCTGCTAGTCGCTGCAAAACTGTGCTGCATCCCGCAGAAACGCGGCCTGGCGCGTGATTGTGACGGTTAAAATATCTGCGCCCGAGGCCATGGATTATCCCCCGGCGCCGTGCAAACCGTGCCAACTGACGTTCGGCAGCGGCCGGCGTTAGCGTTTCGGGTGCCGTTGGCGAAGGTTTACGCTAGAATGCACGGCCTCAAAGCACACCCCTTCCCGAGGCTGTCCCGAAGATGTTGATCCTGCGCGGCGCTCCTGCCCTTTCTGCCTTTCGCCACAGCAAACTCCTTGAGCAACTGAGCCAGAAGGTTCCAGCGGTTACAGGCCTGTACGCTGAATTTGCTCACTTCGCCGACGTAGCCGGCGTCTTGACCGCCGACGAACAGCAAGTGCTGGCACGCCTTCTGAAGTACGGCCCAAGCGTTCCCGTTCAAGAGCCGACCGGCCGCTTGTTCCTGGTTCTGCCGCGGTTCGGCACCATCTCGCCGTGGTCGAGCAAGGCCAGCGACATCGCCCGCAACTGCGGCCTGGACAAAATCCAGCGCCTGGAGCGTGGGATCGCCTTCTATGTCGCGGGCCAGTTCAGCGATGCCGACGCCGAGCTGATCGCCAGCAGCCTGCACGACCGCATGACCCAGATCATCGTCAGCCAGCTGGAACAGGCTGCCGGCCTGTTCAGTCACGCCGAACCCAAGCCGCTCACCGCCATCGACGTGCTGGGCGGTGGCCGCGCCGCCCTCGAGAAGGCCAACACCGAGCTGGGCCTGGCCCTGGCCGAAGATGAGATCGACTATCTGGTTACTGCTTTCAACGGCTTGAAGCGCAACCCCCACGACATCGAACTGATGATGTTCGCCCAGGCCAACTCCGAGCACTGCCGTCACAAGATCTTCAACGCCAGTTGGGATATTGATGGCGAAAGCCAGGAAAAAAGCCTGTTCGGCATGATCAAGAACACCTACGTAATGCACAGCGAAGGCGTGCTGTCGGCTTATAAGGACAACGCCTCGGTGATTGTCGGCTCCGTCGCCGGCCGTTTCTTCCCGGACCCTGAAACCCGCCAGTACGGCGCGGTGCAGGAGCCAGTGCACATCCTGATGAAGGTCGAAACCCACAACCACCCGACCGCGATTGCCCCGTTCCCGGGCGCAGCGACCGGTTCGGGCGGCGAAATCCGTGACGAAGGCGCCACCGGCCGTGGCGCCAAGCCGAAGGCGGGCCTGACCGGTTTCACCGTGTCCAACCTGCAGATCCCGGGCTTCGAACAGCCGTGGGAAGTGCCGTACGGCAAGCCTGAGCGCATCGTGACCGCGCTGGACATCATGATCGAAGGCCCGCTGGGCGGCGCCGCGTTCAACAACGAATTCGGGCGCCCGGCGCTGACCGGCTACTTCCGCACCTTCGAGCAGTCCATCACCACCCCGCGTGGCGATGAAGTGCGCGGCTACCACAAGCCGATCATGTTGGCCGGCGGCATGGGCAACATCCGCGAAGAACACGTCAACAAAGGCGAGATCCTGGTTGGCTCCAAGCTGATCGTGCTCGGCGGCCCGGCGATGCTGATCGGCCTGGGCGGCGGCGCGGCTTCCTCCATGGCCACCGGCACCAGCTCGGCAGATCTGGACTTCGCTTCCGTACAGCGCGAAAACCCTGAAATGGAACGCCGCTGCCAGGAAGTCATCGACCGTTGCTGGCAGTTGGGTGACAAGAACCCGATCAGCTTCATCCACGACGTCGGCGCCGGTGGTTTGTCCAACGCCTTCCCGGAACTGGTCAACGACGGCGACCGTGGTGGCCGTTTCGAACTGCGCAACATTCCAAACGACGAGCCGGGCATGGCCCCGCACGAAATCTGGAGCAACGAATCCCAGGAACGCTATGTACTGGCCGTTGGCCCGGAAGACTTTGCGCGCTTCCAGGCCATCTGCGAACGCGAGCGTTGCCCGTTTGCCGTGGTCGGCGAAGCCACTGCCGAGCCGCAGCTCACGGTTACAGACAGCCACTTCGGCAACAGCCCGGTGGACATGCCGCTCGAAGTGCTGCTGGGCAAGGCCCCGCGCATGCACCGTTCGGCGGTACGTGAAGCCGAGCTGGGTGATGATTTCGACCCAAGCACCCTGGAACTGGCCGACAGCATCGAACGCGTGCTGCACCACCCGGCCGTGGCGAGCAAAAGCTTTTTGATCACCATCGGCGACCGCACCATCACCGGCCTCGTGGCCCGTGACCAAATGGTCGGCCCATGGCAGGTGCCGGTGGCCGACGTTGCCGTCACCGCCACCAGCTTCGACGTTTACACCGGTGAAGCCATGGCCATGGGCGAGCGCACGCCGCTGGCCTTGCTGGACGCGCCGGCGTCGGGCCGCATGGCGATTGGTGAAACCCTCACCAACATCGCCGCGTCGCGTATCGGCAAGCTGTCCGACATCAAACTGTCGGCCAACTGGATGTCGGCTGCCGGCCACCCGGGTGAAGACGCGCGCCTGTACGACACCGTCAAGGCTGTCGGCATGGAGCTGTGCCCTGAGCTGGGCATCACCATTCCGGTGGGCAAGGACTCCATGTCCATGGCCACCCGTTGGAACGAAGACGGCACCGACAAGAGCGTCACCTCGCCGCTGTCGCTGATCGTCACCGGTTTTGCGCCGGTCACCGACATCCGCCAGACCCTGACCCCGCAACTGCGCATGGACAAGGGCACCACCGACCTGATCCTGATCGACCTGGGCCGTGGCCAGAACCGCATGGGTGCCTCGATCCTGGCGCAGACCCACGGCAAGCTCGGCAAACACGCGCCGGACGTCGACGACGCCGAAGACCTCAAGGCCTTCTTCGCCGTGATCCAGGGCCTCAACGCCGACGGTCATCTGCTGGCTTACCACGACCGCTCCGACGGTGGTTTGCTGACCAGCGTGGTCGAGATGGCCTTCGCCGGTCACTGCGGCCTGAACATCGTGCTCGACAGCGTTGCCGAGGACGCCGCCGAGATCAACGGCATCCTGTTCAACGAAGAGTTGGGTGCCGTGATCCAGGTGCGCCAGGACGCGACCCCGGACGTACTCGCCCAATTCAGCGCCGCCGGCCTGGACGACTGCGTGGCGGTGATCGGTCAGCCGATCAACAACGGTGAGGTCAACATCTCCTTCAACGGCGACACCGTGTTCGCCGGCCAGCGCCGTCTGCTGCAACGCCAGTGGGCCGAGACCAGCTACCAGATCCAGCGCCTGCGCGACAACGTCGACTGCGCCGAGCAGGAATTCGACGCGATCCTGGAAGAAGACAACCCGGGCCTGAGCACCATGCTCAGCTTCGACGTCAACCAGGACATCGCCGCGCCCTACATCAAGAAGGGCATCCGCCCACAGGTTGCCGTGCTGCGTGAGCAGGGCGTCAACGGTCAGGTGGAAATGGCGGCGGCATTCGACCGCGCCGGCTTCAATGCGATCGACGTGCACATGAGCGACATCCTCGCCGGTCGCGTTGACCTCAACGAGTTCAAAGGCCTGGTGGCCTGCGGCGGTTTCTCCTACGGCGACGTGCTGGGGGCCGGTGAAGGCTGGGCCAAGTCGGCCCTGTTCAACCGCCGTGCCCGCGATGCGTTCCAGGGCTTCTTCGAACGTAACGACAGCTTCACCCTGGGTGTGTGCAACGGTTGCCAGATGATGTCCAACCTCAGCGAACTGATTCCGGGCAGCGAGTTCTGGCCGCACTTTGTGCGCAACCGTTCCGAGCAGTTCGAAGCCCGCGTCGCCATGGTGCAGGTGCAGGAATCCAACTCGATCTTCCTGCAGGGCATGGCCGGTTCGCGTATGCCGATCGCCATCGCCCACGGCGAAGGCCATGCCGAGTTCGCCAGCGAAGAAGCCCTGCTCGAAGCCGACCTGTCCGGCACCGTTGCCCTGCGTTTCGTCGACAACCACGGCAAGGTCACCGAGACCTACCCGGCCAACCCGAACGGCTCGCCGCGCGGAATCACCGGCCTCACCAGCCGCGACGGTCGCGTGACCATCATGATGCCGCACCCGGAACGCGTATTCCGCGCCGTGCAGAACTCATGGCGCCCGGAAGAGTGGAACGAAGACGGCGCCTGGATGCGCATGTTCCGCAACGCTCGTGTGTGGGTGAACTAAGGCCGTGTACAAGCTCGCCTTCTTTGTACCCGACAGCCATGTGGAGACGGTGAAAACCGCCGTCTTCGCAGCCGGTGGCGGGCGCATCGGCAACTACGACCACTGCGCCTGGCAAGTGCTGGGCCAGGGCCAATTCCGCGCGTTGGACGGCAGCCAGCCGTTTATCGGGCAGGTCGGCCAGGTTGAAGTGGTCAAGGAGTGGAAGGTTGAGCTGGTGGTGGCGGATGAGTTGATTGTGGCTGTCGTGGCTGCCTTGAAACTCAGTCACCCGTATGAGACACCGGCGTATGAGGTGTGGCAGTTGGCGGATTTTTGATCGGCTGGGTGCATAAACAAGAAACCCGCTGGGCCAGTATGGTCAGCGGGTTTTTTGTTGCCTTTCAAGGCCTCATCGGGGGCAAGCCCCCTCCCACATTCAACTGCATTCCAACGATGAAGCGCGGTCAACTGTGGGAGGGGGCTTGCCCCGCTTGAAAGGAGATCTTGTCGACTATATCAATCCACGCTTGACGCCATTTCTTTTACAGGTCACTGTATGCATGTACAGTATTTGAGGTGCCGGTAACATGCAACGGTCAGTCGGTTGCGCCGTCACTCATCCCACTGTGCACATGACCAGGACGGTCATGTTTCATTCCTGACTCGATCATCGAGTCCCATATTGCAAGAGAGGGAACTCCTATGTCTTATCCAGAAAGCAAACTCACCGGCATGACCGGCTTCGCCAAAGCCGCCAAGGTCACTGGCGGGTGGTCCGGTCCGGTTGTCAGCATCACCAGCCTGGATCAGCTCAAAGCCAATATTGCCGATGCCACGCCCCGCGTGCTGGTGATCAACAGCAATATCTCGGCGTCCAGTTTGACCAAGGTCTCCATGGGTTCAAACAAAACCCTGGTCGGCTCGTTCCAGAACCGCACGCTCAACAACGTCCACTTGCGTGCGACACCTGAGTCGCAAAACATCATTTTTCAGAACATCGTTTTCCAGCACTCGGCTGGTATCAAGGCCAATGATGATATCCAGCTGTACCTCAACTACGGCAGCAAGTACTGGATCGATCACTGCTCCTTTGTCGGCCATGACTGGTCCGCCAATGATGGCAGCCTCGACAAGCTGTTATACATCGGCGACAAGGCCGACTACGCGACCATCAGCAACTGTTTTTTCGGCAATCACAAGTATGGCCTGATCCTGGGCCATCCCAGCGATGACAACAACACAGCCTTCAATGGCTTCCCACGGCTGACTATTTGCCATAATCGCTTCGAGAATATGGAAGTGCGCGCACCGGGTTTGATGCGTTATGGCTACTTCCATGTCTATAACAACTACATCAACAAGTTTCATCTCGGCTTTACGCTGGCGCAAAACGCCAACATTCTTTCCGAGAGCAACAACTTTGGCGAAGGCAGCGCAAGCAACGGCATGTTGGACGATAAAGGCAACGGTACGTTTACCGATATTGGCAGCGTGCCTGCTATCACGAATCAGAAGTCGCCCAAAGCGCAGTGGACTGCTTCGTCCAATTACACCTACACCTTGAGGACCGCTGCGCAGGCAAAGGATTTTGCCGTCAAGAATGCGGGGGCCCAGTCGGTAAGCCTGGTGTTCGGTGGCTAAAGCCCGGAGGCTCAGCCATCCGTATGAGACACCGGTGTATGAGGTGTGGCAGTTGGCGGATTTTTGATCGGCTGGCTGCATAAACAAGAAACCCGCCGGGGCCAGTTTGGCCGGCGGGTTTTTTGTTGCCTTTCAAGGCCTCATCGGGGGCAAGCCCCCTCCCACATTCAACTGCATTCCAACGATGAAACTCGGTCAACTGTGGGAGGGGGCTTGCCCCCGATAGCGTCCGTCCAGGCGCCTCGGAGATTTCCGACAAACCTTTCAGGTTGTCCCTCGGAACTCGCACAACTAACCTTCGCCAGTCGCTGCCAATTCAGTGACCGGGACTGCAAGCCTGAAAAGTCACTAGGAGCCTATTTCATATGGAGTTTAATGATGATCAGCGACAACTTGCTAACTGGTTCAATCTCATCTCAAGCCGAGTCCCGCCAAGCTGGTGATTCAGCGTCCGACCAGATCTTCACCGTACTACCCAGTCTGAACAGCGAAACCCTGCTCGCCAACGCCTCCCAAGACCTGGCATCCGTGCAGGCACTGGCGGGTAATCTGGCTTTTGATGTCGACGGTCCGCAGCGTGATGCCGTGCTGGGGATTCATCGGATAGTGGAAGGGATCCAGTTGATGGTGGATCGGGTACTGGATTTAGTTGAGGTGCCTGAGCACAAGTAATCAGGCGCCTGTGAGGGCCAATCGGGGGCAAGCCCCCTCCCACATTTTGATCGGTGCCGGACTTGGCAATGCGGTCAAGTGTGGGAGGGGGCTTGCTCCCGATGAGACCAGAACAACCACTACCTCTCTAAACCCTGGCGCCGACCACAGGGCCACTGACCAACCGCTCCAACGCTTCACCCAACCCGGACGCCTTGTCACCAACCAACAAGTGCCAAGCACCGCTCTCAAGCTGACTCACACCCTGGCAACCGAGCGCAGTGAGCTGAGCTTCAGACAACCCCGAATCATCGCCCAGTTCCACCCGCAGCCGGGTCATCGCCACCGCTTGCAGCTGACGCACATTCGTACGGCCACCCAGAGCGCTTAGCCATTTCTCGGCCTCCTGGACATTCACCGCCAGCGGCTCATTCACAGGCGCCGCGACAACAGCAGTGGGTATAAACGAAGGCATCGCCAAGCGAATCTCATCGGCAATGCTATCGGCCATCGGCCCGACCACCACCTGCAAACTCCCCCCATTCCCCGGCCGCACCACCGCCATCGCGCCCAGCGCTTTCAACTCTGCATCCACCGCTTTGTTGCGATCCACCATGTCCAAGCGCAGCCGCGTGGTGCAGGCACCCACACTCAGCAAATTCTCAGCCCCACCCAACGCCTGGATATAAGCCGTCGCACGCTGGTTATCACTCATCGCTTCAGCCTGCACCACCTGGATATCTTCCCGGCCCGGCGTCTTCAGGTTGAAGCGGCGGATGCAGTAGCTGAACACCGTGTAGTAGATCACCGCGTAGGCCAGGCCCACCGGTACCACCAGCCAGCCGTTGGTGGACTTGCCCCAGCCCAGCACCATGTCGATAAAGCCACCGGAGAAGGTAAACCCGAGGTGGATGTTCAGCATGTTGGTAACAGCCATCGACAGGCCGGTGAGCAGCGCATGCAGCAAGTAGAGGAACGGCGCCAGGAACATGAACGCAAATTCAATCGGCTCGGTCACCCCGGTCAGGAACGAGGTCAGTGCCATCGACAGGAAAATCCCGCCCATCACTTTGCGCCGTTCAGGCAACGCATTGCGGTACATCGCCAGGCACGCGGCGGGCAGGCCGAACAGCATCACCGGGAACATGCCGGTCATGAACTGGCCGCCTTTGGGGTCGCCGGCAAAGTAGCGGGTCAAATCGCCCGTCACCACCGCACCGGTTGCCGGGTCGGTGAAGGTGCCGAACACGAACCACGCCATATTGTTGAGGATGTGGTGCAAACCGGTGACGATCAACAGGCGGTTGAACACGCCGAATACGAACGCACCCAGGCTGCCACTTTCCAGCAGCAACACGCCAAAGCTGTTGATGCCGTGCTGGATCGGCGGCCAGATCAGGCCGAAGATCACGCCCAGGCCCACCGCCGAAAAGCCGGTGACAATCGGTACAAAGCGTCGCCCGCCAAAGAACGCCAGGTACTCCGGCAGCTTGATGTCCTTGAAACGGTTATACAGCGCGCCCGCCATCAGGCCACTGGCGATACCGGCGAGCATGCCCATGTTGATGGACGTGTCCATCACCTTGAGCGTGGAGATCATCACCAGATAACCGATCGCCCCGGCCAGGCCTGCGGTGCCGTTGTTGTCGCGGGCAAAGCCCACGGCGATGCCGATGGCGAAGATCAGCGCCAGGTTGGCGAAGATCGCTTGCCCGGCATCGTGCATCACCGCGATGTTGAGTAAATCGGTGTCGCCCAGGCGCAGCAACAGGCCGGCAATCGGCAGGATCGCGATCGGCAGCATCAAGGCGCGGCCCAGGCGTTGCAGGCCTTCGATAAAGTGTTGGTACATGGCGTGTCTCCCTGTTCTTGTTGTTTTCAGCTCAGCGGCCAGTGATGTTGACAGGCTTGGCGAACGGCTTTGGCGCTGCTCAGGTTGAGCAACGCATGGCTCAGTTGCCGGCATTGCGCCGCATCCAAGTGGCGGACGCGGTCCTTGATTTCGCCGATCTGCGGCGGGCTCACCGACAGCTCGGTAACGCCCAGGCCGACCAGCACGGGCGTGGCCAGCGGGTCGGAGGCCAGGGCGCCGCACACGCCGACCCAGCGCCCGTGTTTCGCTGCACCGGCGCAGGTTTGCGCGATCAGCCGCAGCAAGGCCGGGTGCAGGGCATCGACGCGGGCGGCGAGGCCTGCGTGGTCGCGGTCCATGGCCAGGGTGTACTGGGACAAATCATTGGTGCCGATGGACAAAAAGTCCGCATGTTCGGCCAGCTGTTCAGCCATCAGCGCGGCGGCGGGCACTTCGATCATCACACCCAGTTCGGGGCGCTGGCTCAAACCCGACTCGGCGCACAGTTCATCCAGGCGCTGGCGGATCTGCAGCAATTCGTCCACTTCACTGACCATTGGCAAGAGGATGCGGCAGCGCGCCAGCGGCGAGACTTGCAGCAGTGCGCGCAGTTGCTGGTCGAGCAGTTCGGGACGCACCTGGGCCATGCGAATACCGCGCAGGCCCAACACCGGGTTGGCTTCGACCGGCAGCGGCAGGTAGTCGAGCTGCTTGTCGCCGCCCACATCGATGGTGCGGATGATCACCGACTTGTCGCCCATGGCGTCCAGCACGGCCTGATAAGCCTGACGCTGTTCCTGTTCATCCGGCGCGGTGCGGCGGTCGACGAAGAGGAATTCGGTGCGCAGCAGGCCGACGCCATCGGCGCCGTTTTCGAACGCCAGCCGGGCCTCGCTGCTGGAGGCGACATTGGCGGCGATTTCAATGTTCACGCCATCGGTGGTGCTGGCGGGCAATTGGGCCTGGGCCTGTTGCTGCTGACGGCGAACCTTCTGCGCGTCGCGAATCTGGTGAACTTCAGCATGGCGCTCGTCCGTGGGGGCCAGTTCCAGCCGGCCATTGACGGCATCCAGCACCACGCGTTGGCCCTGGGGCACATCCAGCACCTCGGCACCCAGCGCGACCACGCAGGGTAAGCCTTTACCCCGCGCAAGAATGGCGACGTGTGACGTGGCGCCGCCTTCGGCCATACAGATACCCACAGCCTGCTGTTCACTCAGTTGCAGCAAATCCGACGGGGTCAGTTCATGGGCACTGACAATCGACCCGGCGGGTAACTCAACGTGCCAGGCCTCACCCAGCAAGGCCCGCAATACGCGTTGTTGCAGGTCACGCAGGTCGTTGGCGCGCTCGGCAAACAGCGGCTTGCCCAACGCCAACAGCACCGCGCACTGGGCCTGGATCGCATCGCGCCAGGCGTGGGTGGCGGCGCTGCCGTGGGCGATGGCGTCGGTGGCCGTTTCCAGCAGTGCCGGGTCCTCGAGCAGCGCGAGGTGGGCGGCGAAGATGTCTTCTTCCTCGACGTTCTTGCGTTGGCGGGCATGCTCGAGGGTGCTGCGGATTTCGCCGCGCACCTGCTCCAGTGCCGTGTCGAGGTATTGCTGTTGTTCGTCGGCCGAATGATTGCCGGTGTCTTCCGGTAGCTCGATGCCGGTCAGGCGAAACAGCGGCCCGCACACCAGGCCGGGCGCAGCACAAACGCCTTGCAACACATCGGCTTCCACACTGGCGCGACGTGGCGCAGCTGCGACCGCCGGGGCGTGATGTTCTTCGCTGACCGCTACCGACAATGCCGCGATCAACCCTTGCAATGCCGCCTCGGCGTCTTGGCCACGGCAAACTACGCGCACTTCGTCGCCTTCGCCGATGCCCAGGCCCATCAAGCCAATCAGGCTGTCGCACGATGCCGACTTGTCAGCAAAGTACAGGTGCGATCGGCTGCTGAAACCCTGGGCCGTCTTGCGAATCAGGGCGGCCGGGCGTGCATGCAAACCGCCCCGGTGGGTGACGCGTACGCTGGCGCTGGCCTCAATGCTGGAGTCATCCACAGCTGTTTGAACGGTGGCAGTGGCGCGCGCAGCAATGTGCAGCAACGGCTCACCGACCTTGACCGTCTTCAGCGGCAAAGGCGTCAGTTCAAAGCGATCACTGTTGGTCAGGATGATCAGGCTCACCAGGCTCTTGCACTGGCGCGCAATGCGGTCCAGGTCAAACTGCACCAGCGGCTGGCCCTCGCTCACCCGTGCGCCATTCTTCACCAGCAAGGCAAAGCCCTCGCCATTGAGCTCCACGGTGTCGATGCCCACATGCATCAACACTTCGGCACCGTTGTCGGCACGCAGGGTCAAGGCATGCCCGGTGCGCGCGACATGGATGATCACGCCGTCACAAGGCGCATGCAGACAGTCGTTCAACGGGTCGATAGCGATACCGTCGCCCATGGCGCCGCTGGCGAACACTTCGTCGGGGACGCGGTTCAGGGCCAGCACCGGCCCACTCAAGGGGGCGCTGAGGGACAATGGATTATTGTTGTTGGGCATGGGCACGGTACTCATCAGGAAAACGCCGCTTCAGTGCGTGCGGGTGACTTTGCTCAGGTGGCGCGGCTGGTCCGGGTCCATCCCCCGTGCTTCAGCCAGGCCGGCGGCCATTACGTAGAAGCTCTGGATCGCCAGGATCGGGTCCAGGCTGGGGTGTTCGGCGCGGCTCAGGGTCAGGTCGCGTTCGGCGATGTCATCCGGCGCGGCCAGCAATACGCGGGCGCCGCGCTGGCGCATGTCGGCGGCCAGGCTCAACAGGCCGGCTTGTTCGGCGCCGCGTGGGGCGAATACCAGCAGCGGGTAATCTTTGTCGATCAGGGCCATCGGGCCGTGGCGCACTTCGGCGCTGCTGAACGCCTCGGCCTGGATCGCCGAGGTTTCCTTGAGCTTGAGCGCGGCTTCCTGGGCGATGGCAAAGCCGGCGCCACGGCCTATCACCATCAAGCGTTGGCTGTCTTTGAGCGCATCGACGGCCAGGCGCCAATCTTGCCTGGCTGCATCGCGCAGGCCATCGGGCAAGGCCTGGCAGGCTTGCAGCAGGTCGGCTTCCTGGTTCCAGTGCCCGATCAACTGCGCGCTGGCGCTGAGGGTGGCGATAAAGCTTTTGGTCGCGGCCACGCTGAGTTCCGGCCCGGCGCACAGCGGCACATGAAATTCACAGGCGGCCTGCAGAGGCGAATCTTCAGCGTTGACCAGCGAAATGCTCAAGGCGCCGCGTTTGCGCAACAGGCGCAGGCTGTTGACCAGGTCCGGGCTCTGACCCGACTGGGAGAACCCGAACGCCACCTGGCCGCTGACCTTCATCGGCGCCTGCAACAGGGTCACCACCGACATCGGCAATGACGCCACCGGAATGCCCACATGCTGCATGGCCAGGTAGGCGAAGTAGCTGG
This sequence comes from Pseudomonas orientalis, assembly GCF_022807995.1. Lineage (NCBI taxonomy): Bacteria > Pseudomonadati > Pseudomonadota > Gammaproteobacteria > Pseudomonadales > Pseudomonadaceae > Pseudomonas > Pseudomonas orientalis. The sequence continues at coordinate 4,687,312 of NZ_CP094351.1, read as the reverse complement.
CGGCGTGGTCGGAGCTGCCGCGCGCGATGGTCACCGCCACTTGCGGCGGCTGGCGGCGCAGGCGGCCGGCCACTTCTTCCAGCAGCGGGTCCAGACGTTGCAGTTGGGCCGCGACGGCGTCGCAGGAGGCCAGCGCCTCTTCAAGCATTTTTGAAGTCAATGGTTTCTCCTTCGACCATTACGTCGGTGAGTGTCAGGGAGCGGTCCAGGCGCACGCAGTCGGCAAAGCTGCCGGGTTGCAGGCGACCGCGTTCTTCCAGACCCAAATAGTCCGCAGGAAACTGCGACAGGCGTTGCGAGGCTTCGCTGATCGGCAAGCCGATTTTCACCAGGTTGCGCAGCGCCTGGTCCATGGTCAGGGTGCTGCCGGCCAGGGTGCCGTCGGCCAGGCGCACGCCGCCCAGGCATTTGGTCACGGTGTGGCTGCCCAGCTTGTATTCACCATCGGGCATGCCGGCGGCGGCGGTGGAATCGGTGACGCAGTACAGGCACGGGATCGAGCGCAAGGCCACGCGGATCGCGCCGGGATGTACATGCAATAAGTCCGGTATCAGCTCCGCATACTTGGCGTGGGCCAACGCGGCGCCGACGATGCCCGGCTCGCGGTGATGCAGCGGGCTCATGGCGTTGTACAAATGGGTAAAGCTGGTGGCGCCGGCGGCGAGGGCGGCGACGCCTTCTTCATAACTGCCCAGGGTATGGCCGATCTGCATGCGCACGCCGCGCTCGCTGAGGGCGCGGATCAGGCCGTCGTGGCCGGCGATTTCCGGGGCGATGGTGATCACGCGGATCGGCGCCAGGCGCAGGTAGGCTTCGACTTCGGCCATCAATGCGGTGTGGGCGAAGTTGGGTTGGGCGCCGAGTTTACCCGGGTTGATGTAGGGGCCTTCCAGGTGCACGCCCAGCACCCGGGCGCTGCCTGCCGGGCGTTGCTCGCAGAACCTGCCGAGTTCACCGAGCACGCTGGTGATTTCGTCCACCGGCGCCGTCATGGTGGTGGCCAATAGCGAGGTGGTGCCGAACCGCACGTGGGTACGGGTGATGGTCTCGAAAGCGTTGGCACCCTCCATGATGTCCGCGCCGCCGCCACCGTGCACATGCAGGTCGATAAAGCCCGGCAGCAGGTAGGGCAGGTCGTTGTCGGCCGGGTCGCACGGCGTGCCTTCAATGGCGACGACTTTGCCGTGCTCGTGCACCAGGCGGCCGCGCATCCAGCCGCTGGGCGTGAGGATATTGTCTTCGGACATGGGCAGTTCTCTAAATTCGCAATTCGGCGGAATAATCATGACGGCGCAGCTCTGCGACAAAGTCGTAGTAGTCGTTGCGGCAGTAGGTGTCGGTGATTTCAATCGGTGTGTTGTCGGCGGTGTAGCCCACCCGGGTCATCAGCAGCATGGCAGTGCCGGGGGCGATGCCCACCAGCTTGGCGAACTCGTCCGAGGCATTGATCGCCTGGATATGTTGCAGGGCGCGCACGATGGGCTTGCCGACGCTTTCCAGGTATTCGTACAGTGAATTGCCGATGGCTTGCGGCTGGGGCAGCACGGAGGCGGGCATGGTGGTCATTTCAATCGCCATTACCGTGTCATCGGCTTTGCGCAGGCGCTTGAGACGCGCCACTTTGTCGCTGGGCGACAGACCCAGGCGGATCAGCTCTTCGTGGGTCGGCGGGGTGATGTCGCGCTCCAGCCACTGCGAACTGGGCACGAAGCCCTTGAGCCGGAGCATTTCGCTGAACCCCGACAGGCGTGACAACGGTTGCTCCAGGCGCGGCGTAATAAAGGTGCCGGAGCCCTGACTGCGGCGGATCAAACCCTGGGCAAGCAACACCTCCAGCGCTTTGCGGGCAGTGACCCGCGAGATGCTCAACTGCTCGCTGAGCGCACGTTCCGAGGGCAGGGCCTGCTCGGATTTCCACTGGCCGGCATGAATCGCTGCTTCAAGGCTGCGGGCCAGTTGCAGGTACAGCGGCGTGGATTGCTTGTCGTCGGGGCGCAGGGCCAGGATGGGGTTCATGTGTCAGGTGTCCGATGCGTTATTGGAATGTTGTCGCCCGGTAATGGCCGGAAATTAATACCACTTAAATACCATGTCAATGCCGCCAAAACGGTGCGGGCACGGGTTTCAGGGCTTCTTAAAGGTGCATGGTATCAAGTGGTATTAGAGAGGTCTTTGCTGCGCGCGCAAGTGCGCAGCCCGCGCAGTGAACTGGTATTCACCGGCAGGCGCTGCCTGGGGCAGGAATTTTTTTCGAATTATTTTACCAGCGGCCGCCGGTCAGGGCCGAATCTCGATCAGGGTGCCGTCCTTGACCAGGCTCCAGACTTCGCGCATGTCCACATTGCGCATGCCGATGCAGCCGTCGGTCCAGTCCAGGGTGTGGAACCACTGTTCCGGGTAGTCCTCGGTGTCGGGCGTGCCGTGGATCATGATCATGCTGCCCGGTTTCACCCCTTCGCGGCGCGCGCGGGCGGCGTCGCTGATATTGGGGTAGGAGATGTGCATGGCCAGGTTGAACCGCTCGCTGGTCTTGCGCCAGTCGATCCAGTAGAAGCCCTCGGGAGTGCGGCGGTCGCCCTCGATCAGTTTGTGACCTTTCGGGTTTTTACCCAGGGATATGCGATAGGTCTTGAGGGGCTTGCCGTCGTTGATCAACTGCAACTGGTGGGCGGATTTGAGCACCAGGACTTTTTCGACCGGTTTGCCGCCCAGGGTTTGCACCGTGGAGGCCGAGGACAGGGCAGCGAACGACAGGCAGATCAGAGCAAGCAACCAACGCATTGAAACGGTATCCCTTTGGCGACGCTCGGCCGGCGTGTTATTGGGCGGGCTTGGACAGCGGTGGCACGGACTCGCTGCGCACCGGGTAGGCCTGTTGGCGACGGTCAGCGAAGAAGCATTCTAAGGTACGCCCGACCGTGCGGAAAGCCAGCTCGGACCAAGGGATATCGGCTTCATCGAACAGTTTCACTTCCAGGCTTTCCTGGCCGGCGGCGAAGTCCAGGTCGATCAGCTCGGCGCGGTAGAAGATGTGCACCTGGCTGATGTGCGGCACATTGATCAAGGTATAGAGGCTCAGGTTGCGCACCCGGGCGCAGGCTTCTTCCAGTGTCTCGCGCATGGCCGCCTGTTCGACGGTTTCGCCGTTTTCCATAAAGCCCGCAGGCAGGGTCCAGTAACCCAGGCGCGGTTCGATGGCACGGCGGCACAGCAGCACTTTGTCGCCCCATACCGGTACGGTACCGGCGACGATGTTGGGGTTCTGGTAATGGATGGTCGAGCAGTGGTCGCACACATAGCGCAGGCGTGCGTCGCCTTCGGGAATGCGTTGGGTGACCGGTTTACCGCACTGGCTGCAGAAATTCATGCTGGGGTTCCTGGAGAGTGGGCACATCTTGGCTTGGTGCCAGGCGTTCCTGCAAGTTGTCGTTTCGCGACACGCCGGTGGTTTTGGGGTTGGGCGCCTGCTCGCTTTGGTGCATGATGCAAGGTAGCCAACAGACCGAGATGACTCATGCTGGACGAGCTACTTCGCCGGGTAAGCAATCACACTCCCCACACCCTGGAGACCGACGGGCGTTTCCCCGAGGCCGCAGTGCTGGTACCGATTACCCGCAGTGACGAACCCGAGCTGATCCTGACCCTGCGCGCCAGCGGCCTGTCGACCCATGGCGGCGAAGTGGCCTTTCCCGGCGGGCGCCGCGACCCCGAAGACCCGGACCTGATCTTTACCGCCCTGCGCGAAGCCGAAGAAGAAATCGGCCTGCCGCCGGGGCTGGTCGAGGTCATTGGTCCGTTGAGCCCGCTGATCTCCCTGCACGGCATCCGTGTAACGCCCTATGTGGGTGTGATCCCCGACTACGTCGAGTACCTGGCCAACGACGCCGAAATCGCGGCTGTGTTCAGCGTGCCCCTGGAGTTCTTTCGCCAGGACCCTCGCGAGCATACCCACCGCATCGACTATCAGGGCCGCAGTTGGTATGTGCCCAGCTACCGGTTCGGCGAATACAAGATCTGGGGCTTGACGGCAATCATGATCGTCGAGCTGATCAACCTGCTTTACGACGACGCCAAGATCAGCCTGCACCAGCCACCCAAGAGCTTCATCAATATCTAAGCCATCGTTTGAATGGCGCAGCCGTGAGGGAAGACCATGAAATACCGCCTGGGCGACGCCCGCGTCGAGACGCATCCCAACAGTTGGGTAGCACCGAATGCCACGCTGGTGGGCAAGGTCAAGCTGGAGGAGGGCGCCAACGTCTGGTTCAACGCGGTATTGCGTGGCGACAACGAACTGATCCTGATCGGCAAGAACAGCAACGTGCAGGACGGCAGTGTGATGCACACCGACATGGGCTACCCGCTGACCCTCGGCACCGGCGTGACCGTCGGCCATAACGCCATGCTGCACGGCTGCACTGTCGATGACTACAGCCTGATCGGCATCAATGCGGTGATTCTCAACGGCGCCAAGATTGGCAAGCACTGCATCATCGGCGCGAACTCGCTGATCGGCGAAGGCAAGGAAATTCCCGACGGTTCGCTGGTGATGGGCTCACCGGGCAAGGTGGTGCGTGAGCTGACCGAGGCGCAAAAACGCATGCTCGAAGCCAGTGCCGCGCACTATGTGCACAATTCGCAGCGGTATGCGCGGGACCTGGTTGAGCAGGAACAATGAGTGCGGTTGAACGGCCGGTTGCCTCGCCGTGCGTGAGTATTTGCGCGCTGGACGATGATGACATTTGTACTGGCTGCCAGCGTACGGTTGACGAGATTACGCGTTGGAGCCGCATGGACAATGCCGAGCGCCGGGTGGTGTTGGGGTTGTGTCATGAGCGGGCGGTGGCGGGTGGGTTAGTGTGGATGATGCCTGGGAAATCCGGTGCCTGAACTACCGCTATCGGGGGCAAGCCCCCTCCCACACTTGAATGTGTTCACAGTTCAAAAGGTGGGAGGGGGCTTGCCCCCGATGAGGCCCTCCCAGACGACCTCCCTGTAATTGTGTACCCTGTGCGGCATTACCCACAGGTTCCATCCCCATGCTCTTCCTGATCGCCTACATCAGCAGCGTCGTGCTGATCAACTTCGCCTTCTCCACCGCCCCGCACCTGGACGTGATCTGGTCCGCCTGGGGTGGCCTGGTCTTCATCCTGCGCGACATGGTGCAAACCCGCTTCGGCCACGGCGCGATCATCGCCATGCTGGCGGCGCTGGTGCTGTCCTACATCACTTCCGATCCGTCCATCGCCCTGGCCAGTGCCACGGCGTTCGCGGTGTCCGAGTGCATCGACTGGCTGGTGTTCAGCATCACCCGGCGCCCGCTGCACGACCGCCTGTGGATAAGTTCGGCGCTGAGCATTCCCCTGGATACCTTTATCTTCTTCGGCCTGATCGGCGCACTGACCCCAGCCGTGGCGGGCACTGCGCTGGTGTCGAAATTCGCCGGTGTCACCGCAGTGTGGTTGATCATGGCCTGGCGCATCCGCCGCCGCGCTGTCGCCAACTGAGGCCAATTTTTGCAGTTCATGTAAAATGCCGGCCTTTCTCCCCATGATCCGCTCCCCTGAGGACCTGAGATGACCCGAATCGGAACTCCATTGTCGCCAACCGCGACCCGCGTTTTGCTGTGTGGCTGCGGTGAGCTGGGCAAGGAAGTGGTAATCGAACTGCAACGCCTGGGCGTTGAAGTGATTGCCGTGGATCGCTACGCCAATGCGCCGGCCATGCAGGTGGCGCACCGCAGCCATGTGATCAACATGCTCGATGGTGCCGCGTTGCGCGCGGTGATCGAGGCGGAGAAGCCGCATTTTATCGTGCCGGAAATCGAAGCCATCGCCACGGCGACCCTGGTTGAGCTGGAAGCCGAAGGCTTCACCGTGATCCCGACCGCGCGCGCCACCTCGCTGACCATGAACCGCGAAGGCATCCGTCGCCTGGCCGCTGAAGAGCTGGACCTGCCGACCTCGCCGTACCATTTCGCCGACACCTTCGAAGACTACAGCAAGGCCGTGCAGGACCTGGGTTTCCCGTGTGTGGTCAAGCCAGTGATGAGTTCGTCGGGCAAGGGCCAGAGCCTGCTGCGCAGCGCGGACGATGTGCAGAAAGCCTGGGACTATGCCCAGGAAGGCGGGCGTGCGGGCAAAGGCCGGGTGATCATCGAAGGCTTTATCGATTTCGACTACGAAATCACTTTGCTGACTGTGCGCCATGTCGACGGCACTACGTTCTGCGCGCCGGTCGGCCACCGCCAGGAGAAGGGCGACTATCAGGAGTCCTGGCAGCCACAGGCCATGAGCCCGGTTGCCCTGGCCGAATCCGAGCGGGTTGCCAAGGCAGTGACCGAGGCCCTCGGTGGTCGCGGCCTGTTCGGCGTGGAATTGTTCATCAAGGGCGATCAGGTGTGGTTCAGCGAAGTCTCGCCGCGCCCCCATGACACCGGCCTGGTGACCCTGATTTCTCAAGACCTGTCGCAGTTTGCGTTGCACGCTCGCGCCATCCTGGGCCTGCCGATCCCGTTGATCCGCCAGTTCGGGCCTTCGGCTTCGGCGGTGATTCTGGTGGAGGGGCAGTCGACCCAGACCGCGTTCGCCAACCTGGGTGCTGCGTTGAGCGAGCCGGATACGGCGTTGCGTCTGTTTGGCAAGCCAGAAGTGAACGGCCAGCGCCGTATGGGCGTGGCGCTGGCACGGGATGAGTCGATTGAGGCTGCTCGGGCCAAGGCGACCCGGGCTTCCCAGGCCATTGTTGTAGAGCTCTAAAACGGCCCCTGTAGGAGCGAGCTTGCTCGCGAAGGTATTTCAGGCACCTTGCGATGTCGGATGTACCTTTTTCGCGAGCAAGCTCGCTCCTACAGTTTTTGACTATCAGGCGACCTTGTTCAAATCATTATCCCGCGTCTCCTTCAGGCACAGCACCGCAATCAAGCTCAGCAACGCTGCCGCCGACACATACCCCCCGACATAACTCAGCCCGCCCATCGCCACCAGCTTGGTCGCGAAGAACGGTGCCGCCGACGCGCCCACGATCCCACCCAGGTTGTACGCCGCCGACGCGCCGGTATAACGCACGCGGGTCGGGAACAGTTCCGGCAGCAGCGCACCCATCGGCGCGAAGGTCACGCCCATCAGGAACAGCTCCAGCGCCAGGAACAGCGCCACGGCCCAGGTCGAACCGTGGGTCAGCAGCGGCTCCATGGTAAAGCCCGACAGCATCGCCAGGATCGCGCCGACGATCAGCACCGGCTTGCGCCCGTAGCGGTCGCTGGCCAGCGCCGCCAACGGCGTCGCCAGGCCCATGAACAGCACCGCAAAACACAGCAGACCGAGGAAGGTTTCGCGGCTGTAGCCGAGGGTCGACACCCCGTAACTCAGGGAAAACGCCGTGGTGATATAGAACAGCGCATAGCACACCACCATCGACGCGGCGCCCAGCAGCACCGGCAACCAATGCTGGCTGAACAGTTCCACCAGCGGCACCTTCACCGGTTTTTCATGGGCCACGGCATTGGCGAATACGGGCGTCTCGTGCAGCTTGAGCCGTGCGTACAGGCCGACCATCACCAGCGCCGCGCTGAGGATGAACGGAATGCGCCAGCCCCAACTGCGGAACTGCTCGTCGTTCAGGCTCATGGCCAGAATCAGGAACAAACCATTGGCCGCCAAAAAGCCAATCGACGGGCCCAGTTGCGGGAACATACCGAACCAGGCGCGTTTGCCTTTGGGCGCGTTCTCGGTCGCCAGCAAGGCTGCGCCACCCCATTCCCCTCCCAGCCCCAAGCCTTGGCCGAAGCGCAATACACACAACAGGATCGGTGCCCAGGCGCCAATGCTGTCGTAGCCGGGCAGCAAGCCGATCAGGGTGGTACACACGCCCATCAGCAGCAGCGAGGCCACCAGTGTCGACTTGCGGCCGATACGGTCGCCAAAGTGGCCGAACAGCGCCGAGCCCAGCGGGCGGGCGATAAAAGCGATGCCGAAAGTCAGGAACGACGCCAGCATCTGGGCGGTGCCGGACGTCTGCGGGAAGAACACCGGGCCGATCACCAGCGCGGCAGCCGTGGCGTAGATATAGAAGTCGTAGAACTCGATGGCGGTGCCGACGATGCTCGCGGTCGCAACGCGGGCCGTCGAGTTGGTCGGGGCGGCGGTTGCGGCCTGGTTATAGGTCGTGCTCATGGCGGTAATCCCTGACGGTCATTGCGCGTTTGGACGCGGATTATTATTGGTCGTACACCCATGGATCAGGGGTGTGCGCGGAGCGGCTCGGGATGGGAGCAAACACCGGTCAGACATGGTAAAGCGCTGCCTGGACGCGCTGAGTGCGGGTAGCACGCGGTCGGGCGGGGGCTTGGGTAAGCCGCAGGGATTATAGGAAGAGGTTCGCAGTTACAACAAGTGACAGCCGCGCCGCAAATCAACATGTGGGAGGGGGCTTGCTCCCGATAGCGGTGTGTCAGTCACCTGATGCAGTGACTGACACACCGCTATCGGGGGCAAGTCCCCTCCCACATTGGATTGTGGTTTTATAGAAGGTTATGCGGCGACGGGCACGTGGCTGGTATGCCAGATCAGCACCTTGCTTACCCGGTTGTCCTCGGTCTCGAGGATTTCCAGGCGATAGCGGCCAATCTTCAGGCACACCGCGCAGTCTGGAATCGTCTCCAGCGCCTCGGTCACCAGGCCATTGAGGGTCTTGGGGCCGTCGCTGGGCAGGTGCCAGCCCAGGCTTTTGTTCAGTTCACGGATCGAAGCTGCGCCGTCGATGATGTAGCGGCCATCGGGCTGGGCTTCGATGTGCGGGTTATCCACCGTCTGATCGCTTTCGAATTCGCCGACGATTTCTTCCAGGATGTCTTCCAGGGTCACGATGCCCAGCACTTCGCCGTACTCGTCCACCACCATGCCCAGGCGACGCTGCTGCTTGTGGAAATTGAGCAGTTGCAGCTGCAACGGTGTGCTTTCCGGCACGAAGTAGGGTTCGTGGCAGGCGGCCAGCAGTGCTTCCTTGGTCAGGCTGGCGTCGGCCAGCAGATGCTGGACCTGCCGTGTGTTGAGCACCGCTTCGACCTGGTTGATGTCGCTGTGGAACACCGGCAGCCGCGTGCGCTGGGAAGTGCGCAGTTGTTCGATGATGTCTTCGATCGCGTCATCCAGGTTGATGCCGTCCACTTCACTGCGCGGCACCAGGATGTCATTGACGGTGATGTTGTCCAGGGCATGGATGCCGGGCATGCCGGGCATATGCGCTTGATCGGCATCATGTTGCGGTTCGTCGTGGTGCTCGGACGAGGGTTCGTCGCTGTTTTTCACCACGCCGGCCTTGCGCGCGAACGGGCGCAGCAACATCAGGCTGATGCCATTGAGCAGCCAGGCCGCGGGATAGAGGATTTTCAGCGGTACGCCCAAAAGCGCATTGCCGAAACCCAGGATGGCGTGCGGATTGCGGGTGGCCAGGGCGCGGGGCAGGTAGTCGGCGAGGATCAGCAGCAGCGCGCAGGCGATCAGCCAGCCCAGCCATGGCCCGTTCTGCGCCCAGGCGTAGATCGCCAGCAGTGTGCAGAGAATGACCACGGCTGCGCGGCACAGGCTGTTGCACAGGATCAGGCTGTGGCGCGGGAAGCTCAGGCGTGCGGCAGCCTTGTCACCCTGGCGGGTGCCTGGGCGCAGGGCCAACAGATGTTGCTGTGCTGCTTCGATGGCGGTAAACAGCGCCGCCCATAAAATCAGCAGGGCAATTACGGCGAGCATCGGCCCAAGGGGCAAGTTGTCCATGATCGCCGCTCGTCAGATATGCAGGATGTATTCGCGAACCAGCTTGCTGCCGAAATAGGCCAGCATCAGCAAGCAGAAACCGGCCAGGGTCCAGCGGATAGCCTTGTGCCCGCGCCAGCCGAGGCGGTTGCGGCCCCACAGCAACACACTGAACACGATCCAGGCCAGGCAGGCCAGCAAGGTCTTGTGCACCAGGTGCTGGGCGAACAGGTTCTCGACGAACAGCCAGCCGGAGATCAGCGACAGCGACAACAAGGTCCAGCCGGCCCACAGGAACCCGAACAGCAGGCTTTCCATGGTTTGCAGCGGTGGGAAGTTCTTGATCAGCCCGGACGGGTGCTTGTGCTTGAGCTGGTGGTCTTGCAGCAGCACCAGCAGGGACTGGAACACTGCAATGGTGAACATGCCGTAGGCGAGGATCGACAACAGGATATGCGCGAGAATGCCCGGCTCTTCATCGATCACCTGTACGGTGCCGGTGGGGGCGAATTGCGCCAGCAGCACCGTGAGCATGCCCAGCGGGAACAGCAGTACGAGCAGGTTTTCGACCGGAATCCGGTAGCACGCCAGCAGTGTCAGTGCGATGACGGCGGCGGCGATCAGGCTGGCGGCGCTGAAAAAATCCAGGCCCAGGCCCACCGGGGTCATCAGGTGCGTAAACAGACTGGCGGCATGGGCCAGCAGGGCGAGGACGCCAAGGCCTGTCAGCAGACGTTTGTCCGCTTTGGCGCCTTGGGCCAGACGAGTGCCCTGATAGAGGGTCGCAGCGGCATACACGATGGCGGCGGCGAGACTGGATAGCAAACTGGGTGACAAGGGGAGCATAAATCCTGATAGACAAGCCCGAAAGGCGCTGAGTTTGGCACACACCCGCGCTGCACGAAAGACTCCCGCACCAGACAGCGGGTGTGCATGGGCGCAGTCTTCGCTATAATCCGCGACCTGCCCACGCTGCAGGCTCGCCGAGCGCTATGTTTAATAGCGATTTACCGCAGCCTGGGCCGCCATTACCTCGGTCTACCAATGCATATCGTTGAATAGGGCCTGAAAGGATCGCGCATGTTTGAAAACCTGACTGACCGTCTCTCGCAGACGCTGCGCCATGTCACCGGCAAGGCCAAGCTGACCGAGGACAATATTAAAGACACCCTGCGTGAAGTGCGCATGGCGTTGCTGGAAGCCGACGTGGCCTTGCCGGTGGTGAAGGATTTCGTCAACTCGGTCAAGGAACGTGCGGTCGGCACTGAAGTGTCGCGCAGCCTGACCCCGGGCCAGGCGTTCGTGAAGATCGTCCAGGCCGAACTCGAAAGCCTGATGGGCGCGGCCAACGAAGACCTGAACCTCAGCGCCGTGCCTCCGGCCGTCGTCTTGATGGCCGGTCTGCAGGGCGCGGGTAAAACCACCACCGCCGGCAAGCTGGCGCGCTTCCTTAAAGAGCGCAAGAAGAAGTCGGTGATGGTGGTGTCGGCCGACGTGTACCGTCCGGCGGCCATCAAGCAGCTGGAAATGCTTGCGGGCGAAGTGGGCGTGACCTTCTTCCCCTCGGACCTGAGCCAGAAGCCGGTCGACATCGCCAACGCGGCGATTAAAGAAGCAAAACTCAAGTTCATCGACGTGGTCATTGTCGATACCGCCGGTCGCCTGCACATCGATGAAGAGATGATGGGCGAGATCAAGGCGCTGCATGCCGCGATCAACCCGGTCGAGACGCTGTTCGTGGTTGACGCCATGACCGGCCAGGATGCGGCCAACACCGCCAAGGCCTTCGGTGATGCATTGCCGTTGACCGGTGTGATCCTCACCAAGGTCGACGGCGATGCCCGTGGCGGTGCCGCGCTGTCGGTACGTGCCATCACCGGCAAGCCGATCAAATTCATCGGTATGGGCGAGAAGAGCGACGCGCTCGAGCCGTTCCACCCCGAGCGTATCGCCTCGCGCATCCTCGGCATGGGCGACGTGCTCAGCCTGATCGAGCAGGCCGAAGCCACGCTCGACAAGGACAAGGCCGACAAGCTTGCCAAAAAGCTGAAGAAGGGCAAGGGCTTCGACCTTGAAGACTTCCGCGATCAGCTGCAACAGATGAAGAACATGGGCGGCCTCGGCGGCCTGATGGACAAGCTGCCGAACATCGGCGGCGTAAACCTGGCGCAAATGGGCAATGCCCAGGGCGCGGCAGAAAAGCAGTTCAAGCAGATGGAAGCCATCATCAACTCCATGACCCCGGCCGAGCGCCGCGACCCTGAGCTGATCAGCGGTTCGCGCAAACGCCGGATCGCCATGGGTTCCGGTACCCAGGTGCAGGACATCGGTCGCTTGATCAAGCAGCACAAGCAGATGCAGAAGATGATGAAGAAATTCTCCGCCAAGGGCGGTATGGCCAAGATGATGCGCGGCATGGGCGGTATGTTGCCCGGCGGCGGCATGCCCAAGATGTAAAGAATTCGAGCGCAGGCCCTGCTTGCGCTTCGACCCGCAGGGATGCGGGATCTCCAGCAAACCCGCCATTGGCGGGCGCTGACTTGCCGTTTTAACCGACGGCTCTATAGCAGATCTGAATGGCACGCTGGTAGGCGCCGGAAAAAGACATTTGCAAAAGTCCGGATATTCCTTAGAATATGCGGCCTTTCGGGCACCTATGCCCGCTGTGCATTTAGATTTGCAGCACCGACTACAGGAACGATGTTCACATGCTAACAATCCGTCTTGCCCTTGGCGGCTCCAAAAAGCGCCCGTTTTACCACTTGACCGTAACTGACAGCCGCAACCCACGTGACGGCTCTCACAAGGAACAAGTTGGTTTCTTCAACCCGATCGCTCGCGGTCAGGAAGTTCGTCTGTCCGTGAACCAAGAGCGCGTAGCCTACTGGCTGAGCGTTGGTGCACAGCCATCCGAGCGCGTTGCCAAGCTGTTGAAAGACTCGGCTAAGGCCGCAGCCTGAGCAATATGAACGCGACGCCAGCTGTTGCTGATGATTTGATCGTTATCGGCAAGATTTACTCTGTTCATGGCGTTCGCGGCGAAGTGAAGGTGTATTCCTTTACTGATCCGACCGAAAACCTGTTGCAGTACAAAACCTGGACGCTCAAGCGCGAAGGCAGCGTGAAACAGGTCGAGCTGGTCAGTGGACGCGGGAGCGACAAGTTCCTGGTCGCAAAGCTCAAGGGTCTTGATGATCGTGAAGAAGCGCGTCTTCTGGCCGGTTATGAGATCTGCGTGCCGCGCAACCTGTTCCCTGAATTGACCGACGGCGAGTACTACTGGTACCAGCTTGAAGGTCTGAAGGTTATTGATCAACTCGGGCAACTGCTCGGAAAAATCGATCACCTTCTGGAAACCGGCGCCAATGATGTAATGGTGGTCAAGCCTTGCGCTGGCAGCCTGGATGATCGCGAACGCCTGTTGCCCTATACCGGGCAGTGCGTGTTGGCCGTCGACCTGGCAGCGGGTGAGATGAAGGTGGAATGGGACGCGGACTTCTAGGCGTGGCTAATTTGCGCATTGAAGTGATCAGTTTGTTTCCCGAGATGTTCTCCGCCATCAGCGAGTACGGCATCACCAGTCGGGCGGTGAAACAGGGGCTCTTGCAGCTCACCTGTTGGAACCCGCGAGACTACACGACGGATCGACATCACACTGTGGACGATCGCCCATTTGGCGGTGGCCCGGGCATGGTGATGAAGATCAAGCCCCTGGAAGATGCATTGGTTCAGGCCAAGGCAGCCGCCGGGGAGAAGGCGAAGGTGATTTACCTGTCCCCTCAGGGCCGTCAGCTGAAACAGGCTGGGGTCCGCGAACTGGCGAATGAGGATGCACTGATCCTGATTGCCGGTCGCTATGAAGGCATTGACGAGCGTTTTATTGAGGCTCATGTCGATGAAGAGTGGTCGATTGGGGACTATGTCCTGTCTGGCGGCGAGCTGCCGGCGATGGTCCTGATAGATGCGGTTACACGACTGCTGCCTGGAGCTTTAGGGCATGCGGACTCCGCGGAGGAAGATTCCTTCACGGATGGTTTGCTGGATTGCCCGCACTACACCCGACCGGAGGTGTATGCGGATCAGCGTGTTCCCGACGTATTGCTAAGTGGCAATCACGCACACATCCGGCGTTGGCGTTTACAGCAGTCCCTTGGTCGGACCTATGAACGACGCGCCGATCTTCTGGATAGCCGCTCGCTTTCTGGAGAAGAGAAGAAGCTGCTCGAGGAATACATCCTCGCGCGGGACGATAGTTAACAACGTATCGATGGTAGGTCCATTGACTTACCTTAGGAGCACAGCATGACTAACAAAATCATCCTTGCACTCGAAGCAGAGCAGATGACCAAAGAGATCCCTACCTTTGCCCCGGGCGACACCATTGTCGTTCAGGTGAAAGTGAAGGAAGGCGACCGTTCGCGTCTGCAAGCGTTCGAAGGCGTGGTAATCGCCAAGCGTAACCGTGGTGTGAACAGTGCTTTCACTGTTCGTAAAATCTCCAACGGTGTTGGCGTAGAGCGTACTTTCCAGACCTACAGCCCGCAAATCGACAGCATGGCTGTGAAACGTCGCGGTGACGTACGCAAAGCCAAGCTGTACTACCTGCGTGACCTGTCCGGTAAAGCAGCTCGCATCAAGGAAAAACTGGCTTAAGTCCAGGTTCCCGATGCAGAAAAAAGCAGCCTGCGGGCTGCTTTTTTGTGCCTGCGATTTATGCGGCGCGTTCCTGGGCCTGACCGGGCTGAATGACTGCCAGTAAGGTCCATCCCGCAAGCGGTTTCAAATCGCTCTCTGGCGTGACCACATGCACCCAGCCGCTGTTATCGCGGGCAAACAGCAGTGTCGCCCGTTCCCCGTGCAGTGCCTGATAGTCGCTCCAGCCAAACCCATCGGTCAGGTGGGTGGTGTACAGCTCGGCGCCTTGCCCCAGCAGGCTGGCGAGCTTGGTGTAGCTCAGCGGCTGGCTGCCCAGCAAGTGCCCACGGTGCTCGCCGCTGGCCCGGTGCTTGTCGGTGCGACGGCTTTCCTGGCTGTTGGCCAAGGCGAACAGGCGATGCCCGAAGTCATGACGAAAACGCATGGTGGCCAGGGTATTCAATTCGCCGGACGGCGAGAGCGCGAGCAAATGCCCAAGACCGACCAGGTCCAGATGGGATTCGGCATGCTGTGACGCCGGGTTGCCGAAGTAGGTCGGCAACCCTTCCATACGGCTGGCGCGAATGTTTTCCCAGCTTGAATCGGTCAGCAGCACGCGGCTGCCCAGCTGTTGCAAGGCTTTGCCGAGGATGCGTGCCGGGCCGTTTGCGCCGACGATCAGAAAGCCGCTGGGCGCGGGCTCGGCTACTTTCAGCAGGCGGGCCAGAGGGCGTGCAGTCGCGCTTTGCAGCACCACCGTGCCGATAATCACCGCAAACGTCAGCGGCACCAGCAACAACGCGCCTTCATGACCGGCTTCATCCAGGCGGATCGCAAAAATCGCCGACACTGCCGCAGCCACAATCCCGCGCGGGGCGATCCACGCCAGCAGTGCGCGTTCGCGCCAGTTCAGCTTCGAGCCGACAGTCGACACTGCAACGTTCAGCGGCCGCGCAATGAACTGAATGATCAGCAGCAGAATCAGTACGAACGGCCCCAGGGCGATCAGTGCGTTCAGGTCCAGGCGCGCCGCCAGCAGGATAAACAAGCCGGAAATCAACAGGACGCTGAGGTTCTCCTTGAAGTGCAGGATGTGACGCACGTCCACGCCCTTCATGTTGGCCATCCACATGCCCATCAGCGTCACCGCCAGCAGGCCGGACTCATGCATCACCTCATTGGAGGCGATGAAGACTCCCAGTACCGCCGCCAGGGTTGCCAGGTTATGCAGGTATTCCGGCAACCACTGGCGACGCATGACCAAACCCAGTACCCAGCCCCCGACAATCCCGAACAGGCTGCCGCACAGGATGACGCCGCCAAAGGTCAGCAGGCTGTGACTCAGTCCGTCGCCCGATGCGCTGGCGATGATAAAGCTGTAGACCACTACCGCCAGCAGCGCACCGATAGGGTCGATGACAATGCCTTCCCAGCGCAGGATATTGGCGATAGACGCCTTGGGGCGTACCACGCGCAGCATGGGCACGATGACAGTCGGGCCGGTTACCAGCGTCAGGGTGCCGAACAGCAGCGCCAGCATCCAGTCGAAACCCAGCAACCAGTGGGTTGCCAGGGTGATCACCGCCCAGGTCGTCAGCGCACCAAGGGTCACCAGTCGGTGCACCACGCTGCCGATTTCCTTCCATTCCGACAGGTGCAGCGTCAGGCTGCCCTCGAACAGGATCAGTGCGACGGCCAGTGACACCAATGGCATCAGCAGCGGGCCGAACATTTCCTGCGGGTCGAGCCAGCCGAGTATCGGCCCCGCCAGGATTCCGCTCAATAACAGAAACAGAATCGCCGGCAATTTCAGGCGCCAGGCCAGCCATTGGCAGCCAAGCGCGGCCACACCGATACCGCCGAAAGCCAACAAGATCTGTTGTTCGTTCATTAAAGCTTCCTGTTCCTAGAAGTAGCGGGCTATGAAAGACTAGTGGCCCTTGCCACAGTTCACTAAATAAAATGGCGCCAAGCCCCGTGCCGCGCCGCTTGAGTAACCATGCCCGCCATTGACCACCCCCTGATCGACCGCTTCCTTGACGCCCTCTGGTTGGAAAAGGGCCTCTCGGACAACACTCGCCAGGCCTACCGCAGCGACCTGGCCCTGTTCAACGGCTGGTTGCAGGAGAAAGACCTGGAGCTGATCAATGCCGGGCGCGAGCTGATCCTCGATCACTTGGCCTGGCGCCTCGAGCAACATTACAAGCCGCGTTCCACCGCGAGATTTCTCTCCGGTGTGCGTGGCTTTTATCGCTATCTGTTGCGTGAAAAACTCATCGCAACCGATCCAACTCTACAAGTCGATATGCCGCAATTAGGTAGGCCTCTTCCTAAATCTTTGTCGGAAACTGACGTGGAGGCGCTGTTGGCCGCGCCGGATCTCAGCGAAGCCATCGGCCAGCGCGATCGCGCCATGCTGGAAGTGCTCTACGCCTGTGGGCTGCGGGTCACCGAACTGATCAGCCTGACTCTGGAGCAGGTCAATCTGCGCCAGGGCGTGTTGCGGGTGATGGGCAAGGGCAGCAAGGAGCGCCTGGTGCCGATGGGGGAGGAAGCGATTGTGTGGGTGGAGCGCTACATGCGCGATGCGCGCCACGAGCTGCTCGGTGGCCGCCCCAGCGACGTGCTGTTCCCCAGCCTGCGCGGCGAACAGATGACCCGCCAGACCTTCTGGCACCGCATCAAGCACCAGGCCAAGGTCGCCGGGATCGGCAAGACGCTGTCGCCCCATACCTTGCGACATGCGTTCGCCACGCATTTGCTCAACCACGGCGCGGATTTGCGTGTGGTGCAGATGCTGCTCGGGCACAGTGACTTGTCCACCACCCAGATTTACACCCACGTGGCACGGGCGCGTTTGCAGGAGATGCACGCCAGGCACCATCCACGCGGCTGAAAAATCCCGATTTTTCCGGCTGCGGGCTGCCCTGCGGCCCAACTGTGGTAGGCTTTGCCGGTTCGCAAAGGCGACGGTCCGCACCCCGGTTTCCAATCGGCGTACCTGCACCCGTCCCTGCATCTGCCTTCAGGAGTTCCCATGCGCTTGACCCAGATTATTGCCGCCGCAGCCATTGCGTTGGTTTCCACCTTTGCCAGCGCCGACGATGCGGCCGAGCAGGCCATTCGCAAGAGCCTGGTCAACCTGCAGCTCGACACCCCCATCGAAAGCATCAGCGCCAGCCCCATGGCCGGCCTGTACGAAGTCAAGCTCAAGGGCAGCCGCGTGCTGTACGCCAGTGCCGACGGCCAGTACATCGTGCAGGGCTACCTGTTCCAGCTCAAGGACGGCAAGCCGGTCAATCTGACCGAGAAAGCCGAACGCCTGGGCGTGTCCAAGCTGATCAACGGTATTCCGGTGGCTGAAACCGTGGTGTACCCGGCCATCGGCGAAACCAAGACCCACATCACCGTGTTTACCGACACCACCTGCCCCTACTGCCACAAGCTGCACGCCGAAGTGCCGGCGCTGAACAAGCTGGGTGTGGAGGTGCGCTATGTGGCGTTCCCACGCCAGGGCCTGGGTTCGCCGGGTGATGAGCAGTTGCAGGCGGTCTGGTGCTCGGCCGACAAGAAAGCGGCCATGGACAAGATGGTCGATGGCAAGGAAATCAAGGCGGCCAAATGCGCCAATCCGGTTTCCAAGCAGTTCGCCCTGGGCCAGTCCATCGGTGTGAACGGCACACCGGCCATCGTTTTGGCTGACGGCCAGGTGATTCCGGGCTACCAGCCGGCACCACAAGTTGCCAAACTGGCACTGGGTGCCAAGTAAGCATTAATCGTCGAGCCTTTGACGAGCATGGTCCGCCGAACTGTCGGCGGGTCATTAATTGAGAGCCGCAGTTGTGCGGCTGTGTTCCACGGCCGACCTTGCGTCGGCCGTTTCATGGGGAGTTTTCAGTGAAACCGGTCAAAGTAGGCATCTGTGGGTTAGGGACCGTCGGTGGCGGCACCTTCAACGTACTTCAGCGTAACGCTGAAGAAATTTCCCGCCGTGCAGGGCGCGAGATTGAAGTGGCGCAGATCGCCACGCGTTCGCCGAAGCCTCAGTTCGAAACGACCGGTATTGCGATTACCCACGATGTGTTCGCCGTGGCCACCAACCCTGACATCGATATTGTCATCGAGCTGGTAGGCGGCTATACCGTGGCCCGCGAACTGGTGCTCAAGGCCATCGAGAACGGCAAGCACGTGGTCACCGCCAACAAGGCGCTGATCGCCGTGCACGGTAACGAAATCTTCGCCAAGGCCCGCGAGAAGGGCGTGATTGTGGCGTTCGAAGCGGCGGTGGCCGGCGGCATCCCGGTGATCAAGGCGATTCGTGAAGGCCTGTCCGCCAACCGCATCAATTGGGTGGCCGGCATCATCAACGGCACCGGTAACTTCATCCTCACCGAAATGCGTGAGAAAGGTCGTACCTTCGAAGACGTGCTGGCCGAAGCCCAGGCTCTGGGTTACGCCGAAGCCGACCCGACCTTTGACGTGGAAGGCATCGACGCGGCCCACAAGTTGACCATCCTGGCGTCCATCGCCTTTGGTATCCCGCTGCAGTTCGACAAAGCCTACACCGAAGGCATCACCAAGCTGACCACTGCCGACGTGAACTATGCCGAAGCCCTGGGCTACCGCATCAAGCACCTCGGTGTGGCGCGCAGCACGCCGGCCGGTATCGAATTGCGTGTGCACCCTACACTGATCCCGGCCGACCGCCTGATCGCCAACGTCAATGGCGTGATGAACGCGGTGATGGTCAACGGTGACGCCGCCGGTTCCACCCTGTTCTACGGCGCCGGTGCCGGCATGGAACCGACCGCTTCATCGGTGATCGCCGACCTGGTGGACGTGGTTCGCGCCATGACCAGCGACCCGGAAAACCGCGTACCGCACCTGGCCTTCCAGCCGGATTCGCTATCGGCCCACCCGATCCTGCCGATCGAAGCCTGCGAAAGTGCCTACTATTTGCGCATCCAGGCTCAGGACCATCCCGGCGTGCTGGCCCAGGTGGCGAGCATCCTGTCGGAGCGCGGCATCAACATAGAATCGATCATGCAGAAGGAAGTCGAGGAGCAGAACGGCCAGGTGCCGATGATCCTGCTGACCCACCGCGTGCTCGAGCAGCATATCAACGATGCCATTCGGGCTCTTGAAGCGCTCCAGGGCGTGGTAGGGCCGGTGGTCCGGATTCGCGTCGAACATTTGAATTAATTTTAGCTGCAAGCCTCAAGCTACAAGCTGCAAGTGAAAGCAGATCTGCTCTAACTTGCAGCTTGTAGCTTAAAGCTTGAAGCCCAACCCGAAGGTTTGCCCCCATGCGCTATATCAGCACCCGCGGCCAGGCACCGGCCCTGAATTTCGAAGACGTCTTGCTCACAGGCCTTGCCACCGACGGCGGCCTGTACGTGCCGGAAAACCTGCCACGCTTCACCCAGGAAGAAATCGCTTCCTGGGCCGGCCTGCCTTACCACGAGCTGGCGTTCCGGGTGATGCGCCCGTTCGTCACCGGCAGCATTCCGGATGCGGATTTCAAGAAGATCCTCGAAGAAACGTACGGCGTGTTTTCCCACAGCGCCATCGCGCCCCTGCGCCAATTGAACGGCAACGAGTGGGTGCTTGAGTTGTTCCACGGCCCGACCCTGGCGTTCAAGGACTTTGCCCTGCAATTGCTCGGTCGCCTGCTCGACTACGTACTGGAAAAACGCGGCGAGCGCGTGGTGATCATGGGCGCTACGTCCGGTGATACCGGTTCGGCGGCCATCGAAGGGTGCAAGCACTGCGAAAACGTCGACATCTTCATCCTGCACCCGCACCAGCGCGTGTCGGAGGTGCAGCGTCGCCAGATGACCACCATTTTCGGTGAGAACATCCACAACATCGCCATCGAAGGCAACTTCGATGACTGCCAGGAAATGGTCAAGAACAGCTTCGCCGACCAGAGCTTCCTCAAGGGCACGCGCCTGGTGGCGGTGAACTCGATCAACTGGGCGCGGATCATGGCCCAGATCGTCTACTACTTCCACGCTTCCCTGCAGTTGGGCGGCCCGGCGCGTTCGGTGTCGTTCTCGGTGCCGACCGGCAACTTCGGCGACATCTTCGCCGGCTACCTGGCGCGCAACATGGGCCTGCCAATCAATCAGTTGATCGTCGCGACCAACCGCAACGACATCCTGCACCGCTTCATGAGCGGCAACGGGTATGTCAAGGAAACCCTGCACGCCACGCTGTCGCCGTCGATGGACATCATGGTCTCGTCGAATTTCGAACGCCTGCTGTTCGACATGCACGGCCGCAATGGCGCGGCGTTGGCCGAGCTGATGAACAGCTTCAAGCAAGGTGGCGGTTTCAGCGTCGAGCAGGAGCGCTGGACCGAGACCCGCAAGCTGTTCGACTCCCTGGCCGTGGACGACGCCCAGACATGCGAAACCATCGCTGAGGTCTACGCCCAGACCGGCGAACTGCTGGACCCGCACACGGCCATCGGTGTGAAGGCTGCCCGCGAGTGCCGTCGCAGCCTGGATATCCCGATGGTGATCCTGGGTACCGCTCATCCCGTGAAGTTTCCGGAAGCGGTGGAGAAGGCGGGCGTTGGCAAAGCGCTGGAGCTGCCGCAGCACCTGGCGGATCTGTTCGAGCGCGAAGAGCGTTGCACGGTGCTGGCTAACGACCTGAAAGCTGTGCAGGCGTTTGTCAGCCAGCATGGCAACCGGGGCAAGCCGCTGTAAGGCACGCTGCGCAGACAAAAACGCCGCTTTCCCTTCCCTGGGTCAGCGGCGTTTTTTATTTGTGGCAGGCCCGGCAGTCATATCGTTTACGTGAGCAGCTTATGCGCCAGCGCCATTACCGTACCAACAGCGGTAAAGAAGCCTATTGCGATGCCCACGGGGTACCAGAAAATCTCACGGGTTATCTTGTGGACTTCAGCATTGAACTTGCGTTGTTCGGCATAAATGCGTGATATGTCCGCGTGAATTTTTTCGATCGACGCTTGTTGTTCATTGTGCTCCAACATCATCTTTATCCTTCGCAATAAGGGCCTTATGACATGCACTCCGTCCGGACGGCAGAGTGATCAGCGCTCACCGAGTATAGGATTCACTCCTGGCCTGCGCGCTCGGCGTACCCCAAAACCGCAACCCATTGCGTAAGCAGTTATGTGCCGCCGTTTTTTACCTGTCATGTTGCAAGCGCATGCTGGAGACGTCATCCCCGGACAACCCTTGAAAGACGAAAAAGCGAACTTTCCTACGTCACAACCAGTCACTTAGGAGAGATGCAGCACCCGTTGAAACGATTGTTCCCGAACTATTGAGTGGTGATCGAGATGGAAAGTATCAGCCTGTTGCTCGAAGAAGCACTGAGCCCTTATCTGGTTACGCTGACCACCGCTGGTGTGCAGGGCGAATGCCTGGTGACCGTGAAGAACCCTGGTGGCGCCATCATGGTCGAGCGCGAAGTCAACCGCGCTCAGTTGACCGACAAACGCGCGCTGGTGGATGTGGTGGATTGCCTGCTGCGTGATTTGAAAATCGCTGAAGGTCGACTCGAGCCCTCGGTCATTGCAGCCCTGCGAAACGCCGCCATGACAAGAACTCCGGTCTGCGCATGAAGAATTATTTATCGTTCGAAACTTCCTACAACACGGCCGGTCAGAGTTTGTAACAGCAAGAGCAAACATTGTGCTCCGGTGTTTGTGGCTTGTTGTACTGGTCTTTGTAGATCACGTTTAACCCCGAGTTGTCTCCCCACTCCTCGGGGTTTCTTTTTGCCTGGGATTTGGCGCGGCGGCGCTCCCAGGTGCAGGATCAGATCGCGCCATCCGCACGCAAGCGGGCAATAGCAGCCGCGTCATAGCCCAGGGCGTTGAGCAGCACACTGTTGTGCTCGCCCAATTGCGGCCCCACCCATTCACAGCTGCCTGGGGTATCCGACAGCTTGGGCACGATGCCCGGCATCTTGAAATCCTTGCCGTCCGGCAGGTGCGCGCTCAGGAACATTTCCCGGGCCAGGAATTGCGGGTCGCCCAGCATGTCCTCGGCACTGTAGATGCGGCTGGCGGGCACTTGGGCCTGGTTCAACTGCGCCATGACCTGCTCCAGCGGCAGAGTGTTGACCCAGCGATCAATCACCCCGTACAGCTCATCACGGCGGCTGTCACGCCCGTCATTGCTGGCGAGCGCCGGATCGTTCGCCAGGTCGTCGCGGCCGATGGCGGCCATGAAGCGCTTGAAGATCGCATCGCCATTGGCGCCGATCTGCACATGCTTGCCATCGGCGCTGGTGTGGATCGAAGAGGGGGTGATACCGGGCATGATGTTGCCGGTGCGTTCGCGAATGAAGCCGAACACGTCGAACTCGGGAATCATGCTTTCCATCATGGCGAAGATGGCTTCGTACAGCGCCACATCCACGACCTGGCCCAGGCCACCGTTGACCTCGCGATGACGCAGGGCCATCAGCGCGCCGATCACCGCCCACAGCGCGGCAATCGAGTCGCCGATGGAAATTCCGGTGCGCACGGGCGGACGGTCTTCGAAGCCGGTGATGTAACGCAAGCCGCCCATGGATTCGCCCACCGCGCCGAACCCCGGTTGGTCCTTCATCGGCCCGGTCTGGCCGAAGCCCGAGAGGCGCACCATTACCAGCCTTGGGTTCAGGGCGTGCAGGGTTTCCCAGCTCAGGCCGAGCTTTTCCAGCACGCCGGGGCGGAAGTTCTCGATCAGAATGTCGGCGTCGGCCAACAATTGCTTGAGGATCGCCAGGCCATCCGGGTGTTTCAGGTTGAGGGTCAGCGACTGCTTGTTACGGGCCTGCACAAACCACCACAGTGAGGTGCCTTCATACAACTTGCGCCATTTGCGCAGCGGGTCGCCGCCGTCCGGGGATTCGACCTTGATCACCTCGGCGCCGAACTCGGCGCAGATACGTGAGGCAAACGGGCCGGCAATCAAGGTGCCGAGTTCGATGACTTTCAGGCCGGCAAGCGGTTTGGCATTAAGCGACATGGGGATCCTTGAGCGCGCGGGACGGTGACGTACTGCTTTTTAACATAGGCGAGCAGCCCGGATGCAGCGCAGTATTCGTTGATTGGCCTCGCCATCGGTTAGACTGGCCGCCTTTCCTTGTCTCCAGAGCCCGTTCATGGCCCAGCCGTCCACGACCTACAAATTCGAACTCAACCTAACCGACCTTGACCGTTCGGTGTACGAGAGCGTCAAACAGACCATCGCCCGCCACCCTTCGGAGACCGAAGAGCGCATGACCGTGCGCCTGCTGGCCTACGCCCTCTGGTACAACGAGCAGTTGGCGTTCGGCCGTGGTTTGTCGGATGTCGACGAGCCGGCCCTGTGGGAAAAGAGCCTGGATGATCGGGTATTGCACTGGATCGAAGTGGGCCAACCGGATGCAGACCGCCTGACCTGGTGCTCGCGCCGCACTGAACGCACCAGCCTGCTGGCCTACGGCAGCCTGCGGGTGTGGGAAGGCAAGGTGGTGCCGGTGGCGAATAACCTGAAAAACGTGCACATCGCTGCCGTGCCGCAGGAGATCCTGGAGGTCCTGGCCAAGGACATGCCGCGCGTGATCAAGTGGGATGTGATGATCAGCGAAGGCACGATCTTCGTCACCGATGACCGTGGCCAGCATGAAGTGCAGTTGCAGTGGCTGGTGGGCGGGCGTGATTGAAAATGTGGGAGGGGCGGTGCGACGATTCGACTTGCCCCCGATGGCGGTGGATCAGCTACAGATAAGCTGGCTGATAGATCGCTATCGGGGGGCAAGTCGAATCGTCGCACCGCCCCTCCCACATTTGATCTTTGTTGAATTTTGAATTGTTGTTTATCCGTTGAATCAGTAGAGAAGTCATCACCCCCGTATGCGTATCGATCCCCGTCCCTTGCCCGCCGTCCTGCCATTCCTCGGTGAATTGCCGCCGCTGCTGACCCGTCTCTATGCCGCGCGCGGGGTGCAATCGGAAGCCGAGCTGGACAAGAGCCTGGCGCGGTTGATTCCCTATCAGCAGCTCAAGGGCATCGATGCCGCCGTCGACCTGCTGGTGACGGCGCTGGAGCAGCGCCAGCGCATCCTGATCGTCGGTGACTTCGACGCCGACGGCGCCACCGCCAGCACCGTAGGCACACTGGGCCTGCGTTTGCTCGGTGCGGCGCATGTCGATTACCTGGTGCCCAACCGTTTCGAATACGGTTACGGCCTCACGCCGGAGATCGTTGCGGTGGCGCTGCAGCGCGAACCGCAGTTGCTGATCACCGTGGACAACGGTATCTCCAGCGTCGAAGGCGTGGCGGCGGCGAAGGCGGCGGGGCTGAAGGTGCTGGTGACCGATCACCATTTGCCGGGCGACGAACTGCCGGCGGCGGACGCGATCGTCAATCCGAACCAGCCAGGCTGTACGTTCCCCAGCAAGGCGTTGGCCGGTGTGGGCGTGATCTTCTACGTACTGATGGCCCTGCGCGCGCGTTTGCGCAGCCTGGGTTGGTATGACAAAAGCCCGCAGCCGAACATTGGCGAACTGCTCGACCTGGTGGCCCTGGGCAGCGTCGCCGACGTCGTGCCGCTGGACGCCAACAACCGTATCCTGGTGCATCAAGGGTTGGAGCGTATCCGCGCCGGCCGCGCACGGCCGGGGATCAAGGCGATCCTCGAAGTGGCCAAGCGCGACCATGCCCGCATCACCTCCACCGACCTGGGCTTCATCCTTGGCCCACGGCTCAATGCGGCCGGGCGCCTGGACGATATGAGCCTGGGCATCGAATGCCTGCTGACCACCGATATTGCCGCAGCGCGGGAAATGGCCGCACAACTGGACGGCATGAACCAGGACCGCAAATCCATCGAGCAGGGCATGCAGCGCGAAGCCCTGGCTCAACTCAAGGATTTGCCGGTGGAGTCGATGCCGTACGGCTTGTGCCTGTTCGACCCGGAGTGGCACCAGGGGGTGATCGGGATTCTGGCCTCGCGCATGAAAGAGCGCTATTTCCGTCCCACCATCGCGTTTGCGGATGCCGGTGATGGCCTGCTTAAAGGCTCCGGGCGTTCGGTACAGGGCTTTCATATCCGTGACGCGCTGGCGGTGGTTGCCAGCCAGCATCCTGACTTGATCAGCAAATACGGCGGTCACGCGATGGCGGCGGGGCTGACTCTGCCCGAAGCGAACTTTCCCTTGTTTGCCGAGGCTTTCGATGCCGAGGTGCGTCGGCAACTGCGCGAAGAAGACCTCACCGGGCGCCTGCTCTCCGATGGCACCCTGGCGGTGGAAGAGTTTCACCTGGAACTGGCCCGTGCACTGCGCCATGCCGGCCCGTGGGGGCAGCACTTTCCCGAGCCGTTGTTCCACGGGGTGTTCCAGTTGGTGGAGCAGCGGGTGGTTGGCGAACGGCACTTGAAGGTGGTGCTCAAGAGTGAATGCGGGTCGGTGAAGCTTGATGGCATTGCGTTTGGCGTGGACCGTGAAGTCTGGCCTAACCCGACCGTGCGCTGGGTGGAGTTGGCCTACAAGCTGGATGTGAACGAGTTTCGCGGGAATGAAACGGTGCAGTTGATGATTGCGCATATCGAACCGCGCTAAGTCTTAGCCAAACCACAAAGCAAATGTGGGAGGGGGCTTGCCCCCGATAGCAGAGTGTCAGTCAATGATGTAGTGACTGATCCACCGCGATCGGGGGCAAGCCCCCTCCCACATTTAGTTTTGTGTGCAGCCTGGGATTACTCGGCCTTGGCCTGGTGTTTGACGATGATATCCACCAACCGCTTGGCCAGCGCCGGGTAGTTCTCATCGAAGTGATGCCCGCCCGGCAGCTTCATGGCTTCGCCCACGGCGGTCTTGTCGGTGCAGCCGCTCTCGTCGACTTCTTCCGCGCCATAGATGCACACCACTTTCTCGGGGGGCAGCTTGGCCATTTCCGGGCCGGTCGCGGCTTCTTTGCCGGCATTGCCCAGCCAGCCTTCCACATCAATCTCGAAGCTGCCGGTGCGGGCGAAGGCCAGCAGAATGATCGCGTCGACGCGTTGCTGTTCGTTTGCCGGCATCCGGTTGTAGATCGCCGGCAGGACGTCGGCGCCGAACGAGTAACCGGTCAGCACGAAGCGCTTGGTGCCCCATTTCTGCCGGTAGTGCTGCATCAGCTCGGTAAGGTCCTTGGCGCTTTGCTCCGGGGTCTTGTGCTGCCAGTAGTAGCGCAGGGTGTCGATGCCGACCACCGGGTAGCCGATCTTCGCCATCTCGCCGGCCACGTCGCGGTCCAGGTCGCGCCAGCCACCGTCACCGGAGAGGAACAGGGTCACGGTGTCCTTGGCCTGGCCGGCCGGTACTTCCACCACCGGAATCGCCAGGCCGCCGTTGTCCGAACCCACCAGTTGCTTGCGCAGCTCGTTGTTCAGCACTTGCGGGTAATGAATGTCGTAGTCGCTGATGCTGGTGGTGGCACGCGGTGTGTCACGTACGAAGCTGGCGCTTTCATCGTCAGGGTTGTCATTCCAGGCCACCAGCCAGTTGCCATGGGCGGCGGTTTTCGGCAGCGGGTCGTTGCAGCCTTCCTGTTTCAGGACGAAGCCGACAGAGATGGCGTTGGCCTTGTCGTCGTTCTGTGTGGCCAGCCAGCGCCAGGCGAGCGCCGCGCCAGGGCCGATGCCGCTGACCAGGGTCGCCGGGCCTTCAAGCTGGGCCAGGGCGCTTTGCAGCGCTTGCTCCTGAAGCTTGCAGTCATCCTTGGGCAGGACCACCTGGACGAGCTGCGCCGAGCCACCCTGGCTGAGGGCGATCAGCTGGCTGTCGGTGAGGGTTTCGTCGGCCATCACGGCCACCGCCACGCGGGCCTTGGCGTTGCCGGCCGGGGTGACGCGGGTCATCACCGAGCCGTCGGCCTGGGGCATCTGCTCCAGGGTCGGCTGTGGGGCAGGGCGGTTCCAGTACCAGTAGCCGCCGCCCAGGATCAGCGCGAGCAGCACTACAAAAGCCAATACATACCGCCAGGAGCGTCGAATCATCAGCGTTTCACCAATCCAGTCAAGCCGCCCGCGATCAGGGCGGCGGTATCGGCCAGTGCCACCAGCGGATCAAGTCCTGCGGGCACGGCCATGTAACGGGGTTCCCAGTCAGGCTGGAACTTGTCTTTGAAGCGGCGCAAACCTTGGAAGTTATACAGTTGCTCGCCACGGCGGAACACCATTGAACCCAAGCGTTGGGTCAGTGGCGCGCCACGCCGGGGTTGCAGGCCCGACAACGGCACCATGCCGAGGCTGAAGCGGGCGTAGCCGTGACTCTTATAATGTTGAATCAGGCCGACCATCATGAATTCCATGGTCAGCTTCGGCGCGTCCGGGTGGGCGCGCATCAGGTCGAGACTGGCCAGGTCATGGTTGTACGTCTCGAGCAGGTTGGCGAAGGCCACCGGGCGCCCTTCGAAGCGAATGATCGCGATACGGAAGTGCTTGAGGTAGTCGTCGCTGAAGCGGCCCAGGGAGAAGCCTTTTTCGCGCACATTCTTACCGGTAAGCCAGGCGTCAGAGATAACTTTTAATTCATCCATCGGCGCGGTGCCCGGCTCGCAGATCTCCAGGGACAGGCCGTCCCGGGTGCCACGGTTCCAGGTGTAGCGCAAATCCTTCATCTCTTTGCCCTTGGCTTCCAGGTCAAAGCGTTTCAGGTCGACGCGGGCTTCTTCGCCCAGCTTGATCGCGGTGAGTCCAATGTCCATGTAGTACGGCAGGTTCTCGGCACGCACTTGATAGAACACCGGCCGTGCGTGGTGAATGTCGCACAGGTCGCGGAACTGCCAGATCATTTCGGCGCGCGGCTGGGTAGGGCCGATCGGATCATACAAGGCCACCAGGCTGCGCCCGCGACGGGCATACATCAGGAAGGCTTCGTCATTGGGGTGGAACAGCAGCGCCTTGTCGCCGGTCAGCGCCAGGCCGCCGTCGGGTTGCGAGGACGCCATCAGGATTTTGGAGGCGCGTTCGAGTTCTTCCGGGGTCGGCAGATGGATGATCGGGCGTGCGGTGCGCAGCAGCCAGGTCAGCGACACGATCACCAGCAGCACCGCGGCGCCGAGCAATGAACGCAAGCCGCGCGGGGCGTTGGCGTCGAGAGTGAACTGCCACCACAGTTGATGACTGTAGGGCACGTCCTGGTAGGCGAACAGCAGCAGCCAGATCGACGCGCCCAGCACACACACGCTGGCCACCAGGTACAGCGGCGAGAAGGGCAGTTCGGTCAAACGGCTGGCGCGGTAGAATGAGCGTCGAAAGATCGCCAGCAGAACGGCGGTCATGGTCATCAGGCTGGCTTCTTCCCAGTCGAAGCCCTTGAGCAGCGAGAGCAGGGCACCTACCAGCAGCAGCACCATGGTCAGCATCCAGGCGGCCGACAAACGTCGACGCAAGCCTTGGGCCAGCAACAGGCACAGTACGCCGATCAGGCTGGCACCGAAGTGCGACGCGTCAATCAGGCGGTGGGGAATCAGGAAGCCGATGTTTTCCAGGCGTGAATCGATCTCCGGCGTGGCGCCGGAAAACAGCAGGACCACGCCGGACAAAAAAACCAGTACGGCCAGCACCGGTGCCGCGAGACCGGAGGCGACGCGCAGGCTCTGCTGAGTCTGGAACAGGCGCTGGGCCTCATTGACCAGCAGGAAGACACAGGCGATCAACAGCGGCAATACCACGTAGATCATCCGATAGAGCAGCAGGGCGGCAGCCAGTGGCGCGGCGCCGAGCTTGTCGGCGAAGGCCGCCAGCAGGATCGCTTCGAACACCCCCACGCCACCCGGCACATGGCTGAGTACGCCGGCGGCCAGGGCCAGCAGGTACACCAACAGGAACGGGCCGAAGGGTGGCGCTTCCGGCAGCAGCAGATAAAGGACGGTGGCTGCGGCGGCGACATCCAGTGCGGTGATGATCAACTGCAGGAACGTCAAGCGGCGGCCCGGCAGGCGCAGGGTGCGACGTCCGGCCTTGACCAGCAGGTTATCCGGGTAGGGTTGTTCCGGCAGGCGACGGCGATAGATGCCGATGCACAGCATGGCCGACAACAGCAACACGGCACCGGCAACACCACCGAGCAGGCTCTGCGACAAATGCAGGTAGGTCGATGCCGCCGGCAGGTTGCTCAGCGTGGCCAATGCGGCCAGGGGTGGCAGCGCGCAGCCCAGCGCCAGGCTGGCGAACACGGTCATGTGCGCGACTTCCGAAGCCCCGATGCCGTGGCGTGCATATAAACGGTAGCGCACCGAGCCGCCCGAAAGCATCGACAAGCCAATGGCGTTGCCGATGGCGAAGGCGGTGAAGCCCCCCAGCGCCAGGGTCTTGGCGGGCAGTTTCACGCCGGCATAACGTGCGCCGGAGAATTCATAGCCCAACAGAATGATGAAGCCGGCCACCGCCGCCGCAAACGCGCCGAGCAAGGCAGGCTTGGGCACGTCCAGGATCGAGTCATGGAGGGCGTAGAGATCGAGTTCCAGCAACAGGTGTCGACAGGCGATCAGGGCAATGGCAAACAGCAGCAAGGTCACGGCCAGGCCGATGGGCTGACGGTATTTGCTCAACAGATCCAACCAACGCAAACGGGTGGGAGGAATCGGTTGTTCCGCTGTGACAGTGTCTTGTGGTTCAGACGAGTTGGCGCGCATCAATCACCTCGTGGATTGTGCGCGACAGGATGGAGGTATCCAGCCAAGTTACCAATCCCTATGGACAAAATAATTACAAATATTAACGCGGATCACCGAGTGCGGCGACTGCGGCCATTGGTCGTAGAGGGTAGCGCTTGAGCATTGAGCATAGCGTGCAATGAGATGGACTCTGCAAACCGTCTACGGTTTCATGAAAGATGCCATGCCATTGTTTCAGAAGAACTTTTTTACCGGATACAAAAAAGGCCACTCTTTCGAGTAGCCTTTTTTGATGTTTGGTTGCGGGAGCCGGATTTGAACCGACGACCTTCGGGTTATGAGCCCGACGAGCTACCAGACTGCTCCATCCCGCGTCTGTGGGCGGCATTCTACAGCCCAGCGCAGAGGTGTCAACCGTTAATGCGGCAATGGCTCAAATAAGTGGGTTTTATTCAAAATCAAGGCCTTGGCACCGCCCATTCCCTTGTAGGAGCGAGCTTGCTCGCGAAGAACGCCAACGATAACGCAGCGCTTCAGTAGCCAGCGGTGTCTTGAGTTTTTCGCGAGCAAGCTCGCTCCTGCAAGGGGAGGGGGTAAAAACAGGCGCGCACAAAAAAGGCCACTCTTTCGAGTAGCCTTTTTGATGTTTGGTTGCGGGAGCCGGATTTGAACCGACGACCTTCGGGTTATGAGCCCGACGAGCTACCAGACTGCTCCATCCCGCGTCTGTGTGTCGGCATTCTACAGAGGAACGCGAGTGTGTCAACCCTAAAATCTAACAAAAGCGCTTGTGGTTCAATCGGTTAGCTCTCCAACGCAGGCGTCGAAGGGCTGCGGAGCCAGTCAGGCTAAGGCTTTCAGCTCTATTGGAAGGCTTGATTCGATTGAAAAAACAAATTCATCTGGGATATTTCCTACCGCTCAGACAGAAGATTCAAACTACTGGTGCTATATACAGGGGTGAGTGCGATACTGGCCATCCGTTGGTCCACACCCCGTTTATATGACGCAGCGCAAAATCATCCACGTCGACTGTGATTGCTTCTACGCCGCCATCGAGATGCGCGACGACCCGAGCCTGGCGCAAAAACCCTTGGCTGTCGGTGGCTCGGCAGATCGGCGGGGGGTGATCGCTACGTGCAATTACGAAGCGCGGGCTTACGGGGTGCGCTCGGCGATGTCATCGCGTCACGCGTTGAAGCTGTGCCCGGACCTGACGATCGTCAAGCCGCGTATGGATGCCTATAAGGAAGCGTCGAAGGAAATCCAGACGATCTTTCGCGACTACACCGACCTGATCGAGCCGTTGTCGCTGGATGAAGCCTACCTCGACGTCTCCGACAGCCCGCACTTTGGCGGCAGTGCCACGCGCATCGCCCAGGACATTCGTCGGCGCGTGTCCAATCAGTTGCACATCACCGTGTCTGCCGGCGTGGCGCCCAACAAGTTTCTGGCCAAGATCGCCAGCGACTGGAAGAAACCCAACGGCCTGTTCGTGATTACCCCGGACCAGGTCGAAAATTTCGTCTCGCAGTTGCGGGTGAGTAAATTGCACGGGGTGGGCAAGGTCACCGCCGACAAGCTGGCGCGCCTGGGCATTGAAGATTGCCTGCAACTGCGCGAGTGGAACAAGCTGGCGCTGGTGCGCGAATTCGGCAGTTTCGGTGAGCGTCTCTGGAGCCTCGCCCGTGGGATCGATGACAGGGTGGTGCAGAACGACAGCCGGCGGCAATCGATCAGTGTGGAAAATACCTACGATGTGGACCTGCCGGATCTTTCAAGCTGCCTGGCCAAGCTGCCTGAGCTGATGGAAACCCTGGCTGGGCGCATGGCGCGTATCGACAGCAGCTACCGGGCAGGCAAGCCGTTCGTGAAGGTCAAGTTTCATGACTTTACCCAGACCACCCTGGAGCAGGCGGGAGCAGGGCGGGATCTGGAGAGTTATGAGCAACTGATGACCCAGGCGTTCAACCGTGGGGGTAAGCCGGTGCGGTTGCTGGGGATCGGGGTGAGGTTGCTGGATTTGAGCAACGGTAACGAGCAGCTCGAGTTCTCCTGGTAGAAACCGGAATAAAAAAATGTGAGAGATTCAAATGTGGGAGGGGGCTTGCCCCCGATTGCAGTGTGTCAGTCAGTACATCTGACACTGACCCACCGCTATCGGGGGCAAGCCCCCTCCCACATTTGCATCTCCAGAAGCTTTGAGAACTCAGCGCCCTCCCGGATCCGCCACCAACCGCCCCGCATCCTTGGCCAGCGCCTGCAAGAATTCCTGCTGCAATTCCGGATCGTTGCGCGTCAGTTCAATCAGGCTTTGTTCCAGTTCGCTGGCTTCTTCTTCCAGGCCCAGCTCCGAGAGGCGCTTGACCCGGTGCACCCACTGGTTGACTTCGTCGTCTTCCAGATCGTCATAGATCAGGCCGTGGGCTTCCAGCAATTTGCCGCGCAGGGTGTTGCTGATCGCCAGGGTCGAATCCGTGTGCACATCGTCCTGGCCGTCCTCCACGCTGATCTTCAAGGTGGTGACGCGGTTCAGGTCCTGCTCGGCAAACGGACTGTCCAACAGGTTCAGGCGCAGCACACCGTCGCGGTCGGTGGTCAGTTCATGGGTCTGTTTGCCGGCGGTGACCTGTACCGGGCGTTCGCTCCACGGCAGGCTCGAATATTCCAGGCGCTTGTCACGCTGGACTTCATCGATAGCTGCGAGGTTCTGTTGCGCACGACCGTGGGATTGTACGTTCATGAACGGGTTGATGCCGTCCACGCCGTAGCTCAGCCAATCGCGCGTCATGCTGGCAGGCAAGTTACCGAGGGCGAAGATATTCGCCACATTGGCGCCCACGCCGGCCACCAACGCAACGGCGCCCAATGGCATCTCGTAGAGTTTGCGCCAGGGCTGGTAGGGCGTGTAGCGGTCGTAACGCCTTGTGACTTCGAATTCGGTGACCTCGAACGTCTTCTGCTCGTGAATCCGAACCCGGCGTTGCGGCAGCTCCAGCACTTTGGGCTCACCCACATCGATCTGCAGGCTGTGGTCGAGCAACTTGCGCTCGACCCGCTCCTCGTGCTCACTGCGTTGCGACATCTGGTTGGCGCAGCCGCTGACCAGCAGGGCGCCGCACAAGGCAGCGCCCCCCAGGGCTCTGGTGTTTCGCTTGAACATGACTTCTCTTGATCTGGTTTTCAGCGACGAATACGCGCCTGAAGGAAAGACAGCACGTCAGCCACCGGCAACGGTTGAGCTTCGGCTTCGGTCCGGCTCTTGTATTCCAGATTGCCATCGGCCAGGCCGCGGTCACTGACCACGATCCGGTGCGGGATGCCAATCAGTTCCATGTCGGCGAACTTGATGCCCGGGCTGGTTTTCTTGTCCCGGTCATCGAGCAACACTTCAAAACCCGCCGCCGTCAGTTCGGCATAGAGTTTGTCGGTCGCTTCGCGCACTTGCTCGGTTTCATAGCGCAACGGCACCAGCGCCACCTGGAACGGCGCCAGGGCGTCGCTCCAGATGATGCCTTTCTCGTCGTTGTTCTGCTCGATGGCAGCGGCGACCACACGGGAAACGCCAATGCCGTAGCAGCCCATGTCCAGGGTGATCGGCTTGCCGTTCTCGCCCAGCACTTCGCACTTCATCGCTTTGCTGTACTTGTTGCCCAGCTGGAAGATGTGCCCGACTTCGATGCCGCGCTTGATCTCCAGGGTGCCCTTGCCATCCGGGCTCGGGTCGCCGGCCACGACATTGCGCAGGTCGGCCACGGTCGGCACCGGCAGGTCGCGCTCCCAGTTCACGCCGAAGTAGTGCTTGTCATCGATGTTCGCACCGATACCGAAGTCGCTCATCAACTCGACCGAACGGTCGATGATGATCGGCAGCGGCAGGTTCAGCGGGCCAAGGGAACCGGCACCGGCGCCAATGGCGTCGCGCAGTTCGGCATCGGTGGCCATCACCAGCGGGCTGGCCACGCCAGGCTGCTGGGCGGCCTTGATTTCGTTGAGCTCGTGGTCGCCACGGATTACCAGGGCGATCAGCTTGCCTTCTTCTTCGGCGTGCACGATCAGGGTCTTGATGGTCTTTTCAATCGGCAGACTGAATTTCTCCACCAGGGCCGCGATGGTCTTGGTGTCCGGGGTATCGACCAGGCGCAGTTCTTCAGCCGGGGCTGGGCGCGAGGTTTCGCGCGGTACGGCTTCGGCTTTTTCGATGTTCGCGGCGTAGTCCGAACCATTGCTGAACGCAATGTCGTCTTCGCCGGATTCGGCCAGCACGTGGAATTCGTGGGAGCCGGCACCGCCGATGGAGCCGTTGTCTGCTTCAACCGGGCGGAACTTCAGGCCCAGGCGCGTGAATATGTTGCAGTAGGCCTGGTGCATGCGGTCGTAGGTCGCCTGCAACGAAGCCTGGTCGGCGTGGAACGAGTAGGCGTCCTTCATGATGAATTCGCGGCCGCGCATCAAACCGAAGCGTGGGCGGATTTCATCACGGAATTTGGTCTGGATCTGATACAGGTTCAGGGGCAGCTGTTTATAGCTGCTCAACTCGTTGCGCATCAGGTCGGTAATGACTTCTTCGTGGGTCGGGCCGGCGCAGAAATCGCGGCCGTGACGGTCCTTGAAACGCAGCAACTCAGGGCCGTACTCTTCCCAGCGTCCGGATTCCTGCCACAGTTCAGCCGGTTGGGTGCTCGGCATCAACACTTCCAGAGAGCCGGCGGCGTTCATTTCTTCACGAACGATGGCTTCGACCTTGCGCATCACCTTCAAGCCCATCGGCAGCCAGGTGTACAGGCCCGAGGCCAGCTTGCGGATCATGCCGGCGCGCAGCATCAGCTGATGGCTGATCACAACCGCGTCGGAAGGCGTTTCTTTCTGTGTGGCGAGCAAATATTGACTGGTACGCATGGTAGGCCGTTGTCGGTTGCTTGGACTTGAAATGACTTTGGATTGTACGGGCGCTTGCCGCTGGAGTACAGGCGTGACGTTGCGGGGGAAGATCTGATCAGGGAAGATCCAAATGTGGGAGGGGGCTTGCCCCCGATAGCAGTGTGTCAGCTACAAGATACTCAGCTGTCCCACCGCAATCGGGGGCAAGCCCCCTCCCACATTTCAGTCTTCTGCAGGCGGATTCAACCGAATCCGCCGGTTCTCCTGGAACCAGTGCAGCGCAATCAGAAACAGCGTCGGCAATCCCAGCAGGCAGGTGATCATGAAGAAGTTGTGATAGCCGAATTTCTCCACCATTACCCCCGAATACCCACCGATCAGGCGCGGCAGCAGCAGCATGATCGAGCTGAGCAGGGCGTACTGGGTGGCGGAGAACTTGAGGTTGGTCAGGCTCGACAGGTAGGCCACAAACGCCGACGTGGCCAGGCCCGAGCTGAAGTTATCCAGGGAAATGGTGACGATCAGCATCTGCAGGTCGGGGCCCATGTCGGCGAGCATCACGAACAGCAGGTTGGTGCCGGCCGAAGCCACGCCGCCGATGAACAGGATCGGCAGGATCCCGAAGCGCACGATCAACAGGCCGCCCATACCGGCGCCGACCAGGGTCATGATCAGGCCGAAGATCTTGCTGACCCCGGCAATCTGGTCCTTGGTAAAGCCCTGGTCGATGTAGAACACGTTGGCCATCACGCCCATGACGGTGTCGGACATGCGATAAGTGGCGATCAACCCCAGCAGCAGCAACGCCTGCCAGCGGTAGCGCAGGATGAAGTCGTTGACCGGCGTCAGCACCGGCGCCAGGCCGCGCCGGCCCATGGCCGAGAGGCACAAGGCGGTAAGCAGGATATAAAGGATGGCGCGCAGGAACGCGCGGTCTTCCATCAGCAATTCCCACAGGCTCACGCCCTGGAACAGCACGCTGGCAAAGTCGGTGTTGTACAGCTGGGTAAACATCGCCGGCACCGACACCAGCAGCACGATCAGCACGAACACTGACACCAACTGGTGCGCAAAACTGTAGCGTCCGGCCTGCAACTGGGTGCGCAGCGGCACGTTGGGTTCGCGCATGAACAGCGTGGTGAGCAGCGCAGGGACCATCAGCACGCCGAACAGCACATAGGTGCCGGTCCAGGCCGAGTGTTTATAGTTGAAACCGGTGGAACCGAAGCCCTCGGCAAAGAACAGCGCGCCGGCCGTGGCGAGCAGGGCGGCGATGCGATAACCGGACATGTAACTGGCGGCCAGGGCAGCCTGGCGGCTGTCGTCGGCGATTTCCAGGCGGTAGGCATCGACGGCGATGTCCTGGGTGGCCGACGCGAAGGCCACGACGACGGCAATGGCGATCAACCAGGACAAGTGTTTTTGCGGGTCACAAAAGCCCATGCCGATCAATCCGAGGATTACCAGCGACTGGGCGAGCACCAGCCAGGAACGTCGGCGCCCGAGTTTTCCAAGCAATGGCAGGCGCCATTGGTCGAGCAGCGGCGACCAGACCCATTTGAAGGCATAGGCCAGCCCGATCAGGCTTGCATAACCGATGGTCTCGCGAGCAACGCCCGCTTCGCGCAGCCACACGGAAAGCGTCGAGAACACCAACATATAAGGCAGGCCGGCAGCGAAACCGAGCAACAACAGCACTAACGTCGAGGGGCTGGCATAGGCGGCGAGCGCGGCGCGCCAGGTTTTACGGGGCATGGGCTGGAGTCTGCCTCAGATTTGCGGAAACAAAGCGCGCACTCTAACCGCTGTGCTCTACCGGACGCCAGCCATGGCGCTGAATATCAACACGATTGTTCAGGATAGTGACGCCTTCGCTGCGTAAACGCGCACGTTGTTCGTCACCCGATGCACTGCCCACCGGCAGACTTATCCGACCGCCGGCACCCAGCACGCGGTGCCAGGGCAATCGAGTATCTGCGGGAAGCTGGCTCAAGGTACGCCCCACCCACCGCGCGGCACGGCCCAGGCCTGCCAGGTGCGCCAACTCGCCGTAACTGACCACGCAACCGGGCGGCACTTGCGCCAATGTCAGGTAAAGCGCGGTGCGGCGTATATCGGCGGGGCTTTGCGGGGTGTCGGCGGGTTCATTCACTGTGAGGCTATCCGTTGAGAACGTCGGTGTTTTTGTAAGAAACGTCTGTAAACTTGGGGTTGAGAATTGAACTCAATATAAATAGTTGAGTCAGTTCAGGCTATCTAACACGATAGCGTCTTCTTTTCGCCAACCTCGAGCCCCGTATCTGCTTATGTTGTCCAGAACCCTGCTGTGCCTTGCTGTCCTCAGTGCTTCCACGCCCTTGCTCGCCGATACCGTCTGGTTGAAGAACGGTGACCGCCTGACCGGCAAGATAAAAGTCTTCGACGGCGGCAAGCTGCTGATCCAGACCAGCTACGGCGGGGCGATCCCGGTGGACTGGAAGCAGGTGAAAACCCTGGAGAGCGATAAAGAGTTGCTGGTCAAGCAGGACGCCTACGCCGGTGAAAAGGCCAAGTCCCTCAAGCCGGCCGAGGATGGCAAAGTCGTGCTGGCCAATGGCGAAGCGCCCAAGACCGTGGAGTTGGCCAGTATCCAGCAGATCCTCAAACCCAAGCCTGTGATCGAAGACCTGGTGTGGAAGGGCAACGTCGACCTGGCGCTGGACTACAAGCGCGCCGACAAAGACACCAACGACTACGACATCGACTTCAAGACCTCGGCCCGTCACGGCCAGTGGCGTCATACGGGCAAGGGCGAATACAACCGCGAATTCCAGGATGACGTCACCACCACCGACAACTGGGCCCTTGAATACGATCTGGACCGCTTTATCACCGAGCACTGGTTCTGGCAGGGTCGCCTGACGTACAAGCGCGACAAGGTCGAAGACCTGGCACGCCAGCGCACCGTCGGTACGGGCCCTGGCTATCAGTTCTGGGACGATGAACTGGGCGCGTTCTCCCTCGGCTCGCTGGTCAACCGCACCGATTACGAATACGCCGATGGCGGCAAGGACAACTTCTATTCCCTGGCCATGAAGTGGAACTACAACCGCTACCTGGTGGGCAAGACCGTTGAGTTCTTCACCAACGGCGAACTGGGCAAGCCGCTGGACGGTCCGGCCGAGTATTCCCTGGATGCCGAGATGGGCCTGCGCTACAAAGTCACCGAATGGGCATCGCTCAATCTCAAGGCTGAGCGCGACGTCATCAGCGGCGACTCCGACAGCAGCTTGAGCAAGACCCGCTACACCGCAGGTTTCGGCGTGGCCTGGTAAAGCGGCATCAAGCACCCTGGCAACCTGCGCGGATATTGATTACCTTGTGTTGAGATCCATTCCCATATGCCATGGGCGGCGGAACAACCCAGGAGTCATACATTGAGCGCGCACGTTGCCAGGAACGCCCGAGAGCTGTTGCTCAAGGAATACCGTGGGGCCTTGGCCACACTGTCCAAAGCCATGCCCGGTTTTCCCTTTGGTTCGGTCGTGCCGTACTGCCTCGACGAGCAGGGCAGGCCGCTGATCCTGATCAGTCGCATCGCCCAGCACACGCACAACTTGCACAAAGACCCTAAGTGTTCGTTGCTGGTGAGCGAGCGCGAAGCGCAGGATGTGCAGGCCGTCGGGCGCCTGACCTACCTGGCTGAAGCCGAGAAGCTGGAAGACGCCGCCACCATTGAAGCCGCCGCCGAGCGCTACTACCGCTACTTCCCCGACTCCGCCAACTACCACAAGGCCCACGATTTCGATTTCTGGGTGCTCAAGCCGGTGCGCCATCGTTATATCGGTGGGTTTGGCGCGATTCACTGGGTCGATCAACTGGCCCTGGCCAATCCATTCGCGGGCAAGGCTGAACGCAGCATGATCGAACACATGAACAGCGATCACGCCAAGGCCATCGCCCATTACGTCGACCTCGCCGGTTTACCGACCACCGAGCCTGCGCAACTGGCCGGCATCGACAGTGAAGGCATGCACCTGCGTATCGGCCAGTCTTTGCACTGGCTGCCCTTTGCCGAGTCTTGCAACACGCCGACACAAGTACGCGAAGCCCTGGTTTCATTGGCTCACGCGCAAGTCTGGCCGAAAAAATCAGACATTAACGCTTGAATTAACGAAAAGGCGACGTCATCTAAGGTGAACTAGCAAGGCATTCTTGCGTTGAGGATCCATTTGATGCGCCCTTTTTTGTTGCTTTTTCTATTGTTCCCGGTGCTGGAGCTGTTCGTATTCGTTCAAGTCAGCGGTGCGATCGGATTTTTCCCGGCACTGTTACTGATCATTCTCGGCTCGATGCTCGGCGTTCTGGTGCTG
Source organism: Pseudomonas orientalis (assembly GCF_022807995.1). Classification (NCBI taxonomy): domain Bacteria; kingdom Pseudomonadati; phylum Pseudomonadota; class Gammaproteobacteria; order Pseudomonadales; family Pseudomonadaceae; genus Pseudomonas; species Pseudomonas orientalis. The sequence goes on along the minus strand of NZ_CP094351.1, from coordinate 4,648,078 downwards.
CGCGTCGCCGGCCTGGCGACGGCGCTGCGCGCCCGTGAAAGCCTGAACCGCGGCGAACTGCCCGCCCAGACCATGCTCGAAGGCCTGATGATGGCTCTGGCTGGTGGCCTGTTGATCCTGCCGGGCTTTATCAGCGACGTGGTCGGTCTGGTGATGCTGCTGCCGGTCACGCGCAAACTGCTGGCAGGCAAGATGCGCCAGCGTGCCGAAGAGGCGGCCATGCGCCAGCGCGCGTTCGCCGACGACCTGCAATCCCGAGGCGGCCCGGCCCCACGCCAACCCCTCGGGCGAGAAGGTGATGTGATCGAAGGCGAATTCGAACACCGCGACAGCAAATAACGGCTTCACCGGCACGGCACCTTCGGGTGCCGTGTTGCATTCACCCTTGATCAAAACACAAAAAAATTCACTCGCTGCCCCTTGTAATAAGCCTGGGCGCCCTTATGTAACGGTCACCGCAAGGTTTCTGGTGGTGACACTAGACAGACTTCCGCGTCTCGCCCAGCGAGCCGCGACCGGCACCGCCGGAATTTAACCCGCCGGAATTGATACCGGCCGATGAAAAACACAATTAGGAGAGATCGACAATGAAGCTTCGTCCTCTGCATGACCGCGTCGTCATCCGTCGCAGTGAAGAAGAAAAGAAAACCGCCGGCGGGATCGTTCTGCCAGGTTCGGCTGCTGAAAAAGCCAACCACGGTGTGATTCTTGCTGCGGGTCCAGGCAAGGCTCTGGAAAACGGTGAAGTACGTGCGCTGGCCGTGAAAGTGGGTGACAAGGTTGTTTTCGGCCCTTACTCCGGCAGCAACACTGTGAAAGTCGACGGCGAAGACCTGCTGGTAATGAGCGAGAACGAGATTCTTGCCGTTCTGGAAGACTGATTTCCCCCCGCTCATTTTCCCGTTTACTCCAAAGTATTTAAGGAATATCGATCATGGCTGCTAAAGAAGTTAAATTCGGCGACTCCGCCCGCAAAAAAATGCTCACCGGTGTCAACGTCCTGGCTGACGCAGTAAAAGCGACCCTGGGCCCGAAAGGCCGTAACGTGATCATCGAGAAGAGCTTCGGCGCTCCGACCATCACCAAGGACGGCGTTTCCGTAGCAAAAGAAATCGAACTGGAAGACCGTTTCGAAAACATGGGCGCGCAGCTGGTCAAAGACGTTGCCTCCCGTGCCAACGATGACGCCGGCGACGGCACCACCACCGCCACCGTTCTGGCTCAGGCCATCGTCAACGAAGGCTACAAGGCCGTTGCTGCCGGCATGAACCCGATGGACCTCAAGCGCGGTATCGACAAGGCGACCATCGCCATCGTTGCCGAGCTGAAAAACCTGTCCAAGCCATGCGCTGACACCAAGGCTATCGCTCAGGTAGGCACCATCTCCGCCAACTCCGACAGCTCCATCGGCGACATCATTGCCGAAGCCATGGAAAAAGTTGGTAAAGAAGGCGTGATCACCGTTGAAGAAGGCTCGGGCCTGGAAAACGAACTGTCGGTTGTAGAGGGCATGCAGTTCGACCGTGGCTACCTGTCCCCGTACTTCGTCAACAAGCCGGACACCATGGTTGCCGAGCTGGACAGCCCGCTGATCCTGCTGGTCGACAAAAAGATCTCCAACATCCGCGAAATGCTGCCAGTACTGGAAGCCGTTGCCAAAGCCGGCCGCCCACTGCTGATCGTTTCCGAAGACGTTGAAGGCGAAGCCCTGGCGACCCTGGTTGTGAACAACATGCGTGGCATCGTCAAAGTCGCAGCCGTCAAGGCGCCAGGCTTCGGCGACCGTCGCAAGGCCATGCTGCAGGACATCGCCGTATTGACCGGCGGTACCGTCATCTCCGAAGAGATCGGCCTGAGCCTGGAAAGCGCCACCCTGGAAAACCTGGGTAGCGCCAAGCGCGTGACCATCTCCAAGGAAAACACCATCATCGTTGACGGTGCTGGCGTTGAAGGCGACATCGAATCGCGTATCGCCCAGATCCGTGCCCAGGTTGCTGAAACCTCCTCGGACTACGACCGTGAAAAACTGCAAGAGCGTCTGGCCAAGCTGTCCGGCGGCGTTGCAGTGATCAAGGTTGGCGCCGGTTCCGAAGTTGAAATGAAAGAGAAGAAGGCCCGCGTTGAAGACGCCCTGCACGCTACCCGCGCAGCCGTCGAAGAAGGCGTGGTACCTGGCGGTGGCGTTGCGCTGATCCGTGCTCTGGAAGCCCTGACCAATCTGACCGGCGACAACGCTGACCAGAACGTCGGTATTGCTGTTCTGCGTCGCGCTGTTGAAGCACCGCTGCGCCAGATCGCGGCCAACTCCGGCGACGAGCCAAGCGTTGTGGTCAACGAAGTCAAGAACGGCAAAGGTAACTACGGTTACAACGCTGCGACTGGCGTCTACGGCGACATGATCGAAATGGGCATCCTGGATCCAACCAAGGTGACTCGTTCGGCGCTGCAGGCAGCCGCTTCCATCGGTGGCCTGATCCTGACCACCGAAGCTGCTATCGCTGACAAGCCGAAGGCTGAAGGCGCAGGCGGCGGCGGTATGCCAGACATGGGCGGCATGGGTGGCATGGGCGGCATGATGTAAGCCAGCCTTACCCGGCTACTGAAAAGCCCCGCCTGCAGTGATGCAGGCGGGGTTTTTTGTTGTTCGGCCTGACCGATGATGCGGATGTACTGGTTCAAAAATGTGGGAGGGGGCTTGCCCCCGATGGCGGTGGGTCAGTTAAACATTTATCACCTGACCCACCTTCATCGGGGGCAAGCCCCCTCCCACATTTGATCTCATTCCAATGGGCGATGATTTTCCCTGCACGCCTGTGGGGAGTTTATGAAGTTATAGTGAAAATTTCGTTCAACATACATATCAGTTGAAAACCTATATCGATGACCTTTGCAGGTCTATCCCTGAACGGCACTTGGCCTTAAGCTGCGCGAGCCAACACGGCTGTTACCGCGTACGGAGCACTGCCCATGCGAATTTTATTGGTTGAAGACAACCGCGATATTCTGGCCAACCTGGCCGATTACCTGGGGCTCAAGGGCTACACAGTGGACTGTGCGCAGGACGGCCTGTCGGGTCTGCACCTGGCCGCCACCGAGCATTACGACTTGATCGTGCTCGACATCATGCTGCCTGGCATCGATGGCTACACCCTGTGCAAACGCCTGCGCGAAGATGCGCGCCGCGACACACCGGTGATCATGCTGACCGCCCGTGACCAGTTGGACGACCGGCTGCAGGGCTTCAAGTCCGGCGCTGATGACTACCTGCTCAAGCCGTTCGCCTTGTCGGAGCTGGCCGCTCGCATCGAAGCGGTGCTGCGCCGTGCCCAGGGTGGCGGGCGTCGTGCCCTGCAAGTGGGCGACCTCAATTATGACCTGGACACGCTGGAGGTGACCCGGGAAGGGCGCCTGCTGAAACTCAACCCGGTCGGCCTGAAGTTGCTGGCGGTGCTGATGCAGAAAAGCCCGCACGTGTTGCGTCGGGAAATCCTCGAAGAAGCCTTGTGGGGCGATGATTGCCCGGACAGCGACAGCCTGCGCAGCCACGTTCACCAATTGCGCCAGGTGATCGACAAACCGTTCGCCAAGCCGCTGCTGCAAACGGTGCACGGTGTGGGTTATCGCCTGGCCGAGGGCCGTGATGGAGTTTAAGCAAAGCCTTGCCCAGCGAATCATCATCGCCTTTGCCTTGATGAGTGCGTTGGTGGCGGGCGCCTTCGCCATGGGCATCGTCGCGACGGTGCACCTGGTAGAAGAGAAGTTGATTTCGGCGGGCCTGGGCGGCGACCTGCAACGCCTGCTGCTGATGGACAGCATGGAAGACTGGCGACACCGGCCCGAGCCTGACCAGTTGTTCTATTTCAGCGGCGGCCCCGGCGATTTCGAGCTGCCCAAGGATTTGCGGCATCTGGACCCGGGCTTTCATGAGGTATTTCGCGAGTCGCTGTCCTACCACGCCATGGTCGAGGTGATCGACGGCCGGCGTTATGTGCTGCTGCAAGACCAAAGCGATTTCGAAGAACGCGAACGTGTGCTGTTTGCCGTGGTGCTGGTGGGCTTCGTGCTCAGCCTGGCGTTGGCGGTGTTTCTCGGCTGGGTGCTGGCGCGCAAGGTGATGGCACCGGTGGTGCGCCTGGCCCGCCAGGTACGCCATCGCGACCAGTTGCTGGGACTTGCGCCACCGTTGGCGCCCGATTACGCGGCCGACGAAGTGGGCGAGTTGGCGGTGGCATTCGATGCCACGCTGGGTCGCCTGCGCCAGGCGCTGTCTCGTGAGCAATTGTTTACCAGTGACGTGAGTCATGAATTGCGTACACCCTTGATGGTGTTGGCCAGTTCCTGCGAGCTGCTGTTGGAGAACCCGGCGATCGACCAGCGCGGTCGCAACCAGGTCCAGCGCATCGCCCGGGCCTGTGAAGAAATGCGCGAGCTGGTGCAGACCTTCCTGATGCTGGCCCGCGCCCAGCATGACGATGCCGCCATGTCGGCCCAGGTCAACCTGACCCAGGTCGCCGAGGATCTGCTCGGCATCTGGCGTGGGCCCATCGAGCAAAAAGGCCTTGAGTTGATCTACTGCCCAGGCAGCCCGCTGGATACACGCTACAACACCACGTTCCTGCACGCGGTGATGGGCAATCTGTTGCGCAATGCACTGCATTACACCGAGCAAGGGTTTATCCGCCTCACCCTGGAGCCCAGCGGCTTTGTGGTGGAGGACACCGGTGTGGGCATTCCTGAAGACAAGCGCGAGGCGATGTTCGAGCCGTTCGTGCGTGGCAGCGAGAAGCGCGGCGAGGGTCTGGGGCTGGGCTTGTCGCTGGTGCAGCGTATCTGCGAGAGCCAGGGCTGGAGCGTGACGCTGAGCACCATGGAGCCCAATGGCTGCCGTTTTCATGTGGAACTGGGTCCAGTCAAAACCTGACCGTTCAGTCTGTCAATTTGCTGATGCACGGCGCGCGCTTTTCGGCGAAGATGGCCCCATGCTACTGAATGTTTCTGTAAAGTCTTGAAATGTATGAGATTGGACAGGACAACTTTTTCACAATGAGTTGACCTGTTGATCACAGTTCGCTGCTTAGGGTTGTAGGCATCAGTTACCGGAGACGTAAGATGCCTTCCCCGATCAAGTTGGAATTCTCAGAAAAGTACGACGATCAACACGCGCAGCAATATTTGCTCAAGCATCAGGACAATCTGGCTCGCCGGTTGTCCCACAAGCGCGATGAGCAACTGGCGCGCGGTGCGCTGGCCATGGCCGGTGAGCCGGGCCTGGTGTTGGACCTGCCATGTGGTGCCGGGCGCTTTTGGCCATTGCTGGCCGAGAAACCCAATCGCGTGATCGTCGGGGCCGACAATTCGGCGTCGATGTTGAAGGTCGCCACGGTGGCCCAACCGGCGGACATCGTGAAACGGGTACGCCCTTTGCAGACCTCCGCCTTTGATATCGATTTGCCAGATAACTCAGTCGACAGTATTTTTTGCATGCGCCTGATGCACCACATCGGTGACCCGGCACACAGGATGACAATACTGCGGGAGTTTCAGCGGGTTACCCGTGACAGCGTGATTATCTCGCTGTGGGTGGATGGCAATTTCAAGGCCTGGAAGCGCAAGCGCGCCGAAGTGCGACGTCGCAAGAAAGGTGAGCAGGAAGGTTACCAAAACCGGTTTGTGTTACCGGCTGCTACTGTCGAGGCAGAATTCGAGCAGGCCGGTTTCCGAGTTCAGGAATCCCTGGACTTCATGCCGCTCTACGCCATGTGGCGAGTCTATGTATTGCGTAAGAGGTAACAGGATGGCAGTTGAGTGCGTAGTCGGCAGTCATATAGCTCCCGAAGAACGATTTGATTTTTTCTGGCGCCAGCAGGGTGAGTGGGTGGAAGAGCCCAATCGCCGGCGTGGCGGTGAAAGTGGTGTACAGCGGGTGATCAGTCCGAATGGGCGATTGCTCTATTGCAAGCGTCAGACGGGCCATATCTACCGCAGTTGGTTGCATCCGTTTGGACGTCCGACCGTGTTGCGTGAACGTGATGCCCTCAAGGGCTTGCGCTTGCTGGATGTCAGGGTGCCGGAATTGGTGTTCTGCGAGGCGCGACGCGATCCGGAGCATCAATGGAAGGCCTTGCTGGTCACCGCTTCGCTGGACGGTTTCGATGAGATCGAAAACTGGTACGCCGCCGGCGGCCGTGAGCAGTACGGCGAGGCGGTTCACGAGCGTTTGCTTGAGGAACTGGCCGGCACCCTGGCGCGCATGCACAAAGGCCGTTGGCAGCATGGTTGCCTGTATATCAAGCACATCTTCGTACGGGTCACCGGCGAAGGCGATGCGGTGAATGTTGAAGTGGCGCTGCTGGACTTTGAAAAATGTCGCCAGCGCTTGACCGCTTATCGGGCCGCCTCCCATGACATGCTGCAATTGCGTCGCCATTCGTCGTGGAACGCTACCGACTGGAAAAAACTCAGCTATTTTTATGAGACGGCGTTTGGCAGCGCTATCAAGGGTTTAACCAGATGAAGCTAGAAATAGCACGAGGTTTGTTCCTGGTCGGGGCGTTAGGGGTTGCAGCCCTGGCCCTGGCTGCATGGGAACAGCCTCGCACACAGGTACTCAGTGCGACGCAGGGCGGTGGGCAATGCCTGCTGCCACGTGTGGCCAAAGTCAGTGTGGCGGCCAAACCCGATCATGATTTGCTGTTATTCATGTTCGGGATGTCTCAAGCGATGAGGCCGCAGAGTTGAAACCATTTAAGCCCCCGGAAAAGGCCTCGCAATGCGAGGCCTTTTTTTGTGGCTATCGAGTCAGCGCCCTGGCTGTGTTGTCCGCTCTGGTCAGCGCCGTATACACCGTGGGCAGGACGAACAGGGTAAACAGGGTGCCGATCGACATGCCGGTGGCGATCACCATACCGATATCGAACCGACTGACCGCGCCCGCGCCGCTGGAGAAAATCAGCGGGACCACACCCATTACCGTGGCCAGCGTGGTCATCAGAATCGGCCGCAGACGGATCGCAGCAGCGTGTTCGACCGCGTCGCGCGCGGACAGGCCTTTTTCCTTGCGCAGTTGATTGGCGAACTCGACGATCAGGATACCGTGCTTGCTGATCAGGCCGATCAGCGTCACCAGCCCGATTTGCGTATAGATATTCAGGGTGGACCACCCCAGGAACAGTGCGATCAATGCTCCGCATATCGACAGCGGTACCGTCACCAATATCACCAAGGCATCGCGCAGGCTTTCAAACTGTGCCACGAGGACCAGGCCGATGAACGCCAGCGCCAGGCCGAATGTGCCCCATAACGCATTGCCCTCCTGCACAAACTGACGTGTAGCGTTGCGGTAATCAAAGGTGTAGTCCGCTGGCGCCTCTTCCTGGGCGATGGTTTGCAGGGTGTGCAATGCGTTGCTCATACCGACAATGGGGAAGGCCGAGACCGTGACAGAATTGAGTTGCTGAAACTGATTCAACCGTTGTGGTCGAACCTGAGGGCTGCTGACGGTGATCAAGGTCGACAAGGGCAGCAGTTGGCCCTTCGCATTTTTTACAGCGTACTGGCTCAGCCACTCGGGGTTGTCTCGGTAGTTGCGCTCGACTTGGGCAATGACTTTGTAGAGATGGCCGTCAATACTGAATCGATTGATTTGCGCCTCAGCCAGCAGGGTACTCAGGGTCAGGTCCAGGTCCTCCATGGACACGCCCATCTGGGCGGCCTTGGTCCGGTCAATCTCGATCATGACTTCAGGGCGGTCGAACGCCAGGTCGATATCCACATAGGCAAATTTCCCCGAATCGATCGCGCGCTGTTTGATGCGCTCGGCCACGTCCATCATCGAACCGTGGTCATGCTGGGAACTGATGACAAAGCCAAAGGGCAACCCTTCACCGGCACCCGGCAAGGAAGGCAGGTTGAACGCGAAGACTTGCAGGCCGGGGTTGCTGTCGAGTTTTTCGCGTAGGGGTGCAAGGACTTGCATCTGCGTGCGCTTGCGTTCCTCCCAAGGCTTGAGCAGGAAGCCGCCGACGCCTGAGTGCACGCCGTCGAGCCCATTGATCTGGAACGATGCCTGGTATTCGGGCAAGGTTTCAAACGCTTCGATAAAGTCCTGGGTGTAGCGGTTCAGATAGGCCAGGTTGCTCGCCTGAGGCGCACTGGACAGGATGAAAATCAAGCCTTTGTCCTCATCGGGCGCCAATTCCGAAAGTGTGACGGTGAGCATGGCAGGTATCAGGCAGAGCACGAGCGAGGCGAAAACCAATACCACCGACCGCGCTTGCATGATCTTGCGCAGGCGCCGCTGATAGCGTGTTTTCAACGCATTGAAGAAGCGGTCCAGCGTCGACGGCAGGCCCTGTGGCTGTTTTTCATGCCGTAGCAAAATGGCACACATCATCGGTGACAGCGTCAACGCCACAATCCCGGATATCACCACGGCGCCGGCCAGGGTCAGGGCAAACTCCTTGAACAGCGCCCCGGTCAGGCCTTGCATGAAACCGATGGGGGCATAAACGGCGGCCAGCGTGATGGTCATCGACACCACCGGAACGCATACCTCCCTTGCCCCTTTTATCGCGGCCTCAAACGGCGATTTACCTTGTTCGATGTGGCGGTGAATGTTTTCCATCATCACGATGGCGTCATCGACCACCAGACCGATAGCCAGGACCATGGCCAGCAGTGTCAGCACATTGATGGAATAGCCCATCAGTTGCATGAGAAACAAGGTGCCGATCAGCGACAGCGGAATGGTGATGGCGGGAATGATCACCGAACGCATGGAACCCAGGAACAAAAACACCACCAACACCACGATCAGTACGGCTTCCACCAGGCTGGACAGTACCTGGTCAATCGAGGCATTGATGTACAGGGTCGAATCGTAAGCGATGTCCGAGTGCAGGCCGGGAGGTATCTGCGCCTGCAACTGGGGCATCAGTTCGCGCACGCGCTTGCCCAGTTCCAGCGGGTTGGCATCGGGCGTGGCTTGAATGCTGATGTACACCGCCGGGATGCCGTTGAAGGTGCTGAAACTGTCGTAGTTTTGCGCACCCAGCTCCACGCGTGCCACGTCTCCCAGGCGTACCTGGTTGTCGCCGTCGGTCTTCACCGGGATCGCACTGAACCCCTCGGCCGATTGCAGTTCGGTGTTGGTCGTCGCGCTGGTGACGACATATTCGCCGGTAAGGTCCCCCGCGACAGGCTGCACGTTGTAGCGTCTGATTGCCTGGGTGATGTCGCTGGCGCTCAAACCGAACCCCGCGAGTTTTATCGGGTCGAGCCACAGGCGCATGGCAAGGCTCTGACTGCCGATGATCTGCGCTTGCGCCATGCCCGGCAGTGTCACCAGCCGAGGCTGGACCACCCGCTGCAGGTAGTCGGTGATCTGGGCATTGTTCAGGGTCTTGCTGGAAAAACTCAGGTACATCAGCGCGGTGCTGTCCACTGCAACTTTGTTAAGTACCGGGTCTTCAATCCCGGTGGGCAACTGGTTTCTGACCTCATTGGACTTGGCCAGCAGTTCTGTGAACAAGCGGTCGCTGTCGGCGCCGACTCGACTGTAGATAGAAATGAACGAAATATTCTGACGACTGGAAGACGTCATGTAGTCGATGCCTTGAGCGCTGGCCAGGCTCTGTTGCAGGGGTTGTGTGATGTAACTCTGGATGGTTTGCGCACTCAGGCCCGGCGCGACCGTAGTGACCGTGATGAGCGCGTTGTCCATCTGCGGAAACTGACGCAGTTGCAGTTTGTCGTAGGCCTGGCCTCCGAGCAGCACAATCAACAGACTGACTACCACGGCCAGTACCGGGCGCCGAATAAACAGGTCGGTGAAGGTCATTGGGCGACCTCCCGATGGGGCGTTGGCAGCGGCTCATCCGGCTGGCTTCGGTCGATACTGATGCGCACGGGGGTGCCGTGTTTCAATTTGAGCTGGCCGGCGGTGACCACCTGTTCGCCCTTGTTCAGACCCTTTGTCACCACAACCAGGCCATCGCGACGCTCGCCCGTTTCGATCAAGCGCTGCTCGGCTATCAGTTGCGGTGTGTCGTCGGCATCGGGCGCCTGTGGCTCGCTGTCGTTGTCGGCGGCTATCACGTAGACGTACTGACCATAAGGGCTGAACGTGATCGCACTTTCCTGAACCACGGTTTGGGCCGACGGTTCCTCCAGCAGTACGCGTAAATTGGCGAACATTCCGGGTAGCAGATCGTCGTGCGGGTTGGGCAGCGTGGCGCGCACCAACACATTTCGCGTGCTGTTGTCGACGATGGGGTTGATGGCACTTACCTTGGCAAGGCTGAAGAGGCCGGAGCGTGCCGAGACTTCCACCTGAACCGACTGCCCGATCCTGATCAGTTGAACGGCTTGCTCGGGCACGTAAAAGTCCACATAGAGGTGCCGGGTATCCTGCAGGCTGGCGATAACCTGGGTACTTTGCAGGTAATCACCCACATTGACCTGGCGGATGCCGATGGTGCCGCTGAAGGGAGCAACGATCTGTTTCTTTTCCAGTGCTGCGCTGCGCTGCGCAACGTCGGCAGTGCTACGGTTGAGTTCAGCCTCGAGCCGATCGAATTCGCCTCTGGAAATGGCGCTGATCCCCACCAGTTGCTGGCCGCGCTCAAAGTTCTGGCGGGCCAGGCGCTGATCGGCCTTTGCCATGTCCAGCGCTGCCTGCTCGGTCTGATGCTCCAGCTGCAGCAGGGGCTGGCCCGCCTCGACCGCTTGCCCTGAGTCAAAGTGCAACTGTGTGACGATGCCGGGCACCTCCGTGCTCAGGTCGATACCTTGCAGTGCCTTGAGTGTGCCCGCTGCCGGCATCCGCCGCTGCCAGGGCATTTCGAAGGCATTGGCCACTGCGACGGTGACCGGCGGCCTAGGTCCATGTAAAAGCTGCAACTGCTGGTAAATCCAGTAGGTCTTGTAGCCGGCAAGCATCAGAACGACTGACCCAACGATGCTGAGCATGATAATCATCCGGCGGCCCGGCATTGTCATAAGGGGGTCCTTGTAAGGCGTTGTGCAGGGTTGAATGCAGCGCGAGCACGCAGGCGCAGACGGCGCCGCATTGAGCACCGCAGTTTTGATGAGAGTGGGGAGGGGGATAAGTCGAAACTTCGCAAGTTGTTGCGGGAACACTGTTCTCCGGATTAGAGACGGTTCCATTAACTGCGTAGGAGATGTGCCTTGCGTTATCGTGGCGGGTGCGAGGCTCCTGGCATCGGCTCAGGAGCGCTGAGCGTTTACGTCATGATATGCAGGTGGTTGTCCCACAGGCCTGCGGGCAAAGTCAGTGGCGTGGCGACCGGTAGCTTCAGACGGCAATCGTAGAAGCGGCAACGCCCCTGGCCCGAGGTCACCACAAAGCCGTCCGCCACCGCGCCGACCCCGGCGCAATCGGGCAGCGCAGCTTCCAGGCGCAACTCGCCGCTGTCCATGTCCCAGATGAAAAACCGGTTACCGCGCGGTGCCGTCAGTGCCACCAGCCGCAGCTCGCTGTGTACCGCGACGCTGGCGGTGTAGTGCCCCATCGCCTGCAACTGCTCGTCGGCCACCGGGAACGCCGTGAAGGGCTGCCCCGGTCGCTTGATTGCGAGCAACTCGGAACGCTCCTGGGACGGCCCCATGAACTGCTGGCCGGTGAGGATGGTGCCGTCGCCGGCAATGCCCATGTGGCGCACGCTGTTCATCTGCTGGCCCAGGGTTTCCTTGCTGATCAGCGTGCCGTCGCGCTGCATCAGCACCAGGCTCGGCTCCATGGCGTTGAGGTTCATCTCCACGCGGCTTTCGGCTTCGGTGCGGATGCCGCCGTTGGCCACCACCAGGGTTTCGCCATCGGGCATCCATGACACCTGGTGCGGGCCGATGCCGTGGGTGGAGATCTCGCCACTGTGCACCAGCCGCTCGCCTTCGAACCTGTACACACCCAACAGGCCGCGGCCGGGGTCGGATGTGTCGTTCTCGGTGGCGTACAACCAGTCGCCGCTCTTGTGGATCACCGCGTGACCATAGAAGTGACGATTGGCTTTTGAGGTGATGGTTTGCAGCAGCGCGCCGTCACGCAAATCGATCAGGTAACTCTCGGTGCCCGGCCGGCGGGCGACGAACAATGCAATCGGCAGCGCAGGATGGTTGATGATGTCGTGGCAGCGCTGGCCGACCTGGGTGGCGAACGCCTGCTGGCCGTCCAGCCGATAACCGACGGCGTAGTGCCTGCCGTCTGCATCGTCGCGCGCCGACAGCAGCAGCGGGCTCTTGTCCTTGTGCTTGAACAGCGTCCAGCCGCCCAAGGTGAGTGCGCTGAGCAGCATGCTGCCAATCGCCAAAGCCTGTCGCCTGAGCATCATCAGTCACCGTCGTTGGCGTTGAAGCCCAGCTGGATGCCCAGCGCCTTGGCCAGTTCGCCTTCGTGCAGGCGATGGACCACGTTGAGGCTGTCGTAGATGTCGTTGAGTTGCTGGCGTCCGGCGTCGTCGTTCAACAGTTCGTTGAGGGTGCGCTGGTTGCTGGCGAACAGTTTGAGTGACGCGGCATAGGCGGCGTCGATCTTGTCGGCCAGGGCTTTCTGGTCCGCCGGCAGCAGGCCGCGCAGGCCCTTGTTGTCAACGCCCACCCAGACGGTCTGGGCGGCCGCGAGGCTGGCTTCAAGGCTTTGCAGGGACGACTGGCTGCGCCAGGCATCGGCCTGGAACGGTTGCGGGATGCCCTTGGTCTGGCGGCCCATCGGCGTGCCGAGTTTTTTCTTCAGGGTATCCAGGGCGGTCACTTGCACGCGCAGCAGGTCAGCGATGGCTTCGTGGGAGTCGGCATAGCGCTGGTTGGGGAACTTGGTCATCTGCGCGAGCATGCCGTCGGTGCTGTTCCAACTGGCCAGGATCTCTTCGGCCAGGGCCTTCTGGCGTTCGCCGATGGCCATCAGCAGCGGGCAATAGCGGGCTTTCTGCGCCGGGTCGGCGACGTCGGGCTTGGCGTCGTAGAGGATATATTCGTAGGCCGACAGGCCTTGTACCACCACGCTGGATTTGGCGAGGGCGGCCGCATCGATCTGCGGCTGGGCGCTGACCAGTTGCTCGACCTGGCGACCCACCAGGTTCTTCTTGTCCGGCCAGAACTGGATCTGCCAGGCGCGGTTGCCCTCGGCCAGCGGGCCGATCAGCAGCGGTTGCAACTCGGCCCAGGCTTTTTGCGCATGGAGGAAGTCGGCGCGGGCGGTGTCCAGGCTCTCTTTATCCTGGCAATAGGCGAGGGCGCTGACGGCCAACTGACGGTCGGCTTCGACCCAGCGGCTGTAGGTCGGCAGGATGACTTGCTTGGCGATGGCCGCCGAGGTCACCGCTTGCGGATCCTGGGGCGAGCAGGCGCCGAGGGCAAGGGCGGCCAGGCTGGTGAACAACAACTTGGGACGGAACATGTCGAGCTCCCTTCTGTAATTGGGGCAAAGCTTATAGAGAATTCAGGAACGCCAGCAACGCGGCACGCTGCTCGGCGTTGAACGACAACACATGCTGCTGCGCCGCTTGCGCCTCGCCGCCGTGCCAGAGCACGGCTTCAAGCAGGTTGCGGGCGCGGCCGTCATGCAGAAACTGGGTGTGACCACTCACGGTTTGCGTCAGGCCGATGCCCCACAATGGCGGCGTACGCCAGTCGCGGCCACCGGCCTTGAATTCGGTGCGGTTGTCGGCGAGGCCCTCGCCCATGTCGTGCAGCAGCAAGTCGCTGTAGGGGCGGATCTCCTGATTGGCCAGTTCGGGTTCGGCGGCATTGGCGGCCGTGGTGAACGTCGGCTTGTGACAGCCCTGGCAACCGGCCTGGTAGAACAGGTTTTTGCCGGCCAGCACCTGCGGCGCGTTGACATCGCGGCGCACCGGCACGGCAAGGTTACGCGTATAGAACAGCACCAGGCGCAGGATATTGTCGCTGACTTCCGGCTCGCCCTCGGGGCCGTTGCCGTTGGGGGCCTGTTTGCAGGCTGCCTGGGCATCGGTGCAGTCATCGAAAGGTCTCAATGAAGTGGTGAGGCCCATATCACCCGAAAACGCGTGAACATTTTGTTGATTGAGCGTGGGTTGCCCGGCTTTCCACCCAAATCGCCCTAAAACGGTTTTCTGCCTGGCGTCATCCCAGACCTGATTCGCCCGGCCGACGATGGCTTCAGGATCGGCGGTTTTCGGGTCGGCATTGCGCAGGATATCGGCGTCGCTGATGGCTTCAAGCAACCCCAGGCCGATCATCGGTGGCGCGACGCGCGCCGAAAACCGCGTATCGGGGTGCATCGGGCCATAGCCGAGCTGGGTGATCTGCAACTCGGGCTTGCGCAGCTCGACCACCGTGCCGTCCTTGAAACTGACGTTGACCGGCGTGTAATCGACCCGCACCTTGCCCTCCGGCGCCACGCCCGGCACGGCCATGTCCTGAAGCTGGCCGCCGTAGACCGGTTCGGGCACCACGCCGATTTGCTCGATGAGCCTGGCATAGGCAGGCGCATCCGGAATGGACAGCCGCACCAACATCGAAACCGCATTGGGCGCATCGACCAGCGGTGGGTGGCCTCGGCCGTCCTTGATATGACAGTTCTGGCAGGCATTGGTATTGAACAGCGGGCCCAGGCCATCACGCGCCGTGGTGGTGGAGGGCGCGATCACCCAGGGGCTGCGAAAGAAACTGTTGCCGACGCTGAAATCCAGGCGGCGGGTAGGCGCCAGGTTGGCCGAGGGCAGGGAAAACGCGTTCTGGTCACGCTTGTTCACCGTCGTGGCGCCACCGGACCGCGACTCACCAGGCTCGGCCTTGGTGAAGCGGGGAGCGTCGTCGCAAGCGGTCAGGCTTAAAGCCATCAACGTTGCCGACAGGCAAAAAAGCGCACGGAACATCGAAATTCCTGGAAGCGGTTGGAAAATAGGGTCGCAAAGTCTAACAGGGCGGGGCAGTTTGAATAAGAGCAATTATCGTTTGCTGGCATCCCGATGCATTCCGCTAGAATGACCGCACATTTTTTTCTGGAGGTGGCCAATGCAGGCTCTCGACGCTTTGCTCAACCGTGTTTCCGTGCCGCGCTTGCTGGAACCGGCACCGACCCAGGCGCAGCGCGACGTGCTGTTCGCCGCCGCCATGCGCGCGCCCGACCACGGCCAACTGCGCCCGTGGCGTTTCCTCACCGTGGAAGGCCCGGCCCGTGAGCGCATGGGCACGCTGCTGGCCGAAGCGGCGCGTTTGCAGGATGCCGACGCCCCGCAAGCCGCCATCGACAAGGCCCAGAACGGTCCGTTGCGGGCGCCGCTGGTGGTGGTAGTGATTGCCCGCCTGCAGGAGCATTTCAAGGTGCCCAAATCCGAACAGTTACTGGCAGCCGCCTGCGCGGCCCACGGCATTCTGCTGGCGGCGTATGCGCAAGGGATTGGCGCGGTGTGGCGCACCGGTGAGTTGTCCTACTCGGCGCATGTGGCCAAAGGGCTGGGGCTGACTGCGGATGAAGAAGTCATCGGCTTCCTGTATCTGGGCACGCCGCAGAACCCGCCGCGTACGGCGCCGAAGGAAGATGTTGCAGCGTTCGTCCAGGCCTGGACCGGTCTTTAAGCGGTGCGCGGTCAAAATGTGGGAGGGGGCTTGCCCCCGATGGCGGAGTGTCAGTCACCTTATCTATGGCTGACACACTGCTATCGGGGGCAAGCCCCCTCCCACATTGGACCTGCCCTGTTTCTTACACCCTGAACTGATCCATCAACTTCATCTGCTGGCTGGCCAGGGCATTGAGCTGGCTGCTGATGGCCGCCGACTCGGTGGCCTGGCCGGTAAGGGTTTCGGTCACGGTGCGGATCGCCGAGACGTTGCGATTGACCTCTTCGGCCACCGCGCTCTGCTCTTCGGCGGCGCTGGCGATCTGCAGGTTCATGTCGCTGATCACCGTCACAGCATCGCTGATCTTGCCCAAGGCCTTCACCGCTTCGTGGATCTGCCCGGCATTGCTTTGCGCCTGTTGCTGGCTGGAGTGCATGGTCGCCACCACGCCACGGGTGCCGCTCTGGATCCGTTCGATCACCTGGCGAATTTCCTCTACCGAATCCTGGGTGCGTTTGGCCAGGTTGCGCACCTCATCGGCCACCACCGCAAAACCGCGTCCGCTTTCCCCGGCACGTGCCGCTTCGATCGCCGCGTTCAAGGCCAGCAGGTTGGTCTGTTCGGCAATGCTGCGGATTACTTCCAGGACTGAACCGATCTGTTCGCTATTGACGGCCAATTCCTCGACTTCGCCGACGGCCTTGCTGACTTCCTCGGCAAGCGAGGTGATATCGCGGGTGCTTTGTTCGATGATCGACATGCCCTCGCGCGCCGACTGATCCGCCCCGCGTGCCGCACTGGCAGCATTGGAGGCGCTGTTGGCGACGTCATGGGCGGTGGCGCTCATTTCATTGGACGCGGTGGCCACCTGGTCGATCTCGCGAAACTGCACCTGCATGCCTTCGCTGGTCTGGCGCGCAATGGCCGAGGACTGGTCGGCCGTGCCGCGCGCTTCGGTGATGCTTTGCTTGATCTGCGCGATGGTCGGTTGCAGCTTGTCGAGGAAGCGGTTGAACCAGTTCACCAGCTCGCCCAGTTCGTCTTTTTTGCTGTAGGCCAGGCGCTGGGTGAGGTCGCCGTCGCCGCTGGCGATGTCCTTGAGCATGGCGGCCACGCTGTTGATCGGACGGGTCACGCCGGTGGCGGTCAGCCAGATCAGCAGCAGGCCCAGCAGGGCAGCGGCGGCGGCGACCAGCAAGGCCTTGAGGGTGCCGGTGGCCTGGGCGTCGTCAAGCACAGCCTGCAGCTTCACGTTATCGGCCAGCATCACCGCTTTGGGCAGCTTGATCAGCACGCCCCAGGATTTGGCGTCGGCGATCGGCTTGACCGGGTATACGACACGAATGGTCTCGTCCTGCTCGCGGATCATCGGACGATCATCGGCGAGCAACTGCACGATCTCTTTGCCTTCGGCGCCAAGGGTGTCGATCAGGTTCTTGCCCACTTTGCCCGGCTCACCGCTGTAGGCGGCGATCAGCCCGGTGCTGGACAGCACCTCCACGTGTGCGGCGCCGTCGAATACGGTTTTCTGCGCCGCATCGGTGACGGCTTGCAGGGCATTGAGGGCGATATCCACACCAACGACGCCGATCACCTTGCCATCCACGATCAACGGCAGGGAGATAGTGGTCATCAGCACGGGTTTGCCGGCCACGGTGTCTTCGTACGGGTCCAGCAGGCAGGTGGTGCGCGTGTCGCGCGGGCAGGTGTACCAAATGTTGTAGGGCGTACCGCTGAGGTTGAGGGTGGTCTTGGTCAGGTCCTCCTCGACCATGACCGTGTTCAGGCCCTCGCCGCCGGCCCGGCTCCAGTAGCTGGAGAAACGGCCTTTTTCGTTGGAAACGCGGGCTTTGTCGTCAATGAATTGGCTGTCCTTGCCATCCAGTGCGTTGGGTTCGAACGACAGCCAGATGCCGAGCACCTTGGTGTTGCGGTCGAAAGCGGTTTTGACGCTCTGGTTGAGTTCTTCGCGCAGGGCACCGGCTTCCAGGGAACGCTTGGTCCCGAGGGTGCGCAGGTCTTTGATCTGGTCGGCGAGGGCGGTGACCGCCTGCAGGTTCTCGTTGAAGGTTTTCTGCAACTGCACTGCCTGTTCGGCCGCCTTGGCTTGCAGCAACTGTTCCACGCCGGCAGTCAGCATGCGTGAGCTTGAATCACTCACCAGTTGATCGTTCTGGTTGGTGTTGTAGATATTGATGCCGACCACCAGTGCGATGACCCCGAGCAGGCAGAGGCCGGACAGCAGTACGATTTTCAGGCGGATAGAGAGGGTGTCGAACATAGGTTCACTCACGAATGGACTTGTTGAGATGCACGCAAAAGTGCCAAATCCATTCGGCGTCATGCCTGAAACATCGGCGTAACAAATCAATTCATGAGCGATAGACGATGAGCGGTAGGGACGCGCCTGTACGCAGCGTTATACGGGCGGCGCAAGCTGCTCGGGGCGAGACCAGATCCACAGATTGCCCAGGCTCATACCGGCGATGGCCAGGTAGATCGGCCAGCCGTGATCGAGCATCACCAGCATCAGCACGGCGCACAGCACCATGCTGACGGTGGCGCTGACTTTGGCCCGGCGCGCGATGATCTTGCCATTGCGCCAGTTGAACAGGATCGGCCCGAACAGGCGGTGGTTTTCCAACCAGGCGCTCAGGCGCGGTGAGCTTTTGGTCGCGGCCCAGGCGGCCAGCAGGATGAATTCGGTGGTGGGCAAACCCGGTATGACAATCGCCACCAGGCCGATCCCCAGGCTGACGTAGGCCAGCAGGCCATAGAGGATCTGCGCGATTCTGGAGGTGGATTGGGTTTTGCCGGTCATAGATAGGGTTATCACAGAAAAACAATGTGCAATGCGTTCCAACTGTGGGAGGGGGCTTGCCCCCGATAGCGGTGTATCAGTCAATAAATGCTTTGCTGACACACCGCATCGGGGGCAAGCCCCCTCCCACAGTTGATTGCATTTCAATCAGTAGGTCAGGCCAGTTCAGGGGCCGTAGCGTACGCCTGTTCCAGCAATACGGTGAAGCGCACAAACGCATCGATTGCACCTTTCTCTACGGCGGCTTCTTCGTCTGCGCTGAACTGCAGGCCGTCGAGGATGCGGGTGAAGCGTTTCCAGCCTTCGGCGCGACCGCCCGTCGGTTCGCCCAGGTGACGGGCACCGAAGGTTTCGCTCAGCCCCAGGCCCACCGCCCGTTTGATCAGGAACGCGGCGCCCAGCTTGGAACCTTCGGAGACGAACAGCCAACCCAGGGCCTCGGCCTTGCCTGGGGTGTTCACCGCACCGGCGACCGGCGCGGGTACGTCGGTGTCAAGGTCGCCCAGATCAAGCCTGGCCGCTTCTGCGCGGCAGCGTTCGGCCAGGTCCGGGATGATCCGGTTCAGTTCGGCATTGTTGTACAGCGCGACCAACTCCGATTGGAACAGGTACTGCGCCACCACGAAGCGGGCAAAGTTGGCCTGGGTCTCAAACGGGGCGTGCGCCTTGACCAGTGCGTCGAGCCTGGTGTGCGGCTCATGGGTGATCTGGTTCAGGCGCTGGGAGCGCAGGCTTGCACGTTCAGAGGTGGGAGAAGCGGTCATGAAAAAGTCCTTGAGAAGGGTAGCGTCTTGTGGCTCTAAAGAGAGCGGTTATCAACTAGACGAACAGGAAGACGCGGCACAGTAAAAAATCCTCACCTCGCCGCACCATCATTGCGGCAAGGTGCGGCGGCTCTCGTCAGATGTCCCAGATCAGGTTGATCGCAAAGTTGCGACCCGGCTGGGTCAGCCGATCAAGGTTGGCCGGGCCGGTCACTGCGGCTTCGCCGACGCTGTCGTAGCTGCGTACGTCATCCCAGTTCCAGTACTTTTTGTCGGTGAGGTTGTAGAGACCGCCGTTGATGGTTACGTCGTTGGTCACCTTGTAGTAGGCGGTCAGGTCGAGAACGCCGAAGCCCGGCGTCTTGAACGGGCCGCTGGTGTCGCCGTCCGGGGCGTGGAAGGTGCTGCTGTCGACGCGGTTCTGTTTCTTGACCAGGGTCCAGCTCACCAGGCCACCGTAGTTGTCCTGGTCGTAGCCCAGGCCGAATACGCCCTTGAGCGGGTTGACGCTATTGAGCGGCTCGCCATTGTCGTTGTTGCGGCCATGGGCATAGGAGATCGCGCCTTGGGTATAGAGGCCCTGCGGCGCGCCGAATGCATCCAGGTTCAGACGGCCCTTGGCTTCGGCGCCCTTGATGGTGGCGCGTTTGATATTCACCGCCTGGAATTGCTCGACGGTACCGCCGACCACCGCGTTGTCTTCGTCGATGAAATCGCGGTATTTGTTATAGAACACGGCGATTTCGAACGAGCCTGCGTCGAACTTGCCGCGCAGCCCGGTTTCGATGCCCTTGCTGGTTTCCGGCTTGAGATCGGGGTTGGGCTCCACGGTGTAGCCCAGGTTGAGGTTTTCGAAGCGGCCGTACAGCGCTTTGGCGGACGGCGTGCGGAAGCCTTCGGCGTATTGGCCGAACCAGGTGTACTGGTCGGTCAGGGCGTACGTCAGGCCGAACTTGGGCGTCACGCGGTGCCAGGTTTTGTCCTTGCCGTCGACCGCGTACTCGCCGGTGGGGTTCACGGTGCTGAGGAATTCCTCGGTCAGCTTGGGCTTGAGCCGGGTGTAGTCGTAGCGCACGGCGGGCAGGAAGGTCCAGTTGTCCCAGGTGATCTGGTCCTGGGCGAACAGCGAATAGGTGTTGATGGTCGGGTCGGGGAAGTCGCTGGATTTCTTCACACTGTCGCTGGCCGACGGGCTGGGCGCGCCGATGGCGGTGCAGCCGCTGCCGACCGCCAGGCAAGTGGCGGCGCCTTCACGCGAACCGGTGACTTTCTGCTGCTTGAGGGTAGTGCCGTAGGTCAGTTGGTGCTCGGTATCACCGAGGCTGAAAGCCTTGTCCAGCTGTGCATCGAAGACCCACTGCTTTTCTTCATACAGCGTGTCGCGGGTGCGCAATACACGGCGGCCGGACTGATAGATTTCGGCGGTGGTCTGGTCGGTCTTGGCAATCTGGTAATTGAGGCTGGTCTTGATACGGTCGGCGAGCGGCGACTCGAGGGCAAAGCTGTTTTCCAGGCCGAAACGCTCGCGGGTAATGGTGTCGTTGCCGCGACGGTCACGGTACAGATTGAAACCACGGCCACCGATGAACGGGCCGCCCACCGCATTCTTGAGGTTGACGTCGCGATCATCCTTGTACTTCTCGTAGGTCAGGCCCAGGCGGTTGTCGTCGCCATAATTCCAGCCCAACTTGGCCAGCACGTTGGTGGTGCGCGCATCTTCCGGGTTGGCGCCGGTGCGGGCGAGGCCGGTGGCGTTGTTGCCATCATAGGATTCGGTTTCGTGTCCGTTGCGCTGGCTCAGGTGCAGCAGTCCGTCGAAGTCCTGCACGCGGCCGGCGACGGTGGCGGAGGTCAGCCAGCTTTCGTCGGCGGAGCTGTAGCCGGTTTTCAGGCGTGCGCCGACGTCCTGGCCGGGTTTGATGATGTCATCCGGGTCGAGGGTGAAATAGCTCACTGCGCCGCCGATGGCACTGCTGCCGTACAGGGCCGAGGCCGGGCCGCGCAGGATTTCCACGCGCTTGACGATTTCCGGGTCGACGTAGTTGCGCCGGGTTTTGGCATAGGGGCCGTTGAAAAAGTTGTCCGGCACTTCCACGCCATCGACCTGGGTCAGAATGCGGTCGCCGTCGATCCCGCGAATGTTATAGCCCGCGTTGCCCGAACGGGTGCCGGCACCGCCAACGGACACGCCCGGCTCATAACGCACCAGTTCACGGCTGTTGTTGACGTTCTGACGGTCCAGTTCCTGGCGGTCGTGCACGCTGACCATGCTCGGTACGCTGTCGACAGCCTGCTCGGTACGGGTGGCGCTGATGGTCACTTGCTGCAGGTTGAGGGCGCTGCCGGCGGCACGTTTTTCCAGGACGATGTTGTTGTTGCCCAGCTTGCGGTAGCTCAGGTTGGTCCCCACCAACAGTCGCTCCAGCGCCTTCTCCGGCGACAACGCACCCCGTACGCCCGGGGACGACACACCCTGGCCCAGCTCGGCCGGCAGGCCGACTTGCCAACCGGTCACGCCGGTAAACGCGTTCAGCGCCGCCACCAGCGGCTGCTGTTCGATGCTGAAGTTGTAGTTGCCGTGGCTGCGCGACGCAGGTTCGGCGGCAGTGGCGGCCATTGCCGGCACGCCGGCCATCAGCATGGCGGCGGTCAACAAGGACAGGACGGGCGAACAAGACCGGCGGTTGAAACGAGAGGACATCGAGAGCGCTCCGGAAATACGAATCTTATAGTTGCGAACCGAAACCAAATAGGAATCAGTTGCATTGGCTATAACGAGACGTATCGCCGGTTAATATCGAGTAAAAATATTTCTCATCTAGTTCAAAATCACCAGTGCAGGGTATTCCGACAGCTTGGCCGAGGTGATGTGGGCCAGGGAGCGCACCACGTCCAACGGCTGGTCGAGGCGATAGTTGCCGGTGACGGCGACGCTGGCGAGCTTGTCGTTGGTATTGACGATCCAGCCCGGATAATAGCGGCGCAACTCCGCCAGGACTTCGCTCATCGGGCAGTTTTCGAATACCAGCCGGCCCTGAACCCAGGCCAGGTCCTTGCCGGCGTCCAGCTTGGCCGGCTGGCCGAAGCCCTTGGGGCCGATGCGGATACTTTCGCCGGCACTCAGGCGCACCCGTGCGTCGTTGAAGGTATTGCTCAGGTCGACATCACCGCGTTGCACCTGCACCTGGGCTTCGCCGTCGAGATAGCGCACGGCAAACGCCGTGTCGCGCACGCTGGCGCGCACCGGGCCGGCGTCGATTTCCAGCGGCAGGCCACGCGCGGGGGCAATGTCGAAAAATGCTTCGCCCTGGTAGAGGCGGGCGATGCGCTGGTGGTCCTTGATGCGGCTGGAAAACGCCGAATTGGTGTTCAGCAGTACGTTGGAACCCTCGTCCAGTTGCAAGCGCTGGCGCTCACCGACCACAGTGAGGTGGTCTGCCTGCAGGCGTACCGGCAGATTGCTGAAGCTGAACAGGCCAAGCAGCAGCACGGCAGCGGTGGCCAGGGGTTTCCAATGTGGTTTGACCCGGCGCCAGGCGCTTGGTCTGCGCGGCGCGGCCAATGCCACGGCGGCGCTGTGCACCGGCGCGCCACCCCAGGCGGACTGGGCCTTGCTGAACGCGTGTGCATGCGCCGGGTCCTGCGCCAGCCAGGCCTGGAAAGCGGCTTGCTGGCCGGGTTGCGGGCACTGCAAGGCGATCAGCCAATCGAGCGCTTGGTCCATGGCCGTGTCTTGCAGCACCTCATGAGCCAACTCATGGGGGCGCAGTTTATTCGGGTCCGTCACGGTGTTCCTCGGGTCTTCGCCACGTTTTATTCATTATTTCCTACAGCCTGGATCGATACCTCTGTCGGATGGAGCTTAAGGCTGATCCAACCGTTCGGCCACACCTACACAGATGGCCATGATCAATTTCAGTTCCTTTTGCACGGTGCTCAGGGACACGTGCAACTGATCGGCAATTTCCTGGTAGCTGCAGCCGTGCAGGCGGCTGAGGATGAAGATCCGTTGCTGGCGGGCGCTCAATTGGCCGAGGCTGACGCTCAGGTGTTCAAGCAATTGCTCGGCCTGGGTGGCGTCTTCGGGCGTGCTGATGGGGGCGGCGACGCTTTGCAGGATATCCAGCGGGACATCTTCCTGCAGGGTACGGGCCTGGATCCTGCGCGAACGCAAATGGTCCAGCGCCAGGTTGCGCGCGGTCTGGTAGACGAAGGGTTCAAGGTGGTCGATTGGCCGCTCACTCAGGGCCCGAGTCACGCGCAGGTAGGTTTCCTGCAACAGGTCCTCGGCGGTGCTGTGGTTATGCACCATGCGCTGCAGCGTGCGCAGCAGGATCACCCGTTGGGCGAGAAAGACGTGGTTGAAGCGGGATTGGCTCACAGTGATACCAGACTGACATGCAGTTAATGATAATGCTTATCATCAACTCAAATGGCAAGTGGCACTTTGCTAAGCGTTAATCCTGTAGGAGCGAGCTTGCTCGCGAAGGTCGTCAACGATAACGCTGGCAGCCTGAATGAACGCGGTGTTTATGCGTTCTTCGCGAGCAAGCTCGCTCCTACAGTCCGAGCATTACTCGGCGTTACACAGCGCCAGGCAGTTATCCAGCATCCGGTTGGAGAAGCCCCACTCGTTGTCATACCAGGCCAGTACCTTGAGCAGCTTGCCGCTGACCTTGGTGTGGTTGGCATCGAAGATCGACGACAGCGGGTTATGGTTGAAGTCACTGGAAACCAGCGGCAGGGTGTTGTAGCCGAGGATCTTTGAGTGCTGGCTGGCATGCTTCAACAGCGCGTTGACTTCATCGGCCGTGGCTTCTTTTTTCAGCTGTACGGTGAGGTCCACCAGCGACACGTTGATCACCGGCACGCGCACGGCCATGCCGGTCAGCTTGCCGGCCAGTTCCGGCAATACCAGGCCGACGGCTTCGGCGGCGCCGGTTTTGCTCGGGATCATGTTCTGGGTGGCCGAACGCGCGCGGTACGGGTCGGTGTGGTAGACGTCGGTCAGGTTCTGGTCGTTGGTGTAGGCGTGAATCGTGGTCATCAGGCCGCTTTCGATGCCCAGTTCGCGGTGCAGCACCTGGGCGACCGGCGCCAGGCAGTTGGTGGTGCATGAAGCGTTGGAGATGATCTGGTGCGATTGACGCAGAATGTCATGGTTCACGCCGTAGACCACGGTCGCGTCCGCGCCCTTGGCCGGGGCGGAGATGATTACCTTGCGCGCGCCGGCGCTGATATGGGCGGCAGCCTTGTCACGTTCGGTGAACAGACCGGTGCATTCGAACACCACGTCGATCTGGTGCGCGGCCCACGGCAGGTCGGCCGGGTTGCGAATGGCACTCACGGCAATCCGGTCGCCATTGACGGTCAGGCTTTCCTGATCGTGGGCGACCTCTGCGTCGAATGTGCCATGCACGGTGTCGTATTTGAGCAGGTGGGCATTGATCGAACTGTCGCCCAGGTCGTTGATGGCGACGATCTGCAGATCCTGGCGGTAGCCTTGGGTATACAGTGCGCGCAGGACATTACGGCCGATACGGCCAAAACCATTGATTGCGATACGTAGAGTCATTGGAAGGTGCCTATCGTCGATTTGTTGTAAGAATTACAAGATTATTCGCATAAAAATAGAAAACAAGCCTTTTTAGTGGCAATATTTTGTTCAATCTACAACGAGTGACCTGAATCAACTGGTCCGATGATCCAAACGACCCCCTGCCATCCCATGAGCCGTGGGCGTTTGATCAGCATAGACTCTCAGGTCGCCACATCCGTTAGCCTGGAGTTCTATACATGCATCCCCGCGTTCTTGAGGTCACCGAACGGCTTATCGCCCGCAGCCGCGCCACCCGCGAGGCCTACCTTGCGCTGATTCGCAGCGCCGCCAGCGACGGTCCGATGCGCGGCAAGCTGCAATGCGCCAACTTCGCACACGGCGTGGCCGGTTGCGGCACCGAGGACAAAAACAGCCTGCGCATGATGAATGCCGCCAACGTGGCAATTGTTTCTTCATATAACGACATGCTCTCGGCGCATCAGCCGTACGAACATTTCCCCGAGCAAATCAAGAAAGCCCTGCGCGAAGTCGGCTCGGTCGGCCAGTTCGCCGGCGGCACGCCCGCCATGTGCGACGGCGTGACCCAGGGCGAGCCGGGCATGGAGCTGAGCCTGCTCAGTCGCGAAGTCATCGCCATGTCCACGGCGGTAGCGCTGTCACATAACATGTTCGACGCCGCGCTGATGCTGGGCATCTGCGACAAGATCGTGCCCGGCCTGATGATGGGCGCGCTGCGCTACGGTCACCTGCCGATGATCTTCGTGCCCGGCGGGCCGATGCCGTCGGGGATCTCCAACAAGCAGAAGGCCGATGTGCGCCAGCGCTACGCCGAAGGCAAGGCCAGCCGCGAAGAGCTGCTGGAGTCGGAGATGAAGTCCTACCACAGCCCCGGCACCTGCACTTTCTACGGCACCGCCAATACCAACCAGCTGTTGATGGAGGTCATGGGCCTGCACCTGCCGGGCGCTTCGTTCGTCAACCCGTACACGCCGCTGCGTGATGCATTGACCCGCGAGGCCGCGCATCAGGTCACCCGCCTGACCAAGGCGAACGGCAACTTCACGCCCATCGGCGAAATCGTCGACGAGAAGTCCATCGTCAACTCCATCGTTGCCCTCAACGCCACGGGCGGGTCCACCAACCACACCCTGCACATGCCGGCCATCGCCATGTCGGCGGGCATCATCCTGACCTGGCAGGACATGGCCGACCTCTCCGAGGTGGTGCCGACCCTGTCCCACGTGTACCCAAACGGCAAGGCCGACATCAACCACTTCCAGGCGGCGGGCGGCATGTCGTTCCTGATCCGCGAACTGCTCGAAGCCGGCCTGCTCCACGAAGACGTCAACACCGTGGCGGGCAAGGGCCTGAGCCGTTACACCCAGGAGCCGTTCCTGGTGGACGGTGAACTGATCTGGCGCGACGGCCCCATCGAAAGCCTCGACGAAACCATCCTGCGCCCCGTGGCCCGTGCGTTTTCGCCGGAAGGCGGCTTGCGTGTGATGGAGGGCAACCTTGGCCGTGGCGTGATGAAAGTGTCTGCAGTGGCACCGGAGCATCAAGTGGTCGAAGCTCCGGCGGTGGTGTTCCAGGATCAGCAGGACCTGGCCGATGCCTTCAAGGCGGGCCAGTTGGAAAAAGACTTCGTTGCGGTCATGCGCTTCCAGGGCCCGCGCTCCAACGGCATGCCCGAATTGCACAAGATGACCCCGTTCCTCGGCGTGTTGCAGGACCGTGGTTTCAAAGTGGCGTTGGTAACAGACGGGCGTATGTCCGGCGCCTCGGGTAAGATTCCCGCCGCGATCCACGTCAACCCCGAAGCCCAGAGCGGCGGGCCGCTGGCGCGGGTCCAGGATGGCGATATCATTCGCGTCGATGGCGTCACCGGCACCCTGGAGGTCAAGGTGGACGCTGACGTATTTGCAGCGCGCACGCCTGCCACGGGCTTGCTTGGCAATAACGTGGGCGCCGGTCGCGAGTTGTTTGCATTCATGCGCTTGGCCGCAAGCTCCGCAGAGCAGGGCGCCAGCGCCTTTACCTCTGCCTTGGAGACGCTTAAGTGAAGTTAGCGCTGGTCGGTGATATCGGGGGTACCAACGCCCGTTTTGCGTTGTGGCGGGATCAGGCACTGCATTCGATTCGTGTGCACGCCACAGCGGACTATGTCAGCCCTGAAGACGCGATCAGGTTCTATCTGGCAGAAGAAGGCCTGAACCTCGGCGATATCGGCGCAGTTTGCCTGTCGGTGGCCGGGCCGGTCAGCGGCGATGAATTCAAGTTCACCAACAACCACTGGCGCCTGAGCAAGACGGCGTTTTGTCAGGCGTTGCAGGTGGATGAACTGCTGCTGGTCAATGACTTCTCCGCCATGGCCCTGGGCATGACCCGCCTGCAGCCCGATGAGTTTCGCGTGGTATGCGAAGGTACGCCGGAACCGTTGCGCCCGGCGGTGGTGATCGGCCCGGGCACCGGCCTGGGTGTCGGTACCCTGCTGGACCTTGGCGCAGGGCGTTTCGCGGCATTGCCGGGGGAGGGCGGCCATGTCGACCTGCCCCTGAGCAGCCCGCGCGAAACCCGGCTATGGCAGCACATCCACAACGAAATCGGCCACGTCAGCGCCGAAACCGCGTTGAGCGGTGGCGGCTTGCCGCGCCTGTATCGGGCGATCTGTGCAGTGGACGGGCACACGCCGGTGCTGGACACACCCGAGGCCATCACGGCGGCGGGCCTGGCGGGCGATCCGGTGGCGATGGAGGTTCTGGACCAGTTCAGCATCTGGCTGGGGCGGGTGGCGGGCAACAACGTGCTGACCACCGGCGGGCGTGGCGGCGTGTACATCGTGGGCGGGGTGATACCGCGGTTTGCCGACTTTTTTATCAACAGCGGTTTTGCCAAAAGCTTTGCCGACAAGGGCTGCATGAGTGACTACTTCAAAGGCATTCCGGTGTGGTTGGTGACGGCGCCGTATTCCGGGTTGACTGGGGCGGGTGTGGCGCTTGAGCAGGCATTTGCTTAGGCTGTGAGGGCCCCTCGAGGGCAAGCCCTCTCCCACATTTGCCTGCATTCCAAATTGTGGGAGCGGGCTTGCCCCCGATGAGGCCCTCAAGAACACCCCACAACCACAAGGAGGACCCCGTGAGCGCAATCAGTAAATCGATTCTCCTCGTCGATGACGACCAGGAAATCCGTGAATTGCTGCAGACCTACCTCAGTCGCGCCGGCTTCCAGGTCCGTGGCGTGGCCGATGGTGCGGGGTTCCGCCAGGCGATGAGCGAGGCGCCGTGCGACCTGGTCATCCTGGATGTGATGTTGCCGGATGAAGACGGTTTCAGCCTCTGCCGCTGGGTTCGCCAGCACCCGCGCCAGGCGCAGGTGCCGATCATCATGCTCACCGCCAGTTCCGACGAAGCCGACCGCGTGATCGGCCTGGAACTGGGCGCCGATGACTACATCGGCAAGCCGTTCAGCCCCCGCGAGTTGCAGGCGCGGATCAAGGCGCTGCTGCGCCGCTGCCAGTTCGGCCAGGAGCGCAGCAGCGGTGGCGAAGTGCTGGTGTTCGACGAATGGCGCCTGGATACGGTCAGCCACCGCCTGTTTCACGTGGACGGCGAAGAGGTGATCCTCTCCGGTGCCGACTTTGCCTTGCTCAAGCTGTTTCTCGACCACCCGCAACAGATCCTCGACCGCGACACCATCGGCAACGCCACCCGTGGCCGCGACCTGATGCCGTTGGACCGCATCGTCGACATGGCCGTCAGCCGCCTGCGCCAACGCCTGCGCGATACCGAGAAACCTGCGCGGCTGATCCGCACCGTGCGCGGCAGTGGCTATCAACTGGCAGCCAGCGTGGTTGCCGGCAATGCCCACTGACCACCTGAGCGAACGCCGCCGCCGTTTTCCCGTGCCCCGC
This sequence comes from Pseudomonas orientalis, assembly GCF_022807995.1. Lineage (NCBI taxonomy): Bacteria > Pseudomonadati > Pseudomonadota > Gammaproteobacteria > Pseudomonadales > Pseudomonadaceae > Pseudomonas > Pseudomonas orientalis. The sequence continues at coordinate 4,619,468 of NZ_CP094351.1, read as the reverse complement.
TCGCTGCTGGGGCGCATGTTGTTGCTGACCTTACTCGCCGTGTTGTTCGCCCAGGCGCTGTCCAGCGTGATCTGGCTCTCGCAACTGCGCGCTACACAGTTGGAAGGCCTGGTCACCAGCGCCCGCAGCCTGGCGCATTCGATGACCGCCAGCGTGAGTTACTTCCGTTCACTACCGGTGGCCTACCGCCCGCTGGTGCTCGACCAGTTGCGCAGCATGGGCGGCACGCGGTTTGTGGTGACCCTCAATGATCGCCCGCTGGACATGCAGGTATTGCCCGAAACCCCGCGCAAGCAGGCGGTGCTGGTGGCCGTGGACGACGTGTTGCGCCAGACCCTCGGCGCCGATGTGCATATCTCGGTGGAGTTCGTCAGCGCCGAGGACCTGCGCATCTTCAACGCCGGTCTCAAGCTCGACGAACTGCCGCGCTCCTGGGCCCACTACGCGCTGACCCTGGAGCCGGTCAACCCGCCGGTGCTGGTCACCCAGATTCAGCTTGCACAGGGTGAATGGCTGTACATTGCCTCGCTGTTGCCCGAACCATACACCAGCCTTGAAGAGCAGGGCCTGCCGGCGCAGCAAGTGTGGTTTATCGTGTTGACCAGCGGCTTCCTGCTGCTGTTTATCGGCCTGCTGGTGCATTGGCAAAGCCGACCACTCAAACGCCTGGCGCGGGCGGCGCGGGACATGTCCCTCGGGGCGGACGTGGAGCCGGTGGCCGAAGGCGGCGGCAGTGAAGTGGTGGAAGTGGGGCGTGCGTTCAATGCCATGCGTGAGCGCATCAGCCGCTACCTGACCGAGCGCAGCCAGCTGTTCAGCGCGATCTCCCACGACTTGCGCACCCCCATCACGCGCCTGCGCCTGCGTGTGGAATTGCTTGAGGACGAGAACCTGCAAACCAAGTTCGGGCGTGACCTGGATGAACTGGAATTGCTGGTCAAGGGCGCGCTGCAATGCGTTAAGGACACCGATATCCACGAGAATATCCAGGCGGTGGACCTCAATCATGTACTCGAATGCCTGGTGGAGCCGTACCTCGCGCCCAACGGCAACGGACGAGTGACCCAGCATGGGCAGGCCCTGACCACCTACCCGGGCAAGCCGCTGGCGCTCAAGCGCTGCATCGGCAACCTGATCGACAATGCGCTGAAATACGGACAGAACGCGCATTTGCACATCGAGGACGATGGCGCTGAATTCATCCTGCATGTGGACGACGAAGGCCCCGGCGTGCCGGAACAGCGCCTGGAGCAGGTGTTCGAACCGCACTTTCGCCTGGCCGGGCAGCAGCAAGGGTACGGCCTTGGCTTGGGCATCGCCCGTAACATTGCCCACAGCCATGGCGGTGAAGTGAGTTTGCAGAATTTGCGCGAGGGTGGATTGCGGGTGACCTTGCAACTGCCCCGCGGCCTTGACTGAACATACGCAGGACCAAATGTGGGAGGGGGCTTGCCCCCGATTGCGGTGGGTCAGCTACACATTGGCTGACTGACACTCTGCTATCGGGGGCAAGCCCCCTCCCACATTTTGATCTTCATCAGGTCAGATGCTTTGGCGCAGCCTGGCCAGGTCTCTAAGTGGCGGCGCACCAAACAACCGGCTGTACTCCCGACTGAACTGCGACGGGCTTTCATACCCCACCCGATACCCCGCCGCCGAGGCCTCCAGCCCTTCGGCAATCATCAGCCGCCGCGCCTCCTGCAAGCGCAGTTGTTTCTGGTATTGCAGCGGGCTCATGGCGGTGATCGCCTTGAAACGGTGGTGCAGGGTCGAGACGCTCAGGTTCACTTCCCGGGCCAGATCATCGATGCGCAGCGGCTGTTCGTAGTTGCGGTTCAGCCAAGTGATTGCCTGGCTCACCCGATGGCTCTGGCTGTTGGCGACGGCGATTTCATACAGGCGATAGCCTTGGGGGCCACGCAACAAACGGTAGAGAATCTCGCGGTTGATCAGCGGCGCAAGCATCGCGATATCTTTGGGCGTGTCCAGCAGGCGTGTCAGGCGCAGCACGGCGTCGAGCAGTTGATTGTCGATGCGATCGACATACATGCCACGGGACGTAGGACGCGACGGCACGCCCATCGGACCGGCTTCGGCAATCAGTGCGGTGAGCTGGGCCGGGTCGATATTGATGCGCACCGACAGGTTGGGGTCTTGCGGGGTGGCGTCGATAATCCGTCCGGCCACCGGCATGGCCACCGAGAACACTAAATAGTTGAGCGGGTCGTAGGCGAAGATTTCGTCGGCCAGGCGCACTTCCTTGCTGCCACTGGCGAGGATGCACAGCGCCGGCTCCACCAGCACCGGCATGAAGTCGCGCGGCGTGTTGTGGCGGTTCAGGTACAGCGAGGTGATCGCCGTGCCGTAGGAACCGTCTTCCCAGGTATGGCGGTGCACAATGCTGGCCAGTTCGGCACGCTGCTTTTCCATCTCGGCATCGAGGGGAGTGGGCTTGAGGTCGGGCGACGGCATGGGGCGTCCTCTACACGCGGGTTTGATGGGGCTCAGCTTAGCGGTAGGTTTTCAAAAGTGTTACGTCGATTCTGCACAATCCTTGCCTGATCCTGCGGCCTTTCGTGAATCAGGCAATCAACGCGGCTGTCATCTCCCTGAAATAAGCCGTTGGGGCGTGGAATAAAACGCCAGCTCAAACGTCCTGCCTACGCTTTTCGCAGGATTGTGCAATAAGCCGGCAGTAATCGACTAACCACGCCGATACCGGCGCCGCTATCTTTGATCCTGTGGCAACACGCCCTCACAGTGTTTGCCGAGCATCACTTCTCAACGGGAGAGTCGAACATGTCCACCCCCATTCCCGCGAGCCATATGGCCTTTATCCGTGCCCGTAGCGGGTGCAGCACCGAGCTGGGTGCACGCTTGAGCAGTTTGATCGAACCAGGCCGACAGGCTGAGGGTTGCCTGCAATTTTCGTTGCAGCATTCCCAGAGCGATCCCGATGTATGGCTGATTTCAGGCCTCTGGAGCAGTGAGCAGGCGATGAGCGCCTACTTCAATTCCCCGGCCCTGATGATCTTCACCGAATTGTTGAACGACATGATCGTGCGCAGCATGGACTTTCAGACCTATACCGATGCATCCGCCGTCAACGTCTACGGCGAGTACCTGCAACTGGCGGGTTAGGGTTTAGAATGACCGGCTTTCCACTGGTCAGGACCTGCAACATGGCACGTAAACAATTTGCCCACCACGAAGCCGTTTCCGCCGTCGTACCGGGAGAGAGTGGCTACAGCGCCGCCGTTGCCGTCAAGGCACTCGATGGCATGGGCGCCCCGAGGTTTCACAAGATCCTGGACGGTCAGACCTTCAAGACCGCGTCCGATGCCGACGATGCGGCGGCGGCGCAGCTTGAGTATCTGATTGATGTGGATGCGGAAGGCCAGCTGATTTGGGACTAAATGTGGGAGGGAGCTTGCCCCCGATAGCGGTTTGTCAGCCAGCAAATTTGCAACTGATACATAGTTATCGGGGGCAAGCCCCCTCCCACATTTGAGTGCATTTCAGTCAGGGTTTTGTAGCGCCTGGTCGGTACATTTTGAACAGCGCTTCAGGGCCCAACTGGAAATAATCCGCCGGGCCACCCCCGCGCAGAATCGGCTCGGCGGCGGCCGTGTCGTAGATGCCATCCTTGAGCAACCACTTGGCAATATGCACCGCGACCACTTCGCCCAGCACCAGCCAGCTCGGCACCAGCTCCTTGTCGGCGCGTTGCAACTGAATGATCTGCGTCACCTTGCATTCGAACGATACCGGGCTCTCGCCCACCCGCGGGACGCCGACGATTTTCGACGCCACCGGCGTCAGGCCGGCCAGCTCGAATTCATTCACGTCCGGCGAAACGGCCGCGCAACTCTGGTTCATCTGCTCGGCCAGCGGGCGGGTGGCCAGGTTCCACACGAATTCGCCGGTCTGCTCGATATTGTTCAGGCTGTCTTTGCGCCCGACGCTGGAGAACCCAATGATCGGCGGAATGTAGTTGAACGCGTTGAAGAAGCTGTAGGGCGCCAGGTTCAGGCGACCTTCGCGGTCGTGTGACGAAATCCAGCCGATCGGGCGCGGGCCGACGATGGCATTGAACGGATCATGGGGCAGGCCGTGGCCGTTGGCGGGTTCGTAGAAGTGGATATCGTCGGACATGGGCCGGTCCTGCTCTCGGTTTCGGGGCAAACATCATACCCAATGTGGGAGGGGGCTTGCCCCCGATAGCAGGGTGTCAGTCAGTAATATATTGACTGAACCACCGCTATCGGGAGCAAGCCCCCTCCCACAGGTTTTATCTCATCATCCCGTTAGTCCGTGGTGATCCGCGAATGCTTGCGGGTGTCCCTCATGGTCACATAGACCATCAACGACACCGCAATACACGCCGTCACATACCAGTAGTAACCGGTCTCCATGCCGATGCTCTTGAACCACAGGGCGATGTATTCAGCGGTGCCGCCGAAGATCGACACGGTCAGGGCATACGGCAGGCCAACGCCCAGGGCGCGGATTTCGGTCGGGAACAGCTCGGCCTTGACCACGGCGTTGATCGAGGTATAGCCGCTGACGATGATCAGCGCCGCCATGATCAGGAAGAACGCGCCCCACCAGGTCTGGATGGTGTGCAGGGTGGTGAGGATGGGTACGGTAAACAGGGTGCCAAGGACGCCGAAGGCAATCAGGATCGGGCGCCGGCCAATCTTGTCCGACAGCCCACCTACCAGAGGTTGCAGGCACATGAACAGAAACAGCGTCGCCGCCGAGATGGTGGTCGAGTCGGAGATGCTCATGCCGACGGTGTTCACCAGGTATTTCTGCATGTAGGTGGTGTAGGTGTAGAACGCCAGGGTGCCGCCCATGGTCAGGCCGACCACGGTGAGCAGCTCCTTGGGGTGGCGCATCAAGGTGCGCATCGCGCTTTCCTTGGCTTTTTCCTTTTTGGTGAACGACTCGGTCTCTTCCATGCCGCGACGCAGGTACAGCGCAACCACTGCACACAGGGCGCCGATAGCGAACGGGATACGCCAGCCCCAGGCATACAGCTGTTCGGTGGTCAGGGTTTGCTGCAGCACGATCAGCACGCCCAGCGCGATGAGCTGGCCGGAGATCAGGGTGACGTACTGGAAGCTGGAATAGAAACCACGACGTTCCTTGGTTGCCATCTCGCTGAGGTACGTGGCGGAGGTGCCGTATTCCCCACCCACCGACAGCCCCTGCAGCAAGCGCGCAAATACCAGCAGGATGGGCGCACCGATACCGATGAGCTCATAACTTGGGCTCAGGGCAATCAGCAGTGAGCCGAAGCACATCAGGTAGACCGACGCCATCAGGGCTTTTTTACGCCCGACCTTGTCGGCGTACAGGCCCATCAGCCAGCCGCCGATAGGACGCATCAGAAAGCCCACGGCGAAGATCGCGGCGGTGTTGAGCAATTGGGCGGTGGTGTCGCCTTTGGGGAAGAAGGTCTTGGCGAAGTACAGCGAGAAGGCGGCATAGACGTACCAGTCATACCACTCGACCATGTTGCCGACGGAGCCGCTGAAGATCGATTTGATCCGGCTGGAGGTCGTGCGTTCTTTCGCCGGCGCAGTCGCCGACCCCAGAGGCAAGGTATTGGAGTTATCCATTGAAGGATCCTTCATCTAGTTGTTTTTATGGAGCGTGCTTGAGCACTGCCTGGCTGGGGCTGTAGCAGAAGCTGTGCCAGGTGGATGAAGGCCCGGGATAGAAGGGTTTCAAGATTTTTTTGAGCGGAAAGTTGCTGATGGTTTTCAAGTGATGAGCGGAAATCCGCTTATGGCTGCTGACCTCATCGGGGGCAAGCCCCCTCCCACACTTGAATGCGTTCACAAACCAAAATGTGGGAGGGGGCTTGCCCCCGATGGCGATCGGAAGACCGCTAGAGAAACATCTCCCTCACCAACCCATGCCGCTGCATCTTTTCATTGAGCGTCCTACGTGGCAGTTGCAGCTCCGCCAGCACCGCCTTGATATCGCCTTTATGTCGGGTCAGCGCGGCTTTCAGACAATGCGCCTCGAAGGCTTCCTGTTGCGCCGCCAGCGATTGCCCGGCCTCGACCCCCTCGGGTTCCGGCTCGCCAAGCCCCAGTACCTGGCGCTCGGCGACGTTGGCCAACTCACGTACGTTGCCCGGCCAGTCATGGCTGAGCAGGCGCCCCAACTGCGGCCCGCTCAAGGGCTCCACATGGCGGCCCAGACGCTCGGCAGCGCTTTGCGCAAAATGTTCATACAGCAACGGGATATCTTCGCGCCGCTCGCGCAACGCTGGCAGGCGCAGTTGCGCGACGTTCAGGCGATACGCCAGGTCTTCGCGAAAACGCCCGGCACGGGCTTCTTCCAGCAGGTCCGGCTTGGTAGCGGCGATGATGCGCAGGTCTACATTGATGCTCTGGTTGGAACCCAGGCGCTCCAGTTTCTGCTCTTGCAGCACGCGCAGCAGTTTTACCTGTTGAGCCAGGGGCATGCTTTCGATTTCATCGAGGAACAGCGTGCCGCCGTGGGCATATTCAAGCTTGCCGATACGCTTGCCCTGGGCGCCGGTGAACGCGCCGCTTTCATGGCCGAACAACTCGGCCTCGAACAGCTGCTCGGGAATGGCCGCGCAATTGAGCGCGACAAACGGCTTCTTCGCCCGTGGGCCGAAATCATGCAGGCAGCGGGCGACCAGTTCCTTGCCGCTGCCGGTCTCGCCACGGATCAACACATTAACCGGCAGCGTGGCCAGGTCCAGCACCTGGCGGCGCAGGTTCTGCAAACTGCGGGATACTCCCAGCAGGCTCGATTCGAGCTGGGCGCGGTGGTCGGCCTGCTGATGCAGGCGGCGGTTTTCCAGGACCAGGCCACGTTTGTCGAGCGCTCGACGCAGGCTATTGAGCAGGGTATCCGGGCTGAAGGGTTTTTCCAGGAAGTCGTAGGCACCGTCGCGCATGGCGTCCACCGCCATAGGCACGTCGCCATGGCCGGTGAGCAGGATAACCGGCAAGTCGGCGTCGCGGCGCTGCACTTCGGCCAGCAACTCAAGACCGCTGAGGCCGGGCATGCGCACATCGCTCAAGATCACGCCGGGGAAGTCCCTGGGCAACTGCGCCAGGCATTCCTCGGCGCGGCTGAACAACTGCACCTCGAAACCCGACAGGCTCAACCATTGTTCGACGGCCGTGCGAATGCTGGCTTCGTCATCGACCACAATCACCGCGTTCAACATAGGTCAGGCGTCTCCAGCGCGACAGGCAAGGTCAAGGTAAACACTGCGCCGTCGCCCCGGTTGCCGGCGATCAGGCGTCCACCCAGTTCGTGGACGATAGCGTAGGACACCGCCAACCCCAGGCCGAGCCCGTCGCCCACCGGCTTGGTGGTGAAGAAGGGGTCGAATACATTGTTCAAATGTTCTTCGGCAATCCCGCCACCGCTGTCGCTGACGCTTAACTGCCAGAGCTGCTCGTCGGCACGCAAACGAATCTCCAGGCGTTTGCGCGGTTTGTCGATCATGGCATCCAGGGCGTTGCGCAGCAGGTTGATCAACACTTGCTCGAGGCGAATCGCGTCGCCGCGTACCCAGGCAGGGCGGGTCAGGTCCAGCGCCAGGCCGATGTGTTCATCGCGCAGGCGCGCGTCGAGCAGGTGCAGGGACTGGTCGACCACGGTGGCCAGATCCAGGCGTTCGCGCAGGCCGCTGGGGCTCTTGCGGGCGAAGGTCTTGAGGTGGCCGGTCAGTGCGGCCATGCGCGTGAGCATGTCATCCAGCGGCGTGAGTGCCTTGTAGGCATCTTCCACGCGGCCGTGGTCGAGCAACAGGCGCAGTGTTGCCAGTTGCATGCGTTGCGCGGTCAGCGGCTGGTTGATTTCGTGGGCAAGGGCGGCGGACATCTGCCCCAGTGCCGCCAGCTTGGCCGACTGCACCAGGCCGTCCTGGGCGGTGCGCAAGGCCTGGGTGCGTTCTTCCACCAATTGTTCGAGTTCTTCGCGGCTGCGCTGACGCAGACGCGCCAGGCGCCAACGTTGGCTCAGGAATAGCACGAGGAACACCAGGGCCAGCCAGGAACCGGCGGCGGCAAGGCCGGCGTTGCGCTGGTCTTCAAAGGGGAACTGGGGTTTGCGCAGCAGGTGCAGGGTCCAGCCTTCGGCTTTGAGCGGCAAGGATTCCCAGATGTAGTTGGCACTGCCGTTGGGACCGTTGACGCGCATCAAGTGGCTGTTGTCGTCGAAGCGCTGCAAGGTACGGATCTCCAGCGGCTGCAGTTGCTTCTTGTCGTATTGGCGGGTGGCCTTGAGTTCAGCCAGGTCGCTCGCTGACAACGGCCGCAGGTTGCGATAACGCCAGCCCGGCTGGTTGGCGATAAACACAATGCCGCGCGCATCGCTGACCAGCAGCAAGTCATTGCCCTGGGCCCATTCGCGTTCCAGTTCGGGAAACTCCAGCTTGACCACCATGGCGCCGAGGAACTGCTCGCGTTCATCGATCACCGCGCTGGAGAGAAAGTAGCCCGGGATGCCGGTGGTCACCCCCACGGCATAAAAGCGCCCGGTGCCCTGGCTCAGGGTCTGGCTGAAATAGGGGCGGAAGGCGTAGTTGTGCCCCACGTAGCTGCTGGGCAGTTTCCAGTTGCTGGCGGCCACGGCCAGCCCGGTGCGGTCCATCAATTCCAGGGTGGAAGACTGCGCGGCGCTGTTGATGCGTTCCAGCTTGCGGTTGAGCAGGTCCTGGGTGCCGGCATCCAGCGGGCCCTTCAAGGCATTGATCATCTCCGAGTCCAGCGCCAGTACGGCGGGCAGGGCGCGGTAGCGTTCGATCAGGGTGTGCAGCGAGTTGCCATAGAGCGTGAGCTGCTGATTGGCGCGGGCGGCATCGTCCACCAGCGCCTGGCGTTCGGCATGGCGTGTGGCCAGGGCGGCAGCCAGCACGGCACCGGCGATGATCAGCAGGGAGTAGAAGGTCAGGCGCAGGGGGCGAGGGATCGCGATCATACGATGATGAACAGGCCGGTAAGGGGCGAGCACCATACCATGAGCCATTGGGTAGTGCAGTGAGGGGGGCTTGCTCCCGATAGCGGTATGCCAGTCAGCCTATCTGGAACTGCCTAACCGCTATCGGGGGCAAGCCCCCTCCCACATTTGACTGCACGCATCATGAAAAAAGGCGACTGGGCCGTGGTGCCGCAGTCGCCTTTATCCTTGGAGGGAGGTGCTTACTGCACTTCCACCGCCAGGCTCTCACTGATCTTTTTCTGCCAGATGGCAGGACCGGTGATGTGGACGGACTCGCCCTTGCTGTCTACCGCAACGGTGACGGGCATGTCTTTGACGTCGAACTCGTAGATCGCTTCCATGCCCAGTTCGGCGAAAGCGACGACGCGCGATTGCTTGATGGCTTGGGCCACCAGGTAAGCGGCGCCGCCCACGGCCATCAGGTAAACGGCCTTGTGGTCCTTGATCGCTTCGATGGCGGTCGGGCCGCGCTCGGATTTGCCGATCATACCCAACAGGCCGGTTTGCTCGAGGATCTGACGGGTGAACTTGTCCATCCGCGTTGCGGTGGTCGGGCCTGCCGGGCCAACTACTTCTTCGCGCACCGGATCAACCGGGCCGACGTAGTAGATAAAGCGGCCCTTGAGGTCCACCGGCAGGGTTTCGCCCTTGTTCAGCATTTCGACCATGCGCTTGTGCGCCGCGTCGCGACCGGTGAGCATCTTGCCATTGAGCAACACGGTTTCACCCGGCTTCCAGCTTTGCACTTCTTCCGGGGTCAAGGTGTCGAGGTTGACGCGGCGGGCCGATGGGCCGGCTTCCCAGACGATCTCCGGGTAGGCGTCCAGCGGTGGCGCTTCCAGCGATGCCGGGCCCGAACCGTTGAGCACGAAATGCGCATGGCGGGTGGCGGCGCAGTTGGGGATCATGCACACCGGCAGGGACGCGGCGTGGGTCGGGTAGTCCATGATCTTCACGTCGAGCACGGTGGTCAGGCCACCCAGGCCCTGGGCGCCGATGCCCAGTTGGTTGACCTTCTCGAACAGCTCCAGGCGCATCTCTTCGATACGGTTCTGCGGGCCGCGCTGCTTCAGCTCATGGATGTCGATGGATTCCATCAACACTTCCTTGGCCATCACTGCGGCTTTCTCGGCGGTGCCGCCGATGCCGATACCGAGCATGCCCGGTGGGCACCAGCCGGCGCCCATGGTCGGAACGGTCTTGAGCACCCAATCGACGATCGAGTCGGACGGGTTGAGCATGGCCATTTTCGACTTGTTTTCGGAACCACCGCCCTTGGCGGCCACGTCCACTTCCACGGTGTTGCCCGGGACGATGGAGTAGTGGATCACCGCCGGGGTGTTGTCCTTGGTGTTTTTACGCGCCCCCGCCGGGTCGGCGAGGATGGAGGCGCGCAGCACGTTTTCCGGCAGGTTGTAGGCGCGACGCACACCTTCGTTGATCATGTCGTCCAGGCCCATGGTGGCGCCATCCCAACGTACATCCATGCCCACGCGCACGAACACGGTGACGATACCGGTGTCCTGGCAGATCGGGCGATGGCCGGTGGCGCACATGCGCGAGTTGATCAGGATCTGGGCGATGGAGTCACGGGCCGCCGGCGATTCTTCGCGCAGATAGGCCTCGTGCATCGCCTGGATGAAATCAACCGGGTGGTAGTAGGAAATGAATTGCAGGGCGTCGGCAACGCTCTGAATCAGGTCGTCTTGCTTGATCACGGTCATGAGTCGCGCTCCTCTATAAGGGAACATTCAATAAAGGTGGCTTCAGTGTTGCATCGGTCGGCTGAAGCCACCTTCCACAGGCACGCCATTGGTGCAGGCGCGACGCTAAAAAGGCGCGGCAGTATAACCCGTGGCGGTGGCCGATACACCCGACTATGGTCAAACTGTCGCAGGCATGATTCCCTGTGCACGTCCCTTCTGATAGAGCCTTTATATGCCTGAACTGCACGTCGGCGAACGCCACTGGTCGGTCGCCACCGGCAGTAACCTGCTGGATGCCTTGAACCAGGCGGGGGTGGCCGTGCCCTACAGTTGCCGTGCCGGTAGTTGCCACGCCTGCCTCGTACGTTGCGAGGGCGAGGTTCAGGACAAGCAACCTGAAGCGTTGAGCCCGGAACAACGCCAGCACGGTTGGCGCCTGGCGTGCCAGTGCCAGGTGGTTGGCGATCTGCGGGTCGAAGCCTTTGATCCGGTGCGCGACGGTCTGGCTGCGCAGGTGGTGGGGGCCGATTGGCTGACGGCATCGGTGCTGCGTCTGCGCCTGCAACCCGAGCGCGGCCTGCGGTACAGGGCGGGGCAGCACCTGGTGTTATGGGCGGGGCAGGTGGCGCGGCCGTATTCCCTGGCGAGTTTGCCGCAGGAGGATCCGTTCCTGGAGTTTCATCTGGATTGCCGCCTACCTGGCGAATTCAGCGGTGCGGCGCGACAGTTGAACGTGGGTGATTGTCTGCGCCTGGGCGAGTTGCGCGGCGGGGCGCTGCATTACGATCCGGACTGGCAGGCGCGACCGCTGTGGCTGCTGGCTTCCGGTACCGGGCTGGGGCCGTTGTGGGGGGTGTTGCGTGAGGCGTTGCGTCAGGATCACCAAGGTGCCATTCGCGTGGTTCATCTGGCGCATGATGCTGATGGGCATTATCTGGCCGGGCCCTTGGCGGAGCTCGCCGCGCAGTATTCCAACCTGACGGTGGAGCTGTGGACGGCGGCGCAGTTGGACCAGGCATTGGGGCAACTGCGGCTTGTTTCGCGGCAAACCCAGGCTTTACTGTGCGGGCACCCTGGCAGCGTTGAGGTGTTCTCCAAGCGTTTGTTTTTGGCGGGGCTGCCGCGTAGTCAACTGCTGGCTGATGTGTTTGTGCCTCGTGGTTGAGGGTGTACGCGATTAACTGTGGGAGGGGGCTTGCCCCCGATGGCGGCCTCAGGGCCGACCAGGATGTTGGATCAGATCGAGTACATATCCGTTTCTGCGGTAACGGCTGCTATGGGTTCCGCCCTTACGGCGGCTCACTTTTGAAAAGCGCAAAAGTAAGCAAAACGCTCTTGCCCCACCACTCGGCACCTCGCTTAGGCTCGGTGTGCCCGTAATCCGCCATGGATTTGGGGGGGCGCCGCCACGCGCCATCCATGGCGCGGGGCGGCTAAACCGGCATCCCTGCCGGTTTACCCCCCAAATCCATGGCGAATTCCGGCCAGCGTGGTTTGACGGGGCGCCTAAGATCAAGATCAAGAGCGGCTCGCTTCGCATCGTGGTTAGCGTAGGGGGCTGCGAACGACAGTTTTGTAGATACCACGCGGCGATGACGCCTTAAATGCAAAAAGCCCCGTCATTCTCATGGCGGGGCTTTTGTTTTTCAGCGCATCACTCAGTACTGCGGGTCGCCCACATGCAGGATCTTCATGCCATTGGTGCCACCGGTGGTGTGGTAGCTGTCGCCCTTGGTCAGGATGACCCAGTCACCTTTTTCGACGACGCCGCGTTTGACCAGCTCGTCGATGGCTTTCTGGCTGACTTCGTTGGGTGCCAGCGAGGCCGGATCGAAGGGAATGGTGTACACACCGCGGAACATTGCCGCGCGGGCCTGGGCTTCGCGGTGCGGGGTAAACGCGTAGATCGGCACCGAGGAACGGATGCGCGACATGATCAACGGCGTATAGCCACTTTCGGTCAGGGCGATGATCGCCTTGACGCCCGGGAAGTGGTTGGCGGTGTACATGGCCGCCAGGGCGATGCTCTGGTCGCAGCTTTCGAAGACCTTGCCGATGCGGTGGCTGGAGGTCTTGCTGGTGGGGTGCTTTTCAGCGCCGACGCAGATGCGCGCCATGGCCTGGACGGCTTCCAGCGGGTATGGGCCGGCAGCGCTTTCAGCCGAGAGCATCACGGCGTCGGTGTAGTCGAGCACGGCGTTGGCCACGTCGGACACTTCGGCACGGGTCGGCATCGGGTTCTGGATCATCGACTCCATCATCTGGGTCGCAACGATCACCGCTTTGTTGTGGCGGCGTGCGTGCAGGATGATCTTCTTCTGGATACCGATCAGCTCGGCATCGCCGATTTCCACGCCCAGGTCGCCACGGGCAACCATCACGGCATCGGAAGCCTTGATCAGGCCGTCGAGGGTTTCATCGTCGGCCACGGCTTCAGCACGTTCGATCTTGGCCACCAGCCAGGCGGTACCGCCGGCTTCGTCGCGCAGTTTACGGGCGTATTCCATGTCAGCGGCGTCGCGCGGGAAGGACACGGCGAGGTAGTCCACTTCCATTTCGGCGGCGAGCTTGATGTCGGCCTTGTCTTTTTCAGTCAGGGCCGGCGCCGTCAGGCCACCGCCGCGACGGTTGATGCCTTTGTGGTCGGACAGCGGGCCGCCGATGATCACGGTGCAATGCAGTTCAGTCGGAGTCGCGGTGTCGACGCGCATGACCACGCGGCCGTCATCGAGCAGCAGCTCGTCGCCGACGCCGCAGTCCTTGACCAGGTCCGGGTAGTCGATGCCGACCACGTCCTGGGTGCCCTCGGTCAGCGGATGGCTGGTGGAGAAGGTGAACTTGTCACCGATTTTCAGCTCGATCCGCTTGTTGGCGAATTTGGCGATACGGATTTTCGGGCCTTGCAGGTCACCCAGCAGCGCCACGAAGCGGCCGTGTTTGGCGGCCAGGTCACGCACCAGCTTGGCGCGAGCCTTGTGCTCGTCCGGGGTGCCGTGGGAGAAGTTCAGACGGGCAACGTCCAAACCAGCCAGAATCAGCTGTTCGAGGACTTCCGGCGAGTTGCTGGCCGGGCCAAGGGTGGCGACGATTTTGGTACGACGGACGGACATGCACAGACTCCTGAGTTCAAGCGCTGGGGAAGGCTACTATGCTCTTTCGTTGTAGTCATTGTTCGTTTGCACTACTTATCGACGATCGGCTTGTTTTTGCTGCGGTTGAAAAGGCGAACACCCTTGAAGATTTTCGACCAGGGGTCGATACACTGCACAAGACAGGAGAACCCCCATGCGAATTTTGCTCGTTGCTGCCCTGGCCGTCAGTGTTGTCGGCTGCACCCGCTGGTCTATGGACCACCATTTGAACAATGCTTACCGTGCCTATGGGGTGGGTGATTGCGCGCGGGTTACCCTGGAGTTGTCCCAGGTCGACCGCGAAAGCCGTACCCGTCGTTATGTGCAACCCGAGGTTTCGATGCTGCGCGGGCAGTGCCTGGAGCGGCAGAAGCTGTTCGTCGATGCTGCGCAAACCTATCAATTCATCATCAGCCAATACCCGTCCAGCGAGTACGCTTACCGTGCGCGTGCCCGGCTCGATACCCTGCGCCAGTTGGGGCATTACTCTGGCGCAAGTGCGGCACAGCCGCGACCTGCGTCGCTGTAGTGAAATTTGTCGCCTGATAGGACTGGCCTGTTGCCAGACTTGGGCTATTCTTTGAATGTCTGTTTGTACAACTTTCTATTCAAAAGAATGCAACGCCCGGATTCGGCAGCTGTCTCGTGACGGCGACCGCTTGTCACACCGATATCCAGGGAGAGCGAGCGATGGGCTCGTTCCGAATCACTGGCTTTATGGGATGGCAACCTCATCATGTTTATCGAACGACGGATCGAACGGCATCAGCTGCCTTATTTCTTGCAGGTGTTCAATCGGCTTACGGATAAGCCAATCGGTTTTCTGGGCGACGTTTCCGAAGACGGGCTGATGCTGATCAGCCAGTTACCGATGATGATCGGCGCAGACTTCGAGCTGCGCTTGAAGATTCCCGGGCCGAACGGCGAGCTCCACACGGTTGACCTTGCCGCGACCTGTCTGTGGAGCCATGAAGACGTCAACCCCCAGCATTACGACTCCGGCTTCCGCGTGCTTCAGGCATGCGAAGGATACGCACAACTGATCAGCGCATTGCTGCATTACTTCAGTTTCGATCCTCTGCAGGCATCCGTCTGAATCGGTAATGGCAGCTGTGTGCAGGGTGGTCGTGCGCTTGCGTTCAGAACACGCCGGCTTTTTTCCAGCGCAGATAACGCGTCACCAGCGCGGCGCCCAACTTCGACGGCAAGCTATCCAGCACCGACAGCCCCTGGGCACTCAAGCGATCATGCAACTGATTGCGCATGTTGAGGTAGTCAATTGCGCCGCTGTAGGCTAGTGCCTCCGGCAGGGTTTGTACCGGGGCCTGGCGCAGTTTATCGAGTACTTCTTCTCGCAGACTTGCGATCAGCACCCGATGGTGTCGACCGATACGCTTGATCGCACTCACCAGTGCGTCATCGTCTTCATCGCGCAGGTTGGTGACCACGATCACCAATGCGCGGCGTTTTTGCCGAGCCAGCAACTGGCTGGCGGCGGCCTCGTAGTCAGCGGTCTTACGGGTGCTTTGCAAGTCGTAGACTGCATTGAGCAAAACGTTCAGTTGACCGTTGCCCTTGATCGGCGCCAGGTAACGCGGCCGATCGCTGGCAAAGGTACACAGCCCGACTGCATCGCCCTGGCGCAACGCGACGTAACTCAGTAACAGGCAGGCATCCAGAGCGTGGTCGAAGTGGGACAACTCGTCGTCCTGGCTGCGCATGCGCCGGCCGCAATCGAGCATGAATACAATCTGCTGGTCGCGCTCATCCTCGTATTCCCGGGCAATCGGCGTGCGTTGTCGTGCCGTGGCTTTCCAGTCGATCTGACGCAGGCTGTCGCCGTCGCGAAACTCGCGTAATTGGTGAAACTCAAGGCCCGGTCCACGTCGCTGATGCTGGCGCACACCCAGTTGGCTCAACCAGTTATCCACACCCTGTAATTGCGCACCGGATAAACGCGCGAAGTCGGGGTATACGCGAGTGGCATCCGGGACTTCAAGCCAGCGTCGCGCCGACCACAACCCCAAGGGGCTGGGCAGGTGGATTTCGCAGCGGCTGAAGCTGAAATGCCCACGTCGCACGGGGCGCACACGATAGCCCAGCTCACCACGCTCGCCTGGGCGCAGCGCGATGGATTGCGGCAGGTTATCCACAACCAGCCCGTCGGGCACATGATCGAACACCTGCACAGTCAATGGCTGTGGATAGTCGTGTTCCAGCGCCAGGCGCACTTCTCCCCAGCGCCCCAATGCCAGGCTGCCGGGCAGCGTCCTGTGCACACGTGCCGAAGGGCGGCGGCGTAACCGTATGGCATCGAGCATTGCCAGCAACAGCAGGGCCAGCAGCAGGCCCCAGGCGATTGCGTGCAAGGTATCGGGCACCTTGAACTGCAAGGCCATCGACGCGCCCAGCAGGATACTGAGGGCCAACAAGACACTCAGCCAGGTCAGGAGCAGACGGGTCGGTTTCATGTCGGCGCTACTGCCTGGGGGCCGCAATCTGATCGAGCAACTGCTTGATCACCTGATCCACCTCCAGGCCATCGATGTCCAGCTCCGGCGCCAGACGTACGCGGTGACGCAGCACCGCAAGAGCGCAGCCTTTGACGTCATCCGGGGTCACGAATGCTCCCCCGCGCAACAGCGCCCGGGCACGCGCACCGCGAATCAGGGCGATAGAGGCCCGTGGACCGGCGCCGATGGTCAAGCCTGGCCAACTGCGTGTGGCCCGCGCCAGGCGCACGGCATAGTCCAGAACCTGTTCATCCAGGGGCATGCCGCTGGCAATCTGCTGCATCTGCATCACGTCGTCGGCTTGCAGCACGGTACGCAAAGGTTGTACATCGAGCATGTCGGCCCTGGACGAACGAGTCACTTCGCGCACCATATCCAGTTCCTGTTCAGCGTCGGGATAGTCCATGCGCACCTTGAGCATGAAACGGTCCAGCTCAGCTTCGGGCAACGGGTAGGTGCCTTCCTGTTCGATCGGGTTCTGGGTGGCAAGCACCATGAACGGCGCGGCGATGGGCAATGCCTCGCCCTCCAGGGTGACCTGGCGCTCCTGCATGGCTTCGAGCAGTGCGGCCTGGGTCTTGGCCGGGGCGCGGTTGATTTCGTCGGCCAGCAACAGGTGGGTGAACAACGGCCCTTTGCGCAGCTTGAACTGTTCGGTCTGCAGGTCGTACACCGCATGGCCGGTGACATCGCTGGGCATCAGGTCCGGCGTGAACTGGATGCGCGCGAAATCGCCCCCGAAACAACGGGCCAGGGCACGCACCAGCAACGTTTTGCCAAGGCCGGGTACACCCTCGAGCAGCACATGACCACCTGCAATCAATGCGGTAAGCACGTCATCAATCACCGCGTCCTGGCCAATGACTGCCTTGCGTAACTCAACGCGCAGTGCCTGGGCCTGTCGGCTGGCGTTCTGGATATTATTTTCTGCGGTCAGGGTTGTGGCCGTTGGAGAGTCGCTCATAGGGCATTCCTGAGGGTTTGCAGGCACGCCACCTGTCGGCTGAAGTCAGCGCTGGAGAGCCGTTTCAACGCAGGTGCGCCGAGTGCCTGGCGGATGAGAGGGGAGGGTTGTCGCGTCAGGTGTTCCAGCACCTGACATTGTTCGGTCGTGTCGAGATGTTCAAAACCGGGGTGACGGCGCCGGGCGGCGCGCATCAGGTCCTGCTGCAAGGCTTGCAGCAATGCGCTCTGGCCGCTGCGGCGCAGCAGGAAGTCGGCGCTGGCGCGCAAATGCTCCTGTAGCTGTCGACGCGCCTTGGGCGCCGGCGCCAGGATCGGGCCCTGGCGCACGCTGGCGTGCCAGAGTGCCAGGGCAACCAGTGCGATCAGCGCGACGAGGGCCTGGGGAAAGTAACGGACCAGCAGAGTAAGCAGATTGTCCGCGTCGCTGTTGAACAGCAGGGTGACGTCGGTGCCCTGGTTCAGGTACCACAGCAACCAGGCGTTGTCGTGTTTGCCGATGCCTGGAGTTTTCCACAGGTCGCTGTCGGTGAGTACCGTGACGCGGCCTGGCCCGAAGTCAAGTTGCATCAGGTGGCTGGACTTGGCGCTGTTGGCGGAAAACTGCGCCAGGTGCTTGGGGTCGGTCAGGTTGAAGTCGGTGTCAAAGCTGAAATACGCCGGCGCGGTTTCATTGTCGACATACAGTTTGGTGAGGTCTGGCGCGACCTTTTTGCGCGGTGGTGCCGGCTCGTCGAAGTCATCACTCAGGGTCTGGCGAAGGTTGAGACGATCGAGCAGCAGGTCGCCGCTTTTGCCGGTCTCTTCATCCCATAGCGCCTCGGCCACCAGTAGCAGGTGCCCCCCGGCTTTTGCCCATGTCAGCAGTTGTTCGACCTGACGTGGGGTCATGTTGCTGCGTTCACCCAGCAACAGCAGGCTATGGCCCGGGGCGGGCAGGTCGGCCAGCCGATCAAGCCCGTTGGCATGCGCCACCGCCAGACCTTGCTGGCGCAGGAAGTACTCGGCCGCGAGGTAAGGATTAGCCAGTGCGTCCGGCGACGGGCCGCGATCCACCACTTCCTCATAGGGAATTGCCTTGTGCCAGGCATACAGGCCGCCCGCTCCCAACGCGCAAGCGAGCAGCGCGGCAATCCACAGTAATGGCCGGTTCATTGGCTGGCCCCGGTATTGAAGAGTGCGCGCCAATCGCTGCACAGCTTTTGCTGGGCGGCGCCGGGAGGCAGTCGATGGCCATAGGCGAGGTTTTGCCAGTGACCGGTCAATTCGCGACTGAATGCCAGTAACTGCGGTTGCTGCAAATGATGAATTCGCTCCAGTACCTGGCCTTCGGTGTCGGCACTCTTGAGTGGCAGGCTGAACTCATGCAGCAGTCGGCTGAGCAGGCCGCGGTACAGCAGGCCAAGGGCTTCCCTCGGTTGGGTGGGCCATAGCTGTTCGGCGGCGCTGGCAATATCGTCGGGCAACGTTTCGACCCCCAGTTCCAGGCCGAACAACTGGGCAGGCGCAGGTCTTGTTGTTTTGCCGGGCGGCCGCCGCCGGCTGACAAACGTGCGCAGCCATTCACGGTAGCGCCACACCACCAGGACCATCCCGCCAATTACCACGCTCCATAGCAGGATCTCCAAGCCTTGGGCCACGTGCCTGAACGTGTCGCTGTTGAGGTTGTCGAGCAATTGCTGGAGCCAGCCAGGCAATTTACCGTCGCCGTGGGCTTCGCGGGCCGTGGCGGGTTTTTCCTCGCCAAAGCGGTAACGGGTGACGGTTTGCGGATTCTTGAACGGCGGTTTTTCCAGTAACGCCTTGATTGATTGGCTGGCCGCCTGGGGACTGAGAGGCTTCGGATCAGTCGTTTGATCTGCCAGCGCCGATGGGCTCAGTTGCACCAGCGAGAGTCCTAAGGCCAGCAGCAACAGCGGTACGACGTTGCTCAAACGTTGGCGCAACCGGCGAAACACCAGTTCCAGGTCCCAGGCTTCCAGCACGGTGCGGCGGTTGAGATACAGGCTGAAACCGCAGGCGACGTAGATGGGTTCCCAGAACACCAGAACCAGCGCATAGAACCCGTTGCTCAGGTGCTCCAGCCACAGCCCCTGCGGGCCTGTCGCCAGTACCAGCCGCTGCCAGTCCCAATCCAGTTCGACCTGCTCCGGGATGAATAGATAGAACAGCGCCATGCACCCGAACCACAGGCCGATCTCCAGATGCATCCCGATGATCGTCAGCCAGCGCGCGGCACCTGCATTGCGCTGTTGCAGTACGCCCAGGCGCTGTTGACGCAGTGGCCCATCCAGGCCTTCAAGCTGGCTCACCGGCAGCATGAAGCTGCGGCTCAGGCTCAGCCGGCGCCAGGTCAGGCTGGCGAACAGTTGCCCCTTGAGCAGGCGTGGCCATTGGCGAACGGCCTGTTTCAGGCTTGGAGTTTCACCAAACAGGGCCTTGGAAAGAATGAACAAGGGCAAGCGCTCGAAGGCGGGCTTGAGCCACCAGAACAGGAATATGGCGTACGACGGGTACTGCCACAGCAGCGCAGTTAGCAGCATGAAGACAGGCAGGCTGACCAGGGCCCAACTGCCCATCAGCACTGCACGATGTTCCCGGGCCATCAGTACGCCGAGGTCCATGGCTTCCCAAGAAGTACGCGGGCGGATGACCACGCTGGCGTCAGTCAGGCGCATGGGAAGTCCGGCCAGCGAAGATGAGGTAGGCGGCCACCAGCAGCCATAGTGCGCCGCCCACCAGGTATTTGATCCAGGGCGTGATGGTCGTGGTGGATGACCAATAGGCTTCGATGAACGCTGCGATCAGCAGCAATATCATGACACCGCAGAGCATCTGCATGCTTTTGCGGGCCGCCAGGCGCAGGGATTCGCTGCGTGCCAGTGGCCCTGGCGCGATCAGCGACCAGCCCAGTTGCAGGCCCGCCGCACCGGCCAGTGCGATGGCGCTGAGTTCGAAGGCGCCATGGCCGATCACGAATGACCAGAAGGTCTGGCCGTAGCCGATGTCACTCAGGTGCCCGGAGACCGCTCCGATGATCAATCCGTTGAACACCAGGAAGAACACGCTGCCCAGGCCGAACAGCAAGCCGGCGGCAAAGGTCTGGAAGGCAATGCCGATGTTGTGCATCACGTAGTAGCCAAACATCATCCAGTTTTCGCTGGAGGCACGTTCGGCCGCGCGACCCAGGCGGCTGGCGGTGGGGTCGTACATGCTGTGCATCTCGGCCACCTGTTGCGGGCTGACGATGCTGTAGATCAGGTCGGGAAACAGGTAGACCAGCACCGCTATGCCCAGCAGGCTGCCGAAGAACAGCAGGCTGGCGGTCAATACGAAGCGCCATTGTTCACGCACCAGGCGCGGGAAGCCGGCGAGGATGAAGGCGAGTGCGTTCGCCGTCGTTTGGCTGCGACGGCGATACAGTTGCTGGTGGCCGCGCAGCGCCAGTTGCTGCAGGCGATCCACCAGGTAACTGCTGTAGCCGCGCTCCTGGGCAAGGCCCAGATGCTGGCACAGCCGGCGATATTGATAAGGGAAGTCGGCCACCTCGATGGCCTTGCCTCGCTCCAACTGGCTCAACTGTTCGGCGAAGGTCTGCCAGTGCTGCTGGTACTGGCTTTCAAAAAGGCTCTGCTTCATGTCGGCCCCAACAAACCATGGGCCACGCCGTTGAGTTGCTCCACGGCGCGAGCCGGAGACACCTGCAAGGGCGCGGCGAGGATTGCAGCCAGCTCGTGCACCCGCTCGGCAGACAGGTCGGCCTGGCGTTCGGCGAACCCGAGAATCGCCCGCTGTTCGCTCAGCTCCAGCGCGAAGGGCAGGCGCAGGGCGGTGGCTTGAGGTAGGGGCGGACGGGCCAGCGATTGTTCGCGGTAGACCACCAGCGTACCCGCCGCCAGGTCGCCGAGCCGCTTGAAGTGCGGATGTTGCAGGCAACTGATGGCACCGAAGAAGTAGCCGAAGGGCAGCATATCGACAAAACGCAGCAGGTTGCGGATCAGCGATGCCGACCAACCGATGGCGGTACCGTCGTCCTGCACCACCCGCAGGCCCATGACCTGCTTGCCGGGCGAGCAGCCCTGGTTGAGCACTTCGAACAGCACCATGTACCACCAGCTGACCAGGAACAGCAGCAGCGAGCCCAGGCCGAGCCCGAGGTTGCCAAGCAGCGCCAGGGGCACCAGCAGGATGCCCATGATCACGCCGCGTGCGAGCAGATCGAAGGCGTAGGCCAATGCCCTTGGCGCAAGGCCGGCAGGGCGCAAGGGCAGGTCGATACCCTCGGGGGTCTCGATCTGGTAGCAGGTATCCAGAGGAGCTGTTGGCATTGCGATCCTTGGCAGTGCGAAGCGACTGAGAGAGACGGATGCTAGCAGTGTCGAGGCGGGAAGCAACCCTTGAAGATTTTGCTGGATGTTTGTCCAGTATAGGTATCGCTGGCCCCTGACACCTTGCAGCGCCTAGACTTTGCCGGTCTTCAGCACAGGAACAACCCGTGACCTCCATTTTCTGGTACGACTATGAAACCACCGGGATCAACCCGCGCAGCGATCGCCCGCTGCAGGTAGCCGGCATTCGTACCGACCTCGAGCTCAACGAGGTCGGCCCGCCGATCAATCTGTATTGCCAGCCCGGCGACGATATTCTGCCCCATCCGGCGGCGTGTGCGATCACCGGTATCACGCCGCAGGTCCTGGCGCAGAAAGGCCTTGCCGAAGCGGACTTCATGACGCGGGTGCATGCCGAGCTCTCGGCCCCCGGTACCTGCGGCGCGGGTTACAACACCCTGCGTTTTGACGATGAAATGACGCGCTACAGCCTGTACCGCAACTTTTTCGACCCTTACGCGCGCGAGTGGCAGGGCGGTAACAGCCGCTGGGACTTGATCGATGTGATGCGTACCGCGTATGCCCTGCGCCCGGAGGGAATTGTATGGCCCGAGCAGGACGGGCGCGTGACGCTCAAGCTTGAGCGCCTGACGCAAGCCAATGGCATCGACCACGGCCAGGCCCACGATGCGTTGTCTGACGTGCGCGCGACCATCGCCCTGGCGCGGTTGGTGCGGGACAAACAACCCAAGCTGTATGAATGGCTATTCCAGTTGCGTAGCAAGCAACGGGTGATGGACCAGGTGCGCTTGTTGCAGCCGCTGGTGCATATTTCCGGACGGTTCAGCGCCGAGCGTCATTATCTTGGGGTTGTCTTGCCGTTGGCCTGGCATCCGCGCAATCGCAATGCCCTGATTGTGTGTGACTTGGGGCTCGACCCGCAGGCCCTGCTCGAACTGGACGTCCAGACGCTGCGCGAGCGCCTCTATACGCGACGCGATGAGCTGGCGGCGGGTGATCTGCCGGTGCCGCTCAAGTTGCTGCACATCAACCGCTGTCCGGTCGTGGCGCCCTTGAAGGTGCTGCGCGCGCAAGATCGCGAGCGGCTGCAATTGGATATGGAGGTTTACCAGGCACGGGCGCTGCGACTAACTGACGCACAGGAACTTTGGCGTGACAAGTTGGCGAAGGTTTACGCCGAGGAGGAATATGCGCCGAATGCCGATCCGGAGCAGCAGCTCTATGAGGGTTTTATTGGCGACCGTGATCGGCGCTTATGTGAACAAGTTCGCATGGCGGAGCCGGTACAACTGGGACGCCAGCAATGGCCGTTCGATGATCATCGATTGCCGGAATTATTATTTCGCTACCGCGCGCGTAACTTTCCTGAAACCTTGAACAATGAGGAGCAAGAACGCTGGAGACTTTTCTGTCAGCAACGGTTGTCAGACCCGGCATGGGGCGCGCCGAATACCTTGGCGGCATTTAAGCAGGCCCATAAGGAGTTGGAAAACAGTGCGACTTCGTTTCAGTGCCAGGTACTGGGTGAATGGCAAGACTATGCCGACTCTTTAGCGGCCCGCCTGAATCTGTAGCCGAGCAACTGCAAAATATCCAGACAATAAAAAACGCCAGCTAGCTGGCGTTTTTAATGTGTTGCGTATCGGATGCAGATCCGACCAGGCTTAGCCCAGCAGGGTAGCCCAACCTTCTACCACGTCACCGCCCCACTTGGCTTTCCACTCTTTCAGGGTCTTGTGATTGCCACCTTTGGTTTCAATCACTTCACCGTTGTGCGGGTTTTTGTACTGCTTGACCTTGCGAGCACGTTTGGTGCCGGTAGTTTTCACAGCGCCGCGCGGTGCTTTAACTTTCGATTCCGGATCCAGCAGCGCGATGATGTCACGCAGGGATTTGGAGTATTCCCCCATCAGGGTGCGCAGTTTGCCTTCGAATTCCAGCTCGGTTTTCAGCTTGTCGTCTTGCGACAGGTTCTTCAAACGGGCTTGCAGCTCTTTGATAGCTTCTTCGGTGGCGCGGTATTCGTTGATCAGAGACATGTGGACTACCTTATGTAGAACGCTGATTGACAGGGTGAGTGGCCTAATAATAGTCAGGCAATTTCATCAAGTAAACATTTAAGCAGCTATTTATGTGAATTAGATTGAAGTTTTTTGGCAGCGCTTTGCAGTCGAGTTAATTATCGGGTGTGCGGCTAAAAACATTCAGCTTAATTCGGCTAAGTGCCGAGCTTGCGTGCGTAAGGCCATATAACGGTGGTAAAACCTTACGCTATTAAGGGGTGTTGCCAGCGTCAGGCAGCAGAATAAGGCGCAAGGAGTACTGCAGTTTTTCTGCGCAATCGCTAGAATGGCGGCCTTTGCGAAGTTCTGGAGTTTCCCCCTAATGCGCACTTTTCGGCTGGTGATTGCTTGCCCGGACCGGGTTGGCATCGTTGCCAAGGTCAGTAACTTTCTGGCTTCTCATAACGGTTGGATCACCGAGGCGAGCCATCACTCGGATGACCTCAGCGGTTGGTTTTTCATGCGTCACGAAATCCGTGCCGATACTTTGCCTTTTGGTCTGCAAGCCTTTCGCGAGGCGTTTGCGCCGATCGCCGAAGAGTTTTCGATGACCTGGCACATCACTGACACAGAGCAGAAGAAACGCGTCGTGCTGATGGCCAGCCGTGAATCCCACTGCCTGGCGGACCTGCTGCACCGCTGGCACAGCGATGAACTCGATTGCGAAATTGCGTGTGTGATTTCCAACCATGATGACCTGCGCAGCATGGTCGAATGGCATGGCATCCCGTATTACCACGTGCCGGTCAACCCGCAGGACAAGGAGCCCGCGTTTGCCGAAGTGTCGCGCCTGGTCAAGCAGCACGCAGCCGACGTGGTGGTGCTGGCGCGCTACATGCAGATCCTGCCGCCGGAACTGTGCCGCGAATACGCCGGCAAGGTGATCAACATTCACCACAGCTTCCTGCCGTCGTTCGTGGGTGCCAAGCCTTATCACCAGGCGTCCCTGCGTGGCGTGAAGCTGATTGGCGCGACCTGTCACTACGTCACCGAAGAACTGGACGCCGGTCCGATCATCGAGCAGGACGTGGTGCGCGTCAGCCACAGCGACAGCATCGAAGACATGGTGCGTTTCGGTCGCGACGTCGAGAAGATGGTGCTGGCCCGTGGCTTGCGTTATCACCTGGAAGATCGCGTATTGGTGCACGGCAACAAGACCGTGGTGTTCTGACCGACGCGTTTTGATTGAACGAGCAGGGGCCCGGGAGTAAAACTCTCCGGGCCCTTTTTATTTTCAGGAGGCGGCCATGACCGACCCACTCGACAAGGCGACTTCCAGGCCCCCCGCTACCGTGGGCGAGGGCTGTCTGAGTCGCTACGATCCGGACGCACTGGGTGCTGAGGATGGTACTGACTTTCCCGGTGCCGCCCAGTTGTGGGAGCAGTTGCAGAAGGATGAAAAGCCGCCTGCGGCCCCCGGAAAAGACGCTTGAGCAGCGGTTTGCCCACCATCAGCAGAAACACCGGCGCGCCGGCCAGCAGATAGAAGTAGTAGGTCACTGCCCGCCAGATCAGGATCGCCGCCGCCGCCGTGGCGTTGCCCACCATCGGCGCGAGCAGTGCCGCCGACGTCAGCTCCGCCGCCCCGGCCCCGCCTGGCAGCAGGCTGAATTGCCCGGCGGTCAAGGACAGCATCTGGATCAGGAAGCTCCAGGCCCACTGCACTTCACCACCCAGGCCGCGCAGCGCCAGGTACAGCACGCTATAGCGTAATAACCAGTGCAGGCTGGTCAGCGCAAATACCCCGAGCAGGATGCTCCAGGGTAATTTCAGTGTTTGGGTGAATGCCGCGAGGAAGCGCAGCAACCGGCGGGCCCAGCGCCGGCGGGTGCCGACGCGCACCTTCATGGCCTTGAGTGCCCGTCCGGCCAGGCGAATCAGGCGGCGATGAAAGTGCACCACCAACAGGCCGCCGACGACGCCACCGACCATCGATACGGCACTGAGCCCCAGCAGCCATTCCAGGCGCGGGCTGAGGCTATGGAACAGCGCATACAGCACGATGCCCACCAGTGCGCAGAAAAAGAACACCAAGTCACTCAACTGGTCCATGGCGAACACCGCGCTGCCGTGAGCCGGACGTATGCCGTTGCGGGCCAGCAGGCCCATCAGCGTCAAGGGGCCGCCGCTGCCGCCCGGCGTCGCGCACATGGCGAACTCGGTCGATATCACCACGCCCAGGCTTTTGCGCCATCCCAATCGACTGCGTTGTTCGCCAAGCAATAAGCGCATGCGCAGGCTGTTGATTAACCAGCAGCCGATGATCATGGCAAACATCCCCAACAACTGGGGCAGGGGGAACTGGCGCAGGCGCGCAATGGTTTCGCCGCCACCCAGCCACACCGGGATCACCAGCGCGACCAGCAGCGCCAGTACCAGCCAGATCAGCCGGCGCATGGCAGCGTCGACAGCCACACGGATTTGGTCTGTGGC
Organism: Pseudomonas orientalis; assembly: GCF_022807995.1. Classification (NCBI taxonomy): domain Bacteria; kingdom Pseudomonadati; phylum Pseudomonadota; class Gammaproteobacteria; order Pseudomonadales; family Pseudomonadaceae; genus Pseudomonas; species Pseudomonas orientalis. The sequence continues at coordinate 4,593,304 of NZ_CP094351.1, read as the reverse complement.
GTGCGTCCATCATCAAGCAGGCGCTCCAGGGTTTGCAGCCAGTATCGACGGGAAAACCCGTGGCGCATATCGACGGGGTGCAACCCTAGTCGGATCACCGGTGCGGACTGCCAGCGCTGCTCGCGTCGATCGCTCAACACTTTGGACAGGCCTCGGCGCCACGCGGTGCGAGCGCTCCACACCAGGCCCGGGGCGTGGACGGGCGTGAAGTCAGGCAGGCGATACAGATGCTGCGGGTCGCTGGTGTAGCGCAGCGGTAACTGACGCAACGCCAACCGGGTGCCCTGGCTCATCAGCCAGGCGGGTGCGACAAACCCTTGCAGGGGCCAGTCATTGCGCTGGAACACCTCGATGCCGGCGGTCAGGCGCTGCAATGCCTCGGCCTCGGACAGCTGGTAGAACTCGCCTTCATGGGTATAGATGCGTCGCATGAACCAGTCCCGTGGCGTACGTGGCCGGGGTTGATCGTCGCAGTGGTAATAGCCGTGCAAGGTGAGTTCATCGCCCTTTGCCACGCGATGGTCGAGCAGGCGCCGGAAGTCGGCATGAGCGTCCAGGGCGTGGTGGTGATGAAAGTCGGGGACGACCAGCCAGGTGATAGGAACACTGCCGAGGGCATCGACCGCCTCGACAAAGGGTCGATAATCGGGCCAGGTATTCGGCGCCACATCGTGCAGCACCAGCATGACTGAGCGTTCAACCATGGGCGAGCATCGGTTTTTGCGTGCCCAGCACGGCGTGGTAATGCCCCAGCAGGCTGTCCACCACCGCATCCCACGCATAATGCTGTTCGACATGGCGCCGGGCCTGTTCCCCGAGACGACGACTGTCGGCGCCAAACAGTTCGCGTACCGCATCGGCCATCGCCTTGGGGTTGTTGGGCGCGCAGAGCAGGCCACAGCGTTCGTCGACAATCTCGGTGAAGGCACCCGCCGCCACCGCAACCACCGGAATGCCACAGGCCATGGCCTCCAGAATGACCAGGCCGAAAGTTTCCTGGTCGCCGCCATGCAGCAACGCATCGGCGCTGGCCATCAAGCGGGCAACGTGATCGGCCGGGCGGAAGCCATCGACTACGGTGACATTGTCCGGCACATTGGCCGGCATGCCGGAGCCTACCAGCAACAAGTGATAGCCCTCGCCCAGGCGCTTCATGCAGTTGAGCAGCACCGGCAGGTTTTTTTCCTTGGAGCCACGCCCGGCGAAAATCAGCAGCCGGGTGTCTTCAGCGATTCCCAGTTCGGCGCGCAGGCCAGGATCGCGTACGGCGGGGTTGAAGGTGTGCAGGTCGACGCCCAGAGGTTGTACGAAAACGTTTTTCACTCCAAGCCCAATGAGTTTGTCTGCCATCACCTGGCTGGGGGCCAGTACCCGGTCAAAATTCCCATAGAGTTTGCTGACATATGCTTCGACGTTGGGGGTAAACCAGGCGCCCATGCGGTTACGCACCAGCAGGGGGAGATCGGAGTGATAAAAGCCGATGACGGGCACATCCAGCTGGCGCCGCGCGTCCAGGGCGGCCCAGGCGGTCAGGTAGGGATCGCCGACCTCAATCAGATCGGGCTGCAAATCGTGCAGGACATTTCGCCATGGCGCCAGGCGCAGGGGGAAGCGGTAGCCTTTGCCGAAGGGCAGCGGCGGCGCCGGCACCTCGAAAATACCGTCCCGCTCGCTCAAGTGGGCGCCCGGCACCAGCAGACTGTGACGAATGCCGCGCTTAAGCGCCAGGCGCCGGTGCTTGGCGTCCAGGTACGTGCGTACGCCGCCGCTGGCCGGGGCGTAGAACATGGTTATGTCAGCGATATGCACGATGAACATCCCTCCGATCCATTGCTCTCCTTTACGTGGACCTGAGGTAAGGATAGATGTTCGATCGGGATTGGGGTCGTGCTGCGTGTTCAAGCTTGAAAGGCTGGGAAATGTAGGAGAGAGCTGGCTGCCGCGACGGCCGGACAGCCAACGCTTATCTACCTGACGCTCCGCGATCCAAATGTGGGAGGGGGCTTGCCCCCGATGGCGGCCTCAGGGCCGATCAGGATGTTGGATTGGACCGAGTACATATCCGTTATTTAGGTAACGGCCACTTAGGGTTCCGCCCTTACGGCGGCTCACTTTTGAAAAGCGCAAAAGTAAGCAAAACGCTCTTGCCCCACCACTCGGCACCTCGCTAATGCTCGGTGTGCCCGAACGCAGGCTTGAATCCGTGGGCCGCCGCAATGGGCCATCCCTGGCCCAGTGCGGCTAACCCGGCGTCCTGCCGGGTTACCCACGGATTCAAGCCTGCGTTCGGCCAGCGTGGTTTAACGGGGCGCCTAAGATCAAAAGCAGATCAAGATCAAGAGCGGCTCGCTGCGCATCGTGGTTACGGTTGGGCGCTCCAGAGTTGTGTAGATACCTATGCTCATCCGGAGCAAACCCCTCCCACATGTTTACCGAGTACCGCCAAGCCCTTCTGTATCAGATGCGGAAGCTGCCCACCAATTGCTTCAGGCGCGACGCCTGTTGCTCCAGGTCCGTGCAGGCGCGCAGCGTCGATTGCAGGTTTTCCACGCCTTCCTGGTTGAGGGTGTTGATTTCAGTGATGTCCATATTGATCGACTCCACCACCGAGGTCTGCTCTTCGGTGGCGGTGGCCACGGACTGGTTCATGCCGTCGATCTCGCCAATGCGCTGGGTCACGCTGTTCAAGCGCTCGCCGGCCAGGTTGGCGATTTCCACGCTGTCCTGGCTGTGGCGCTGGCTTTCACTCATGGTGCTCACCGAGTCCCGGGCGCCGACTTGCAGTTCCTCGATCATTTTCTGCACCTGTTGTGCCGATTCCTGGGTGCGATGCGCCAGGTTGCGCACTTCATCGGCCACCACCGCAAAGCCGCGGCCGGCTTCACCGGCACGTGCAGCCTCGATGGCGGCGTTGAGCGCGAGCAAGTTGGTTTGCTGGGAAATACTGGTGATCACTTCAAGGATCTGGCCGATATTCACCGTCTTGCTGTTCAGCGCCTCGATATTGCTGCTGGAAGCGCTGATCATGCTCGACAGCTGGGTCATGGCCTTGATATTGCGCTCTACCACTTGCTGGCCGTCTTCAGCCAGATGCCGCGCATCACTGGCCTGGCTGGAGGCCTGCGCCGCGTTACGCGCAATTTCCTGAGCGGCAGCGCCCAGTTGATTGATCGCAGCGGCGACGCTGTTGGTACGGTTGGCCTGTTCGTCTGAATTGACCATCGACGAGTTGGACGCGCTGACCACCCGCAGTGCCACTTCGTTGACCTGCTCGGTGGCCGAGGACACTTCGCGGATCGACGTGTGAATGCGCTCGACAAAACGGTTGAATGCGGTCCCCAGGGTGCCGAACTCGTCGTTGTTCTGGATGGTCAGGCGCCGGGTCAGGTCGCCTTCGCCGTCGGCAATGTCCTGCATGGCGCGGGTCATCACATGCAGGGGTTGCAGCAACACGCGAATCAACATGCCCAGCAGCGCGATGATGATCACCACGGCGATGAGGGTGGCGATGACCGCCGACGTGCGGAATTCGGTGAGCATGGCGAAGGATTTGGCTTTATCCACCGAAATGCCCAGGTACCAGTTCACCGACGGCAGGCCCTTGATCGGAGTGAAGGTCACGATATTGGTCTTGCCGTTGGCCTGCACTTCGCTGAAGTCCGTGCTGATCTTAGGCGTGTCCTTGGGGTACACGTCAGCCAGGGTCTTCATGACCAGCGCCTTGTCCGGGTGCACCAGCACTTTGCCGTCGGCACTGACCAGGAATGCGTAGCCCATGCCGCCCAGGTCCAGCGCGCCAATGTTGTCCACCAGGGTTTGCAGGCTCAGGTCGCCGCCCACCACGCCGATGCTCTGGCCGGCCTTGGCGCTCGGGGTGGCGATGGAAATAATCAGCTGCCCCGTGGCCGCGTCGATATAAGGCTCGGTCAAAGTCGAGCCGTTGCTGGCCTGGGCGCCCTTGTACCAGGGGCGCACACGCGGGTCGAAACCCTCGGGCATCTTGGTGTCAGGGCGGATAGTGAAGGTGCCCTGGCTGTCGCCGACGTAGGTCGCCATGAACGACGATGTCAGCGCTTTCTGTTCCAGCAGGCTGGCAACCACGGAAGGCTCGGGGTTGAGGGCGATATTCTGTGCGGCGTTTTCGACCAGCGCGATACGCCCGGTGAGCCAGGTCTGAATGCTGCCGGCGGTGACGTCGCCCATTTCATGCAGGTAGCTATTGAGGTCGTCACGAATCGCATTGCGCTGCAGGTAGTCGTTATAGAGGGTGAACAACGCAAAGGCGGCGATGACAATAAGGGAGGCTGCAAGCAAAATTTTATGGCTGAAGCGCAGGTTTTTATTCATGGCTTGTAGGGTCCGCTAAGGTCTTGATATCCAGTGCGCGCCCTCTAGAGGAGGCGCAAAATGGCAGCGTTAAAAAAGTGTGATATTTCTGGTGATAGCTCCGTTGGTCCGTGTCGGAATTATCTGACCGTTTTCTAGTCTTTGTCGGGCTTACATCCGTCTATATCGACCTCGCGGCCCTAAAGATTAACCATAGGTGACGAAATGCCTGACTCCACACAACTGCTTATCGGTGCCGGTCCAGACAGCCAGCCCATCGCCCAGCCCATGCGCCTGGCCAACCGTCACGGGTTGATCGCCGGCGCCACCGGCACCGGCAAGACCGTCACCTTGCAGCGCCTGGCGGAAGCCTTCAGCGATGCGGGCGTGGCGGTATTCGCCGCCGACATCAAGGGTGACCTCTGCGGTCTGGGCGCCGCGGCCAACCCTCAGGGCAAAGTCGCCGAACGCATTGCCGGGATGCCGTTTCTTGATTACGCGCCGAAGGCTTATCCGGTCACGCTGTGGGATATCCACGGCCAGTCCGGTCATCCGTTGCGCACCACCATCAGTGAAATGGGCCCGTTGTTGCTTGGCAGTCTGCTGGAACTCACCGACAGCCAGCAGTCGGCGCTGTACGCGACCTTCAAGGTGGCCGACCGTGAAGGCCTGTTGCTGCTGGACCTCAAAGACCTCAAGGCATTGCTCAACCACCTGCGTTATCACCCTGAACTGTTGGGCGACGATGCGGCGCTGATGACCACCGGCTCCAGCCAGGCGCTGTTGCGGCGCCTTGCGGTGCTGGAGCAGCAGGGCGCCGAAGCGCTGTTCGGCGAGCCGGCCCTGCAGCTTGAGGATATCTTGCAGCCCGCCGGCGACGGGCGCGGTCGTATCCATCTGCTGGATGCCAGCCGCCTGGTGCATGACGCGCCGAAGGTCTACGCGACTTTCCTGTTGTGGCTGCTGGCGGAACTGTTCGAGCAGTTGCCCGAGCGTGGCGATGCGGATAAACCGCTGTTGGCGCTGTTTTTCGATGAGGCGCACCTGTTGTTCGCCGATACACCCAAGGCCTTGCAGGACCGGTTGGAACAGGTGGTGCGCTTGATTCGTTCCAAAGGGGTGGGCGTGTACTTTGTCACTCAATCGCCGGGCGACTTGCCTGACACGGTGCTGGCGCAGTTGGGCTTGCGTGTTCAGCATGGCCTGCGGGCATTTACCACCAAAGAGCAAAAATCCCTGCGGGCGGTGGCGGACGGTTTCCGACCCAACCCGGCCTTCGATGCCTTGGCGGTGTTGACCGAGTTGGGCACCGGTGAAGCGCTGGTGGGCACCTTGGAGGAAAAGGGCACGCCGGAGAGGGTCCAGAGGGTGCTGGTCGCACCGCCGCAGTCGCGGATCGGGCCGCTGACCGAGGCCGAACGGGCGGCGTTGATCGCCAGTTCGCCGCTGCAGGGCCGTTATGACAAGCCGATTGACCGCGAATCAGCCTACGAAGTACTGATGGCGCGTAAAGACTTGGGACCGACCGATGAGGCCAGGCCCGCGACCGAAGAACCCAGCTTTACCGACAAGGCCGGTGCATTCCTGGGCACCACGGCAGGCAAGGCGCTGAAATCCGCCATGCAGCAGGCCGCCAATCAGATGGGGCGCCAGTTGGTGCGCGGCTTGCTGGGCTCGTTGCTGGGCGGCAGCAAGCGCAAGTGAGGCTCAGGATTTGGGCCTGGCATGGGCGGCCAGCCGTTGCAGTGCCGCGCGCAGACCCGGATCATTGATCCCTTCGGCCGTGGCCTGAAGGGTTTCGGCCGCATTTTCCGACAGGTCCAGGGTATGTCCCGCCGCGCTGCGCAGCACGGTGGGCGGCTGTACCTTGAACTGGATGCGCACCAGGCCGGCGAACTCATCAAACACCATCAATTGGCGCAGCAGGCGTTTTTGCTGGTAACGCAGACGGGTCGCCCAATGGCCGTCAGTGACGATCAACAGCAGATTGCCTTCACGCCAGGACGCCACATGACAGTGTTCGCGCGCGGCCGGCTGCAACTGGCTTTCGAGCAGGCGTTGCAAATGCCCCAGGCGCTTGGCGTGGCCAAAGATGGCTCTCAACGGCTTGGCTTCGCGAAGCAACACGCTGGGAGCGCGGGCTGGAAGAGGGCGAAATGCCATGTTTAGACACCTTAGGTAACAGAGCGAGCATCTTAACAGAAAGCGCCTGTGGGCCCCGACGCCATGCATCGGCAGGGCTTTTCCCGTGAAATCAATAAGTAACTTCTACGCTTGATGGGTTGAAGTTCCAGCAAAAGCCCTTATTTTAAACAAGCCCTCTCACAGCGCCGTGCCCGCATCGGGGAACAACGCCACTTTCCTCACCCACGATTCCGGGTAGAATGCGCGTTCGCATGCGGCCGTGAGGGCTGCTCGGGCCACTGACGGTGCGCCCTCCATCCCTATGTGTGGAAGAACCTGCCGATATGTTTGCGCCTTTGTTAAAGAAACTTTTTGGAAGCAAGAATGAGCGCGAAGTCAAACGCATGCTCAAGACGGTGCAGTTGGTCAATGCCTTCGAAGAGCAGATGGTTGCCCTGTCGGACGAGCAATTGCGCGCCAAGACCGAAGAGTTCAAGGCCCGCATAGCCAAAGGTGAAACCCTCGACAAGCTGCTTCCCGAAGCCTTTGCGGTCGCCCGTGAAGCCGGTAAGCGCGTCATGGGCATGCGCCACTTCGACGTCCAACTGATCGGCGGCATGACCTTGCATGAAGGCATGATTGCCGAAATGCGTACCGGTGAAGGCAAGACCCTGGTGGCAACCCTGGGCGTTTACCTCAACGCACTGTCCGGCAAGGGCGTGCACGTTGTGACGGTGAACGACTACCTGGCTCGCCGGGACGCCAACTGGATGCGCCCGCTGTATGAATTCCTCGGCCTGACCGTCGGTGTGGTCACGCCGTTCCAGCCGCCGGAAGAGAAGCGCGCCGCCTACGCCGCCGACATCACCTACGGCACCAACAACGAATTCGGTTTCGACTACCTGCGCGACAACATGGCGTTCAGCATGGAAGAAAAATTCCAGCGCGAACTCAACTTTGCCGTGATCGACGAAGTCGACTCCATCCTCATCGACGAAGCCCGTACCCCGCTGATCATCTCCGGCCAGGCCGAAGACAGCTCGCGCCTGTACACCGAGATCAACAAGTTGATCCCGCGCCTGGAGCAGCACATCGAGGAAGTCGAAGGCGTGGTGACCAAAGAAGGTCACTTCACCATCGACGAGAAGACCCGTCAGGTCGAACTCAACGAAGCCGGTCACCAGTTCGTCGAAGACATGCTGACCCAGATCGGCCTGCTGGCCGAAGGCGAAAGCCTGTACTCGGCGCATAACCTGGGCCTTCTGACCCACGTGTATGCCGGCCTGCGCGCCCACAAGCTGTTCCATCGCAACGTCGAATACATCGTCCAGGACGGCCAGGTCGTTCTGGTCGACGAACACACCGGCCGTACCATGCCCGGTCGTCGTTTGTCCGAAGGCCTGCACCAGGCCATCGAAGCCAAGGAAATGCTCAACATCCAGGCCGAAAGCCAGACGTTGGCGTCCACCACCTTCCAGAACTACTTCCGTCTGTACAACAAACTGTCCGGCATGACCGGTACGGCCGACACCGAAGCGTTCGAATTCCACCAGATCTATGGTCTGTCGGTGGTGGTCATCCCGCCGAACAAGCCGCTGGCGCGTAAAGACTATAACGATCTGGTGTTCCTGACCGCCGAAGAGAAATACGCGGCGATCATCAACGACATCAAGGACGGTATGGCCAAGGGCCGCCCCATCCTGGTGGGTACCGCGACCATCGAGACTTCCGAGCACGTGTCCAACCTGCTCAACAAGGAAGGCATCGAGCACAAGGTGCTCAACGCCAAGTTCCACGAAAAGGAAGCCGAGATCATCGCCCAGGCCGGTCGCCCAGGCGCACTGACCATCGCCACCAACATGGCTGGTCGTGGTACCGACATCCTGTTGGGCGGCAACTGGGAAGTGGAAGTGGCTTCGCTGGACAACCCGACCCCCGAGCAGATCGCCCAGATCAAGGCCGACTGGCAGAAACGCCACCAGGCCGTACTGGAATCCGGTGGTTTGCAGGTGATTGCGTCCGAGCGTCACGAATCGCGCCGTATCGACAACCAGTTGCGTGGTCGTGCCGGTCGCCAGGGTGACGCCGGTTCCAGCCGTTTCTACCTGTCCCTGGAAGACAGCCTGATGCGCATCTTCGCCTCGGACCGCGTGAAGAACTTCATGAAGGCCCTGGGCATGCAGTCCGGCGAAGCGATCGAGCACCGCATGGTGACCAACGCCATCGAGAAGGCACAGCGCAAGGTCGAAGGCCGCAACTTCGACATTCGCAAGCAACTGCTTGAGTTCGATGACGTCAACAACGAACAGCGTAAAGTGATCTATCACATGCGTAACACGTTGCTGGCCGCCGACAACATTGGCGAGACCATTGCCGACTTCCGCCAGGACGTGCTCAACGCGACCGTCAGCGCGCATATCCCGCCGCAGTCGCTGCCTGAGCAGTGGGATGTAGCCGGCCTGGAAGCCGCGTTGAAGAGCGACTTCGGTGTGGACCTGCCGGTCCAGCAGTGGCTGGACGAAGACGATCACCTGTACGAAGAGACGCTGCGCGAGAAGCTGATGAGCGAGCTGCTGGCCGCATACAACGAGAAAGAAGAGCAGGCGAGTGCCGAAGCACTGCGCACCTTCGAGAAGCAGATCGTGCTGCGCGTGCTGGACGACCTGTGGAAAGACCACCTGTCGACCATGGACCACCTGCGCCACGGCATCCACTTGCGTGGCTACGCACAGAAGAACCCGAAGCAGGAGTACAAGCGCGAGTCGTTCACGTTGTTCTCCGAGTTGCTGGATTCGATCAAGCGCGATTCGATTCGCGTGCTGTCCCACGTTCAGGTGCGTCGCGAAGACCCGATCGAGGAAGAGGCACGCCTGCGTCAGGAAGCCGAGGCACTGGCTGCGCGCATGCAGTTCCAGCATGACGAAGCACCTGGCCTGGACGCGCCTGAGGTGTTGGGTGAAGAAGTCGATGTGGCCCTGGCCCAAAGCCCGGTACGCAATGATCAGAAATTGGGCCGCAACGAGCTGTGCTTCTGCGGTTCGGGCAAGAAATACAAACACTGCCACGGCCAGATCGAATAAGATTTTCGCCTGACGCTGCAACATCCTGCGCCGCGACCGGCATCAGCCGTCGCGGCGTTTTGCCATTAATTTACCGTCGACAGTGACGGCACACACATCCTCTCTCTCAAGGAGCGCATACATGGCTGTTGGTCTTGGTCCTTTGCCCACATTGCACCCGGTCGCCGGTTTTGAACTTGGTATCGCTTCGGCCGGTATCAAGCGTCCAGGGCGCAAGGATGTGGTGGTGATGCGCTGCGCCGAAGGCTCGACCGTCGCCGGCGTGTTCACCCTCAACGCTTTTTGCGCTGCACCGGTGATCCTGGCCAAGCAGCGTGTGGCCGGGGCGATTCGTTACCTGCTGACCAACACCGGTAATGCCAACGCCGGTACCGGCGAGCCTGGCCTGGTCGCCGCTGCGCGCACCTGCGCGAAGCTGGCGCAGTTGACCGGCGTAGACGCCAGCCAGGTGCTGCCGTATTCCACCGGCGTGATCGGTGAGCCGCTGCCGGTGGAGAAAATCGAAGGCGCCCTGCAAGCCGCATTGGATGATTTGTCTGAGGATAACTGGGCGGCTGCGGCCACCGGGATCATGACCACCGACACCTTGCCCAAGGGCGCGAGCCGCCAGTTCGTGCACGACGGTGTGACCGTCACCGTGACCGGTATCAGCAAGGGCGCGGGCATGATCCGCCCGAACATGGCCACCATGCTCGGCTATATCGCCACTGACGCCAAAGTCTCCCGCGAAGTGCTGCAGCGCCTGATGCTGGACGGCGCCAACAAGTCGTTCAACCGCATTACCATCGACGGGGACACCTCCACCAACGACTGCTGCATGCTGATCGCCACCGGCCAGGCCAATCTGCCTGAAATCACCTCCACCGAAGGCCCGCTGTTTGCGGCGTTGAAGCAGGCGGTATTCGAAGTGTGCATGGACGTGGCCCAGGCCATCGTGCGAGATGGTGAGGGCGCGACCAAGTTCGTCACCGTTGAGGTCAACGGCGGCGGCAACCATCAGGAATGCCTGGATGTGGGTTACACCGTGGCGCACTCGCCGCTGATCAAGACCGCCTTGTTCGCTTCCGACCCGAACTGGGGCCGCATCCTCGCAGCCGTTGGTCGCGCCGGCGTGCCTGACCTGGACGTGAGCAAGATCGACGTGTTCCTCGGCGACGTGTGCATTGCCAGCCGTGGTGCCCGCGCCGAAACCTACACCGAAGCCCAGGGCTCGGCAGTGATGCAGCAGGAAGAAATCACCATCCGCATCGAGCTGGGTCGCGGCGAGTGCAGCGAAACCATCTGGACCACGGACCTGTCCCACGAGTACGTGAAGATCAACGCGGAATATCGCACCTGAAAGTAGGAGCGAGCTTGCTCGCGAAAAACTCAACGCCACCGCATTCATCCAGGCTGTACGCGTTATCGTTGACGTTCTTCGCGAGCAAGCTCGCTCCTGCAAGGGTTATAACGAGAGGAAGCAGTGGCGGTGAAACGAGTGCATGTAGCAGCAGCGGTGATTCGCGGTGTCGATGGCAGGATCCTGCTGGCACGCCGCGCCGATACTCAGCATCAAGGCGGCCTCTGGGAGTTTCCCGGGGGCAAGGTGGAGGCGGATGAGTCGGTCGCCACGGCCTTGTCTCGCGAGTTGCAGGAAGAGCTGGGCATCCAGGTCACCACGGCGCGGCCGCTGATCAAGGTGCAACATGACTACCCGGACAAACAGGTGTTGCTGGATGTCTGGGAAGTCTCGGCCTTTACCGGCGAGCCCCATGGCGCCGAAGGGCAGCCGTTGGAATGGGTGGCACCGCGGGACCTGGCCAACTATGAATTCCCGGCGGCGAATGCGCCGATTGTCGCTGCGGCACGCTTGCCCGCCGAGTACCTGATCACCCCTGGCGAGCTGGAAACCCCGGCGTTGTTGCGCGGTATCCAGAACGCCATCGCCGGTGGCATCAAGCTGGTTCAACTGCGTGCCCCCAACGGTTACGACCCCAAATACCGTGACCTAGCGGTGGATGCGGTGGGCCTGTGTGCCGGCAAGGCGCAACTGATGATCAAGGGACCGTTCGAATGGCTGGGGGATTTCCCCGCAGCCGGCTGGCATATGACCTCGGCGCAATTGCGCAAATATGCGAGCAAAGGCCGTCCGCTGCCGAAAGACCGTTGGTTGGCGGCCTCTTGCCACAATGCTGAGGAGCTGGCGCTGGCGCACATGATGGACGTGGATTTCGTCACGCTGTCGCCGGTTCAGCCGACCCAGACGCATCCCGATGCCCAGCCGTTGGGTTGGGAGCAGGCGGCCGAGCTGATCCGTGGGTTCAGCAAACCGGTGTTTCTGTTGGGCGGGGTCGGGCCTGCGCAGCGGGAGCAGGCTTGGGCGGCTGGGGCGCAGGGTGTTGCGGGGATTCGGGCGTTTTGGCCTGAGGTTTGATGTTGCTCTGACGGGCCCTATCGGGATGTAGGAGCGAGCTTGCTCGCGAAAAGCGTCAACGATGACGCGAGCTTTCTGAATGGGCGCGGCGCCTGTGAGTTTTTCGCGAGCAAGCTCGCTCCTACACCCCGATGAGGTCCTGCCAGACACCCGAAAAATATCAGTGTGGCTTGGCCGCCGCCTGCCACAACACCTCGGCAACCCCCTGGCGCCTGGCAATTACCCTGGCCGCCACAAACAGCAAATCCGACAACCGATTGATATACGCCAACCCCACCCCCTCCAACGGTTCCAGCGCATTCAAATGCTGACAGCGACGTTCGGCGCTGCGCGCCAGGCTGCGGCACACATGGGCCTGGGCGATCAGCGCTGAACCGCCGGGCAGGATGAAATTCTCCAGCGGCCCCACCTCTTCGTTCCAGCGATCAATGGCCGCTTCCAGCCGGTCCACTTCGGCTGCGGTCAACGCTTTGTACACCGGCATGGCCAGCTCGCCGCCGAGGTCGAACAGTCGATGCTGGCAGGGCGTGAGCACTTCGATCACATCGTTCAATTCGGGATGCTTGCCGCTCTGTTCCTCCAGATTGGCCAACAGCAACCCCAACTGACTGTTCAGCGTATCCACCTCGCCGATGGCCTCCACCCGGGGGTGATCCTTGGGCACGCGGCGGCCGTCGCCGAGGCCGGTTTCGCCCTGGTCGCCGGTGCGGGTGTAGATCTTTGACAGGCGAAAGCCCATGGTCATTGCTCCAGTCGGGTGATTTCTGCGGGGGACAGTTGGCTGCCGGCCAGCGGCAGGCGCAGGGTGAAACACGTGCCCTGGCCGAGGGTCGAGTGCACTTCCATCTGGCCCTTGTGGTTATTGGTAATAATGAAATACGACACCGACAGCCCGAGCCCGGTGCCCTGGCCGATTTCCTTGGTGGTGAAGAACGGCTCGAAGGTGCGTTTGCGCACGTTTTCGCTCATGCCGATGCCATTGTCTTCCACCTGGATTTCGGCCCACGGCGGGTTGAGGCGGGTGCGCAGGATGATGCGCCCCGGTTCGCTGTCGTCCTCACGCAGGTGAATCGCCTGGGCGGCATTTTTCAGCAGGTTGAGCAGCACTTGCTCCAGTTCGTTGGCCGTGCCCGGCACCGGGCCCAGTTGCGGATCGAACTGACGGATGATCGCCTGGCCCTTGAAGTCAAAACCAATGGCCAGGTCGAAATCGTTGCCGGCGATCTCCACGGCCTGGTCGATCAGGGCCGGCAAGTCGCAGGGGGCCATTTGCCGATTGCTGCGTCGGCTGAAGCTGAGCATGTGCGTGACGATCTTCGCTGCGCGTGCACCGGCCTGTTGAATCCCGTCAAGTAATTGCGGCACTTCGCGCGCCTGCAGGTAACGATTGACCGTTTCCAGTTCGATACCCGCCTGTTCGGCGTGTTCCAGGTTCCTGGGCAGGTCGGGTGACAGGCGCCGCCGAATGTTCTGCACGTTGTGCAGAATCGCGCCCAGCGGATTGTTGATTTCATGGGCCATGCCGGCAGCGAGGCCGCCCACCGAGAGCATTTTTTCCGACTGCACCATCATTTCTTCCAGGGACAGGCGCTGGGTGATGTCGTCGATGCGGATCACCACGCCACGCCCGGCACCGCCCATCAACGGGTAGAACGTCAGGGCGTAATGCTTTGGCTCGTCGTCCTTGACCCAGGTGACCCGCTCGATCCGCTCCACCGTGTGCTGTTCCACCGTGGCCTTGATTTGCGGCAGGTACGGCTTGAGCGGTTGGAACGCGAGAAAGATCGGCTGGTTCAGGGCCTCGTCCAGGCGCGTGCCGGAAAGCGCGGTGGCTTCCTGGTTCCACTGGGTGACGTAGAGCTGTTCGTCCAGGGCGATCAGCGCCGAAGGCATCGAGTCGATAATGCTGTTGAGGTAATTCTGAAAACCGGTGAGCTTTTTCTCGATCTTGCTGCGCACCTGGACTTCCAGTTCCAGCTTGCGGTTGGTATGACGGGTTTCTTCGGCCAGGCCCTGGGCCTGGTCGTAGGCGGCCTGGGAATCGTCCCGTGCGCGTTTGAGCTGCTGTTCACGGGCCTCGATGCGCGACAGCATGGTGTTGAACGCTTCCGCCAGGCTGCCGATTTCGTCGTGGTTGCCGGGGCCTGCGCGCAGGGCGTAGTTCTCTTCGCGAGTCACTTGGCGCGACAGTTCTTCGAGCTCATGGATGGGACGGGTGATCAGGCGTTTGATCTGCCGGGCAATCACCAGCCACAGCAAGACGCTGAAAATCAGGATGCCCAGGCTCGCGGTCAGGGTGCCGGTATAGAAAGCCACCGGTAGCTCGCTGCTGGCCACCAGCAACAGATGCCCTGAAGGCTGGCCGGGGCGGGGCAGGGTGATGATTTGGTTGCTGCGAAACTCGGTGAGCCGCCAGGCTTCGACATGCCGGTAATTGTCCGGCAGGTGCAGGCGGTCGCCGTGTTGCATCTGCGCCAGACGATTGCCCTCTGCGTCGTACAGGGCGGCGGCGCGCAAGGGTGAGTAGCTGGTCAGTTCATTGAGCAGCGCGTTGGCCTTGGCCGGGGATTGAAGGGCCTCGGCGGCGAGTGCCGGGTTGGACACCAGCCGACCGATGGCTTGCAACGCCTGGGGCGCCATGCTTTCCTGGGAGATCCAGTAGGCGGCACTGATAAAGGTCAGGTTGGCCACCAGCAACACGGTGGTCAGCAGTACCAGCAGGGCGGCCAGCAGTTTCTGCCCTACCGGTAAGTTTTCAAGACGCTGGCGCAGTGGCATCAGGTTTTTCGCAGGCAATAGACATAAGGCAGGGTAGCGCGTGCTTCAGTCGCGGGGCAATCGGCGTGCAACCAACTGCTCGACCAAACGCGCCTGCACCTGCTGAAGATGGGGCAGCACCCTTTGATGACGGGCGGCCGCCTGGCAGGCGTAGCCCAATAAGTAGCTGATCTCGGTACGCCGCGCGTTGGCCACGTCCTGGTACATGGATGAGTAGTTGGCCGCAGTGGCCTGGATCACCCGTTGCACTTCACTGTGCAAATCCAGTGCAGCCGCAGGCTGGCCGCAGCATTCCAGCAGTTCGGTCAATTCAGCGCACAAGGTGGCGACTTCGCATTGATGAGCCTGCAGGCCTCCGTTGCGGCATTGGTAGAGCACGGTCAGCGGGTTGATCGCGCAATTGAGCGCCAGCTTGCGCCACAGGCGCGTAAGGATGTCGGTGCTCCATTCATGGGGAATGGCGGCGGCCTGCAAGTCGTCCAGCCACAGCGGCGCCGTAGGGCGAGCCACGTCCCCCAGCCAGGTGTAGCCGTGGCCGGCAAATACCACGCGCCACTCGCCATCGCGAAACGCGCCTTCGGTGCTGGAGGCAAAGATACAACGCGCCTGCGGCAACTGGGCGGCCACCGCATCCTGGCTGCCGAGGCCGTTTTGCAGCAGGATCAGTTCCGCGTCGGGTACCAGGCGATGTTGCAACTGGGCGACGGCGCTTTGGGCATCGTAGGCTTTGCACGCCACCAGCAGGCGATGGATCGGCTCCGGACTGTCGGGTGTTTCGCCGGTTACCCGGTAGGTGTGCGCAATGCCGTGTTCAACCAGGGTCAGGCCCGCGCCCGACGCATAGCTGGCAAGGCGCGCCTGATCGCGCAGGATCAACCGTACCGGCACGCCCGCTCGCGCCAACCGCGTAGCCCAGAGGGTGCCCAGGCTACCGGCGCCGAGAATATGCCAGGTGGTCGACATCAGTGTGCTCCAGAGGGTTGCCAGCGGTGAATGCGGCGAAAGAACCGCTATAATGCCCCGGCATTTTAGCTTGGGCGCGCTCCATCTCTACTGAGCCCGCCCCTTATATTGGAGAAATGACATGCCTTCGTTCGACGTGGTATCCGAACTGGACAAACACGAAGTCACCAACGCCGTCGAAAACGCCGTCAAGGAACTGGACCGTCGCTATGACTTGAAAGGCAAGGGCAGCTTCGAATTCAAGGAAAAGGAACTGACCGTCAACCTGACCGCTGAAGCCGATTTCCAGCTGGAAGCGATGATCGAAATCCTCAAACTGGCTCTGGTCAAGCGCAAGATCGACGTGCAGTGCCTTGAAGTCAAGGACGCTTACGCCTCCGGCAAGCTGATGAAGCAGGAAGCCGTGCTCAAGGAAGGCATCGATAAGGAGCTGGCGAAGAAAATCGTTGCGCACATCAAGGATGCCAAGCTGAAAGTCCAGGCGGCCATCCAGGGTGAACAGGTGCGTGTCACCGGCAAGAAGCGTGATGACCTGCAAGAGGCCATCGCGGCCCTGCGCGCCAAGACCTTCGACATGCCATTGCAGTTCAATAACTTCCGCGACTGATGGCACATTGCGGAACCTGTGGCCGTTTTTGACGTCCCACGCCGCAGCAACAGTGCCTACACTTGAGCCCTACGGGGCTCATTTGCGTTTTCAGGCAGTCAATAAAGCCGCATATCCGCACCACAGGAGAAGATAGATGGATTTGAACGCTGAAGTGGATCATTTGATCAAGACCTCGCAGTCCTGGATCCCGATGATCATGGAATACGGCAGCCGGGTACTGCTGGCCGTTATCACCCTGGCCATCGGCTGGTGGCTGATCAACGTATTGACCCGGCGAGTAGGGCGTTTGCTGGCCTTGCGTAACGCGGACATGGCGCTGCAACACTTTATTACCAGCTTGGCGAACATCGCGCTCAAAGTCATGCTCGTGGTCAACGTGGCTTCGATGATCGGTGTGGCGACCACCTCGTTCGTCGCCGCAATCGGCGCTGCCACGCTGGCTATTGGCCTGGCATTGCAAGGCAGCCTGGCGAATTTTGCCGGTGGCGTGCTGATTCTGTTGTTCCGTCCGTTCCGTATTGGTGACTGGATCGAGGCCCAGGGCACGTCGGGTACCGTCGACAGCATTCAGATTTTCCACACCGTATTGCGCACCGGCGACAACAAGACCGTGATTATCCCCAATGGCAGCCTGTCCAACGGCATCATCACCAACACCAACCGTCAGCCTACTCGCAAGGTGGTATTCGACGTAGGTGTTGACTACGAAGCCGACCTGCAGAAGGCCCGCGAAGTGCTGCTGGAATTGGCCAGGGACCCACGCGTACTGGCAGACCCTGCGGCTGTAGCGGTGGTTTCGACATTGGGCGACAGTTCAATCACCGTTTCCCTGCGCTGCTGGACCAAAACCGCGGACTATTGGGATGTAATATTTATGCTTAATGAGCTGGCCCGTGATCGCTTGAAGGCAGCGGGAATTGATATCCCATTTCCGCAGCGTGTTATTCGGGTGATGCAGGAAACGGCAGCGAAGTAATACTGAGTGTTGGGTTTAACTTGGCCGAAAGGTCAGGTTAGATCGGGTAGATGAATATAGTTACTTAGCTTGCTAGTTACTTCTTCGTTGAAATATAACTGCAATAAAAAAGCCGCTCCCTTGCAAACAGGGGAGCGGCTTTTTATTCAAGGTCGAAACCTTAAGTCATCGTTGTAACAGCTCGCGCAATTACAGGATGTTCAGCGGATAGTTCGCGATCAGACGCAGTTCGTCGATCGACGGCGAACCGTAGTAAACGCCATCACCGGAACGATAGGTTGCTTGACGCAGACGCAGGCTGAGGTTTTTAGCCGGGCCGCTCTGGATCACGTACTTGGCTTCGATGTCGCGTTCCCACTCTTTACCGTTGCTGGTGGTGGCCGTGTTGGCGCCGCTACCGGTGACGTAGCGGGTCATGAAGCTCAGGCCGGGAATGCCGAAGGTCGCCATGTTGATGTCGTAACGTGCCTGGTAGGACTTCTCGCCTTCGGCGTTGAAGTCGGAACGGGCGATGGAGTTGGCCAGGAACACGGTGCCGCCGCCATCTACGCCGTAGCCGTAGTCGCCGTCGCCGGTAACCTTCTGGGCCGCCAGGGTAAAGGTGTGAGCGCCGATGGTGTACGCACCCTGCAAGCTGAATGCGCGGTTGTCGAGCTTGGTCACGCCATCTTTCTCGGCGCGCTGCAGGCCGGCACCATCGCTCTTGGTGTCGTAGATGTTGAAGTCCAGCGCGAAGGACTGGTCATCGCTCAGGGCGTGGGTCCAGTTCAGGTTGCTGTAGTACTTGCGGAAGTAGTCTTCGGTTTTCGCGTAGTACAGGCTGCCGGTGACTTCCGGGGTGAAGGCATAGACGCCGCCGACAAAGTCGGTCTTGGTCAGGCCCAGGCTGTCGTGGTAGGTCTGGTTTTGCGCGACGCTGGACGTGAAGTGACCGCCTTCGAGCTTCAGGCCCTTGATCTCGTTGCTGGTGATCGAGATACCTTGTGGCAGTTCAGGCAGCAGACGGCTGTCATCGGAAGCGAATACAGGCGCTGTGGTGTACTGGTCACCGATTTTCAGCACGGTATTGGAGATGCGGAACTTAACCGCGCCACCGCCCTTGGAGTACTCGTCCTGCGAGCGACCGTCGGAACCGGTAGGGAACAGACCGGTGCCGGCGCGGCCCTTGCCGCTGTCGAGCTTGAGGCCCATCAGGCCGATCACGTCAACACCGACACCCACGGTGCCCTGGGTGAAGCCCGATTCGTACAAGGCGTTGAAGCCCAGGCCGCTTTCTTCGGCACGGCTCTTGGAGCCCGGGCCCGACGGGTTGTTACGGAAGTCGCGGCTGAAGTACAGAGCGCGAGTATTGATGCTGAACGTGCTGTCTTCAACAAAGCCCTTGGAATCGTCCTGGGCGGACGCCATTGCGAACTGCGAGGTGCCTGCTGAAACAGCCAGGGCGATCATGCTCCACTTCATCACGCGCATCGTGATTTGCTCCTTTGATTTTAGGAAGAGTACTGCCGTCCCACCTGTATTTTTATCTGGGCGGCTCTTTCTTTATTGTGTCGGCGCAAAGTTAGCTCACACCGGCGCTGTTGACGATACTTACCCAACTATCCTTTCAGCTTCTTTACGAGGCTGTCGTAAATTGCTAGCTCCGTGTCGCAAATCACAGCCCGGCGATGACCGGGCTGACAACTTCAATGCTCTTTTCAGACTTGCTGAAAGTTTGAAATCCATCCCTGGTGCACATTGAAACGCTACTGTTGCCTATCGCGAAACCCTGGCATCCACCCAGGTGTCGTTGCCGACGATAGTGAGGTGAATGCAACAAGCGTGCACAAAGCGCTGATCGAATGTCATTTTTTCGTGAAAAACGTTACGGCCGTGTAAAAACCGCATAAACACGGGCTTTTTAAACCGACTGGTTCTCGCTTGACGCGCGTGTGTTACCCCCATTCGGTGGTCTACAAAGCCTGCACCTGAGCAAAACGTTACCGATTGACCCTCCAAGTGGGTAGCGGATGGATCGCTTTGAGGCATGGCTGGGTCATTTTGGTGCACCTCTCTGGAGCCCGACTTAGCTTGGTTCAAGCGTTTCGCTGCCTCGAAAGGGTGCAAGCAGGCAGTCCATTTGCCTCAAGGCGCATTCACCGTGAAGCCTTGAGCATTCGGCGTTATGCTGGCGCCTGAATTGACTTGCCGAACGGAGTGCCTACGTGTTCGCTTTAGATCAACGCCTGCAACAAGACACTTTGGTCATCGGAGACTTTCCGCTCTGTCGCCTGCTGCTATCCAATGATTCGAATTACCCCTGGTTCATCCTGGTGCCGCGCATCAACGCTATCAGCGAAGTGTTTCAACTGGATGTCGCCGATCAACAGAGCTTGTGGCAGGAAACGACCACCCTCGCACAGCTGCTGAACGACGGCCTGACCGCCGACAAGATGAACATCGGCGCGCTGGGTAATGTCGTCAGCCAGTTGCATGTGCATGTGATCGTGCGCAAACGCGATGACGCAGCCTGGCCGGCGCCGGTGTGGGGCAAGCATCCGGCCCGCCCCTACAGCCCGGAGCAGGTGGCGGCGATCCGCAGTCGACTGCGTGAATTACTGCCTGCCAACTTCATTTTTATCCAGGACTGAACCATGGACCTGCAAGCTCGCGTCACCGATCTGGAAAGCCGTCTGGCCTTCCAGGACGACACCATCGAAACCCTCAACGACATTCTGGTCGCCCAGCAGCAAGCCGTAGAGCGCCTGCAACTGCAGATGAACGCATTGCTCAAGCGCCAGGAAGAGATGGGCGGCCAGTTTGAAACCTCGGAAGAAGAAGCACCGCCGCCGCACTATTGAATGAGCGTGCAATAAAAAACCGCGATCCAGCCTGCGCCGGATCGCGGTTTTTTTGCAGCGCAGGCTGGAGTCAGCGACGCGGCAGGGCAGCGATTACATCTTCAGCTTGCAGGCCTTTGTCGCGGTTCATCACCGAGAATTCCACGCGCTGGCCTTCGACCAGAACGCGGTGCCCTTCACCGCGGATAGCCCGGAAGTGGACGAAAATATCGTCACCCGAGTCGCGCGAAATAAAGCCGAAGCCTTTGGAGGTGTTGAACCACTTGACGGTCCCGGTATCCCGGTTGGTCATGTCGTAGTTTTGCGACGCGGCCGCCGGGGATGAGCGGTAGAAGCTGATGGCCAAGTGAAGAACGATGGCGACCACAGCAATCACCAGGCTGAGCAGGATGGCCGGATGGCCGCCCACTTCAGGCATGGGTGCCAGCAGGGTGAGGGTTTGAACGACTACAGTCAGTACCAGCAGCGCGCTGACCAGGTTTTGCAGTTGATGACGCGTGCCTTTGTTCCAGTAAGGGATTACCGGTGCCAGCGTCAGGTTGAGAAGGCCGAACAAGGCCAGGTATAGAGCGTCGTATTGTTGCAGGTAGGGCAGGCTTTCAGGCTGCAGGCTCGGGATAAAGGACAGCAGCAACGCTGCAACGCCCGTTAGCAGGTGGACGATTTTCAACATTTTGATTAACTCACGTTAAGACGGATCACAAGGAAGAGCTGACTGGCACGGGTCGCTTCTGAACAATGGGAGGCGTTGAGCACGTGCGCGGGTATCAGCCTATGTGACGTGCCGCAGAAATGAACGGCAGCCACACGGCGCCTATTTAACAGCAAAGGCTGTGCCTACTCAAATCAAGCATTTCGGGGTGTTGCAATCGCGGCGGCATTTTTGCGCCGGAGGCTTGTCCTAGAGGGGTGCAGGTAATCTGGGCGGCCTTTCGAGCGTTTTTCCTACAGGACAACAGGCTCACCGGCCGCTGCCTCGCAAGCGGTGCGGGGCGATTTGCCGCACATCGCCTGGATATGCCGGGCTGCACGTAGCCTGCACTCTTGCTAGAGTGGTCCTGCACCTGATCAATGTAATGCTCATCAATTGAAGGGGAAAAACATGGCAATCGATATTGGTATCAGTGAAGAAGACCGTAAGTCCATCGTCGACGGACTTTCACGGCTGCTGTCCGATACCTACGTACTGTATCTGAAGACCCACAACTTCCATTGGAACGTCACGGGTCCCATGTTTCGTACGCTGCACCTGATGTTCGAGGAGCAGTACAACGAACTGGCGCTGGCGGTGGATTCCATTGCCGAGCGTATCCGTGCCCTGGGCTTCCCGGCGCCGGGTGCCTACTCGATCTACGCCCGTCTGTCTTCGATCAAGGAAGAAGAGGGCGTGCCGAGCGCTGAAGAGATGATCAAGCAACTGGTGGCCGGCCAAGAGGCCGTCACTCGTACCGCGCGTGGCATTTTCCCACTGCTCGACAAAGTCAGCGATGAGCCGACGGCGGACCTGTTGACCCAGCGTATGCAAGTGCACGAAAAAACCGCCTGGATGCTGCGCTCGTTGCTCGAAAACCAGTAATCGTTGAACCGGGTGGCGTCTGCAGGGCGCCACTCGCTGGTTTCCCTGCGCTTGCTGGCGTTGTCCTACGACGCCCAGCTCCCGCGTCTTCTGGCTGCTCGTCGCTTCCTGCTGTTTTATAGGCCTACCGTCCAATGGGAGAAACCCATGGACTGCTGTTTGGCAAGGGAGTGTCAGGTGTATGTCATGTGGAGTGGGTAAGGGCGTGGAAACCGCTGGTTTTCACAAGATAAAGGTCGACCCCTTCGCGAAAGGGTTCGACATGGGGCTGGCCAAACCCTTATCCCGGTCGGTGCGCCTCAATGGGTTTTCCACGTGCCTGCGGCTTGAACAGATCTATTGGAATATCCTCACGGAAATAGCCAGGATCAACACCTGCTCGGTCAGTGCGCTGTTGTCCTATGTCGATCGCGAAGTACATTTGCGTTATGGCGGCGTGAAAAACTTCAGCGGGCTGGTGCGGGTGGTGTGCGTGGTTCACTTGTTGAAAGATCGCCTTGGCGCGTCCGGGCCGGTGTGAGTGGATGGCTCCAGGGCCCGGTCCTTCCTTCTGGCGGGCCGGGCCTCGGGCAGAAAGCCGGCTGCGCTGCCTCGATTTACCAGATATAATCCCGCGCTTTGCTGCGCATGCCGGGCTTTATGCACAACGGCAGGGCGTGGCGCAGTACGATCTGATCGCCGAGACATCCCCATGCCCATGTACGACTATCAATGTGCTTCCTGTGGTCATCAGTTGGAAGCCATTCAGAAGATCAGCGCCGCGCCGTTGGTCGATTGCCCAGCCTGCCAGGCACCTGAGTTGAAAAAGATGTTGTCCATGCCGGGCTTCCGCCTGAGCGGCAGCGGCTGGTACGAGACCGATTTCAAGACCGGCGCCAAGAAGAACCTGGCGGGCGGCGACAAAGCAGACTGAGTTGAACTCTACGCGCAGGCTCCTGCATTATCCGTCCCCTGCTTTAATGTACGGTGACGCGGCAGGCCTGCCACCGAATTTCGAATTACGAGAAGTGAAACCACTACCATGATGCGCAGCCACTATTGCGGCCAACTGAACGAGACCCTGGAAGGTCAGGAAATCACCCTTTGCGGATGGGTTCACCGTCGCCGCGACCACGGCGGGGTGATCTTCCTCGATATCCGTGATCGTGACGGTCTGGCCCAGGTAGTGTTCGATCCGGACCGCGCCGAAAGTTTCGCCGCCGCCGACCGCGTGCGCAGCGAGTACGTTGTGAAGATCACCGGCAAGGTGCGCCTGCGCCCGGCCGGTGCGGTGAACAAGAACATGGCGTCCGGTGGCATCGAAGTGCTGGGCTATGAACTGGAAGTGCTGAACGAGTCGGAAACTCCGCCGTTCCCGCTCAACGAATATTCCGACGTTGGCGAGGAAACTCGCCTGCGCTACCGCTTCCTGGACCTGCGTCGCCCGGAAATGGCCGAGAAGCTGCGTCTGCGCTCGCGCATGACCACCAGCATCCGCCGTTTCCTCGACGAGAACGGCTTCCTCGATGTTGAAACACCAATCCTCACCCGTGCAACGCCGGAAGGTGCGCGTGACTACCTGGTGCCGAGCCGTACCCACGCCGGTTCGTTCTTCGCGCTGCCGCAATCGCCGCAGCTGTTCAAGCAACTGCTGATGGTGGCCGGCTTCGACCGTTACTACCAGATCGCCAAATGCTTCCGTGACGAAGACCTGCGCGCCGACCGCCAGCCGGAATTCACCCAGATCGACATCGAGACCAGCTTCCTCGATGAAACAGAGATCATGGGCCTCACCGAACAAATGATCCGCAACCTGTTCAAGGAAGTGCTGGACCTGGAGTTCGGCGACTTCCCGCACATGACCTTCGAAGAAGCCATGCGCCGCTACGGTTCCGACAAGCCGGACCTGCGTAACCCGCTGGAACTGGTGGACGTGGCCGACCAGCTCAAGGACGTCGACTTCAAGGTGTTCAGCGGCCCGGCCAACGACCCGAAATGCCGCATCGCCGCCCTGCGCGTGCCAGGCGGCGCGAGCATGCCGCGCAAGCAGATCGACGACTACACCAAGTTCGTCGGCATCTACGGCGCCAAGGGCCTGGCGTACATCAAGGTCAACGAGCGCGCCAACGGTGTTGATGGCCTGCAATCGCCGATCGTGAAAAACATCCCGCTGGACAACTTGAACGAAATCCTCGATCGCGTTGGTGCGGTCGATGGCGACATCGTGTTCTTCGGTGCCGACAAGGCCAAGATCGTCAGCGAGGCCCTGGGCGCGCTGCGCATCAAGCTCGGTCACGACCTGAACCTGCTGACCTGCGAATGGGCGCCGATGTGGGTTGTCGACTTCCCGATGTTCGAAGAAAACGACGACGGCAGCTTCAGCGCCTTGCACCACCCGTTCACCGCGCCGAAGTGCTCCCCGGCCGAGCTGGAAGCCAACCCGGCCGGCGCGCTGTCCCGCGCCTACGACATGGTGCTCAACGGCACCGAGTTGGGCGGCGGTTCGATCCGTATCCACCGCAAGGAGATGCAACAAGCGGTGTTCCGTCTGCTGGGCATCAACGAAGCGGAACAGGAAGAGAAATTCGGCTTCCTGCTCGACGCGCTCAAATACGGTGCGCCGCCCCACGGTGGTTTGGCGTTCGGCCTGGACCGTCTGGTGATGCTGATGACCGGCGCCCAGTCGATCCGTGAAGTGATCGCCTTCCCGAAAACCCAGAGCGCTGCGGACGTCATGACCCAGGCACCGGGTGTGGTGGATGCCAAGGCATTGCGCGAACTGCACATTCGCCTGCGCGAGACGCCGAAGGCTGAGTAAGGCTGCTGCGTGAAAGCGCGATAAGGTTGTAAGCAGTCAAAAGGCGCATCTTCGGATGCGCCTTTGCGTTTGAAAGAGGGAAATCTCGCCGGGGGCGGGATTGATAAGGTTTCTAGAGAATTCGGAGTTGTGTTATGGCTGGCCATTCCAAGTGGGCGAACATCAAGCACCGCAAAGAGCGTCAGGATGCCAAGAAAGGCAAGATCTTCACCAAGTGGATCCGCGAACTGACCGTCGCCGCCCGCCAGGGTGGCGGTGATCCGGGCTCCAACCCGCGCCTGCGCCTGGCGCTGGACAAGGCGCTCGGCGCCAACATGAGCCGCGATATCATCGACCGCGCCGTCGCCCGTGGGGCCGGTGCCGCCGATACGGATGACATGGTCGAATTGACCTACGAAGGCTACGGCCCGGGCGGCGTGGCGGTGATGGTCGAGTGCATGACCGACAACCGCAACCGTACCGCCGCGGCGGTGCGCCATGCGTTCAGCAAGTGCGGCGGCAACCTGGGAACCGACGGTTCGGTGGCCTACCTGTTCGAGCGCAAGGGGCAGATTACCTTCGCACCGGGCACGGACGAGGACGCGCTGATGGAAGCCGCTATGGAGGCGGACGCCGACGACGTGGTGACCAACGAAGATGGCTCCATCGACGTGTTCACCTCGTTTGCCAGCTTCTACGCAGTGCGCAACGCTCTTGAGGCTGCCGGTTTCAGCGGTACTGATGCGGAAATCGTGATGCTGCCGACCACGAGTGCCGAACTCGACCTGGACGGTGCGCAGAAAGTACTGAAGCTGCTGGACATGCTGGAAGACCTGGATGATGTGCAGAATGTGTATTCCAACGCCGACATCCCCGAGTCCGTGGCTGAACAGCTAGTCTAAAAAACGATGAGGTCAAAATGTGGGAGGGGGCTTGTGTGGGAGGGGGTTTGCCCCCGATGGCGGTGGGTCAGTAGCAAATATGCTTACTGACACTCCCTAATCGGGGGCAAGCCCCCTCCCACACAAGCCCCCTCTCACATTGAGTTCTCTATGTATCGAAAAATGTATTTATCCAACCCGCAGGCGTTATGACTTTAATCCTAGGTATCGACCCCGGTTCGCGCATCACCGGTTTTGGCGTGGTGCAACAGACCCCGCGCGGCTGTGTCTACGTCGCCTCGGGCTGCATCCGCACCGGCGCGGGGGAGTTGGCCGAACGCCTGCAGATCGTCTATCGCGGCGTGCGTGAAGTCATTCAGACCTACGGCCCGGTGACCATGGGCATCGAAAAAGTCTTCATGGCCAAGAATGCCGACTCGGCGTTGAAACTCGGCCAGGCGCGTGGCGCTGCGATTGTGGCGGGGGCCGAGGAGGGCATGGAGATCGCCGAATACACCGCGACCCAAGTCAAGCAGGCCGTGGTCGGTACGGGCGGGGCGAATAAGGAACAGGTGCAAATGATGGTCATGCACATGCTCAAGCTCACCTCCAAACCCCAGATCGATGCCTCCGACGCCCTGGCCATTGCCATTTGCCACGCCCACACCCGCTCCAGCCTGCTGCCTCATGGTCTGGGCGCGGCACGCAGTCGTGGCGGACGCCTGCGTCTCTGATAGCATCTGCGCAATCGTTATTTCCGGTCAGGCCCAGTTCTGACCCCCAAGCTTTAAGGATCTGAACCGTGATTGGACGCTTGCGCGGCACCCTGGCTGAGAAACAGCCGCCGCACCTGATTCTGGATGTGAATGGATTGGGTTATGAGCTTGAAGTGCCCATGACCACCTTGTACCGCTTGCCGTCGGTCGGCGAGCCGATAACTCTGCACACGCATTTAGTGGTGCGCGAAGACGCGCAACTGCTCTATGGTTTCATCGGCAAGCGCGACCGCGACTTTTTCCGCGAGCTGATTCGCCTCAATGGCGTCGGGCCCAAGCTGGCCCTGGCGTTGATGTCGAGCCTGGAAGTGGATGAACTGGTACGCGCCGTTTCTGCCCAGGACACCTCCGCCCTGACCAAGGTGCCGGGTGTGGGCAAGAAAACCGCCGAGCGCCTGCTGGTGGAGCTCAAGGACCGTTTCAAGGCCTGGGAAGTGGTGCCGAGCATGTTCGCCCTGGTGCCGAACCAGCCGGATATGCCGGCCGGCCAGGTCGCCAGTGCCGAAAGCGATGCGGTCAGTGCGTTGATCTCCCTGGGCTACAAGCCGCAGGAGGCCAGCAAGGCGGTATCGGCCATCAAGGACAAGAACCTGAGCAGCGAAGACATGATCCGCCGAGCCCTGAAGGGAATGATTTAAGTGATAGAAGCTGATCGTCTGATCGCGGCCACCGGCCCGCGCGACCGTGAAGAAGTCCAGGACCGCGCCATCCGCCCCCTGAGCCTGGCCGACTATATCGGCCAGCCCACTGTGCGCGAGCAGATGGAGCTGTTCATCCAGGCGGCACGCGGGCGCAGCGAGTCGCTGGATCACACGCTGATCTTCGGCCCGCCGGGCCTGGGCAAGACCACCCTGGCCAACATCATCGCCCAGGAAATGGGCGTGTCGATCAAGTCCACGTCCGGTCCGGTGCTGGAGCGCCCTGGCGACCTGGCCGCGCTGTTGACCAATCTTGAGCCTCACGACGTGCTGTTTATCGACGAGATCCACCGGCTGTCGCCCATCGTCGAGGAAGTGCTGTACCCGGCGATGGAGGACTTCCAGCTCGACATCATGATCGGCGAAGGCCCGGCGGCCCGCTCGATCAAGCTTGACCTGCCGCCGTTCACGCTGGTGGGGGCCACGACCCGCGCGGGCATGCTGACCAACCCGTTGCGAGACCGTTTCGGCATTGTTCAACGTCTGGAGTTCTATAGCACGGCAGACCTTGCGACCATCGTCAGCCGTTCGGCGAACATCCTCGGCCTGCCGCTGGACCCGGAAGGCGAATTCGAAATCGCCCGGCGCGCCCGCGGTACACCCCGGATCGCCAACCGCTTGCTGCGCCGTGTGCGCGATTTTGCCGAGGTGCGGGCCAAGGGGCATATCACCAAGGCGGTCGCGGACCTGGCCTTGAACCTGCTGGATGTGGACGAACATGGCTTCGATCATCAGGACCGGCGCCTGCTCCTGACCATGATCGAGAAGTTCGACGGCGGCCCGGTGGGCGTGGACAGCCTCGCGGCTGCCATCAGCGAAGAGCGTCACACCATCGAGGACGTGCTGGAGCCGTACCTGATCCAGCAGGGCTATATCATGCGCACGCCACGGGGCAGGGTGGTGACGCGCCATGCCTATCTGCACTTTGGGCTAAACATTCCGTCACGATTGGGAGAGATGCCCGCGGTAGACGAATTCCTTGATGCGGTAGACGATTAAAAAATTTGTAGGAGCGAGCTTGCTCGCGAAAAACGTCAACGATAACGCGGTATGCCTGGTTATACGCGGCGTGCTCAGGTTTTTCGCGAGCAAGCTCGCTCCTACAGGGTATTTGCGATGTGGGGTGATTTATCCGGGCTTTGTGCTGTCCCAGTGTCTGGCGTCGTCATTTGTCACTGAAGAAAGTGTCAGGAATGCAAAAACAGTTGTCCAGCCGGATTGGCAACCTGAGGAGTAAGCACTAGAGTATGCGCGCGCAAAACGGGGATCAGTCGTTCGCACATCGCTGTCGCGTTTATTACGAGGACACTGATGCCGGCGGCATCGTTTATTACGTCAATTACCTGAAATTCATGGAGCGGGCTCGAACCGAGCGGCTACGGGAGCTGGGCTTTGCCCAATCCACGCTGGCAGGGGAGGACCTGTTATTCGTCGTGCATTCCAGCGAGGCGCGTTACCACGCACCGGCGCGACTGGACGATGAATTGCTGGTCAGCGCCGAAGTCATCGAATTGAACCGTGCCAGCCTGCGATTCAAGCAGCAGGTCAGGCGGGCTACGGATGCAACGCTGCTCTGTGAGGGGCAGTTCCTGGTGGCGTGTGTACGCACCAACAGTTTGAAACCTCGGGCCATTCCCGAAACTCTACGTGCGGCCTTTGCTGCCGTGAGCGGCGCAGGTAAACAATCAAAGCAGGAGATTTAGCGTGGAACCTACCGTCGTCGACCATTCCTCGATGTGGAGCCTGGTCAGTAATGCCAGTGTCGTGGTGCAACTGGTCATGCTGACCCTGGTAGCCGCATCGGTTACCTCTTGGGTCATGATCTTTCAGCGCAGCAACCTGCTGCGTGCCGGTCGACGCGCCCTGGAGAGCTTCGAGGAGCGCTTCTGGTCGGGTATCGACCTGTCCAAGCTGTATCGCCAGGCCGGCAGCAATCCGGACCCGGATTCGGGCGTCGAGCAAATCTTCCGCGCCGGCTTCAAGGAGTTCTCACGCCTGCGCCAGCAGCCGGGCGTTGACCCGGAGGCCGTGATGGAAGGCGTGGCTCGAGCCATGCGCGTGGCCATTTCCCGCGAAGAAGAGAAACTGGAGCAGAGCCTGCCGTTTCTGGCGACCGTCGGTTCCGTCAGCCCGTACATCGGTCTGTTCGGTACCGTATGGGGCATCATGAACTCCTTCCGTGGTCTGGCCCAGGCCCAGCAGGCGACCCTGGCCACCGTGGCCCCGGGCATTGCCGAAGCCCTGATCGCCACCGCGATCGGCCTGTTCGCCGCTATCCCCGCAGTAATCGCCTACAACCGTTTTGCCGCCACCAGCGAAACCTTGATCGGCCGTTACTACACCTTCGCCGATGAATTCCAGGCGATCCTGCACCGTAAAGTGCACACCAGCGAAGAATAAGCAGGTAATTCCCAATGGCTTTAATCGCTCGAGCTCGCAAAAAGCGCAAGCCGGTCGCCGAGATGAACGTAGTGCCCTACATCGACGTGATGCTGGTGCTGCTGGTGATCTTCATGGTGACCGCGCCGATGCTCAACCAGGGCGTGAAGGTTGATCTGCCCAAGGTTTCCAGTGAAGCCTTGCCGCAGGACAACAACACTCAGGTCCTGACCATTTCGATCAAGGCTGACAAGACCTACTATTGGAACCTTGGCAGCGAAGTCGACACGCAGAAGCAGCAGGACAAGGCCCTGACCTTGCCGGCGATGACGGATGCCGTGACCAAGATCATTCGCTCCGGCAATGAAGGCGGCAAGCACACCCAAGTGTTCATTCGCGGTGACAAGTCGGTCGACTATGGCTCCGTCATGGGCGCCATGGGCGGGCTGCAGAAGGCCGGCGTCGGTAACGTTGGCTTGATTACCGAGGCGCCCTGATGCAGCAACAGCGAGAGCCGTCCGCCTCGGAAAGCTACTTCTGGCCTGGCGTGTGGGCAATTGCCCTGCACGTCCTGGTGTTCGGCATGCTGTTCGTCAGCTTTGCCATGACCCCGGACCTGCCGCCAGCCAAGCCGATCGTGCAGGCGACCCTGTATCAGCTGAAATCGAAAAGTCAGGCCACCACCCAGACCAATCAGAAGATTGCGGGTGAGGCCCAGAAGTCGGCTGCGCGCCAGACCGAAGTCGAGCAGATGGAACAGAAGAAGGTCGAGCAGGAAGCGGTGAAGGCTGCTGCGGAACAAAAGAAAGAAGAGGCGGCTCAAAAGGCCGAGGAATCGAAAAAGGCTGACGAAGCGAAGAAAGCCGACGAGGCGAAAAAGGCTGATGAAGCCAAGAAGTCCGAGAAAGCCGCCGAAGCTAAAAAGGCCGAAGAGAAACAATTGGCTGATATAGCCAAGAAGAAGTCCGAAGAAGAAGCCAAGAAAGCTGCCGAAGAAGAGGCCAAGAAAAAGGCCGCTGAGGAAGCCAAGAAAAAGATCGTCGAAGACGCGAAGAAGAAAGCCGCCGAAGACGCCAAGAAAAAAGCTGAAGCAGACGAGGCGAAGAAGAAAGTCGCCGACGACGCGAAGAAGAAAGCTGCCGCCGACGCCTCCAAGAAGAAGGCCCAGGAAGCAGCCCGCAAGTCCGCCGAAGAGAAAAAGGCCCAGGCCCTGGCAGATTTGCTTTCCGACACGCCCCAGCGTCAGCAAGCCTTGGCCGATGAACGTGGTGATGAAGTCGCGGGCAGTTTCGACGACCTGATTCGGGCGCGGGCAGCGGAAGGCTGGACACGTCCACCTTCGGCACGTAAAGGCATGACAGTAGTGCTGCAGATCGGCATGTTGCCGGACGGCACGGTGACTTCGGTCAGCGTGGCCAAGTCCAGTGGTGACGGTTCGTTCGACAGTTCGGCGGTTGCCGCAGTCAAGAATATTGGCCGGTTGACCGAGATGCAGGGAATGAAACCAAGCGACTTCGCTCCCTATCGTTCATTCAAGATGACATTCACACCTGAGGATCTAGCCTTGTGAGAAACCTTCTTCGAGGAATGCTTGTCGTTATTTGCTGCATGGCAGGGATAGCGGCGGCGGATGAAAAAAACATCCTGGTTACCAGTGGCAGCGACCGGGCTACCCCGATCGCGGTAGTGCCGTTCGGCTGGCAGGGCGGCAGCGTGCTGCCGGACGACATGGCCCAGATCGTCAGCGACGACCTGCGCAACTCCGGCTACTACGCACCGATTCCAAAAGGCAACATGATCAGCCAGCCCAACCAGGCCAGCGAAGTTGTGTTCCGTGACTGGAAGGCGGTAGGCGCGCAGTACCTGATGGTCGGCAACATCACGCCGGCCGGCGGTCGCCTGCAAATCACCTACACCCTGTTCAACGTGGCGACCGAGCAGCAGGTCCTGACCGGCAATGTCTCCGGCACCGCTGAACAACTGCGTGACATGGCCCACTACATTTCGGACCAGTCGTTTGAAAAACTCACCGGTATCAAGGGTGCGTTCTCCACACGCATGCTGTACGTCACCGCTGAGCGTTTCTCCGTAGACAACACCCGCTATACCCTTCAGCGCTCCGACTACGACGGTGCACGCGCGGTAACTCTGCTGCAATCGCGCGAGCCGATCCTGTCGCCGCGTTTTGCGCCGGACGGCAAGCGTATTGCCTATGTGTCGTTCGAACAAAAGCGTCCACGTATCTTCGTCCAGCACATCGATACCGGCCGTCGTGAGCAGATCACCAACTTCGAAGGCCTCAACGGTGCGCCAGCCTGGTCGCCGGATGGTTCGCGCCTGGCATTCGTACTGTCCAAGGACGGCAACCCGGACATCTACGTGATGAACATGGCTTCGCGCCAACTCACTCGGGTGACCAGTGGTCCTGGCATCAACACCGAACCGTTCTGGGGCAAGGATGGCTCGACCATCTACTTCACCTCCGACCGCGGCGGCAAGCCACAGATCTACAAGGCGAGCGTAGGCGGTGGTGGCGCGGAACGCGTGACCTTTATCGGTAACTACAACGCCAACCCCAAGCTTTCGGCCGATGAAAAGACGTTGGTAATGATTCACCGTCAGGATGGTTTCACTAATTTCCGGGTTGCGGCCCAGGATTTGCAGCGCGGAACCGTAAAAATCCTTACAGATACCAACCTAGATGAGTCAGCCACTGTTGCGCCCAACGGCACCATGGTAATCTACGCCACCCGCCAGCAGGGCCGGGGAGTCTTGATGCTCGTGTCCATCAACGGACGCGTAAGGCTCCCGCTTCCTACCGCACAAGGCGAAGTCAGAGAACCATCCTGGTCCCCTTACCTGAACTGACGCGGCGCTACAAAAAGAAGTACTTAACACACTGGGGTTCATTAGGAGTTTCACGATGGAAATGCTGAAGTTTGGTAAGTTTGCTGCTCTGGCTCTGGCTCTGTCCGTAGCCGTTGGTTGCTCCTCTAAAGGCGGCGACAATGCCGGTGAAGGCGCAGCTGTTGATCCAAACGCTGGTTACGGCGCTAACACTGGTGCAGTCGACGGCTCCCTGAGCGAAGAAGCTGCTCTGCGCGCTATCACCACTTTCTACTTCGAATACGACAGTTCGGACCTGAAACCAGAAGCCATGCGCGCTCTGGACGTTCACGCCAAGGACCTGAAAGCTAACGGCGCTCGCGTTGTTCTGGAAGGCAACACTGACGCCCGTGGTACTCGTGAGTACAACATGGCTCTGGGCGAGCGTCGTGCGAAAGCCGTTCAGCGCTACCTGGTACTGCAAGGTGTTGCTCCAGGCCAACTGGAACTGGTTTCCTACGGTAAAGAGCGTCCAGTTGCAACTGGCAACGACGAGCAGTCGTGGGCTCAGAACCGTCGCGTCGAACTGCGTAAGTAATTCGTCATGCGAACGTGCCGTCGTGCTCTGACTGTATTGGCTCTCAGCCTCGCACCGCTTGCGGTGTGGGCTGCGGTTCCTGTAACGGATAGCAACTCTGGCTATAACAATAGCGGCAGCAGTTATCCGCCAGCAGGTTATGGCACGAACGGCGCCTATGCTGGGGGCGCGGCTACGGCCGCGCCCTCGGCACAGGGCGAGCTGTTCAACCAGCTGCAACGCATGCAGGATCAATTGGCCCAGCAACAAGGCGCCATTGAAGTTCTGCAGAATCAAGTGAACCAGCTCAAGCAAGAAGGGCTGGAGCGTTACCAGGATCTTGATCGACGTATTGGAGCCGGTGTTGCACCTGCCGCTACTCCTGATAATTCTTCTGCCGGTGGCGCGCCCAGTGCCGCTATCGGTGGTGCCGCTGCCGGTGGCGCAGCAGCGGGGGCCGCAGCAGCTGCCCCTGCCGCGAGCAGCGAACCGGGCGATCCGGCCAAGGAAAAACTGTATTACGATGCAGCCTTCGACCTGATCAAGGCCAAGGACTTCGATAAGGCCAGCCAGGCCTTTACCGCGTTCCTGCGCAAGTACCCGAACAGCCAGTACGCGGGCAATGCCCAGTACTGGCTGGGTGAGGTCAACCTGGCAAAAGGTGATTTGCAGGGGGCGGGCCAGGCGTTTGCCAAGGTCAGCCAGCTGTACCCCAAGCATGCCAAGGTGCCTGACTCGCTGTACAAACTGGCTGACGTAGAGCGCCGCCTGGGTCATACCGACAAGGTCAAAGGCATTCTGCAGCAGGTGGTTGCCCAGTATCCGGGCACCTCCGCCGCGCAGTTGGCCCAGCGCGATCTGCAACGCTTGTAGGTGATGCAGTCCGTTTAGAAGAAACCCGCGCCTGGCGCGGGTTTTTTCGTTAGAATCCACGCCCTTTTATGAAACACGCTTCCTGGGGTTGACGCGTTGGCGCAATCCCTTGAAGTGCCTGACGGAGGCGGACAGCCTGTTTAGCTGTTACGCCCGTGGCGACTATGCAAGACACATTACGTATTACCGAAGTTTTTTACTCGTTGCAGGGTGAAACGCGCACTGCCGGCCTGCCCACCGTATTCGTACGGCTCACCGGCTGCCCCTTGCGTTGCCAATACTGTGACAGCGCCTATGCCTTCAGCGGCGGCACCGTACGCACCCTCGACGACATCCTTGAGCAGGTTGCCGGTTACCGGCCGCGCTACGTCTGTGTAACGGGCGGCGAGCCGTTGGCGCAACCCAATGCCATCCCCTTGCTCAAGCAGTTGTGTGATGCCGGTTACGAGGTCTCCCTGGAAACCAGCGGCGCCTTGGACATCTCTGCGGTCGATCCGCGTGTGAGCCGAGTGGTTGATTTAAAAACCCCCGACTCCAAGGAAGCCCACCGCAATCGCTACGAGAACATGGATTTGCTGACGGCCAACGATCAGGTCAAGTTCGTCATTTGCTCTCGCGACGATTATGACTGGGCGACTTCCAAGCTGATCCAGTTCGGCCTTGAGCGTCGAGCGGGGGAGGTGCTGTTCTCCCCAAGTCATCACGACCTCAACGCCCGCGATCTGGCGGACTGGGTAGTGGCGGATAACCTGCCGGTACGCCTGCAGTTGCAGTTGCACAAATACCTGTGGAATGACGAACCAGGTCGCTGAGATGGCTGTGGAAGGCCTTCAAACCGCGCCATTTTTAGCTTCAATGGGTTTTTTCTGATTTATTTCAAATAAGGTGTTGAATAATCCTTAGAAATCAGTATTATACGCGCCACCACACAGCGGGTCGTTAGCTCAGTTGGTAGAGCAGTTGGCTTTTAACCAATTGGTCGTAGGTTCGAATCCCACACGACCCACCATTTTTGGCGGTTTAGAAAATCCGGAAGGCCCACGCAAGTGAGGATTTCCGGGTTTTTTTTTGCCTGTCATTCCGCGTCACCCAATCAATACGCTTTGCGCCGGATTGACTCATCTTCGGGTCAGCCGATACACCATCTTTTGTCTCGCCTCTGTGCCGATCCCTCAAAGTTATTGCTATTAAAATAGACAAGTTGAAATAATTCACCAATATTTTTATAGATATTGGTTGTTTTTGTATTTTTCTTCACGTTGTCGACTCAGATACGCAATTCATGCCAAGCTTTCTTTGTTTAGTATTGGATCCAATGTCGAGCGAGGTCAGCAAGGCTGCCCGGGTAACCGACGATCAGTTCTAAAAAGGAGAAGCCACATGATGCTCAAGGACCCTTCCAGCAAATACCGTCATTTCACCACCGTCGATCTGCCGGACCGCCAATGGCCCAGTGTCGTGCAGGCTGCGGCGCCGACCTGGTGCAGTGTCGACATGCGTGATGGCAACCAGGCGCTGATCGAACCCATGAATGCCGAGCGCAAGCGCCGCTTCTTCGAGCTGCTGGTGAAGGTGGGTTTCAAGGAGATCGAGGTTGGGTTTCCCGCCGCATCCCAAACCGATTTCGATTACGTGCGTGAACTGATCGACAGTGGCGCGATTCCCGACGATGTAACTATCCAGGTGATGACGCAGGCGCGCAGTCATTTGATCGAGCGCACCTTTGAAGCCTTGAAGGGCGCACCGCGAGCGATCGTGCACGTGTACAACGCCACCGCGCCGGTGTTTCGCGAAGTGGTGTTCGGCGTCGACCGCGCCGGCTGCATCGACATTGCCACCCAGGCGACGCGTGAGATCAAGCGTCACATGGACAACAATCCAGGTACGCAATGGACGTTCCAGTATTCTCCCGAAACCTTCTGCTTTACCGAACTGGACTTCGCGCTGGAGGTTTGCGAGGCGGTGACGGACGCTTTTGGGCCGACCCCGTCGAACAAAATGATCCTGAATCTGCCGACCACGGTGGAAGTCTCCACGGCCAATGTATTCGCCGATCAGATCGAGTGGTTTTGCCGGCATTTCAGCCGACGCGACAGCGTGGTCATCAGTGTTCACCCGCATAACGATCGCGGTACCGGGGTGGCGACGGCCGAGCAGGCTTGCCTGGCCGGCGCCGAGCGTGTCGAGGGCACCTTGTTCGGTAACGGTGAGCGCACCGGCAATGTGGATATCCTGACGCTGGCAATGAATCTCTACACCAGCGGCATCGACCCGCAGCTGGATTTCTCCGACATCATCCATGTGCAGCGTGAAGTTGAGTTCTGCAACCAACTGCCCACGCATCCGCGCCATCCCTACGCCGGGGAATTGGTATTCACGGCGTTCTCGGGGTCGCACCAGGACGCGATCAAAAAAGGTTTTGCGGCGCGCCAGGCCAATCCCGATGGACGTTGGGAAGTGCCCTACCTGCCGATCGATCCGGCCGACATGGGGCGCAGCTATGAGGCGGTGATTCGTGTTAACAGCCAGTCGGGCAAAGGCGGCGTGGCGTACCTGCTGGAACAGCATGGCATCGTCCTGCCACGCCGTTTGCAGATGGAATTCAGCAGTCTGGTCCAACAGGAAGCCGATGCTTCCGGCCAGGAAGTCAGCGGCGAGATGATCCTGGCCTGCTTTACCCGGCACTATCTGGATCAGGGCAACCCTTACACCTTGTTGCAGCCCAAGTTGGTCAGCGAAAGCAACGTGACTTATCTGGAAGGTACGTTGACAGGCGGCGCGAGGGACATCGAACTGAGCGGCGAAGGCAACGGCCCACTCGCGGCGCTGGTCGACGCATTCGCTCAGCGCGGCGTGCACTTTGATATCGCGGATTACCATGAGCACGCCACCCGTGACGGCGCCCAAGCCGAAGCGCTCGCCTATGTGGAGATCCGCGTGAACAACCAGCTGCTGTTTGGTGCCGCCCGCGATGGCAGTATCCTGCTGGCGTCCCTCAAGGCAGTGACGAGTGCGGTCAACCGCGCATCGCGTCTGGGCCTGCTCAGCGTGGTGAGTGCTGCGGTGCCTTCCTGAGATGAATGCGCATACCGCATTGGCGGCGCTCACCGGTAACTATGGTCACGGTGACATCGTTGCTTCGCATCGACATGAAGAAGGCCAGTTGGTCTATGCCATCAACGGCGTGATGCTGGTATCGGTGGCCGGCACCACGTGGGTGGTGCCTTCCGGGCACGCGTTGTGGGTTCCTTCGGGGCAGGAGCATCAGATCCGCATGACCGGCGAGGTGCGCATGCGCACGTTGCTGATCACCCCCGGCGCCCACCGCGCCTTGACCGAGGAGTGCCACGTCATCCGCGTATCGCCACTGCTGCGCGAGTTGATCATCGCCGCGGCCGAGGTGCCTGACAGTGAGCCGGCCGTGGTGCGTCATGTGCAGATCGTCGATCTGATCTTCTCCGAACTCGACAGGGCGCAGAGGGTCTTGGCCCATGTGCCAATCCCGGACGAACCGCGCCTCAAGTCGCTGTGCGCCGACTTTATCGACAACCCCTCCCAGGAGTCGAAACTGGAGAGCTGGGCGGTGCAACTCAATATGAGTTCGCGCACCCTGGCTCGGCTGTTCCAGAAAGAGTTGGGCATGAGCTACGGCGAGTGGCGCAAGCGCACACGGCTGCTGCTGAGCATGCAGCGGCTGGCCTGCGGTGTGTCCATTCTGGAAGTGGCGCTGGAACATGGTTACCAAAGCCCGAGCGCTTTTACCGCCATGTTCAAACGCACCATGGGTTATACGCCGAGCAACTGCCGTCTGGTCTAGCCTCCCCGGCGCTCGCACCCCTCCCACTGGACATGGCCCGCGGCAGCGCAGGGCCATGTTTGCGTCTGCGCGGCCGACGGGCGCCCAGGACTCATTGGTGGCAAGCAGGTTGTCCCAATCGAAACGATGGTTGTCCGGAACTCGGGAGATGCGCAGCGCGGGCTCTCTTAACCTGCGTCTCTACTTAGCACTCTGGATTTCTGCGATGGGTTCGCCTTCTTTTTCCGCGCGGCACTGCCGTCTTTCGCTCCTGGGCGTGGCGGTTGTCTGGTTGACGGGGTGTTCTTCCTGGATCGCCCATACGCCGGCGCAACCACACCCACAGCGCATCGATGCGTTGAGTCGCCTGCCGCAAGGCGTATCGGCCCAGGCGTTACCCGACCGTTGGTGGCAGTTGTACAACGATCCCAGGCTCGATGCGCTGGTGCAGCAAGCGTTGGCGCATAACCGCGATCTGGCGGCCGCCCAGGCCCATGTGCAATCGATGCTGGCCGGGATCATGCAGGCCGACGCCGAGCGTTGGCCGTCCACGCAGGCGTCACTGGGCGCCGTTTACGGCAAGACGGCCGACGATCAGACCCTGGCCAAGGCTACCGACAGTCATGCGCCGTCGCAGTGGTCCTTCAACCCAGGCTTCGAATTGGCTTACCAACTGGATGTGTGGGGCCAGGTCCAGCGCAGCATCGAGCGGGCGCAGGTGCAGGCGGCGGCGGCCCAGGACGCCGAAGACCTGCTGCGCATCACGGTCGCTGCGCAAACCACTCGCGCCTACGTGAATGCCTGTGCCCTGGGCGCGCGCGCCAAGGTGCAGCGCCATTCGCTGGAAGTGGTCGGGCATAGCCTGGCGCTGACCGATCGCCAGCGTCAGGCAGGCGTGGTCACGGATCTTGAATACAGCCGCATGCAGGCACTGCAGGGCGAAACCCTGGCCTTGCTGCCGATGCTGGAGGCGCGTCGCCAGGCCGCGTTGTACGAGCTGGCGATGCTGACCGGCGTGGCGGACCTGGAGCAAGGCTCAGGCGCAGCGACCTGCGAAGTGGTGCCGCAACTCGCCGCCGCACTGCCGGTGGGGGACGGCTGGCAATTGCTGGCGCGCCGCCCGGATATTCGCCAGGCCGAGCGGGCATTGCAGGCGGCCACGTTGCAAGTGGATATCGTCCAGGCCGACCTGTATCCCAAGGTGACCTTCGGTGCATCGGTGTCCTCCTCGGCCAGCAAAACCCATGAGCTGGGCGATAGCAGCGCGGTGATGTTCGGCATCGGCCCCCTGATTACCTGGCAGTTCCCCAACTGGCGCGCCAATCGCGCACGGGTCAACCAGGCGCGGGCGCTCGAGCAGATGCAGGTCGCGCAATTCGAGGCCAGCGTGCTCAACGCCCTCAAGGACGTGCGCCAGGCCCTGGCGTTGTACGACGGCGAGCGCCAACGCCACGCCGCTCTGAGCCAGGCGCTGGAAAGCAGTCGGCATGCCTACAAGCTCGCGCAGTTCAATTACAACGCTGGTTCCATCGACTTTCTCGACGTACTCGACAGCGAGCGTGAGCTGATCCGCCTGCAAGCCACGCGCGCCGACGCCGATGGCCAGCTACTGCAGCGCCAGATCAGTTTGTTTCGCGCTCTGGGCGGCGGTTGGCAGTCCGCTGCCACTCCAGCCCCGACCGCTGCGCTCACCCACGCTTCCGTCAATTCTTTCGGTACCCGGCCATGAATATCGCTGTTGATGAAAAAAACACTGTGCAGGATGAGCAGGAGCATGTGGTCGAGCAACTCATGCACGACCGCAAGCAACGCCGCAAACGCAACCTGATCCTGCTCGGTGGTGCCGTGTTACTGATCGCGGCAGTGGCGTTCGGCGTGTACTGGATGACCATCGGGCGTTATCTCGAACAGACCGATGATGCCTACGTGCGCGCCGACTGGATTCCCATCAGCCCGCGGGTATCCGGCTACGTGGCCGAGGTACTGGTGGAAGACGACCAGCCCGTCAAGGCAGGGGATGTGCTGGTGCGCATCGAGGACCGTGATTACCAGGCGCGGTTGGCCCAGGCCCGTGCGGAGTTGGCTGAAACGCAAGCTTCGATTGCTGCCCAGCAGGCCAATCTGCAAGTCACTGATAGTCTGATCGCGCAGCAAAAAGCCGGCATTGCCCAGGCTGAAGCGCACACGCGCAGTGTGGGAGCGGAGTTGCGCCGCGCCAGTCTGGATCAGCGTCGCTATGAAGGTCTGGTTCGCGAGCATGCCGCCAGCGCCCAGCGTCTGGAAAGCGCAGCCGCCAGTTACGCCCAGGCCAGTGCCGCGGTTGAAATTGCCCGGGCGATGCAGCGCCAGCAGGAAACCCGGCTGAATGTCGCCATTACCCGGCGTCAATTGGCTGATGCTTCGCTCCAGCAGCAGATAGCCCGGCGCGACCAGGCCGAGGCGCAGTTGAAACTGGCGACCCATGCGCTCGAAGACACCTTGATCCGCGCGCCGATCGACGGAGTGGTCGGGCAGCGCAAGGTGCGCACGCGCCAGTACGTCGTGCCGGGCCTGCCGCTGCTGGCGGTGGTGCCCTTGCAACAGGCCTACGTGGTGGCCAACTACAAGGAAACCCAACTGCGCGACATGCGCGCCGGGCAACCAGTGGATATCAGTGTCGACAGCTATTCGGGACGCAAGCTCAAGGGGCATGTGGTGAGTTTTTCGCCGGGCTCGGGGGCGGTGTTCGCGCTGCTGCCGTCAGACAACGCCACCGGCAACTTCACCAAGATCGTGCAGCGTTTCCCGGTGAAGATCGTCATCGATCAGCACGATGAAGGCGGCCCGATTCTGCCGGGCATGTCGGTGATCACCACGGTAGATACCCGTGCCGCCACCCAGGACGCCAAGCATGACTGAGACCGGCGAGAAAACCGTCTCCTTTCGCGCCTGGGTGGCTGTAATCGGCGGGCTGTTCGGCTGTTTCATGGCCGGCATGAACGTGCACGTGACCAGCGCCGCGCTGCCTGAAATCGAAGGCTCGCTGGGCGCGACCTTCGAGGAGGGGTCGTGGATTTCCACCGCGTATCTGGTGGCGGAGATCGTCATGATCCCGCTGACCGCCTGGCTGGTGCAGGTGTTCTCCCTGCGCCGGGTCATGCTGGTGGGCTCGTTTGTATTTCTGGTGGCCTCGATTGCCTGCTCCTGGGCGCCTAACCTGGAAGTCATGATCATCATCCGCGTCATCCAGGGCGCCGCCGGCGCGGTGCTGATCCCGTTGTCGTTCCAACTGATCATCACTGAACTGCCGCCCAGCAAGATCGCCATGGGCATGGCGCTGTTCGCCCTGTCCAACAGCGTGGCCCAGGCGGCCGGGCCGTCGATTGGCGGCTGGCTGACTGACGCGTATTCCTGGCGCTGGATTTTCTACCTGCAACTGGCCCCCGGCATTCTGCTGTTGCTGGCGGTGGCGTGGTCCATCGATGCCAAACCGATGCAGTTGAGCCTGCTCAAGCGCGGCGACTGGGGCGGTATTTTCGCCATGATCGTCGGCCTGGGCGGTTTGCAGATCGTGCTCGAAGAGGGCGGGCGCAAGGACTGGTTCGGCTCCGATTTCATCGTGTGGATGTCCTTGGTCGCAGGCATCGCCCTGGTGTATTTCGTGCTGTCCCAGCTCTACGGCAGCCGCTCCTTCATCAACCTGCGCTTGCTCAAAAGCTACAACTTCGGCGTGGCGAGCGCGGCGATGTTCATTTTTGGCGGGGCTACGTTCGGCCTGGTCTTTCTGGTACCCAATTACCTGTCCCAGTTGCAGGGCTACAACGCCCGCGAAATCGGGATCAGCCTGATTGCCTACGGCATGGTGCAACTGGTGCTGGCACCGTTCATGCCGCGCCTGATGAAGTGGCTCAACCCGAAGCTGATGGTTGCCAGCGGCTTTTTCATCATGGCCCTGGGATGCTATCTGGGCGCGCACCTGGACATGGACAGCGCCGCCAACGTGATTATCCCGTCCACCGTGGTACGGGGCATCGGGCAGCCATTGATCATGGTGGCGCTGTCGGTGCTGGCGGTGTCCGGGTTGGCCAAGGATGAAGCCGGTTCGGCTTCCGCCTTGTTCTCCATGCTGCGCAACCTCGGCGGCGCCGTGGGCACTGCCGGCTTGACGCAGATCGTCGCGATGCGCGAGCGCTTTCATTCCGAGCGCGTCGGCGAGTCGATCACTCTGTTTTCCCCGTCATTGCAGGAGCGTCTGCGCGCCGGCATGGCAGACAGTGAAGCATTCATTTTCAACGAGCTGATGCCCGCCCAACAGCAAGTCCTTGAAGGCTTGGTCCACATGGTGCGTCGCGAGGCCTACTTGATGGCCTATAGCGATGCGTTCTACGTGTCCTGTATTGCCTTGGTCCTGTGTGGTGTGGCGGCATTGGCATTACGTCAACAAGCAAAGAATTAAATGTATAAATTCCGCAATTGATACGCGGTGCTTCTCAACGAACAAGAGGGAACTTGAATGGTGAAAAGGCGAATGGCCTGTTGACAGTTTGATGACTTGCTAACTTAGCAATGACATACAGTTTGCAAATACTCACACTCGGGGAGTAGGCAAACTTGCGCCCGACAAAGTTGATGTTGATAACTTTGATCGGGTTTCTGTTTTTGTCTGTTTTATAGTTTTGAAATATTTTGTATTAATTTTCCAGAAAACACTTGCTGATCATAATGAACTTCCTCTAAGTTTCGTCTTGCTTCGGCGGCTGACCACTCGGTCCGACGAAGTGTCGCGCTGTAACCTAAATGAAATGCATCGTGTACTGGCCGGAAGTGGCGAGATAAGCCTGCTCATGCCTGGAAAAAGGCAGGCTGGTTTATATCGAACGGTCGGAACCCAACTAAGCCTGATAAGGAGAGCAACATGGAAGATAAAAAGTCGCTATTGAATGCAAAGAAAACGGAACTGGGCAATCATCGAATCTTTGCTGAAATCAATTCATTGCCGGTCTTGCGCGCCTTTATGGAAACCCATGTGTTTGCCGTGTGGGATTTCATGTCCCTGGCCAAGCGCCTGCAGCAGGACCTGACGTGTACTCGCCTGCCATGGCTTCCCCCACTGGACCCGGCGGCGGCGCACCTGATCAACGAAATCATCCTTGGCGAAGAGTCTGACCAGAACCTGCAGGGTGGTCACTACAGTCACTTCGAACTCTACCTGCATGCCATGCGTGAAGTCGGCGCCAGCACCGACAAGATTGAATTCTTCGTCAAACTGATGCGTGAAGGTGTCGACCTGCAGACCGCGTTGAACCGTTGCGGCGCAGGCCTGGCAGCCTCGGCCTTCGTGACCGACACCATCGAAACCGCCATTAACGCCTCCACGCACAGTGTCGCCGCGGCGTTCCTGCATGGGCGTGAGAGCGTTATTCCGGAGATGTTCCAGCGCATTCTGGATGACTGGGATATCACCGCCGACGACGCCCCGACGTTCCGCTACTACCTGCAACGCCATATCGAAGTCGATTCCGAAGACCACGGCCCGGCGGCGGAAAGCCTGCTCGCGCGCCTGGTCAACGGTGACGCCCAGCGCCAGGAAGAAGTCTACGAATCGGCCATCGCGGCCGTGCAAAGTCGCCTGGCGCTCTGGGACAACTTGCGCGTGGCCATGCGTGAAAATGTGAGTGAGTGCGTGGCATGAACGTAGAAATCATCGAAGCGGACCAGGCCCAATGGTTCGAGGTCAAGTCCGAGTGTGGGATCACGCTGACAGTTTTCAAGGACACGTTGGACCCCATCAATAAAACCGGTATTCGCACGCGCCTGGTGCGTTTTCACCCGGGCGGCGGTACTCGTGAAATCTATACACATGATTATCACGAAGAAGTGTATCTGATTGAAGGCGATCAGACCGAGTTGGCCAGTAAGGAACGTCCCGAGAAAACTTACCGTAACGGTGCTTACTTCTTCAGGGCGGCGCACACCGAGCACGGTCCGTTCAACTCGAAGGACGGCTGCCTGTTGTTTGAAGTGCACTACTACTGATCATCATGAACAAAGGGAACGCTTCATGAGAGCTGAAGAATATCAATCATTTTCCGAAGCGTGGGAGGAGCGCGCGACGATTCGCACGCGCCCGAGGCGTCGGTTGGAAGATGATGAAAAGTTAATATTCCCGATCAGTCGGCAACCACTGGTAATGGGCGCAACGTTTATTCGCGAGTGCGCTCACTTGCAGCATTTCGTGCTCGTTCAAAGCCTGTACAAGTTCATTAATGATGTAGTGATTTTCGAGACTGAAATCGTCGACAAAACCGCCAGGAGTATCGCGAAGGACAACTTCGCCATCCGCTTCCCGTTTGCCTGTCGGTATGACGCAATGACCGTGGTAGTCGATGAGGACTATCACGCATTGGTGGCGATGGATTACATGCAACAGACCATCGAACTGACCGGGATCGAACCCATCACCTTGCCTGCGGAAAT
Source organism: Pseudomonas orientalis (assembly GCF_022807995.1). Classification (NCBI taxonomy): domain Bacteria; kingdom Pseudomonadati; phylum Pseudomonadota; class Gammaproteobacteria; order Pseudomonadales; family Pseudomonadaceae; genus Pseudomonas; species Pseudomonas orientalis. The sequence goes on along the minus strand of NZ_CP094351.1, from coordinate 4,549,580 downwards.
CGAACTCAGCCGTTCGATTCCCAAAGCCCTGGCGATGGCGCCCGAGCATCTCAAGGCGGCTGTGGAGCTGATCTGCGTCGCGGTTGCCGAAAACACTTTGACCAACGACGTCGCGGCATTTGCCCGGGACGACTCGGTGAAGGCATCGGTCAAGGGGTTGATGGCCGACCATTTGGCGGACGAAGGACGGCACTCCGGCTTCTGGGCCAAGTTGACGCGCATTTACTGGAGCACGGCGAGCGAAGAGGACAAGCGCTCGCTGGCCGCGATCATGCCGGTGTTTCTCGCTGAGTACCTGACCAACGAGATCCAGCAGGGCTTCGATTTCGCCTTGATCGAGCAGTTGCCGGTGAGCCCTGCTGTCAAGGCGGCGTTGCGCGAGGAGGTCGAAGGCATGAGTTTTCCGATCACGCCGACGCACCCGCTGGTAGGCAACATCGTCCGATTCTTCAAACACAGCGCCATGCTCGACGCTCCCTGCATGCAGGAAGCGCTCGCCGATTATTTGCGCTAGAGGAGAACTTCAATGAGACATCTTGATATCGTTCTGTGCGGGCGCAGCCATGCGCTCGCCCGCCTTACGCAAGAGCTGGAGCAGATGGGCCACACCACCCATCTGCTGCCCACCGACAATGCCCATGAGCACGCTCGGTTACCAGTACCTGACCTGCTGATCGATGACGCCAGCACGACGCGGTTTCCTCAGTATCCCGCGTGTCACCATCTGTCTTTACGGATGCGGTCCGACGATGCCGGCGATGTGTTCGCGCCCTTGCACCTTGAATGCCTGTGGCGTGCGGGGGAGGGCGACTGGATGACGCTGGGGCGCCGTGAAGTCGACGCCGACATGTCCGGCAATGGCGCCGACCTGATGCAGGAAGCCATCGCACAAGTGGTGGACATGGCCAGCGTGCACATTGGCCGCTACTCGCGCAGTGTCGACTACCTCGAGACGCCGCGTGAGCCGGCGAAGGCGGTCGACAGCCTGTCGAGCCTGACCCGGCTTGATCGACTGGCCTGGCAGCATCGCCACAATGCGACTGCCAACCTCGGGTTGCTGCAGGAAGCCCGGCAACCCTTCGTCCAGCGCCTGGCCGACAGTCTGCTGGTCAATGCCGAGCGCAGTGCCTTGAAAGTCGATGGGCACGGCATGTCCTATGCACAGCTGCACGCCTACAGTGTGGCCATCCAGGAGCGCCTGCAGCCTTTGCTTCAAACGCAGGGCGGGGGGCTGACGGTGGTCGGCATTTCCTTGCCCAAAGGCTCGGCGTTGTATGCAGCGATCCTGGCAGTGATTGGCTGCGGCGCCGTCTACCTTCCGCTGGACCCGAACCATCCAGCGGAGCGTCGTGGGGCTATCCTCAAGCATGCCAATGCCAGCTTGCTGATCCAGGACACCGACGCCGATAACCCGCTCGCGGGCCTGGCAACCCTGGACATCAGCCACCTGGATTTCTTCCACCATGGCGCCAAAGGCTACAGCCGCGTGGCTCTGGCGCCGGACCAGAGCCTGCTGCGCGTGCCGTTGGCGGGAACCGCGCCCTGTGTAGCGATCTACACCTCGGGCACCACTGGTCAACCCAAGGGCGTATTGCTGAGCGTCGACAACTTGAGCCACTTTTGCGCGTGGTATGCGCGCTATGTGGAGCTGGACCGTCACAGCCGTGCGTTGCAGTTTTCCACGATCAATTTCGATGCTTCGTTGCTGGACATCTTCCCCACGCTGATCCAGGGCGCCGAACTGATCGTCCCTACCGAGGACCAGCGCCGCGATCCCGTCGCGCTGGCCGAGTTGATTGAGCAGGAGCAGGTGACTCACGCCTTCCTGCCGCCGGCCTTGCTCAGCATCCTTGCGCTCGAATCGTTGTACGGCATGCAGCATCTGGTGACGGGGGGCGATGTGTGCGAGCCCCATGTCATCGAGCAACTGGTGGGGCACTGCCAGTTGCATAACATTTATGGCCCGACCGAGACTACGGTGCTTGCCACGTGCCGCACGTTCCAGCCAGGCGACAATAACCGCAACCTCGGCGTGCCGATTGCCAATACCGCTATCTACCTGCTCGATGAGCAGGGTCAGCCGGTCGGGCAAAACGACAGCGGTGAGATCCACATCGCCGGGCCGGGGGTGGGCCTGGGTTACCTGGACGCCGTGCAAATGACCGCCGAGCGTTACCGCCTGCACGAGTTGCCCGACGGGCAACTGTTGCGCCTGTACCGCACCGGCGACCTGGCACGTTGGACCCAGGACGGCATCCAGATCATCGGACGCCTGGATAACCAGGTGAAGATCCGCGGTTTTCGTGTCGAGCCTGAAGAGATCGAGCACTTGCTGCAATCGAGCCAGTTGTTTCGTCAATTGGCGGTGGTGATCGATCAGCAGCGGCGCATCCTGGCGTTTTTCTCCCAGCCCCATGGCGGTGACGGCCACACCGCCAGCGAACAGCTGCAGGCCTATGCACTCAAGCAGTTGCCCGACTACATGCGCCCCAGCGCGTATTGCCTGCTGGAACGCCTGCCGGCCACGGCCAACGGCAAAGTCGACCGCAAGGCCTTGAAGAATTTACCCGTGAACTACAAGCCACAAGGGCCGCGGCAGGCACCGCAGAACCCCACCCAGGAGCAGTTGCTCGGGCTGTGGTCCACACTGCTGGACATGCCCGGCGCCGATATCTCCGTGGAGGACAGTTTTTTCAATCTCGGCGGCCACTCGATCCTGCTGTCGCAAATGCTCATGGGCATTCGCGAAATGTTCGGCAAAGGGGTTTCGATCAACCGCTTTATCGAACAGCCGACCCTGATCAACCTCGCCAACCTGATCGACCAGGACGTGGAAGCCACCGCCACCGTCAGCCCGCAGGCGTTGCGTGACGCGACGCTGCGGCCCGAACTGGACGTATTGCCGATCAGCCGCCTGGGCAACCTGCATAAAGTCATCGTCACCGGCTCCAACGGGTTTCTGGGTGTGCACATCGTTGAAGCACTGCTGGAGCTGGGCAGCACCGAAGTGGCGTGCCTGGTGCGCGAGTCGGGGGGAATGAGCGCCCAGCAGCGTTTCGAACAGGCATTGATTCAGAACCGCCTCGAGCACCTCGACTTGAGCCGCGTGAGGGTGTTGGCGGCTGATATCAGCCAGCCTCGGCTGGGGCTGTCGGACGCGGACTACGAATGGCTGGACCGTGAATACGGCGTGCTGGTCTATAACGCGGCCAACGTCAACCACGTGCTCGACTATGAGTCGCTGGTCAAGGACAACGTCACGCCCGTGCTGGAATGCCTGCAACTGTGTGAAGGGCGCAGCAAGAAGGTCTTCAACTTCATCTCCACCTTGTCCGCCTCCAGCACGGTGGATGCGCAGGGGCGTGTGCTGGAAGAGCCACCGGCGTTCACACCACCGATCTACATTCGCAATGGCTACAACCTGTCCAAGTGGGTGGCCGAGCGCATCTTGTGGAACGCCAGTGAGTCAGGGGTGTGGGTCAATCTCTATCGTCCGGGAAACATTGCCTTCAATACGCGTACCGGTGTGTGCCAGCCCCATCAGAACCGCTTGATGCTGATGCTCAAAGGCTCCTTGCAACTTAAGGAGGTGCCCGAGCTGGCGTTGAACTTCGACCTGATGCCGGTGGACTTCCTGGCTCGCTTCATTGCGTTTCACGCCAGCCGGCATAACCGCTCCAAGGCGGTCTTCAACCTGCACAACCCGCTGCCCCTGAGCTGGGAGCATTACCTGGAAGCGTTTCGCGCCGCCGGTCACGATTTCCAGATGGTCCCGGTGACACAATGGCAGCAGCGCCTGTCGGCAATCGACAGTGATAACGCGTTATTCGGCGTCGTCGGCTTTTACCTCAATGGGTTTGAAGAAGACATTGGCGATATCTCGATGATCGAGTACCGCAATGCGCTCTCAGGCATCCGTAGCATGGGTGAAGACTACCCGGCCAAAAACAGTGCGCTGCTGCAAAAAGGCTGCGACTACCTCAAGCAAATCGATTTTATCTAAGCCAAAAAAAGGAGCTGTCCCATGCAACATTTTGAACCCGATACCCTGGTGCGCAATCCCGTGGGCAACCCTGTGATCGCCAGCGTCACGGTCAACGGCGACGCGCGCGACGTGTGGAATATCGTTGGAGACTTTTCCGGTTTCGCCAAATTCATCCCGGCGTTGTCCCACATCGAAATGACCGGGGAGGGCGTGCGCTCGGTACGCAAGAAGCTGTTCAAGGACGGCAATGTGGTAATCGAGCAACTCAACAGCCATGACAACGAAGGCATGACCATGACCTGGTCGCTGATTTACACCTCGCTCAATATCGGCAACCTGTGGGCTGTCATGCAAGTGGAGCCGCAAGGTGCGAATCAAAGCCTGGCGACCTGGACCATCATTGGTCAGCCCTACACCGGCGGCCCGGAGGACGTGCCGGCGTTCGAGGCGTTCCTGCAAGGGTTCGCCGATGATGCGATGAGCAACGTGCAGAAGCTGTTTGCCTGACGCTCCCCATGTGCAGCCCTGTGAGTACCGTGGATCAGCGGTATTCGCGGGGTTTTGACCCCGCCGTTCTCTCCCCTCGCAAAATGCCCCGCACACTGCCAGATTAGGCTTTTGAATCCATTCGATATTCTGTAGCCTTGCGCAGCTTCAGCTTTACCCGTGCTTGATGAATACACACTTCGTCCGGCGGCGCCCGAAGGGCTCCAGAGCCGGTGGTACACTCGACTTTCGCGCTACTGCGCCTGCAGGTCTTGCGAACATGACGCACATTTCCGAACGCCTACTGGTTCAAGCCCATCTCGACGCCAAACAGCCCAAGGCCCTCAGTGCCGATGAGGAAGCGAGCCTGCGTGCCGCCATCGCCGCCGAGCTCAAGGCTCAGGACGCGGTGCTGGTTGCCCACTTTTATTGCGACCCGGTGATTCAAGCCCTGGCCGAAGAGACCGGCGGCTGTGTTTCCGACTCCCTGGAAATGGCACGCTTCGGCGCTGCCCACCCAGCCAAAACCGTGCTGGTGGCGGGGGTGCGGTTCATGGGCGAAACCGCGAAAATCCTGACCCCGGAAAAACGCATCCTGATGCCGACCCTGGAGGCCACCTGCTCCCTGGACCTGGGTTGCCCGGTGGATGAGTTCTCCGCGTTCTGTGACCAGCACCCCGAGCGCACGGTGGTGGTCTATGCCAACACCTCGGCGGCGGTCAAAGCCCGTGCCGATTGGGTGGTGACGTCCAGTTGCGCACTGGAAATCGTCGAAAGCCTGATGGACAACGGCGAGACGATTATCTGGGGCCCGGACAAACACTTGGGCACCTACATCCAGCGCCAGACCGGCGCCGACATGCTGCTGTGGGACGGTGCCTGCATCGTCCACGAAGAGTTCAAGTCCAAGCAGCTTGAGGACATGAAGGCGCTGTATCCGGACGCGGCGATCCTGGTGCACCCGGAATCGCCGACCTCGGTGATCGAACTGGCGGACGCTGTCGGTTCCACCAGCCAGTTGATTGCGGCGGCGCAGCGCCTGCCGAACAAGACGTTCATTGTCGCCACCGACCGTGGCATCTTCTACAAGATGCAGCAGCTGTGCCCGGACAAGGTCTTCATCGAAGCGCCTACCGCCGGCAACGGCGCCGCGTGTCGCAGCTGTGCGCACTGCCCGTGGATGGCGATGAATACGCTGGAGCGTACATTGCAGTGCTTGCGTGAGGGCAGTAACGAGATATTCGTCGAACCGTCGGTGATTCCGCAGGCGGTGCGACCGCTCAAGCGGATGCTCGACTTCACCCAGGCTGCGCGGCTCAAGCTGGCCGGCAACGCCTGACCTGAGGTCAATTGGGTGAAAAATGTGGGAGGGGGGTTGCTCCCGATAGCGGTGGATCAGTCAAATATTGGGTGACTGTCACACCGCCATCGGGGGCAAGCCCCCTCCCACATTTTGGTCTTCACTTGGCAGGTGGTTACTTCTTTTGCTTGGGGATCCGCACCAGTTGCGTGTCCGAATAGATGTCATGCCAGCTACGTTTTTGCTTGTCGAACAGCGACCAGATAAACCCCAGCCCAACGCACAACCATGATGCAATCGACACCACAAAACGCAGCAGCGCCTGCCACAAGGTGATACGCGTGCCGTCGGCGTTTTGCACGCGTACGCCCCATACCTGCATGCCCAGGGTCTGCCCGGAATGGGTCCAGAACTTGGCGAAAAAACCAAACAGCACAAACAGCAGAATCGTTGACAGTAACGGATCGCCATCCAGCGTGCCGGATTCGGTAAGTGCGCGCATCTTCGCCTCACCCACGAAGGCGATCCACACCAGCTTGTAGATAAATGCGGTGACGATCAGCAGCGCGGTGCACAACAGGAAGTCATAGAACATCGCTGCCAGGCGGCGGCCCAGGCCAACGGCGGGGAACTCGCCTTGGGGGCGCAACAGGGGTTTGGACATGGCAGGGCTCTCTGCTGAAAACCTGCAGTTTACGCAATGACGCCCATAAAAAAGCCCCTGATGTCATATCAGGGGCTTTTTGTCGCAGGAAGGTTAGGTGTTCTCTGCTTGGACTTCGTCAGCCTGCATGCCTTTCTGGCCTTGCACGGCAACGAATGACACTTTCTGGCCTTCTTTCAGGCTTTTGAAGCCGTTGCCCTGGATAGCGCGGAAATGCACGAACAGATCCGGGCCGCTTTCTGGAGTGATAAAACCAAACCCTTTCTCGTCGTTAAACCACTTGACGGTACCGCTCTGACGTTCAGCCATTTTCTTCTTTCCTTTGACGCTAAAAATTAATGACAGCCCCTTTCACATGAAAGAGTACTGGGCTGGGTTGCAGGAAAGTAAGAGACGTCGAACGGGTTGTAGCGTTACTACTTCAGCTACTGCCCAGGTCCAGGTTCCAAGCGACCCATGCAAACACAGTGGGGAAACTCTACGCCAACTAATATGAAAAAAACAAGCCCTGTCAGGACGCCCGATTTTGCTCGGGCTGATGACGGTTTGTTGAATAAAGTGGCGCTGGCTTATTCGATAGATAGACTCACTTGTTATAGGGAAATCTCCATAACAAAGACTATCGCCTGTGCACTGTTATATGGCGATTGCGTTACAGTTTAGTGCACGCAACGCAATCGCGTTACTTATTGAAACAGGTAGTCAGCCCCGGAAGTAACGTTGCGGTACAAATGGCATTTTACTTACACGTAACGGCACCTTTTTCCCACGCACCAGCGCGGAAACCTCGGTATCCAATGCCACAAATGCGCTGTCCAGGTAACCCATGGCCAGCGGGGCGCCCAAGGTTGGGCCAAACCCGCCACTGCACACGCTGCCGATCACGGTGCCGTGTTCGTCGACAATCTCAGCACCTTCACGCACCGGCGTACGCTCCTGGGGCAGCAAACCGACGCGCTTGCGGCTCACGCCGGTTTGTTGTTGGGTGAAGATCCGGTCTGCGCCGGGGAAGCCGCCAGCACGGGCGCCATCGGCACGGCGAGCCTTGGAGATCGCCCACAACAGGCTGGCTTCGATCGGGGTGGTGTCGGTGTTCATGTCGTGACCGTACAGGCACAGGCCGGCTTCCAGGCGCAGGGAGTCGCGAGCACCCAGGCCGATGGCTTGCACTTCGGTCTCGGCCAGCAGGCTGCGGGCCAGGCTCTCGGCATTTTCAGCCGGTACGGAAATTTCGAAGCCGTCTTCACCGGTATAGCCGGAGCGGCTGACGTAGCAGTCCACGCCCAGCAGGCGCAGGGTGGCGAATTGCATGAACGTCATCTGGGTAACTTCAGGTGCCAGCCGCGCCAATACCTTCACTGCCGCCGGACCTTGCAGGGCCAGCAGGGCGCGTGCTTCGAAGAGCGGCTCGATGCTGCACTGGTCGCCGATGTGTTGACGCAAGTGCGCCAGGTCCTGGTCCTTGCAGGCGGCATTGACCACCAGGAACAGTTCGTCGTTGCCCAGGTTGGCCACCATCAGGTCGTCGAGAATGCCGCCCTGTTCGTTGGTGAACATCGCGTAGCGCTGCATGCCCACCGGCAGGTCGATGATGTCCACCGGTACCAGGGTTTCCAGGGCCTTGGCGGCATTGGCGCCGGTCAGGCGGATCTGGCCCATGTGCGACACATCGAACAGCCCGGCCTGTTCACGGGTGTGCAGGTGTTCTTTCATCACGCCCAACGGGTATTGCACCGGCATGTCGTAGCCGGCGAAGGGCACCATGCGCGCGCCCAACTCAAGGTGCAGTGCGTGCAATGGGGTTTTCAACAGGGTTTCGGTGGACATGTTCAGCTCCTGAAAAACGTGCTGGCGCGCTTGTAGGCGTCAGCACTCGATAATGTTGACCGCCAAACCGCCACGGGGGGTTTCTTTATTATTTTTCGAAATCATACGCGGTCAAATGTGGGAGGGGGCTTGCCCCCGATGGCGGTGTGTCAGCCACCAGATTTATCAACTGATGCTCAGCTATCGGGGGCAAGCCCCCTCCCACATTTTGATCCCATTCAGCTAGTCGGGTTATGCGTAGCTCTCGATCGACGGGCACGCACACACCAGGTTGCGATCGCCAAACACGTTGTCGACCCGGCCCACCGGCGGCCAGTACTTGCCTTCGATCAACGAGGCTAGCGGGTACACCGCCTGTTCACGGCTGTACGGGTGCGTCCACTCGCCCACCAGTTCCGCTGCGGTATGTGGGGCGTTCCTGAGGGGGTTGTCGTCCTTGTCCAGGGTGCCGTTTTCCACTGCGCGAATTTCTTCGCGGATGGCGATCATGGCATCGCAGAAGCGGTCCAGTTCTTCCCTGGATTCACTTTCGGTCGGCTCGATCATCAAGGTGCCGGCCACCGGGAACGACATAGTCGGCGCATGGAAGCCAAAATCGATCAGACGCTTGGCCACGTCGTCCACGCTGATGCCGCTGCTGTCTTTCAACGGGCGCAGATCGAGGATGCATTCGTGGGCCACCAGGCCGTTGCTGCCGGTGTAGAGCACCGGGTAGTGCTCTTCCAGGCGACGGGAGATGTAGTTGGCATTCAGGATCGCCAACTGCGATGCACGCTTGAGGCCGGCGCCGCCCATCATGCTGATGTACATCCAGGTGATCGGCAAAATGCTCGCGCTGCCGAACGGCGCCGCGCACACCGCACCTTCCTTGCGCTCCATGGCCGCGTGGCCTGGCAGGAAGGGCGTGAGGTGCGACTTGACGCCAATCGGGCCGACGCCCGGGCCGCCACCGCCGTGGGGGATGCAGAAGGTTTTATGCAGGTTCAGGTGGGAAACATCGCCGCCGAACTTGCCCGGTGCGCACAGGCCCACCATTGCGTTCATGTTGGCGCCGTCGATGTACACCTGGCCTCCGTTGTCGTGGATGATCGCGCAGATGTCGCGAATGCCTTCCTCGAACACGCCGTGGGTGGACGGGTAGGTGATCATCAGCGCGGCGAGGTGCTCGCGGTGTTCAATGGCCTTGGCGCGCAGGTCTTCGATGTCGACGTTGCCCCGTGCGTCGCAGGCGGTGACTACCACGCGCATGCCGGCCATGTTGGCGGTTGCCGGGTTGGTGCCGTGGGCCGACGAGGGGATCAGGCAGATGTCGCGGCGCGCTTCGCCACGGCTCTGATGGTAGGCGCGGATCGCCAGGAGGCCGGCGTACTCACCCTGGGAACCGGCGTTCGGTTGCAGGGAGATGGCGTCATAACCGGTGGCCGCGCAGAGCATGGCCTCCAGTTCGCTGGTCAGTTGCTGGTAGCCGGCGCTTTGGTCGGCCGGGGCGAACGGGTGCAGGGCGCCGAATTCGGCCCAGGTCACCGGGATCATTTCGCTGGCGGCGTTGAGTTTCATGGTGCACGAACCCAGCGGGATCATGGTGCGGTCCAGCGCCAGGTCCTTGTCGGCCAGCTTGCGCAGGTAGCGCATCAGCTCGGTTTCCGAATGATAACGGTTGAACACCGGGTGGCTGAGGATCGGTGACTGGCGCAGCAGGGCGCTCGGCAGGGTACTTTCGGTGGCGGCGAAGGCAGGCAGGGCCTTGCCGTCGGCAAAGATCGCCCACAAGGCTTCGATATCGGCCTGGGTGGTGGTCTCGTCGACCGAAAGGCCAACGCGCTCGGCGTCCACTACGCGCAGGTTGATGCGCTGGGCATGCGCTTTATCGTGCAGGGCAGAGGTGTTTGCGCCGGTGTTGACGGTGATCGTGTCGAAGAAGTGTTCCTGCTCGACCTTCAGGCCCAGGGTGGTCAGGCCCTTGGCCAGGATCGCGGTCAGCTGGTGAATACGCTGAGCGATCCGGGTCAGGCCTTCAGGGCCGTGATACACGGCGTACATGCTGGCGATGTTGGCCAGCAGCACTTGCGCGGTGCAGATGTTGCTGGTGGCCTTCTCGCGGCGGATATGTTGCTCGCGGGTCTGCATGGCCAGGCGCAGGGCCGGCTTGCCGAAACGGTCCACCGAGACACCGACCAGACGGCCCGGCATGTCGCGCTTGAACGCATCCTTGGTAGAGAAGTACGCCGCGTGCGGGCCGCCGAAGCCCAATGGCACGCCGAAGCGCTGCGCGCTGCCGATGGCCACGTCGGCGCCGAACTCGCCCGGCGGGGTCAGCAGCGTCAGGGCCAGCAGGTCGGCGGCCACGGCCACCAGCGCATGGGCGGCGTGGAAGCGTTCGGTCAGCTCGCGATAATCGAACACATCACCGTTGCTGGCCGGGTATTGCAGCAGGGCGCCGAAGAAAGTGCTGACGTCGCTCAGTTCGCGCTCATCGCCCACTACCACATCAATGCCCAGCGGCTCGGCACGGGTGCGCAGTACGTCGAGGGTTTGCGGATGGCTGTGCACCGAGGCGAAGAACGCGTTGCTGCCTTTGTTCTTGCTCAGGCGCTTGCAGAAGGTCATGGCTTCGGCGGCGGCGGTGGCTTCGTCGAGCAGGGAGGCGTTGGCGATCGGCAGGCCGGTGAGGTCGCTGATCAAGGTCTGGAAATTCAGCAGCGCTTCCAGGCGGCCTTGGGAAATCTCGGGCTGATACGGGGTGTAGGCGGTGTACCAGGCAGGATTTTCCAGGAGATTGCGCAGGATCGGCGACGGCGTATGGCAGTTGTAGTAACCCTGGCCGATATAAGTCTTGAACAGTTGGTTCCGGCTGGCAATGGCCTTGATCCTGGCCAGGGCCTCGGCTTCGCTCAGGCCGTCTTCCAGGCCGAGCACGCTGGTGCCCTTGATGCTTTCCGGGATCACGCTGGCGCTCAGGGCTTGCAGGGAATCAAAACCCAGGCTGGCGAGCATCTGCTGCTCGTCTTCCTGGCGCGGGCCGATGTGGCGGGCGATGAATTCGTTGGCGGTGGTCAGATTAACGGTCATGGCGCGCTCCTCAGGCTTCAGCGTTGGCTTTGATCAGGCGGTCGTACGCATCCTGATCCAACAGCTTAGCCACTGCACTGGCATCGGTCGGTTTAAAGCGGAAGAACCAGCCGTCGCCCATCGGGTCCTCGTTGACCAGTTCGGGGCTGCCATCGAGTTTGTCATTCACTTCGAGGACTTCACCGTCCAGAGGCATGTACACGCCGCTGGCGGCCTTGACCGATTCCACGGTGGACGCTTCGGCGCCTTTATCGTAGGCCTGCAGCTCAGGCAGTTGCACGAAAACCACATCACCCAGCGCGTTCTGTGCAAAAGCGGTAATGCCCACGGTGACGCTGCCATCGGCTTCGGCGCGCAGCCATTCGTGATCTTCAGTGAAACGCAACTCGCTCATGGAAACTCCTCAGGGCCAGATTCGTCTGGTGGACGGGATTGGAATAATGGGAGTTGCTTAGCAATATCGCGGCCAAGGTTATTAAAGCGTTACAAAGCAATGGGTTATCGAATAGCGTGATAACGCGGTGTGTTTTAGGTGTAGTGATTTCGCTACAGTTCAGCTTGAGAAAAAAAGGCTATGCGGATCAAAGCCTTGCATGGCGCGCGAAAAGCAGGGTTGTAGCGATATCGTTACGCTGTAGCGATTTCAGGACAGCGGACGTCGTTCTCAGACCAAAACCTGGAATGCCTTTCAAATGTGGGAGGGGGCTTGCCCCCGATAGCAGTGGGTCAGTGAAAGATAAGTTGGCTGACACACCGCAATCGGGGGCAAGCCCCCTCCCACATTGGTTTTGTATTTCACATTGAGCTAGGGTTTGTTTGGAATGCCGTACTTGCGCAGGCGATGGGCAATCGCGGTATGGGAGGTCTGCAGACGGCTGGCCAGTTGGCGGGTCGAGGGGTAGCTGGTGTAGAGCTTTTCCAGCAGGTCGCGCTCGAAGTCTTCCATGGCCTGTTCCAGGCTGTCGATTTCGCCGTCGTTCTGGCGGGCGACGGAAGTGCCGGCGATGTCCAGATCGCCGATGTCCACCAGGCTGCTTTCACAGATGGCGGCGGCGCGGAAGATCACGTTTTGCAACTGACGCACGTTGCCCGGCCAGCGGTTGCCCAGCAGCGCCGGATAGGTGCCGGGGGCCAGGCGGCAGACGGGGCGCTGGATCTGGGCACAGGCCTGCTGCATGAAGTAGCGCGCCAGCAGCAGGATGTCCTGGCCGCGCGCGCGCAACGGCGGCACTTCAACGTTGAGTACATTGAGGCGGTAGAACAGGTCTTCGCGGAAGGTGCCTTCGCTGACCATCTTTTCCAGGTCGCGGTGGGTGGCGCTGAGGATGCGCACATTGACCTTCACTTCACGGTCGCCGCCTACCCTGCGAAAGCTGCCGTCATTGAGAAAGCGCAGCAACTTGGCCTGCAGGTACGGCGACATCTCACCGATTTCATCGAGGAACACCGTGCCCTGGTTGGCCAGTTCCATCAGCCCCGGCTTGCCCCCGCGTTGCGCACCGGTAAAGGCACCCGGGGCATAACCGAACAGTTCGCTCTCGGCGAGGTTTTCCGGCAGCGCCGCGCAGTTCAAGGCCAGGAACGGTGCGCTGTGGCGTGCGCTGATTGCATGGCAGGCACGCGCCACCAGCTCTTTGCCGGTGCCGGTCTCGCCCTGGATCAGCAGCGGTGCATCCAACGCCGCCACGCGCTGCGCGCGCGCCTTGAGCGTGCGGATGGCCGGGGATTCGCCGAGCAGCGCGTCAAACCCTTCGGCATGGTCGTGGTGCAGCGCCGACAGTTGCTCGCCGATGCGGTTGGGCGGGTAGAGGGTGAGCAGGGCGCCGGCATCAGTGATCGGCGTGGCTTCCAGCAACAGGGTCTGGCCGTTGACGCTGATCTCGCGCAATGGCAGGCGAAAGCCATGTTCCAGCAAGGTGTCCAGCAGCCCTGGGTCATTGAACAGCGCGGCGATGCTTTCGCCGGCCGGTTCGCGCCCGTACAGGGCGATCAATGCAGGGTTGGCCAACAAGATCGTGCCCGCGCTGTCCAGCGCCAGCACCGGGTCGGTCATGGCTGCCAGCAGGGCGTCGAGTTGCAGGTGGCGGCGCTGGCCGGGGAGGATGTCGACCACGGTCACCGCCTGCACGCCGTGCACGCTGAACAGCGCATCGCGCAGCTCTTCCAGCACTTGGGCACTCAGGGTCGGAGCGTCGATATAGACGTTGGGCGGCACCATCTCCACCGCATCCAGGTTGAGATTGCGCCCACCGAGCAGGGCCAGGACTTCCTGGGTAATGCCGACGCGGTCGATGAAGCTGACGTGGATACGCATGGGGCGATTGCAATTCTGGGGAGCAGAGGCGGCAAGTATGCCTGAGCGGTGATGGAGATCAAAAATGTGGGAGGGGGCTTGCCCCCGATAGCAGTGTGTCAGCCAAAAAACTGTCACTGATCCACCGCTATCGGGGGCAAGCCCCCTCCCACATTTGAACAATGTTGTGTCAGTGCAAGGTGTTATTGCAGGTGTTCGGGCTTGACCGGATCGCCTGATTTCACATCCAGCTGATGCCGCACATCTTCGAACATCAAGTCGTACTGCTTGTGCATCGAGCCGTTCAACACGGCCATCTTCGGCATGCCATATTTCTGCGCGATGTTCATCGCATGACGGGCAAAGTCGAATGCCTGGTCCTTGGGCAGGAAGAATTCTTCCTTGAGGTCCTTGCCCTGCACTGAACCGTGCAGCTTGAACAGCATGCCCTTGCCTTCCCTGGGGTCCTGGCTGACTTCATAGTCGATGTGCAGGTTGTAGCTGTAGTCATGCTCGTTGAGTGCGTGACGTTCGACGTGCAAGTGTCCCGGTTCAAAGGTAGCCATAGGCAAATCTCCTCTACTTCACAGATAGGTGATGCCAGGTGTCGCCGTGCTGATGCGCGTGCCGGCGTGGCCCTGGACGATGGCTTCGATGTCCGAGAGTGAACCGATCACCGCGGTTTTGCCAGTCTGGCGGGCGAACTCGCAGGCGGCTTGCACCTTGGGGCCCATGGAGCCGGCGGCGAAGCCCAGTTGTTCCATGGCGTCCGGATGAGCCTGGCTGATGGCCTTCTGGGTGGGCTTGCCGAAGTCGACGAATGCGGCGTTGACGTCGGTGGCGATCACCAGCAGATCGGCGTCCAGTTGCGCGGCGAGCAAGGAGGAACACAGGTCCTTGTCGATCACCGCTTCAATGCCTTTGAGCTTGCCGTCTTCGTCATACATCGTCGGGATGCCGCCGCCGCCGGCGCAAATCACGATGGCCTTTTTCTCCAGCAGCCATTTGATCGGGCGGATTTCGAAGATGCGTTTCGGGCGGGGGCTGGCCACCACACGCCGGTATTTGTCGCCATCCGGAGCAATCGCCCAGCCTTTTTCGGCGGCGAGTTTCTCGGCTTCGGCCTTGGTGTACACCGGGCCGATGGGCTTGGTAGGGTCCTGGAAGGCCGGGTCCTTGGCGTCAACTTCTACCTGGGTCAGCAGGGTGGCGAAGGGCACTTCGAAGTCCAGCAGGTTGCCCAGTTCCTGTTCGATGATGTAGCCGATCATGCCTTCGGTTTCGGCGCCCAGCACGTCCAGCGGGTAAGGCGAAACGCTGGTGTAGGCCGCCGCCTGCAACGACAGCAGGCCGACTTGCGGGCCATTGCCGTGGGCGATCACCAGCTCGTTGCCGGCGTGGATCTTGGCGATCTGTTCGGTGGCGATGCGGATATTGGCGCGTTGGTTGTCCGCGGTCATGGGTTCACCACGGCGCAGGAGGGCGTTGCCGCCCAGGGCTACGACGATGCGCATAGAAAATGTCCTTCTGAAATCCATCGTTGTGAACACTGGTCTGAATGTGGGAGGGGGCTTGCCCCCGATAGCAGTGTGTCAGTCGAAAAATCTGTCCCTGAGGCACCGCCATCGGGGGCAAGCCCCCTCCCACATTTTGACCCTGTTCCTACCGTAGAAGCTGTGTAGAAATCAGATATCCGCCAGCGCTGACACCAGGATCGCCTTGATGGTGTGCATGCGGTTTTCCGCCTGCTCAAAGGCGATGTTGGCCGGCGATTCGAAGACTTCCTCGGTCACTTCCACGCCATTGGCCAGGTGTGGATAACGCGCGGCGATGTCTTTGCCGACCTTGGTTTCGCTGTTGTGGAACGCCGGCAGGCAGTGCATGAACTTCACCCGTGGGTTGCCCGAGGCCTTCATCATCTTGGCGTTGACCTGGTACGGCAGCAGTTGCTCGATACGCTCGTCCCAGGCTTCCACCGGCTCGCCCATGGACACCCAGATATCGGTGTGGATGAAGTCCACGCCCTTGACCGCCTCGGCTGGGTCTTCGGTGATGGTGATGCGTGCGCCGCTTTCTTCAGCAAAGGCCTGGCACTGCTTGATGAAGTCGTCGTGGGGCCACAGCGCTTTTGGCGCGCCGATGCGCACGTCCATGCCCAGCTTGGCACCGATCATCAGCAGCGAATTGCCCATGTTGTAGCGCGCGTCCCCAAGGTAGGCGTAGCTGATGTCATGCAGCGGCTTGTCGCTGTGTTCGCGCATGGTCAGGGTGTCGGCGATCATTTGCGTGGGGTGGAATTCGGCGGTGAGGCCGTTGAACACCGGCACGCCGGCGAACTTGGCCAGCTCTTCGACAATTTCCTGCGCAAAGCCACGGTACTCGATGGCGTCGAACATGCGCCCGAGTACGCGGGCGGTGTCCTTCATGCTTTCCTTGTGGCCGATCTGCGACGACACCGGGTCGATGTAGGTGACGTGGGCGCCCTGGTCGTGGGCCGCCACTTCGAACGCGCAACGGGTGCGGGTCGAGGTTTTTTCGAAGATCAGCGCGATGTTCTTGCCTTTGAGGTGCGGGCGCTCGGTGCCGGTGTATTTGGCGCGCTTGAGGTCGCGGGACAGGTCCAGCAGGTAGTTCAGCTCGCGGGTGGTGTGGTGCATCAGCGACAGCAGGCTGCGGTTGCGCATATTGAAAGCCATGATGAAGTCTCCTTAATAGTCGATAGGGTCGCGGATGATCGGGCAGGTCATGCAGTGGCCGCCGCCACGGCCTCGGCCGAGTTCACCGGCGCTGATGGTGATGACTTCCACCCCGGCCTTGCGCAGCAGGGTGTTGGTGTAGGTGTTGCGGTCGTAGCCGATGACCACGCCCGGTTCCACGGCCACCACGTTGTTGCCGTCGTCCCACTGCTCGCGTTCGGCGGCGAAGCTGTTGCCACCGGTCTCGACCACGCGCAGCGCCTTGAGGTTGAGGGCGGCGGCGACGGTGTCGAGGAAGTGGGTGGTCTCGCGCTGGATATCGATACCGTGGGGCTTGCTCTCGTCAGGGCGCAGGGTGAAGGGCACGATCTGGTTGACCACTTCGGGGAAGACGGTGACCAGGTCGCGGTCGCAGAAGCTGAACACGGTGTCCAGGTGCATTGCGGCGCGGGATTTGGGCAGGCCGGCCACGATGACCTTCTCGACTGCCTTGTTCTTGAACAGGTTGCGCGCCAGTTGGCCGATGGCCTGGTGCGACGAGCGCTCACCCATGCCGATCAACACCACGCCGTTGCCAATTGGCATCACGTCACCGCCCTCGAGCGTGGCAGCGCCGTGTTCCTGGTCGGGGTCGCCGTACCAGATCTGGAAGTCGGCGTTGGTGAATTCCGGGTGGAATTTATAGATGGCGCTGGTCAGCAGGGTTTCCTGGCGTCGCGCCGGCCAGTACATCGGGTTGAGCGTCACGCCGCCGTAGATCCAGCAGGTGGTGTCGCGGGTGAACTGGGTATTGGGCAGCGGTGGCAGGATGAAACTGGCGTGGCCGAGGAAGTCGCGGAACATCTCGATGGTCCTGCCGCCGAAGCTGCTCGGCAAATCATCGGCCGACACGCCACCGATCAGGAACTCGGTGATCTTGCGCGGCTCCAGGCTGCGCAGCCATGAGCTGACTTCATCGGCGAGGCCCACGCCCACCGTATTGGCGGTGATCTTGCGCGCCAGGATCCAGTCCAGGGCTTCGGGAATGGCGACGATGTCGGTCAGCAGGTTGTGCATTTCCAGCACATCAATGTCCCGCTCGCGCATCTTGGTCACGAAGTCGAAGTGGTCGCGCTTGGCCTGGGCCACCCAGAGCACGTCATCGAACAGCAGCTCGTCGCAGTTGTTGGGGGTCAGCCGCTGGTGGGCCAAGCCTGGGGAGCACACCATGACTTTGCGCAGTTTGCCGGCTTCGGAATGGACGCCGTACTTAGCTTTTTCCGTGGTCATTACAGATCCTCCAGTGAACATGCAGTTACAGAGTCAGGAAGCCGTCGTAGAGCCCATAAGCCGCCACCAGGGCGCCAATGACCACTGCGGCGAAAATCAGCTTCTCGACGTTGGTGAATATCGGTTTGCCCAGTTCACGCTTGGCCTTGGCGAACAGGATCGCGCCGGGGGCGTAGAGCAGGGCGGACAGCAGCAGGTATTTGGTGCCGCCGGCGTAGAGCAGCCAGATCGCATAGATCAGGGCCACGGCGCCGATGAACAGGTCTTTCTTGCGTTCTTTGAGGGCGTTTTCGTAGGTTTCGCCGCGTACCGCCAACAGCAGGGCGTAGGCCGCCGACCAGAGGTAGGGCACCAGGATCATCGAGGTGGCGAGGTAGATCAGGGACAGGTAGGTGCTGGCGGAAAACAGCGTGATCACCAGGAACAGTTGCACCATCGCGTTGGTCAGCCACAGGGCGTTGACCGGCACATGATTGGCGTTTTCGCGGCGCAGGAACTCCGGCATGGTGTGGTCCTTGGCGGCGGCGAACATGATTTCCGCGCACAGCAGCACCCACGACAGCAACGCACCGAGCAGCGAAATGATCAAGCCGACGCTGATCAACACCGCGCCCCAGTGGCCCACCACATGCTCCAGCACGGCGGCCATCGACGGGTTCTGCAGCTTGGCCAGTTCCGGCTGGGTCATGATCCCCAGGGACAGCACGTTCACCAGCATCAGGAACAGCAGCACGGTGATAAAACCGATCACGGTGGCCTTGCCGACGTCGCTGCGTTTCTCCGCCCGGGACGAGAAGATGCTGGCGCCCTCGATACCGATGAACACCCACACGGTGACGAGCATCATGTTGCGCACCTGGTTCATCACACTGCCCAGTTCCGGGTTTTTCACGCCCCAGATGTCAGCGGTGAAGATGTCCAGCTTGAACGCGAACAGGGCGATCAACACGAACAGCACCAATGGCACCACTTTGGCGACGGTGGTCACCAGGTTGATGAACGCCGCTTCCTTGATCCCGCGCAGCACCAGGAAATGCACGGCCCACAGCAACACCGACGCGCCAATCACGGCGGCCGGGGTGTTGCCTTCGCCAAAGATCGGGAAAAAGTAACCGAGGGTGCTGAACAGCAACACGAAGTAACCGACGTTGCCCAGCCAGGCACTGATCCAGTAACCCCAGGCAGACGAAAAACCCATGTAGTCGCCGAAACCGGCCTTGGCGTAGGCGTAGACACCGCCGTCCAGGTTCGGCTTGCGGTTGGCGAGGGTCTGGAACACGAATGCGAGGGTCAACATGCCGATGGCGGTAATCACCCAGCCAATCAATACCGCGCCCACGTCGGCACTGGCGGCCATGTTTTGCGGCAATGAGAAGATTCCGCCGCCGATCATTGAGCCTACGACCAGTGCAACCAGCGCACCAAGCCTTAGTTTTCCGGGTGAATCAGACATTGCGTGACTCCAATGCAGGAGAGAGAGATCACAGAATAATTCCGTGCGCCGATCAAACAGCTGACTCAGATCACTTCATTGGCACATTCCATTGTAAATTAATGACTTGGGAGGGAAGTTCGTGGGACGATGAAAATCCCGAAGAAGCGCTTTGCAGAGCGCTTCTTCCCTCCTGATTAATCATTCGGTTTGGCGTGGCTGTATGACGCTAGTTCCTATTCGAGAATGTGCAAACTTTTTAATTAATGTTTGACGATTGCGTCATGCCGCCTTATTTAAATTCTAAATAGGCCTAAACTTCCTGTGTTTACATGCCTATATGTTATGAAGCACTGCGCTTATTAAGTGAATTAATAATGCGCCCCAGTGTCAGCTGAAAAAATTTATTCCGAGGAACTTCAATGTCCCAGCCCGCACAGAAACTTCGACTCAGTGCCCTGATCGCCCTGGTGGTGGGTTCGATGATCGGCGGTGGGATCTTTTCCCTGCCGCAGAACATGGCCGCACGGGCTGGCGTGGGCGCCGTGCTGATCGGCTGGGCCATCACGGCGGTCGGCATGCTGACCCTGGCCTTTGTGTTCCAGACCCTGGCCAACCGCAAGCCCGAGCTGGATTCCGGGGTGTATGCCTACGCCAAGGCCGGATTTGGCGACTACATGGGCTTCTCGTCCGCCTGGGGTTACTGGATCAGCGCGTGGATGGGCAATGTCGGGTACTTCGTCTTGCTGTTCAGCACCCTCGGCTACTTCTTTCCGGCGTTCGGCCAGGGCAATACGCCGTTGGCCATCGGCTGTGCGTCGGTATTGCTGTGGGCCGTACATTTTCTGGTGATGCGCGGGATCAAGGAGGCGGCGTTCATCAACCAGATCACTACGGTAGCGAAGATTGTGCCGCTGCTGATGTTTATCGTGATTGCGGCGGTGGCGTTCAAGGCGGATATCTTCAGCCGCGATATCTGGGGCCTGGGCAACCCGCAAATGGGCAGTGTGACGGACCAGGTGCGCCACATGATGCTGGTCACGGTGTTTGTGTTCATCGGCATTGAAGGCGCCAGCGTCTACTCGGCGCGGGCCGAGAAACGCGCGGACGTGGGCCGGGCCACCGTGATCGGGTTTCTCGGCGTGCTGGCGCTGCTGGTGCTGGTGAATGTGCTGTCCCTGGGGATCATGAGCCAGCCGGAACTGGCACAGTTGCAAAACCCTTCCCTGGCCGGGGTGCTTGAACATATCGTCGGGCCCTGGGGAGCGATATTGATCAGCATTGGCCTGGCGGTTTCGCTGCTGGGGGCGCTGCTGTCATGGGCGTTGCTGTGTGCCGAAATCCTCTACGCCACCGCCCAGGACAAGACCATGCCGGCGTTCCTGAAGAAGGAAAATGCCAACCAGGTGCCCGTCAACGCGCTGTGGCTGACCAACGTGATGATCCAGGCGTTCCTGGTGATCACGCTGTTTTCAGCCAGTACCTACACCACCCTGATTTACCTGGCATCGTCGATGATTCTGGTGCCTTACCTGTGGTCGGCGGCCTATGCGGTGCTGTTGAGCGGGCGTGGGGAAACCTACGAAGGCGCCCAGCGTCGGCGCATGAAGGACTTGCTGGTGGGCCTGATTGCCCTGGCTTACGCGGTGTGGCTGTTGTATGCGGGCGGCCTGAAATACCTGCTGCTGTCGGCGCTGCTTTACGCGCCCGGGGTGATCCTGTTCGCCCAGGCCAAGCGCGAGCAGGGTCAGGTCTTGTTTACCCCGGTGGAAAAAGGCATTTTCGGCTGCGTGGTTGCAGGTGCCGGGGTGGCGGCCTATGGGCTGTACAGTGGGGTGTTGTCGTTGTGAGAGGTCGGTGGCTGTACTGGCCTCATCGGGGGCAAGCCCCCTCCCACATTTGATTTGTGAACACATTCAAAAGTGGGAGGGGGCTTGCCCCCGATAGCGGTTCTGAGGTCACCACTGAGGCCGGTGTGAACCCAATTCCCCAGCCGGCAAATCCCATTGCAACGGCGTGCCGCTGATGGTCAGGGGCGCCAGCAGCCGATGCGCCTGGCCCCAGGCGGTCTGCTCCACCAGCAGGCCTTGATCACCCGCTTCTTCGGCCCGCAACGCCGGCTGCTCCGGCACTTGCCCCGCATCCACCAGTAACTTCGCGGTACGTGCCAGCGACAACCGCGCCGAACCACCACGCCCGGACTTCAAGCGTTCGCTCAGCGCCCGGATCGCGCTCGCCGCCATCAAATACCCGGTCGCGTGGTCCAGCGCCTGCACCGGCAGGGGCGATGGCCTGTCCGCCCGCTTCCAGACCATCCCGGCCTCGGCAATCCCGCTGCTCATCTGCACCAGGCTGTCAAAGCCGCGTCGGTTGCGCCACGGGCCGCTCCAGCCGTAGGCATTGAGGCTGACGTCGATCAGGCCCGGCGCGATGCGTTGCAGTGCGTCGCCCGCATAGCCCAATTGTTCCAACGCATCGGCACGGTAACCATGGAACAGAATGTCGGCCTCTGCGAGCAACGTTTCGAAGACCTGCCGGCCTTCAGCGCTTTTCAGGTCAAGACGCGCGCAGCGCTTGCCCAGAGTCATTTCCGGCACCACGCCGGGCTCGTCCCAGGTGGGCGAGTCGATGCGCAATACGTTCGCGCCCAGGCCCGCGAGGAAACGACTGGCGACGGGGCCGGCCAGGACGCGGGTCAAATCCAGCACCTTGAGACCTGCCAGCGGGCGGGCCGCAGTGCCTGGCCAGGGGTTGTCGCCGGTGGTGTCGAAGGCCTGCCGCTGTATCAGTGGCTCGGCGTTTACCGCCAGGCCTTGCGGGTGACTTTGCCAGGCTTGCCAGGTGCGCATTTGCGCCGCACACCCACCCTCGTCGACCACCGCCTGTTCCAGTTCGGCGGCGTTCCATTGGGCGACGTTACGCGCCATTTGTGTGCGTTCAGTCACCTTGCCCAGCACCCGTTCAGCAGCGGCGCGGTGATGGGGCGCATTGGTGTGCAGGCGAATCCAGCCGTCGGCGCTGACGTAGTCACCGGCTATCGGGTCCCACAGCGGCGGCACCTGCCAGCCCAGCGGGCGAATCGATGAGGAGAACCAGAACGAGGCGAGGCGACGGTCTACGCTGACGCCGGGCAAGCGCCCACTCAACTGTTGGATCAACTCGGCAACGGCCTGGCCGGCGCCGCCAATGCTGGCGGCGGCCAGGTCAGTCACGGCGAAGGCCGAGGGCAGGGCGCCGGGCTCGTTCAGGGTCAGCGGAGTGTGCGGTAGATCGAGTGCGGCTTGGATGGGTGTCAGCAGGTCAGTCATCGAAGGCCCTCCGTAAGAGAAGGGCAACTATAGAAGATCATCCGGCCGATGTGGCAACCCCGGGCACCAACGGCAGTTCGACACTGGCTACAAAGCCGCCGCCCGGATGATTGGCCAGGATCAGTTGGCCGCCGTGACGTTCGGCGGCGCGACGGGCAATCGCCAGGCCCAGGCCGTGACCTTGGGCTGTCTGGCCGGGTGCACGGTAGAACGGCTCGCCCAGTTGGCTCAGGTGCTCGGCTTCAACGCCGGGGCCGTGATCGCGCACGCTGATCAGGATCCGTTCGCCGTGCCGCTGCGCATGCAACTCGATGGGTTGGCCGGCCGGGTTGAAGCGCTGGGCATTGCGCAGCAGGTTATCCACGGCGCGCTCGATCATGGTCGGCCAACCCTTGAGGCGCAGGTCGGGTTCAGCCGTCAGTTGCACCTCTTGCTCCGGCGCGCTGAGCTGGGCGTCCTTTTGCAGCGTGTTGAGCAGCGGGTTGAGGTCGAACTCTTCGGCGCTGGCATTGTCTGCGTCCACCCGGGCCAGCACCAGAATTTCACTGATCAGGGCTTCCAGGCGGTCGCATTCGCGGGTCAGGCGCGGCCAGAGTTTTTCCCGTTCTTCGGAGCTGGCACGCTCGGCCAGGGCCAGGGCGATACGCAGGCGGGCCAGGGGCGAGCGCAGCTCGTGGGAAACGTCGCGCAACAGTTGGCGCTGGCTGCCGATCAGGCTTTGCAGGCGGGCGCCCATGCGGTTGAAGTCGGTGGCCAGCACGCCGAATTCATCACGGCGGTTGGCCAGTTGCGCCAGGCTGTTCTGCTGGTACGTGGCTTGGCCCAGGTCATGCACCGCACCGCGCAGTCGGCTTAAGGGTCGGGTGATGGACAGGGTCACCAACAGGCTGAACAGTGTCAGTACGACCAAGGCAATGGCCAGGGCGCTGAACGGCCACAACAGGCTGCTGCGGTGCCAGGCGTCCAGCTCCGGATGAGGAATGCGATAGATCAGCAGGTAGGTGTCCCCGGTTTTTTCGCTGGTGTATTCGGCGGTCAGGCGCCGCCAGGGCAGATGGCCGTCCTGGCTGTCATTCTGCCGGGCTTCGAAGGCGGCGGCGCGACGCGGGAAGGTGCCGCGTACCACCGGCTCGCCGCCTTCGTTGAGCACTTGCACGTCAATGTGGTACTGGCGCTTGCGTTGCTGCAGCAAGTCCTGGGCTGCCTCTTCGCCTTGGGCTTCGTAGAGTTGCGTCCACTCCTGCGCCAGGTTGTTGAGGCCCGGATGGCGGCTGAGAATCCAGGCGTCCTGGTTCAGCATATGCCCCAGCAGGATCGACAACCCGGCAACCAGGGCGATGGCCAACCAGAAACTCGCCAGGATGCGCCAGAACAATGACCGCACAGGAAACCCTCAAACAGGAAAAGCCCAGCGGCGGGGGGCCACTGGGCTGGGAGCATTAACGCTGGGGCATTATTGCGCTTTTTGCGGCTGTTGCGCTTTCCAGGCCTGGAATTCCTTCCATTCGGCGCGACGCTGCTCTTGTTGCTTGACGATCTCGTCGAACTTCTTCTGCTGGTCGGGCTTGAGTATGGCGCGGATATCGGCCTGGGTTTTCTGCTTGCCGGCGGCGATCTCGTCCTGCATGGCTTTCTGGTCAGCGGCTGGCAGTTTGTCCAGGTACTTCTGGGTCAGGTCTTTGCGAGCGTGCCATTGGTCACCCATCAACTTGCGGATCTGCTCGCGTTGTTCCTTGCTCAGATCCAGTTGGCTGAACGGGCCGCCTTTACCACGCGGGCCGTGTTCACCGTGACCCGGGCCACCCATCATGTGGCCTTCCGGGCCGCCCATCGGGCCAGGGCCTGGACCTTCCGGCAGGGCGGCCATGGCGACGGCAGGCAGTGCGGCGGCGAACATCAAAGCGATAAGGGTCTTGCGCATGGTGATTCTCCTGTCTCTGTTCCGGTGAGTCCGGATGTGAGTAGATTAAGGAGATCAAGGTCAGCGGCGGTCAGGGGAGCGTAAAGCTTGGGTAAAGATAAAACTCTGTAGGAGCGAGGGGGACGCCTAGTTCTTGCTCGCGAAAAACGTCAACGATAACGCTGGCATTCTGATTGAATGCGGTGCCTTTGCGGTCTTCGCGAGCAAGCTCGCTCCTACAGAGGGCGGGCGTGAGTTGTGTTTAGAGGCTGTAGTAGTAACCGCGACTGCGCAGCGCCACGATCCGCGGCCGACCGTCCGGGTGCGGGCCGATCTTCTTGCGCAGGTTGCTCACGTGCATATCCAGGCTGCGATCGTACAGGGTCAACTTGCGGCCCAGGGCGATCTGCGCCAGTTCCTGCTTATCCAGTGGTTCGCCGGGTTGGCGCAGCAAAGCTTCGAGCAGGCGGCTTTCGGAGACCGTCAGGGTAAATTCCTGCTCGTCGATGCTGACCACCCCGCGCACCGGGCTGAAGCACAGATCGCCCAGCTCAAGTTGGGTCGACACGGCTGCCGGGTGGCTGCGGCGCAGCACGGCGCGCAAGCGTGCGGTGAGTTCGCGCGGGTCGCATGGCTTGGCCAGGTAATCGTCGGCACCCAGTTCCAGGCCGAGGATGCGGTCCAGGGGTTCGCCCCTGGCCGAGAGCATCAGCACCGGCAATTCCGGGTGGTCGTTGCGCAACTGCTTGAGCAACTCCAGGCCGCTGCCGTCGGGCAGCATCACATCGAGCACCACCGCCGCCGGAGCGGCTTCGGCCAAGGCCTTGCGGGCGCTGGAGCCGTCATGGCAGGCGCGCACCTGGAAACCTTCCTGGCTCAGCCAACTGGTCAGCAGCTCACAGAGCTCCTGGTCATCATCTATCAGTAACAGCTCGCTCATGACTCACTCAATTTAGCCATTGTCGACGACGACGGTGCCCACCGCTGGCAAAAATGCCGCACAGCAGGGCGATCAGTGCGACGGCCGCGCCGATGACAAACCATTGCTGCTGCTCGGTCAGCCATCGGGTCAAGGCGCCGCCCTGTGTCTCTTTGAGTTGCTGGGCCAGGCGTTGGTTCTCCTGGCGCAAGCGACTCAGTTGCGCGCTTTCCTGGCTCGATTGCGCGCTTTGCAGTTGCTTGCTCAGTGCTTCGCGCAGCCCCTCGCTTTCTTTCAAGCGTTGCTGCAATTCGGTGATCTGGCTACCGGCACTCAAGGACAGCGGCGTGGAGCTGCCACCATTGGAGAGCTCTTCAGCCTGGGCCGTCGCCCCGATCATTAACACTGTCAACAGACACAACTGACGTAAGCGCATCGGAACTCCTGATTCCACACGAATATTCAGAATGTTGTCGGCAGGTTACCGGGAATAATGAGCCATCGGGTTGCGCCGAACCGTTCAGGTTCGGCGCAACCGGACTCAGGGCAGGACTTGCTTGAACGGCTTGATCACCACATCAGCGTAGACACCCGCCGCCACATACGGATCAGCCTTGGCCCACGCCTGGGCATCGGCCAGGGACGCGAACTCGGCAACGATCAGGCTGCCGGTGAAACCCGCGTCGCCCGGGTCGTTGCTGTCGACGGCCGGGTGCGGGCCGGCCAGTACGACGCGGCCTTCGGCTTGCAACTGCTTGAGGCGCTCGACATGGGCCGGGCGCACGCTCAGGCGTTTTTCCAGCGAATTGGCAACATCGGTGGCAATGATGGCGTAGAGCATGTCAGTCCTCGGTTTTCGGCGTGGTGGCGGCAGTGTCATGCAGGTGGCGCGACAGGTAGATACCCTGGCCGACCAGGAACAGCAGGGTCATGGCCAGGCTGCCGAACACCTTGAAGTCCACCCAGTAGTCTTGAAAGGTAAAGGCCACGAACAGATTGGCGGCACCGCAGAAAATGAAGAACACGATCCAGGCCACGTTCAAGCGTACCCAGATCGGCTCCGGCAAGGTCAGCGCGTGGCCCATGATCCGCTTGATCAGCAGGCGGTCGCCAATGAAGTGGCTACCGATGAAGACCAGGGCAAACAGCCAGTTGACCACCGGAGCTTTCCATTTGAGGAAGGTTTCGCTGTGGAAGGCCAGGGTCAGGCCGCCGAACACCAGGCAGGCGACGAGGGTCAGCCACTGGCTTTTTTCCAGCTTGCGCTGGGAGATGAAGATGGCGCCGTACACCACGATGGAGCTGATGATCAGCACGGCGGTGGCGCTGTAGATGCCGCCGAACGACAGTTCGTGACCGGCGATATCGATGACCCTGGGGTCGAGCTTGGTGACGATGAAAAACAGCAACAACGGGATGAAGTCGATGAATTGTTTCACAGTAAGAGCCAGAAGCTGGATGTGGCGGCATAATAACAAACATCCTTGGTTGCGATAGCGCCAGCTGACTTGAGGTTACACACTCCCGTGAATGTTGATTTGCACTGCCACAGCACGGCCTCCGACGGCGCCCTGGCGCCTGCGGTACTGGTTGCGCGTGCGTTTGAAAAAGGCGTGCGAGTCCTGTCGCTGACCGACCACGACACCCTCGAAGGCCTCGATGAGGCCCGCACGGCGGCCCATGCTTTGGGTATGCAACTGGTCAACGGCGTGGAATTGTCCTGCACCTGGGGCGGCGCCACCATTCATGTACTCGGCTACGGTTTCGAGCAGAACGCCCCCGCCCTGGTGGCCGCCATCGCCCAATTGCACGATGGCCGCTGGCTGCGGTCCGAGGAAATAAGCCGCAAGCTCAGCCTTAAAGGCATGCCCGGCGCCCTTGACGGCGCCCGCGCCATCCAGCAGGAACTGGGCGACAGCGGTAACGCACCGGCCCGTCCGCACTTTGCCGACTGGATGGTGCGTGAGGGGTTCGTCAAGGACCGCGCCGAAGCCTTCCGTAAATGGTTGGGCGCGGGCAAGCTGGGCGATGTGAAGCAACATTGGCCGACCCTGGAAGACACCGTCGGCACCCTGCGGGCCGCCGGGGCCTGGGTCAGTCTGGCGCATCCCTGGCATTACGACTTTACCCGCAGCAAGCGTCGCAAGCTGATCGGCGACTATATTGGAGCGGGTGGTCACGCGATCGAAGTGGTCAACGGGCATCAACCCGCCGAGCAGGTCGGCAGCCTGGCGATCCTGGCGCGCGAATTTGGTCTGCTGGTCAGTGCCGGCAGTGACTTTCATGGCCCGGGCGGCTGGTCCGAGATCGGCGAGTATCGCCAGGTTCCGGAAGACCTGCCGCTGTTATGGGGGCGATTCAAGCATGACCCCATTATTGCCACCGTCTGAACAGGTAGAACACGTGAGTCAATTCTTCCAGATTCATCCGGAAAACCCCCAGGCGCGTCTGATCAAGCAGGCCGTCGAAATCATTCGCGCCGGCGGCGTGGTGATCTATCCAACTGATTCGTCCTACGCCATCGGTTGCCAGATCGGCGACAAGGGCGCGGTCGAGCGGGTCAGGCGCCTGCGTGAGCTGGACAAGAATCATAACTTTGCACTGATCTGCAGTGATTTGTCGCAGTTGGGGCTGTTCGCCAAGGTCGACACGGGCACCTTCCGCCTGCTCAAGGCGCACACCCCAGGGCCCTACACCTTCATTCTCAACGCCACCCGCGAAGTGCCGCGCCTGTTGCTGCACCCGAAGAAGCGCACCATCGGCCTGCGCGTGCCGGAACACCCCATCGCCCTGGCGCTGTTGGCCGAGTTGGGTGAGCCGCTGATGAGCGTGTCGTTGATCATGCCGGGCGATACCGAGCCGCTGGAGGACCCGTACGAAATGCGCCAGTTGCTGGAGAAACAGGTGGATCTGATCATCGACGGCGGCTTTGGCGGCGGTAAAGCGTCCACGGTGATCAACCTGGCCGACGGCGAACCCGAAGTGATCCGTGTGGGTTGCGGCGACCCGACGCCGTTCATGGTCGAGGCCTGAATGTCGGTCGTGGAAACCGTCGATCCCCAGGCGGGCGCCCAGCAGGAACTGCCATTTGCCATGGTCTATGGCCAGGCAGTCATGGAAATGCCGCTGGACCTGTACATCCCGCCCGACGCTCTGGAAGTCTTCCTCGAGGCCTTCGAAGGCCCGCTGGACTTGCTGCTGTACCTGATTCGCAAACAGAACATCAACATCCTCGATATTCCCGTGGCGGAAATCACCCGGCAGTACATGGGCTACGTCGAATTGATGCAGTCGGTGCGCCTGGAACTGGCTGCCGAATACCTGGTGATGGCCGCCATGCTCGCCGAGATCAAGTCGCGCATGCTGCTGCCGCGCTCGGAGACGGTCGAGGCCGAAGAAGATGACCCGCGCGCCGAACTGATTCGGCGCTTGCAGGAATACGAGCGCTTCAAGGCCGCAGCCGAAGGTATCGACGGTTTGAGTCGTGTAGGCCGGGATGTGGTGGTGCCCAAGCTGGACGCGCCCGAGGCGCGCGCGCGCAAATTGTTGCCTGACGTCAGCCTTGAAGAGCTGCTGATGTCCATGGCCGAGGTGCTGCGTCGCGGCGATATGTTCGAAAGCCATCAGGTCAGCCGCGAAGCCCTGTCCACCCGCGAGCGCATGAGCGATGTGCTGGAGCGCCTCAAGGGCGGCGGGTTTGTGCCGTTTGTCGCGCTGTTCACCGCAGAAGAAGGGCGCCTGGGGGTGGTGGTGACCTTCATGGCGATCCTGGAGCTGGTCAAGGAATCCTTGGTCGAGCTGGTCCAGAATGAGCCGTTTGCGGCTATCCATGTGCGGGCGCGAGCCGAATAACGAGTTGAATCGATGAATCTGACTGAACCCCGCGAACTGGCGCCCTTACTGGAAGCGTTTCTCCTGGCCTCGGGCAAACCGCAATCCCTGGAGCGCCTGTTCGAACTCTTTGAAGAGGCCGAGCGTCCCGAACCGCCGGTGTTCAAGAAGGCGCTGGAGATCCTGCGCAAGTCCTGCGACGGTCGCGCCTTCGAATTGCGTGAAGTGGCATCGGGTTACCGCCTGCAGATCCGCGAGAAGTTTTCCCCGTGGGTGGGGCGCTTGTGGGAAGAACGCCCGCAACGTTATTCACGGGCAATGTTGGAAACCATGGCGTTGATCGCCTATCGCCAGCCGATCACCCGGGGCGAGATCGAAGACGTGCGCGGCGTGGCGGTCAACAGCCATATCGTCAAGACCTTGCTGGAGCGCGAGTGGATCCGCATCGTCGGCTACCGTGACGTGCCCGGCAAACCGGCGATGTTCGCCACCACTAAAGTGTTCCTCGATCACTTCAATCTGAAAAACCTCGACGACCTGCCGCCGTTGGCCGAGCTGCGCGAGATGGAAGCCGAGCCGGTGCTGGATTTCGACGACGCGCCGGTGCCGGCGGGCCTGCAGGAGCTGGCCGATGCCAGTGCCGAGCCGGAGGAGCCCAAGGATGAGACCAGTTTCCATACTTTGCTGCTGGAACTGGACGATATGGAGCAGGGGATCAAGACCGACTTTGACGATTTATTGCGCGATGCTGCCGACGAGCCGCAAACCCAGGTGAACGTTGAGCCCGAGCCCGACGTCGAAGAAGACATCCTCGGCGTCGCCGATGCCCGCGAAAAACTGCTGGCCGCCGTCGCCGCCCTCGAGCAGCCGCCGCTGAGCGATGAGGAAGACGAAGCCCGGGCACTGGCCGAGGCCATCGAAAACGAACGCCGCCAACTCGAAGACTGACGCGATCCAATGTGGGAGGGGGCTTGCCCCCGATTGCAGTGTGTCAGTCAGCACAACCATCACTGATACACCGCAATCGGGGGCAAGACCCCTCCCACATTTTGATCGCCGTTGTCCGAGAGCAACTATGACTTCGACCAAAGACCCCTGCATCAGCCTCTGCAAGTTCAGCGACGACATCTGCGTCGGCTGCGGCCGCAGCAAGCGCGAAATTCGCGCCTGGAAGAAGCTCGACAAAGTCGACAAGCGCACGGTGCTGGCCGAAGCCGAGCTGCGCTTGCTGGCCCTGGGCGCCACCGGTCGGCGGAAAAGCAAATGATTGTGCCTGGATCGACTAGTCTCTGATGCGCAACGCGCGGCATGCGCGTATGATTCGCGACCCTTTGCCGACCTATTCGGCCAAAGCCCTGCTTTCAACACTCTTCAGGCCACGCCTGAATCGACCCACCGGGAGGTGCTTAAGATGAACGACAAAGACCAGAACGACAGCCAGGAAATCGGCCCAGCAGGCGAAAAACTGCAAAAGGTGCTGGCACGTATCGGCGTGGGCTCGCGCCGCGACGTCGAAGCCTGGATCACCCAGAAACGCATCAAGGTCAACGGCGTCGAGGCCACCCTCGGCCAGCGCGTCGACCTGCACGATGCGATCACCATCGATGGCAAGGTCATCAAGCGCGAAGAAGCCGCCGAATCGGTACGCCGCGTGATCATGTACAACAAGCCCGATGGCGAGATCTGCACCCGTGACGACCCGGAAGGCCGTCCGACCGTGTTCGACAAGATGCCCAAGCCCAAAGAGGGCCGGTGGATCAATATCGGTCGCCTGGACATCAATACCACCGGTTTGCTGATGTTCACCACCGACGGTGAATTGGCCAACCGCCTGATGCACCCGTCCTACGAGATGGACCGCGAATACGCCGTGCGCGTACGCGGTGAAGTCGATGACGAGATGATCGAGCGCTTGAAAGCCGGTGTGGTCCTGGAAGACGGCCCGGCCAAGTTCACCGACATCAAGCAGGCGCCGGGTGGCGAAGGGTTCAACCACTGGTACCACTGCGTGGTGATGGAAGGCCGCAACCGTGAAGTCCGTCGCCTGTGGGAATCCCAGGGCCTGGTGGTGAGCCGCCTCAAACGCGTGCGGTTCGGCCCGGTGTTCCTCAATTCCGACCTGCCGATGGGCCGCTGGCGCGAAATGAGCCAGTACGAAGTCGACATCCTCAGCGCCGAAGTCGGCCTGACGCCGGTCGCCATGCCGCAGATGAACGCCAAGAGCAAAGACAAGCTTGAGCGTATGCAGCGTAAATCGTCGCGCCCTGTGCCGCGCACCGAGCGTGTTGCCCGCACCTTGCGCCCGGCCTTGAATGCACCGGCAACCGGCGGCCGCATCTCCCGTGAGCCGCAGATCGAAGGTGAACGCCGCCCAACCGCGCCATCGCGTCAGGAAGGCGAGCGTGCTCCACGCACCCCGCGTCCGGCTCCGGCGGGTGGTCGCAGCAACCGTGGTGAAACCGATCGCCCCGCCGACAACGCCAGCACCAAACGTCCGGCCAAGCCTTCGGCGAACAAGCGCCCTGGCCCGAAACTGGTCGCTGACGAGCCGTCGGGCAAGCGCCGTGGCGCGCCGGCTGGTTCCGGCCAACGTCCGGGGTTTGGTCGCAAGAAGCCGCAGTGATGTTTTAAGCGCTGCATAAAAACGCCAACCCCTAGGGTTGGCGTTTTTTTTGCGCTCTGAATTTGAAATGCTATCAAGTGTGGGAGGGGGCTTGCCCCCGATAGCGGTGAATCAGTGACAGATACTGAGGCTGACACACTGCAATCGGGGGCAAGCCCCCTCCCACATTTTGAACTTCATTTGATTCAAAATCGGGTGCTCAAAAGGCAAACGTCCCGTCAAACACCGGCTTGTCATCCAACGCCAACACCCCGCTGGCGAAGATCAGGTCCAGGTGATGACTGCCTTTCTGCCCGCCCCCCAAGCCCAGGTGCAACCCGCAATGGCGCTCTTCAAAGCCGGCATTGCGCGCATACAGATCCTTCACGCCTTCATTGGTGCCAATCCCCAGTTCTTCCACGCGGCGGTTGGACGGGTTGGCGTTCAGGTACTTGTTGAAGTCATCCACCAGCCCCGGCACGTCGCTGGCCACGCTGCAGATGGTGGAGTTCTCTATCCACAGTTCCAGCGGGGACTCCAGCACGCCGTATTTACGCGCAAAGGGGATGGTGCTGAGGAACGTCCCGACAAACCGTACTTGCCCGTTGATGGCTTCGCTGTGGGTAGCGATCTCGCCAGGGGCCAGGTCGTGGTTGCCGACGCCGTTGATATTGGTCCACTTCTTGATGCTGCTCATCGGCGCTTCAAGGCGTGAGCCGTGTTTGTCGGTGAAGCTCAGCACGGTGGCCTCGGACATACGCCGGATCAAGGTGGCATTGAGGTCGGCAATGCGCTGCGGTTCGACGCTGAAGGTGTCGTAGAAGTAGTCGCCGTAGTCCTTGAACAACAGCGATTTTTTCCAGTGTTCGGCCATGACCCCCTGCAGCGCGCGGATAAAATCCGGGCCTTCTGCGCGTGGGTTGGGCAGGGTCGAGGAATCGTAGAGAAACAGGTACAAGTCGCAGGCTTCGATGACCTGGGCCAGGGATTCGCTGGCGCTCAGGTCCAGGCGCTGTACCTGGAAATTGAACCGGGCGGCGCTGCCCTGGGTGATTGCCTGGGCGATGGCGTCGTAGCGTTCGGTGTGGCCCAGCAGCACGGTAGGGCGGCTCAGGCCTTCGAGGGCCGGGTGGTGAGCGAGGTAGTAGAGGAAGTGTTCGACGGCGCGGGCCTTGTCCATGACGGGTGTCCTTCGGTGCCTTGGGTAAGGGGGCAGGTGCCGTGCACGGCACCTGCCGGATGCCTGCCGGGTGTTAGAACGGCCACATCGCGGTGCCAAATGGCACAACGGCATCGGCTTGCATCATTTCAACGGCGGCCTCATGGGTCGGCGCTTCAAACCAATCGTCGAGTTGCAGTTCGGTTTCCAGGTCTTTTTCCAGTGCTTGCATGGTGTATCTCCTAGAGGACGTTGTTTGAGAACGGCTTGCCAGCGGGCTTCGCGGGCAAGTGCAGAGAACCTAGGAGAGAGTGTTTCAAAATGCAAAATAATTATTGACACGGTCTCATTTGGATTTTTTCTTCGGTTTTTTTGACGCTATTTTTTATTGAAGAAAAACAGTTGATTGGCTGAACCGATTCTTCAGTCAGGCCCGACTGACAATTTTCCGTAAACCGTCATTTGAGGCTGACCGTAAAGCCAATTTTCCGGCTTGTAACGTCAGGTTTACACTGTTTGCCTGCCAACCTTGGGTGGAAAATCCCTGTAAGGAATCCCTGACAGATTGTCGGGTGCGCGTTTGTGGTGCGTGCCGAACCTGTCGAGCGGTGTACAATGCGCCGCGTTTTACTGTGACCCCCCTTGCGTATCCGCGCAAAGGCCAAGACCTCAGGGGCTCAATCGCCCTGATCACTCCGCCCGGTCACGAGCCAGGCGGGTTCGATTTCGTCACAGATAAAAACAAACAGGTGACGCATGACCGCTAGAAAGACGCTGTACTCCTGGTGCCTGCGCTGGGGTTTGAGCGGCGCTGCTTGAGTCGGTATTCAAGGCAGCAACCTGCATTCAACCTCTTCAAACCTTGCGTGAGACCCTTTTCATGAGTGGACCCCATTCCTCTTCAGGCGAGCTGAAACGCGGCCTGAAAAATCGGCATATCCAGTTGATCGCCCTCGGTGGCGCCATCGGCACCGGCTTGTTCCTTGGCTCGGCCGGGGTACTCAAGTCCGCCGGCCCGTCGATGATCCTGGGCTATGCCATCTGCGGCTTTATTGCCTTCATGATCATGCGCCAGCTTGGCGAAATGATCGTCGAAGAGCCGGTTGCCGGCTCCTTCAGCCATTTTGCCCACAAATACTGGGGCGGTTTCGCCGGTTTCCTGTCGGGCTGGAACTGCTGGATCCTGTACATTCTGGTGGGGATGTCAGAGCTGACCGCGGTCGGTAAATACGTGCACTACTGGTGGCCGGAGATCCCGACCTGGGTTTCGGCGGCGGCGTTCTTCGTGCTGATCAACCTGATCAACCTGGCCAACGTCAAAGTCTTTGGTGAGGCCGAGTTCTGGTTCGCCATCATCAAGGTGGTGGCGATTGTCGGCATGATCGCCCTGGGCAGCTACCTGCTGGTCAGCGGCAGCGGCGGGCCACAGGCTTCGGTGACCAACCTGTGGGACCATGGCGGCTTCTTCCCCCATGGCGTGGGTGGATTGGTGATGGCCATGGCGATCATCATGTTTTCCTTCGGCGGCCTGGAAATGCTCGGCTTCACCGCTGCCGAAGCGGACCAGCCGCGCACCGTGATCCCCAAGGCGATCAATCAGGTGATCTACCGCATCCTGATTTTCTACATCGGCGCGTTGGTGGTGCTGTTGTCGCTGACCCCGTGGGACAGCCTGCTGGTCACCCTTAACGCCTCCGGCGATCCCTACAGTGGCAGCCCGTTCGTACAGGTGTTCTCGATGCTGGGCAGTAAAACTGCCGCGCATATCCTCAACTTCGTGGTGTTGACCGCAGCGTTGTCGGTGTACAACAGCGGCACCTATTGCAACAGCCGCATGCTGTTGGGCATGGCCGAGCAGGGCGATGCGCCCAAGGCCCTGGCGAAGATCGACAAGCGCGGTGTCCCGGTGCGTTCGATCCTGGCGTCGGCGGCGGTCACCCTGGTGGCGGTGCTGATGAACTACTTCGTCCCGCAGCACGCGCTGGAGTTGCTGATGTCACTGGTGGTGGCCACGTTGGTGATCAACTGGGCGATGATCAGCTTTTCCCACTTCAAGTTCCGCCAGCACATGAACCGTACCGGCCAGGTGCCGTTGTTCAAGGCGCTGTGGTATCCGTATGGGAATTTCATCTGCCTGGCGTTCGTGGTGTTTATCCTGGTGATCATGCTGATGATTCCGGGGATTCAGGTGTCGGTGTATGCGATTCCGGTGTGGGTGGCGTTTATGGCGGTGTGCTACTGGATCAAGAACAAGCGCAAGGCGCAGTACGCCTTGACGACGGCGGCCTTGACGGCAAAATAGTCGCTGCGCCAGGCACTCAATTGTGGGGGCGGGCTTGCTCCCACAATTGGACCGCGCTCGACTAAACGCGCGTATCCTTGAAAGCCCACTCTGCCACGGTCCGCGTTCTCCATGCTGGTGATTTCCAACACTGTCCACCTGCCCGATACCGAAATCGAGCTGACCGCCATTCGCGCCCAGGGCGCCGGCGGGCAGAACGTCAACAAGGTGTCGAGTGCGGTGCACCTGCGTTTTGATATTCCGGCGTCGTCGCTGCCGGAGTTTTACAAGGAACGGTTGCTGGCTCTGCGCGACAGCCGTATCACCAGTGAGGGCGTGCTGGTGCTCAAGGCCCAGCAATATCGCACCCAGGAACAGAATCGCGCCGACGCGCTCGAGCGCCTGGTGGAGTTGATCCTCAGCGCCACCAAGGTGGAGAAGAAGCGCCGCCCGACCAAGCCGACCCTGGGCTCGAAAAAACGTCGTCTCGAATCCAAGACCAAGCGTGGCAGCATCAAGGCCGGGCGCGGCAAGGTCGACTTCTAGTCCCGGCGTGCTTCGCGAGCCTTGGGCGCCTGGCGATACAGGTACACACTCAGCAGCAGACCACCCAGGGCGGCGAGGGCGGCGAACAGGAAGATCGACCCAAAACCGAAGCCTGCCGCCACGGCCCCGGCCAATGGCCCGGTGATACCCAGGGATAAATCGATAAACAACGAATAAGCCCCCACCGCCGAACCTCGGCTGGAGGCCGGCACCAGGTTGACCGCTTCCACCCCCAGCGCCGGAAAGACCAGGGAAAAGCCAAACCCGCTCAACGCCGCGCCCGCGAGGGCCAGGTTGGCGTCCGGCGCCAGCCACAGCAACAGCAGCCCGAGGATCTCAACCGACAGGCAGGCAATCGCCACGCGAAACCCGCCGATCCGGTTGATCAGGTTGCCGAACAGCAGGCGCGCGCCGATAAAGCTGGCGCCGAACAGGCTCAATGCCCACACCGCGTTATCCCAGTGCTGGGTGGTGTAATACAGCGTGATAAAGGTCGCGATGGTGCCAAAGCCGATGGAACCCAACGCCAGCGCGCAGCCATGGGGCAATACCCGGCCCAGCACGTTCATGAACGGCAGGCGCACGCCGGTGACGATTGGCGCGGCGACTTTGTTCCAGGCCAGCAGCAGGCCGACTGCCGCCAGCAGGACAATGCTGACGCCCATGCTCCACAGCCCGAACTGTCGGACCAGCACTACGCCCAGCGGCGCACCGACCGCCAGGGCGCCGTAGCTGGCGATGCCGTTCCAGGAGATGACCTTGGCGGTGTTCACCGCACCGACCCGGCCAATGCCCCAACCGATGGCGCCCGAGCCCACCAGGCTTTCGGCACTGCCCAATACCAGACGCCCGATCAGCAGGCTACCCAGGCTCAAGGCCGGCAGGCTTGAAAACCACGCGGCGAGCAGCATGAACACACCGCTTAAACCACACCCCGCCAAACCGATCAGCACCGCGCGCTTGCTGCCCAGGTTATCGATGATTTTGCCCGCGTACGGGCGACTCAGCAGGGTGGCCAGGTATTGCACGCTGATCACCAGGCCGGCAACCACCGCGCCATAGCCCAGTTCGCTGTGGACATAGCCCGGCAAGACCGCCAGAGGGATGCCGATATTCAGGTAGCCGATGAAGGTGAACAGCACGATGGAAACAACTTGCAGCGTGACCGCCATGGGGCGCTGGGTATCTGGCATGGGAGAGGTCCACTGTCGCAGCAGGTAAAGATAGGCTGCTAATGATACCGGTGGTTGGGCTCGCGCAGGGCGCTAAAGCGCAAAAACATCAGCTCAGGACGCTTCAGGCTTGTGCGGGGGCCAGCAATTGGGTGGTGACCAGGGCGGCCAGGGCGTTTTCCTGGGTGCCGAAGCGCTTGAGCAACGCGGCTTGTTTGTCCGCGCTGAGGCGGTTCCAGACCTCGACCATCTGCAGGGCAGTGTCGAGTACGGCGGTATCGGGGGTGTCGGTCATTGCGGGGTCTCGAATGATTCAGGCAGTGTGGAAAGCGCTCAAAGTTGCGCTTTCCACACGGTCTGGTACGGCGTCAGTCCTGGCTTTCGCGGTCGACTGGTTTTGCTTCTTTGGACTCGGGCCGGGTGTCGCTGGCCTGTTGCGGTGCTGGCTGCTCTGTAGGGTGCAGGCTTGGGAAGGGGAGATTAGGTATCTCGTGCATCGTCGTCGCTCCTCGCAAGGTCTGTTTTTTCAATCGCAGGTGATTCCGCGCTTTCAAAAAGCCTTGGCAGGATACAGCACTGTAAATGACAAATAGACTTTTATATCGATGAAACTAGAACGGCACCTTGCCCAGAATCATGTCGCGGTACATCACAAAATCACCGAGCAGGCTGTAAAACGGGTGCTGGAAAGTGGCCGGACGGTTCTTCTCAAAGAAGAAATGTCCGATCCAGGCAAAGCTGTAGCCGGCGATCGGCACGGCCAGCAACAGGCCCGGCGAGCCTCGGCCGATGGCGTAGGCCAGAATGCCGATCACCAGTGTAGTGCCGATAAAATGCAGGCGCCGACAGGTGCTGTTGCCGTGCTCGGCCAGGTAATACGGGTAGAACTCGGCGAAGCTGTTGAACCGCTTGACGTTTTCCACGGTGGCAGGCCCTCTGGTTGATGTGCCGCCCAATAGCCGCTCGGCGGGCAGCCTGTTTGAGTCTAGAGTGAACGGTGGTTACAGCCAGTGACAATAGATGCCACTTTAGTATCCTTGGCCTGCCGGCTGCCATTTTGGCCCGCTTTATTCAAGAAGACGCCATGAGCGAACGAACAACCTCTGCAAGCTGGGCGATGGGGATAGTCAAGGCTCTGGAAATGGACGGTCTGGATTGCCGGGCCCTGTTCAAACAACTGGGGCTGGACTATGCCGCCCTCAGCGATCCCGACGCGCGTTTTGCGCAGGATGCCATGACCCGTTTGTGGCAGCGCGCGGTGGCGTTGTCGGGCAATCCGGCGATTGGTCTGAACATGGGCAAAGTGGCGCGCCCTGCATCGTTTCATGTTGCCGGTTATGCGTTGATGTCCAGCAATACCCTGGCCGAAGGTTTCAGGCGCCTGGTGCGTTACCAGCGCATCATCGCCGAAAGTGCCGACTTGAGTTTCCGCCTGTTACCCGAGGGTTATGCGCTGATTCTGACCGTGCACGGCGATCACCTGCCGCCTACCCGGCAGAGCGCCGAGGCCTCGCTGGCCAGCGCGTTGGCGCTGTGCGGCTGGCTCACCGGGCGCACCCTGCAACCGCATAAGGTGATGCTGCAGGGCGATCAACCGGCCGATCTGGCGCCTTATAAGGAGGTTTTCCATGCGCCGCTGCAATTCAATGCGCCGTACGACGCGCTGATTTTCGAGCAGGCCGACATGGATGCGCCATTACCCACGGCCAATGAAGCCATGGCGCAGTTGCACGATCGTTTTGCCGGCGAATACCTGGCGCGCTTCTCCGAAAGCCGCGTGACCCACAACGCACGGCAGGTGCTGTGCCGCCTGCTGCCCCAGGGTGAACCCAAGCGCGAAGTGGTGGCGCAGACGTTGCACCTGTCCCAGCGTACCTTGCAGCGGCGTTTGCAGGAGGAGGGCACCAGCTTCCAGGCCCTGCTCGACGACACCCGTCGTGAGCTGGCCGAGCAATACCTGGCTCAGCCGAGCATGACCTTGCTGGAAATTGCCTACCTGTTGGGGTTCGCCGATCCCAGCAACTTCTTTCGCGCGTTTCGCCGCTGGTTCGACGCCACGCCCGGCGAATACCGAGCGCGATTGCAGCAGACGTCGACCGTCAGTGACGCCAGAACGCCGGAATACACAGCACAAACACCGTAATGATTTCCAGCCGCCCCAACAGCATGCCCAGCGACAGAATCCACTTGGCCGCATCCGGCAGGCTGGCGAAGTTGCCGGCCGGGCCGATGGTTTCACCCAAGCCGGGGCCGACGCCGGACACGGTGCTGGCCGCGCCGGTCAACGCGGTCATCCAGTCCAGGCCCAGCAGTGACAGGGCCAGCGCGATGGCGCAAATGGTGATGGCGAAGAAAAACGAAAACGTCAGGATCGAGCGTACGATTTCCTCGTCGAGACGGTGGCCGTTGTACTTCTGTTTGATCACCGCGCGCGGGTGAATCAACTGATTAAGGTTGGCCTTGAGCAGGATATAGGCAACCTGGAAGCGGAAGATCTTGATCCCGCCGGCGGTTGAGCCCGAACAACCACCGATAAAGCCCAGGTAGAAGAACAGCATCAGTGAGAAGTTGCCCCAGAGGCTGTAGTCCCCCAGTGCGAAACCGGTGGTGGTCACCACCGAGGTGACGTTCAGCGCCACGTGGCGCAGGGCGTCCAGCCAGTGCAGGTTGGTGGTCCACCAATACCAGGTGCCGAGCACCAGCCAGGTCACCACCAGCAGGCCGAGCAAACCCTGCACCTGCTGGTCCTTGATCAGCGCCCTACGGTTGCCGCGCAAGGTCGCCACGTACAGGGTGAACGGCAAGCTGCCCAGGATCATCACCACCACCGCCACCCAGTGCACCGCCGGTTGCTTCCAGTGCGCCAGGGATTCATCTGAGGTGGAAAACCCGCCGGTGGAAATCGCCGACATGGCGTGGTTGATCGCATCGAACAGCCCCATCCCGGCCCACCAGAACGCCAGGCTGCCGAGAATCGTGATGCCCACATACGCCGCCACGATCAGCCGCGCGACCATATGGGAGCGCGGCATGACCTTTTCCGAGCGGTCCGACGATTCGGTCTGGAACAGGCGCATGCCGCCGATACGCAGCAGCGGCAAGATCGCCACCGCCATGCCGATAAAGCCGATACCGCCGAGCCAGTGCAACAGCGAGCGCCAGATCAGGATGCCCGGCGACATGCTGTCCAGCCCGCTCAACACCGTGGAGCCGGTGGCCGTGATGCCGGACATGCTTTCAAAAAACGAGTCGGTGTAGCTGATGTGTTGAGTCAGCAGGAACGGCAGCGCCGCGAAGATGCACACCACTACCCAACTGGTGACGGTCAGCAGGTACATGTCCCGCGGGCGCAGGTGCACATGTTCCGGGCGCCCGGGTATGACCAGGGCCAGGCCGGCGATAAAGGTGATCATGCTGGCCCACAGGAACGACGGCAGGTCGCTGGTGCGTTCGAAGATCACCAGGGTGGCCATGGGCACGACCATGGCGATCGCAAGCGTGATCAGGAAGATGCCGATGATGAAACCGATGATGCGCAGGGTCGGCAACGCCATGAAGTTCGCTCGGATGGTGTGGGCAGAGGCGCCATTCTACCTGCGGTGCAGGTCTTGTAAACCGAGGGTTGGAGCAACATGTGGGAGGGGGCTTGCCCTAATACCGATCAGTTAGCGCAGAGCCCCTGTGGGAGGGGCTTGCCCCCGATGGCGGCCTCAGGACCGACCAGGATGTTGGATCGATCC
The DNA here is from genome assembly GCF_022807995.1 of Pseudomonas orientalis. NCBI lineage: Bacteria > Pseudomonadati > Pseudomonadota > Gammaproteobacteria > Pseudomonadales > Pseudomonadaceae > Pseudomonas > Pseudomonas orientalis. The sequence continues at coordinate 4,509,101 of NZ_CP094351.1, read as the reverse complement.
CGGTTCAAATGTGGGAGGGGGCTTGCCCCCGATGGCGGCCTCTGGGCCGACCAGGATGATGGATCAGATCGCGTACATATCCGTTTCTACGGTAACGGCCACTTAGGGTTCCGCCCTGACGGCGGGTCACTTTGGAAAAGCCCCAAAGTAACCAAAGGGCTCTTGCCCCACCACTCGGCACCTCGCCCAGGCTCGGTGTGCCCGAACGCAGGCTTGAATCCGTGGGCCGCCGCCACGCGCCATCCATGGCGCGGGGCGGCTAACCCGGCGTCCTGCCGGGTTGCCCACGGATTCAAGCCTGCGTTCGGCCAGCGTGGTTTAACGGGGCGCCTGAGATCAAGATCAAAAGCAGATCAAGATCAAGATCAAGAGCGACTCGCTTCGCATCGTGGTTACGGGTGGGCGCTGCTGAGTTGTGTAGGTACCTATGTCCCGATAGCAGAGTGTCAGTCGGTCAATTCCTGGCTGATACACCGCTATCGGGGGCAAGCCCCCTCCCACAGGGGATCTGCGGTGTATGAAAAAGGCGACCCGAAGGTCGCCTCGTTCAACTGCGCCTTGATCAGAACTCGTGATCGGCGCTGTCCGGGTTCAGGTCGCTGATGCCAAGCTTGCCCGCGGCGGCTTCGATCGAACCGGTCTGCTTGACCAGCGCAGCGATGGCGTCACGTACGATCTGGTTACCCGCGTCGTTACCGGCCGCGATCAATTGGTCGTAATGCTCGCCCTTGGCGGCGTGGTCGACCATCACCTGGATCTTCGCTTCGGTCGCCGCCAGGTCTGCCTTGAGGGCCGCATCGGCCGCCGGGTCGGCTTTGGCGACCAGGGACGACAGGCTCGGGCCGGTCAGCTTGTTGCCGTCGACGCGGGTGTATTCGCCCAAGTAGACGTTGCGGATGCCCTTGGCGTCATAAAAGTGCGAGTAATGCGTGTTGTCGCTGAAGCAGTCCTGCTCGTCTTCCGGCGAGTTGGCTTCCAGGGAAACTTTCATGCGTTCGCCGGCCAGTTCGCCGAGGGACAGGCTGCCCATGCCGAACAACATCTTGCGCAGGCCGTCGGTGGCCGGTTCCGACTCCAGCGTGGCGCGGTAGTTGTCTTCGACGTTGGGTTTCCAGTTGCCGACCATTTCCTGCAGGTCGCTGACCAGCAGTTGGGTCACGGCGCGCAGGTAGGTGCGACGACGCTCGTTATGGCCACCGGTCGCACCGTCACCGGTCATGTAGTCCGAAGCCGGACGATTGCCCGCGCCTGGGCCGGTGCCGTTGAGGTCCTGGCCCCAGAGCAGGAATTCGATGGCGTGATAGCCGGTGGCGACGTTCGCTTCGGAGCCGCCCAGCTCATTGAGGCTGGCGAGTTTTTCCGGGGTGATTTCCTTGACGTCGACCTTGTCTTCGCCAACCTGGATTTCGTTGTTGGCGATGATATTGGCGTTGGCGCCCGGGTTACCCAAAGCGTGTTCGTAGGATTTGTCGACGTAGTCGATCAGCCCTTCGTCCAGGGGCCAGGCGTTCACCTGGCCTTCCCAGTCGTCGATGATGGTGTTGCCGAAGCGGAACACTTCACTCTGCAGGTAAGGCACGCGTGCGGCGATCCAGGCGGTGCGGGCTGCCTTGAGCGTGTCATCGTTGGGGTTGGCCAGGAAGGTGTCGATGGCGGTCTGCAGGGTTTTCGCGGTGGACTCGGCGTCGCTGTACACCGCAAACACCATGTCGGCGTAATGCGTGACCACGGCCTTGGCGGCCGCCTCATCGACCTGGCCGGCAGGCGTGGCCGCCGCTGGAGCGGTAGTGCTGGCAGCGGCAGGCGCCTGGGGCGCGGCGGCCTTGTCTTTACCTTCGCCGCAACCGGCGAGAGAAATAGCAATGGCCAGCAGACTGGCGGTGGCCAGGGGCATACGAATCATGGCGAACATCCTGCTTCGGTTGTTGATGGGGCGCACGAGGGGGCGCAAAAACTGCGACATAATGCGAAAGATTTGCATTTTGTGTAAAGGCTTATACGCGGGAAATATTTGGTATCGTTCTGCCCGCTCAAAGAATTGCCGCGTTATCGCGTTCCGATTGCTTCAGGAAAACCGCCAACTCCCGGGCCTGCAGCGGTTTGCTGTAGTGGTAACCCTGGCCTTCATGGCAACCCTCGGAAATGATGTAGGCCTCTTGTTCGGCGGTTTCCACGCCCTCGGCAATCACCTGCATGCCCAGGCTTTTGCCCAGCTGGATAATTGCCCGCACGATGGTCGCATCGTCGTCGTCGTCCAGCAGGTCCTGGACGAAGCTCTTGTCGATCTTGATCTTGTCCAGCGGCAGGCTTTTGAGGTAGCTCAGGGATGAGTAGCCGGTGCCGAAGTCATCAATGGCGATCAACGCCCCTGAGCGGCGCAGGCTCAACAGGTGCTGGGCGGCGGTGCTGATGTCTTCCATCAGGCCGGTTTCGGTGACCTCCAGCTCCAGGCTGCGCGGCGGCAGGCGGTAGATCTGCATCAGGTTGTTGACCACTCGCGGCAATTCGGTGTGGTGCAACTGCACGGTGGACAGGTTGACCGCCATGCGCAGCTCGGTGAAGCCCAAGTCATGCCATTCGCGCAGTTGGCGACACGCCTGATCCAGTACCCATTCGCCGATGGGAATGATGGTGCCGTTCTGTTCCGCCAGCGGGATGAACAGGTCTGGCGGCACCAGGCCATGTTCCGGGTGCTGCCAGCGAATCAACGCTTCTACACCGACCACGCGGTGGTCGCGATAACTGATCTGCGGTTGATACACCAGGTGAAACTGGTCGCGGCTCAAGGCATCGCGCAGGTCTTTCTCCAGCTCGCGGCGCCGACGCATTTCGCTGTCGACGCTGGCGATATAGAACTGATAGCGATTGCGCGAGCGGCTTTTGGCCAGGGTCATGGTCTGTTCGGCTTTTTGCAGCAATTTCTCGGTGCTGTCGCCGTCTTCCGGGAACAAGGTGATGCCGATGGTGGCGCGCAGGCGAATCTGGTCCTGATCCAGGGCAAACTCAGCTTCCAGGTCATCCAGGATACTTTGCGCCAGCTCGGCGGCTTCGTAGGGCTGGTCGATATCGGCTTGCACCAGGGCGAACTGGTCGCCACCCAGACGGGCGAGCGCGCCCAGGCGACCGCTGTGGGCGCGCAAGCGATCGGCCAGGGCCAGCAGCAGTTTGTCGCCATTCTGATAGGTGAACTGCTCGTTGACGCTCTTGAAATCATCCAACCCCACGCACAACACCGCCACGCGGCGCTGGCGCCGGCCGGCATCGGTCAGGATCCTGTCCAGTTGTTCCTGCAACTTCTGGCGGTTCGGCAGGCCGGTGAGAAAATCGTACTGGGCCATGCGCAACAGGCTGGACTCGGCCTCGTGACGCAGGTGGGTATTGCGCTCGATGGATTCGAGCAACTGGTTGGCGGTATTTATCCACAGCCCCAATTCGTTGCGCTCATGACCCTTGAGCTGCGGGATCTTGTGCTCGCTGGGCCGGTCCGGGTTGATCGACGCCAAGTGCTCGATAATCCGCGACAACGGTTTGGTCAGCAGCCAGTGATACACCAGGTACAACACCAGGCCCAGCGCCAGGGCGCGCAACACCCCGGAAATAAAAATAATCACTGAGCTGACAAGGAAGCCTTCGCCGTAGGTAGCGGTATCGAGGGTAATGCTCAGGTCGCCGTAATACTCGCTGTAGGGGCCCTTGCCCACCAGTGGGGTGGTGAAGGTGCGCTCCTGTCCAAGAATCAGGTCGGTCAACCAACGGCTGGAAGAGGGCTGCAAGGCGCGGCTTTTTTCCGCGAGCATGGTTTCGTTGGGGTGACCGATGGAGGCCACGCGCACGGCGTCATCCTGAAACAGCCCTTCGATCACCTGCATGCCCATTTCGCGGTCCAGGCTGTAGACGGCCTGGGTCGAGGGGTCGCGAAACATGTCGAGAATGCGTTGGGCGTCTCCCGCCACGGCCTGGCGCGTCTTGTAGGCATCGAAAACGATCTGCGCCACGCTCAGTGCCACGCCCACGATCAATGCCGAGAGCAAGACAACCCGGAGCAACTTCACCGACAAGCTGTTTTTGAGTTCCAGCTTCAAAGGGGCATTCCTTGTCTCATGCGGGTGGCCTTCAATATGCCATGAGTATTGGCAATCCCGTGGGGGCAGTCAAAGGAACATTGCGGCTTGAGACGTCTTGAAGCTGGCAACACAGAAAAAATCAGTAAAACGGCGGATCGCTCCGCCGTCTGGGTGCTTGACTTGCGCGCGGTCAGGCGAAGGCCTTTTCACACCGTGAGCGCTTCATGAATAGGCTGCAATCTCAATTTTTGGCGGCGGCGGCGGCATATTATCTTCACCCGGGCGGCCGGGTGCACTGGCACCACCGCCCTCACTGCCACCGCCACCGGCATCGGCGAGCCCGCTCATTACCCCTTTGATGAGCTGCATCACCACTGTCGCGCCTGCTTTCCCGATTTCTTCCATCATTGTTCTCCAGAAGAGCGCGAGAGGGTTATTCCTCTCACTCAGTGCGTGGCACATTCCCTTCTGCGAGTTCCATGATTCCGGATAGCTGGCTGCTTGTGAGCGCCCATGAAAAAGCCCGGCAATCGCCGGGCTCTTTCTACTGCAAGCGCTGTTTAGGCAGTGAAGGTCTTGCCTTCGAACTGCTCAGCCACGAACTTCCAGTTGACCAGGTTCCAGAACGCTTCCACATACTTCGGACGCACGTTGCGGTAGTCGATGTAGTAGGCGTGTTCCCAGACATCGCAGGTCAGCAGCGGAGTGTCGCCATTGGTCAGCGGGTTGCCGGCGCCGATGGTGCTGGCCAGGGCCAGGGAACCGTCAGCCTTTTTCACCAGCCAGCCCCAACCGGAACCGAAGGTGCCGACCGACGTCTTGGTGAACTCTTCCTTGAACTTGTCGAACGAACCGAACGCAGCGTTGATCGCCTCAGCCAGTGCGCCGGTAGGTTGGCCGCCGGCATTTGGCGCCAGGCAGTTCCAGTAGAAGGTGTGGTTCCAGACCTGAGCGGCGTTGTTGAAGATGCCGCCCGAAGAAGACTTGACGATTTCTTCCAGGGTCTTGCCTTCGAACTCGGTGCCTGGCACCAGGTTGTTCAGGTTCACGACATAGGTGTTGTGGTGCTTGTCGTGGTGATACTCCAGGGTTTCCTTGGAGATGTGCGGCTGCAGGGCATCGTGTGCGTAGGGCAGCGGCGGCAATTCGAAAGCCATGATGATTCTCCTAATCAGGTCAGTTGCGGTGAGCGCAAGGCCGATCACGGGCGGCCAAACAAGCGCCGGCGAGTCTGTACTCTTTGCGGCGCAAGTCCGGGATCATAGCACCGGGGTTGCGGCAAAACCACGCAACAACTGTGTGGGATAGAGGTTCCAGAGCCTTTTGGAATAAGTTCATGGCGAGCTTATTAATTGGTAGGCCACGCTGAACATCATCACGGCCACCAGCAGGTCCAGCAGGCGCCAGGTGGCCGGGCGCGCCAGCCAGGGGGCCAACCACGCCGCGCCGAGAGCCAGGGTGGTAAACCACAGGAACGACGCGCTGGCCGCACCGGCCACGTAGGCCCCAGGCTCAGTTTGTTGCGCGCCCAGGGAGCCGATCAGCAGCACGGTGTCCAGGTAAACATGGGGGTTGAGCAGGGTCACCGCCAGCGCGCTCAACAGCACGGCGCGCAATGAGCGGGTCTTGAGGCTGGCGTCCTGATCCAGGCTTTGTGTCGAACAGGCCCTGCGCAGCGCGCACGCGCCGTACCACAGCAGAAACGCCGCTCCGCCCCAGCGTGCCACCGCCAGCAGTATCGGGCTCTGCGCCAGCACGGTAGCCAAGCCGAACACCCCGGCCGCCACCAGCAGTGCATCGCAGATCACACACAAGGCGGCGACCGGCAAGTGATGCTCACGGCGCAGGCTTTGGGCCAGGACGAACGCATTCTGCGTGCCGATCGCCATGATCAGCCCCAGGGCAACCAGCAACCCGTTCATATAGCTTTGCCACATAGCGAAAATCCTTGAGTCATGTTCAAACGTCGCTGGCTATGGTGCCGCTCGGGCCTGTATAAGAAAAACCAATATTACTGATCGCTCATTAGGAAAACTGATGTTCGACTATAAATTGCTGTCTGCTTTGGCGGCCGTGGTGGAGCAGGCCGGCTTCGAGCGCGGCGCGCAGGTGCTCGGGCTGTCGCAGTCGGCCGTGTCCCAGCGCATCAAGTTGCTGGAGGCGCGTGTCGGCCAGCCGGTACTGGTGCGGGCGACACCACCGACCCCCACCGATATTGGCCGACGCTTGCTCAACCATGTGCAACAGGTGCGCCTGCTGGAGCGTGACCTGCAAAGCCAGGTGCCGGCATTGGACGAAGAGGGCATGCCCGAGCGCCTGCGCATCGCGCTGAATGCCGACAGCCTCGCCACGTGGTGGGCGCTGGCGGTCAGCGACTTCTGCGGTGAACAGCACTTGCTGCTGGACCTGGTGGTGGAAGACCAGACCGTGGGCCTCAAGCGCATGCGCGCCGGTGAAGTGGCGGCCTGTATCTGCGCCAGCGAGCGCCCGGTTGCCGGCGCTCGCAGCCTGGCACTTGGTGCCATGCGTTACCGCGCATTCGCCAGCCCCGCGTTCATAGCGCGGCATTTTCCGACCGGCGTGCAAGCCGATCAATTGGCCGGTACGCCGGCGCTGGTATTCGGGCCGGATGATTTCCTGCAACACCGTTACCTGGCTTCGCTCGGTGTAAATGGTGGCTTCGAGCACCATTTATGCCCGTCATCCGAAGGCTTTATCCGCTTGATGGAAGCCGGTCTTGGCTGGGGCCTGGCGCCTGAATTGCAGGTGCGCGCCGCGCTGGAAAAAGGCCTGCTGGTCGAATTGCTGCCAGATAAGCCCATCGATGTGCCGTTGTACTGGCATCATTGGCGCAGTGGCGGGCAACTGTTGGGCCTGTTGACCGAGCATCTGGCCCGGGTCTGTGGGCAGTGGTTGGTGCCCTTGAAGTGATGGCGCGCGTCAAGGCAACAGTGATGAAAAACGAAAGAACATGGGGTAGTGCATGAAAATTCTGGTCACCGGCGCAAGCGGCTTCATCGGCGGGCGCTTTGCGCGTTTCGCCCTGGAGCAGGGCCTGGACGTGCGGGTCAACGGGCGACGCGCCGAGGGTGTGGAACATCTGGTACGCCGTGGTGCCGAGTTTATCCAGGGTGATCTGAACGATGCCGACCTGGTGCGCAACCTGTGCCGTGACGTCGAGGCCGTGGTGCACTGTGCCGGTGCGGTCGGGCTATGGGGCAAGTATCAGGATTTCCATCAGGGCAATGTGCTGGTCACCGAGAACGTCGTCGAAGCGTGCCTCAAACAGCGCGTCGGGCGGCTGGTGCATCTATCATCGCCCTCCATCTATTTCGATGGACGCGACCACTTGGGGCTGACCGAAGAGCAAGTCCCCAAGCGGTTCAAGCATCCCTATGCGGCGACCAAATACCTGGCCGAGCAGAAAGTGTTCGGTGCCCAGGAGTTCGGCCTGGAAGTACTGGCCCTGCGCCCGCGTTTCGTCACGGGTGCCGGTGACATGAGCATCTTCCCGCGCCTGTTGAAAATGCAGCGCAAGAACCGCCTGGCGATCGTCGGTGACGGCCTTAACAAGGTCGATTTCACCAGCGTGCACAACCTTAACGAGGCGCTGCTCAGCAGCTTGCTGGCTCCCGGCTCCGCATTGGGCAGGGCCTATAACATCAGCAATGGCACGCCGGTGCCGGTGTGGGATGTGGTCAACTACGTGATGCGACACATGGACCTGCCTCAGGTCACTCGCTACCGCTCCTATGGCGTGTCCTACAGTGTGGCGGCGTTGAACGAGGCGTTTTGTGCGATGTGGCCGGGGCGGCCGGAGCCGTCGTTGTCGCGCCTGGGCATGCAGGTCATGAACAAGGATTTCACCCTCGACATCAGCCGGGCGCGGCATTATCTCGATTACGAGCCCAAAGTCAGTCTGTGGAGCGCCCTCGACGAATTTTGCCTGTGGTGGAAGGCTCAGGCTCCGGGCCACCCATAAGCTCACAACCGGCAACATATCGGCGACTGAACGGCGGACGACGTGTTGACCCATGCGCCGCAAGCAGGGTTTATACTCCCGCCGCTCGGCTCCTCGGCTGGCCATCTTATTGATTCAGGATAGATTCATGCGTAACGATGCTAAAGACGATTTCGACAACGTTCCCAGCCTGCGGGCAGATACCGGGGACGACGATGATTTCGTGCCGACAGCCGCCACCTCGGTGCGCTCGCGCACGACGCCTGTGGTCAAGGTTAAGAAAGCCAGCACCGGCCCGTTGTGGGCGTTGGTCGGCGCCTTGCTGATTGCCTTTGTCGGCCTGGCCTGGTGGAGCTTCCAGCAGATTTCCCTGATGGGCCAGCAATTGGTCGCCACCCAGGAAAGTTTTGCGCGTATCAGCGAAGAAGCGGCGGGGCGCCTGCAGGATATTTCCGGCAAGGTCGTGGCCAGTGAGGCCAATGTGAACAATGGCAGCGAAGCGCTGAAATTGCAGATCAAACAGCTGGAAACCCAGTTGCTCGAGCAGGGCAAGCAACAGGTGGGCGTAGCCGGCCAGGCTACCGAACTGGATCAGCGCCTGGCGCAGATGAGCGCCAGTACCGCCGAACTGACGAGCGCGAATGCCAGGTTGCAGGGCCAGGTCCAGGCCCTGACCGATGCCGTCGCCACGCTCAAGGCGGCGCAGGGCGAGATCAAGGAGCTGTCCACCGACGTGGCTGCCTTGAAGAAGCAGGGCAACCCAAGCGCAGCCATCGCCCGCCTTGAGCAGGACGTGCTGGTGCTCAAGAGTGCACAGGAAAACCAGCCCGCCAATACGGATGCGCCGACCAATAAAGAGTTCGACGTGTTCCGCATCCAGACCACGCGCAATATCACGACGTTGCAAAGCCAGGTGCAGAATTTGAACCAGCGCCTCAATGCGCCAGCGGCGGCTACGCCTCTGGGTCAATGACTGGTTCTGTGGACTGTGAATGAAATCAAACTGTGGGAGGGGGCTTGCCCCCGATAGCGGTGTGTCAGTCACCAAAATATTGACTGACTCACCACTATCGGGGGCAAGCCCCCTCCCACATTTAAACCCGTAATGGTCAAGGAAATCGCTGTTGCTCGCAGCTTTGTCACCGCCCGGTGACATTTCTTTTCCCCTTCGTTACTTGCTCCTCCCATACCCTTGTTTAGACTCCGGTCACCCCACAAAAAACAACAAGGGCCACCCATGACCACGCAACCACTGCCTGCCAGCAGTTGGCTGAACGCACCTGCCCATCACGCCTGGCTTGCGGCCGAAGGCCAGCGCCTTTTGGCCTTTGCCAAGGCGTCACGCTTGCCGGACGGCTTCGGCAATCTGGATGACAAGGGCCAACTGCCGGCCGACGCCCGCGCCGAAACCATGAACACCGCCCGCATGACCCACAGCTTCGCCATGGCCCATGCCATGGGTTTGCCGGGCTATGCCGATTTAGTCGCGCACGGCGTGGCGGCCCTGAGCGGCCCGTTACACGATAGCGAACACGGTGGCTGGTTCGCCGCGCCCGATGCCCTCGATGGCAATACCGGCAAGGCTGCTTACCTGCATGCTTTCGTGGCCCTGGCCGCCAGCTCTGCCGTGGTGGCTGGCGCGCCCGGCGCGCAAACCCTGTTGAACGATGCGGTGCATATCATCGATCAGTTCTTTTGGAGTGAGGAGGAGGGTGCCATGCTCGAATCCTTCGCCCGGGACTGGAGCGGCGTCGAAGCCTATCGCGGCGCCAACAGCAACATGCACGCCACCGAGGCCTTCCTGGCCCTGGCCGATGTGACGGGCGACACGCGCTGGCTGGACCGCGCATTGCGTATCGTCGAGCGTGTCATCCATGCCCACGCCGCCGGTAACCGCTTCATGGTGATCGAGCACTTCGATACCCAATGGAATCCGTTGCTCGGCTATAACGAAGACAACCCTGCCGATGGCTTCCGACCCTACGGCATCACCCCCGGCCACGGTTTCGAATGGGCGCGGCTGGTGCTGCACCTGGAAGCGGCGCTCCTGCAAGCCGGGCTGGCTACGCCGGACTGGCTGGTGACCGATGCCCAAGGGCTGTTTGCCAGTGCCTGCGAATACGCCTGGGCGGTCGATGGCGCGCCGGGCATTGTCTACACCCTGGACTGGAACCAGCGCCCGGTCGTTCGCGAACGCCTGCACTGGACCCATGCCGAAGCCGGCGCCGCTGCCCAGGCGCTGCTCAAGCGTACCGGCCAGTTGCATTATGAGACCTGGTACCGCCGGTTCTGGGAGTTCTGCGACACCCTCTTCATCGACCGGCTCCATGGCAGCTGGCACCACGAACTCAACCCGCACAACCAACCCAGCAGCAAAATCTGGGGCGGCAAGCCGGACCTGTACCATGCCTGGCAAGCGGTCTTGCTGCCTGCATTACCCTTGGCACCCAGCCTCGCCAGTGCATTGGGCAGCGGACTATATGTCACCAAGTGGTGACATTTGTGCGTCCCTTTGTTACCTGCGCCTGGAAAAACCCTGTTTAAACTCCGTGCAGCGCAAGCTCTAGACTTGCATGCATAACAACAAGAAAAGGTACTCAGATGAACGCGATTAATCGCCTCGCCGTTGCTATTTCCATGGCCTCGTTGTTTCCCCTCAGTGCATTTGCCGCCGACTCCAAAGGTACGGTGGAAGTGGTGCATTGGTGGACTTCAGGCGGTGAAAAGGCGGCTGTGGATGTCCTGAAGGCCCAAGTCGAGAAAGACGGCTTCACCTGGAAAGACGGTGCGGTCGCAGGTGGCGGTGGTGCCACGGCCATGACCGTGCTGAAAAGCCGCGCGGTTGCCGGCAACCCGCCTGGCGTTGCCCAGATCAAAGGCCCCGACATCCAGGAATGGGCGTCCACCGGCCTGCTCGACACCGACGTGCTCAAAGACGTCGCCAAAGAAGAAAAGTGGGACTCCCTGCTCGACAAGAAAGTCTCCGACACCGTGAAGTACGACGGTGACTACGTGGCCGTTCCGGTCAACATCCACCGCGTGAACTGGCTGTGGATCAACCCGGAAGTCTTCAAGAAAGCCGGCATCACCAAGAACCCGACCACCCTCGAAGAATTCTATGCCGCCGGCGACAAGCTGAAAGCGGCGGGCTTCATTGCGCTCGCTCACGGCGGCCAGCCTTGGCAGGACAGCACCGTGTTCGAAGCGGTGGTGCTCTCGGTAATGGGCGCCGATGGCTACAAGAAAGCCCTGGTCGACCTGGATAACGCTGCGCTGACCGGCCCGGAAATGGTCAAGTCGCTGACTGAGCTGAAAAAAGTCGCGACCTATATGGACGTCGACGGCAAAGGCCAGGACTGGAACCTGGAAGCGGGCAAGGTCATCAACGGCAAGGCCGGCATGCAGATCATGGGTGACTGGGCCAAGTCAGAATGGACCGCCGCCAAGAAAGTCGCCGGCAAGGACTACGAGTGCGTAGCCTTCCCGGGCACCGACAAAGCCTTCACCTACAACATCGACTCCCTGGCGGTGTTCAAGCAGAAAGACAAAGGCACCGCTGCCGGTCAGCAGGACATTGCCAAGGTCGTGCTGGGTGAAAATTTCCAGAAAGTCTTCAGCATCAACAAGGGTTCGATCCCTGTGCGCACCGACATGCTGACCCAGATGGACAAGCTGGGCTTCGACTCCTGTGCCCAGACAGCTGCCAAAGACTTCCTGGCAGACGCCAAGTCCGGCGGCCTGCAGCCAAGCATGGCGCACAACATGGCCACTAACCTGGCTGTGCAAGGTGCGTTCTTTGACGTGGTGACCAACTACATCAACGACCCGAAAGCCGACCCGGCCGACACGGCCAAGAAATTGGGCGCTGCGATCAAGTCGGCCAAGTAACGCTGCTATCTGTAGGAGCGAGCTTGCTCGCGAAAAACTCAAGGTCACCGCGTTCATCCTGTATGCACGCGCTATCGTTGAAGTCCTTCGCGAGCAAGCTCGCTCCTACAGGGTTCGGTTCACCTGTCAGTCCTTTTTCCCTGTACTGGATTTTCCCATGAGTTCTGTTGCTGTGTTCAGCAAGGCCTCGCCGTTCGATGCATTGCAGCGCTGGCTCCCCAAACTGGTGCTGGCGCCGAGCATGTTCATCGTGCTGGTGGGCTTTTACGGCTACATCCTGTGGACGTTCGTGCTGTCGTTCACCACCTCCACGTTCCTGCCCAGCTACAAGTGGGCGGGCCTGGCTCAATACGAGCGCTTGTTCGACAACGACCGTTGGTGGGTGGCGAGCAAGAACCTGGCCGTGTTCGGCGGCATGTTCATTGGTATCACCTTGGTGATCGGTGTGACGCTGGCGATTTTCCTCGACCAGAAAATCCGTCGCGAAGGCTTCATCCGCACCATTTACCTGTACCCGATGGCGCTCTCGATGATCGTCACCGGTACTGCGTGGAAATGGCTGCTCAACCCAGGCATGGGCCTGGACAAATTATTGCGCGACTGGGGCTGGGAAGGCTTCCGTCTCGACTGGCTGATCGACCCCGACCGCGTGATCTACTGCCTGGTGATCGCCGCTGTGTGGCAAGCCTCGGGCTTTATCATGGCGATGTTCCTGGCCGGCCTGCGCGGCGTTGATCAGTCGATCATCCGCGCCGCGCAGATCGACGGCGCGAGCCTGCCGCGCATCTACTGGAGCGTGGTGCTGCCTAGCCTGCGCCCGGTGTTCTTCAGTGCGGTGATGATCCTGGCGCACATTGCGATCAAGAGCTTCGACCTGGTGGCGGCGATGACGGCCGGCGGCCCGGGCTATTCGTCCGACCTGCCCGCCATGTTCATGTACTCGTTCACGTTCAGCCGTGGCCAGATGGGCATGGGCTCGGCCAGTGCAATCCTGATGCTCGGTGCGATCCTCGCGATCATCGTGCCGTACCTGTATTCCGAGCTGAGGACCAAGCGTAATGACTAGTCTCGCCGCTAAACCTGCCATCAGCCTGAGTCGTATCGCGATCTACGCGGTGCTGATCCTCGCGGTGCTGCTGTATCTGGTGCCGCTGGTGGTGATGCTGCTCACCAGTTTCAAGACGCCGGAAGATATCAGCACCGGCAACCTGCTGAGCTGGCCGAGCGTGGTCACCGGCATCGGCTGGGTCAAGGCCTGGACCACCGTGGATGGTTACTTCTGGAACTCGATCAAGATCACCGTGCCCGCTGTGCTGATCTCCACGGCCATCGGCGCGTTGAACGGCTACGTGCTGTCGTTCTGGCGCTTCCGTGGTTCGCAACTGTTTTTTGGTTTGCTGTTGTTCGGCTGCTTCCTGCCGTTCCAGACCGTGTTGCTGCCCGCGTCGTTCACCCTCGGCAAAATGGGCCTGGCCAACACCACCACCGGTCTGGTGTTCGTGCATGTGGTTTACGGCCTGGCGTTCACCACGCTGTTCTTCCGTAACTACTACGTGAGCATTCCGGATGCGCTGATCAAGGCGGCCCGCCTGGACGGTGCCGGTTTCTTCACCATCTTCCGTCAGATCATTCTGCCGATGTCGACGCCGATCATCATGGTCTGCCTGATCTGGCAGTTCACCCAGATCTGGAACGACTTCCTGTTCGGCGTGGTGTTTTCCAGCGGCGACTCCCAGCCCATCACGGTGGCGTTGAACAATCTGGTCAACACCAGCACCGGGGCCAAGGAATATAACGTGGATATGGCGGCGGCGATGATCGCCGGGCTGCCGACCCTGCTGGTCTATGTGATCGCAGGCAAGTATTTCGTGCGCGGCCTCACGGCCGGCGCGGTCAAGGGGTAATCATGGCTACGCTTGAACTTCGCAATGTAAACAAGACCTATGGTGCCGGCCTGCCCGACACCTTGAAGAACATCGAGCTGTCGATCAAGGAAGGCGAATTCCTGATCCTGGTCGGCCCTTCGGGTTGCGGCAAGTCCACCTTGATGAACTGCATCGCCGGCCTTGAGACCATCTCCGGCGGCGCGATCATGATCGGTGATCAGGATGTGAGCGGCATGAGCCCCAAGGACCGTGACATCGCCATGGTGTTTCAGTCCTATGCGCTGTACCCGACCATGAGCGTGCGCGAGAACATCGAGTTCGGCCTGAAGATTCGCAAGATGCCCCAGGCCGACATCGATGCCGAAGTGGCGCGCGTGGCCAAGCTGCTGCAGATCGAACACCTGCTCAACCGCAAACCGGGCCAGCTCTCCGGCGGCCAGCAACAGCGCGTGGCCATGGGCCGGGCATTGGCGCGTCGGCCGAAGATCTACCTGTTCGACGAGCCGCTGTCGAACCTCGACGCCAAGCTGCGCGTCGAAATGCGCACTGAAATGAAGTTGATGCACCAGCGCCTGAAAACCACCACCGTCTACGTGACCCACGACCAGATTGAAGCGATGACCCTGGGCGACAAAGTGGCGGTGATGAAGGATGGGATCATCCAGCAATTCGGCACGCCGAAAGAAATTTACAACGACCCTGCCAACCTATTTGTGGCAAGCTTTATCGGTTCACCACCGATGAACTTCGTTCCCATGCGCCTAAAACGCCAGGACGGTGCTCTGGTGGCGGTGCTCGACAGCGGTCAGGCCCGTTGCGAGCTGGCGCTGAACATGAATGACGCAGGTTTGGAAGACCGCGATGTGATCCTGGGCCTGCGCCCGGAGCAGATCGTGCTGGCGGCGGGCGAGGGCAATGGCGCGTCGAGCATTCGTGCCGAAGTCCAGGTAACCGAGCCGACCGGCCCGGACACCCTGGTGTTCGTGCAGCTCAACGACACCAAGGTCTGCTGCCGTTTGGCGCCGGACGTGGCACCGCAGGTAGGTGAGACCCTGACCCTGCAATTCGACCCGGCCAAGGTGTTGCTGTTCGACGCCAAGACCGGTGAGCGATTGGGCACCGCAGCTGCATTGCCGGCACAGGGGCATGCCGGCAACGTGACCCAGTTCAAGGGTCGTTGAAGCAATTTGTAGGAGCGAGCTTGCTCGCGAAGGTCGTTAACGATGACGCAGCGCTTCTGGTTTAGCGTGGCGCTCTCGGGTTTTTCGCGAGCAAGCTCGCTCCTACAGTAATGTGATTAATGCTTAACTTGTTGTTTTGGCTAAAAAATGTAACCCGCGTTAGATAAAAACAGTTTAATAACAATAAAGACGAGGATGTAGGGATGAAAAAGCAACACAACAACACTCGGCTGTTCTGCCAACTGTCAGCAGCAGCAGCCCTTGTATTGTCCGCCAATGCGATGGCGGCCGATGCATTCAGTGCCGATTCCAAGTGGATGACCGGCGATTGGGGCGGCGAGCGTACCAAGCTGATCGAGCAAGGTATCGACATCAAGGCCGATTACGTCGGGGAAATGGGCTACAACGCCCACGGCGGCTACAACGACGACAAGACCGGTCGTTACTCCGACCAGTTCGGTCTGGGCGTGGCATTGGACCTGCAAAAGCTGTGGGGCTGGGATAACACCCAGGCCAAGATCCAGTTCACCAACCGTAATGGCCAGAACATCTCCAACGACCGTATTGGCGACCCGCGTGCCGGCACCTTGAGTTCGTCTCAGGAAGTCTACGGCCGTGGCCATATGGTGCGCCTGACCCAGTTCTGGGTTCAGCACCAGATGTTCGACAACAAACTCGACGTGAAGCTCGGCTACTTCGGCGAAGGCGAAGACTTCAACACCTTCCCGTGCGACTTCCAGAACCTGTCGTTCTGTGGCTCCCAGGTCGGCAACTACGTGAACACCTGGTACAACTGGCCAGTCAGCCAGGCTGCCATTCGCGTGAAGTACAACATCACGCCTGAGCTGTATGCACAGATTGGTGCCTACAACCAGAACCCGTCGCAACTGGAGCACGGCAACGGCTTCAAACTCAGCGGCAGCGGTACCAAGGGTACTGTGATTCCGGTGGAGTTGGTCTGGTCGCCGAAGGTCAACAACCTGCCGGGCGAATACCGTGTGGGTTACTACAAAAGCGCTGCCGATGCTCCGGATGTGCGTGAAGACGTCAACGGCAACGATGCGGTCCTCACTGGCGCAAGCTTCCGTACCCGCAGCAGCAAGAAAGGCTACTGGTTCGTTGCTCAGCAGCAACTCACCACGCACAACGGCGACGCTACCCGTGGCCTGAACATTGCCGCCAACGCGACCTTCCACGACAAGGAAACCAACCTGGTCGACAACTATCAGTCGTTGATGCTGGTGTACAAAGGCCCATTCGACGCGCGTCCAAAAGATGACGTCGGCATTGGCGTCGCTCGCCTGCACGTCAACGATGACGTGAAGAAGAACTCGGAGCTGCTCAATGCCGCCAACGGCGTCAGCGACTACGACAACCCGCTTTACACGCCGATTCGCGAGACCGAGTACAACGTCGAACTGAACTACGGCTTCCACGTCACCAACTGGCTGACCGTGCGTCCTAACCTGCAATATGTTGTCCAGCCTGGTGGCGTGGACAAAGTCGACAACGCGCTGGTGGCTGGCCTGAAAATCCAGTCTACGTTCTAACGCTGTTGCGATAAGCTCCTTCTCTCTGTGCGCATTTTGCGGGTAGCCATGGCTATCCGCTTTTTTTTGGGTGGCACTGTGATATTCGGAACCTGTGCAGATGCATGAGCAACCGCTGCAACGCTTTTTCAAGTCCCTGCGTGAGCGTCCGGTGTTCGCCTGGGAGCGCTTTCAGATGCGCGATGTGTTGGTGATCGACCATCCGCTGTGCCAGGCGGTGTTCAGTCGCCAGGGCGCGCAATTGCTGCACTTTCAGCCCACCGGCCAGAAACCCTGGCTGTGGTGTGCGGCCAAATGGCCGCAAGTCGGCGCGATCCGCGGTGGCGTGCCGGTATGCTGGCCCTGGTATGGCCGCCACCCCAGCGAAAACGCTTGGCCGTCCCACGGTTGGGCGCGCTTGATCGACTGGAAACTGCTCGACAGCAGCACCGATGACGAGGGCGTGCGCCTGCATTGGCAGTTGCAGTTGTGCGACTGGCAGGTGGACCTGCACGCACATTTGGGCCACACCCTGGAGTTGCGCCTTAGCACCGAGCATCAGGACGAGCTGCCGTGCCAGCTGAGTCATGCTTTGCACGCTTACTGGCGTATTGGTCACGTTGACGAGGTAGCGCTGTCTGGGCTCGACGGGGCGCAAGGTTATGATCAGCTCAACCGTCAGGTTTGCCAGCAGGAAGGTGAACTGCGGGTCGATGGCGGGTGCCAGCGGGTGTTCCAGCACGAGGGCGAATTGCAGCTCAAGGACCATGCCTGGCAGCGTGAACTGTGCATCGACACCGGCGACAGCGCCGACACGGTGGTGTGGCATCCGGGTAGCCGGCCGCTATTGGGCGTGAGTTTTAACGAAGCGTCAGGATTTGTGTGCGTGGAGTCGGCGATGGCCGGGGCGAGCCTGGCGCCCGGGGAGCGGGCGCATTTGAGTCTGCAGGCCAGGGCAGGGGTCTAGTGGTGTGGCTGATGGCCTCATCGGGGGCAAGCCCCCTCCCACTTTTGAATGGGTTCACAAATCAAAATGTGGGAGGGGGCTTGCCCCCGATGAGGCCAGTCAAGCCAGCACAGATGCTGACTCAGTTGAATTCATCCCCCACCGGATACCGGCTGTCATTCAAGCTCTCTTTGATCTTGCGCAAATGCGGCTGGAAATCCACGCCCCGGCGCAACGTCATCCCGGTCGCCAGCACATCGAGTACCGTCAGCTGAATGATCCGCGACGTCATCGGCATGTAGATATCGGTGTCTTCCGGCAGCGGAATGTTCAGGCTCACGGTACTGGCCTTGGCCAACGGCGAGTTCTCGGCCGTCACCCCCAGCACCGATGCGCCGTTTTCCCGCGCGATTCGCGCCACTTCCACCAACTCGCGGGTACGCCCGGTGTAGGAAATGATCACGAACAATTCACCGGTGTGGGCCACCGAGGCGATCATGCGTTGCATCAGCACGTCGGCATGGGCGGTCACCGCCAGGTTGAAACGGAAAAACTTGTGCAGCGCATCCATCGCCACCGGCGCCGAAGCGCCCAGGCCGAAAAAGTGGATCTGCCGCGCCTGGATCAACAAATCCACGGCCTTGCTGATCAGGGCCGGGTCCAGGGCCTGGCAGGCGCTGTCCAGGGAGGCAATGGCGCTGCCAAAGATCTTCTGGGTGTAAGCCTCGGGGTTATCGTCGGCTTCCACGGCGCGGCTGACATACGCCGCGCCACTGGCCAGACTTTGCGCCAGCTGCAATTTAAGTTCAGGGTAACCGCTGACGCCGAACGAACGGCAGAAGCGGTTGACCGTCGGTTCACTGACCGAGGCGGCCTGGGCGAGGGCGGCGATCGAGAAGCGGGTGGCCTGCTGCGGGTTGAGCAGGATGACCTCGGCGACTTTTTTCTCGGCCTTGTTCAATTCTTCGAGGCGGTTCCGGATCTGTTCCAGAAGATTTCGCACGCGGTCCATTCAGTCTTTCCTTCGGGCGACGATGCAAATAAAAAGGCGGTAACCAATCGATGAATGGCTTTTCGCGGTGGCCTATCCTACTGAGGGTAGCCGAACACCACCACACGCAATGCGTATTTGCGGAAAATGTTGTGGTTATTACTACATTTTTCCTTGAGTGATGCCTTGAAAAAAGGTATTTGTAGCTTAACTTGATAAAAGAACAAACATCATGCCTTCGATAACCGTGGAACCCTGCACCTTTGCCCTGTTTGGCGCGTTGGGTGATCTGGCGCTGCGCAAGTTATTTCCTGCTCTCTATCAACTCGATGGCGCCGGCCTCCTGCACGACGACACGCGCATCCTGGCCCTGGCCCGTGAAGCCGGCTCCGAGCAGCAGCACCTGGCCCATATCGAAAAAGAACTGCGCAAATACGTCGGCAAGGAACTCGACGAAGCCGTGGCCCAGCGTTTCCTGGCGCGCCTGGCGTATGTGCATGTCGACTTCATGAAGGCCGACGACTATGTCGGCCTTGCCGAAACAGCCGGCAGCGAACAGCGCCTCATCGCCTACTTCGCCACCCCGGCCGCCGTCTATGGCGCGATCTGTGAAAACCTGTCCAAGGTCGGCCTGGCAGAAAACACCCGCGTGGTGCTGGAAAAACCGATTGGTTCGGACCTGGAATCCTCGCGCAAGGTCAACGATGCGGTCGCGCAGTTTTTCCCGGAAAACCGCACCTACCGCATCGACCACTATCTGGGCAAAGAGACAGTCCAGAACCTGATCGCCCTGCGTTTCGCCAACAGCCTGTTCGAAACGCAGTGGAACCAGCACTACATTTCCCACGTGGAAATCACCGTGGCCGAGCAGGTCGGCATCGAAGGCCGTTGGGGCTACTTCGACAAGGCCGGCCAACTGCGCGACATGATCCAGAACCACCTGCTGCAGCTGCTGTGCCTGATCGCCATGGACCCGCCGGCCGACCTGTCCGCCGACAGCATCCGCGACGAGAAGGTCAAGGTGCTCAAGGCCCTGGCGCCGATCAGTCCGGAAGGCCTGACTACCCAGGTGGTGCGCGGCCAGTACATTGCCGGCTACAGCGCCGGTAAAGCCGTGCCGGGGTACCTGGAAGAAGAGAACTCCAACACCCAGAGCGA
The DNA here is from genome assembly GCF_022807995.1 of Pseudomonas orientalis. Lineage (NCBI taxonomy): Bacteria > Pseudomonadati > Pseudomonadota > Gammaproteobacteria > Pseudomonadales > Pseudomonadaceae > Pseudomonas > Pseudomonas orientalis. The sequence continues at coordinate 4,489,497 of NZ_CP094351.1, read as the reverse complement.
CACCGAGACCTTCGTTGCCCTGCGCGCCGATATCCGTAACTGGCGTTGGGCCGGGGTGCCGTTCTACCTGCGTACCGGCAAGCGCATGCCGCAAAAGCTGTCGCAGATCGTCATCCACTTCAAGGAGCCATCCCACTATATCTTCGCCCCCGAGCAGCGCTTGCAGATCAGCAACAAGTTGATCATCCGCCTGCAGCCGGACGAAGGTATTTCCTTGCGCGTGATGACCAAGGAGCAGGGCCTGGACAAGGGCATGCAACTGCGCAGCGGTCCGCTGCAACTGAATTTTTCCGACACCTATCGCAGCGCACGCATCCCCGATGCCTACGAGCGTTTGCTGTTGGAAGTGATGCGCGGCAATCAGAACCTGTTTGTTCGCAAAGATGAAATCGAAGCCGCGTGGAAGTGGTGTGACCAGTTGATCGCCGGGTGGAAAAAATCCGGTGATGCGCCCAAGCCGTACGCGGCGGGGTCCTGGGGGCCGATGAGCTCGATTGCACTGATCACGCGGGATGGGAGGTCGTGGTATGGCGATATCTGAATTGAAACTGCCTCAGGGCGTAACCCCTCACGAGTACCGCACGCCGGTGCTGTTGGCGGAAGGCCTGGCGAATAATGTGGCCGAGCAACTGCGCGGGGCCATCAGTGCCCGTGGCGAAGCGACCCTGGTGGTGTCCGGTGGCCGCAGCCCCGTGGCGTTTTTCCAGCACCTGGCCAAGCAAGGCTTGGACTGGTCCAAGGTCACCGTCACCCTGGCCGATGAGCGCTGGGTGCCGGTAGAACACGCCGACAGCAATGCCGGTTTGTTGAAGCAGCACCTGTTGCAAGGCCCGGCGGCCAAGGCCAGGTTCCTCAGCCTGTACAGCGCCGCCGCCAACCTTGAAGACGCCGCCGAGCAGGCCGATCGCCTCCTGGCTGAACTGCCGGCCATTGACGTGCTGGTGCTGGGCATGGGCGACGACGGTCACACCGCCTCGCTGTTTCCCGACAGCCCGAACCTCGCCCAGGCGTTGCAGGCCGACGGTACCCGCCGTTGCTGGCCGATGCTGGCGCCGACCGTGCCGCACCAGCGCCTGACCATGAGTCGCGCATTGTTGGCGACGGCCCACTACACCGTGCTGTCGATTTCCGGCAGCTCGAAATTGACCACCTTGAGCGCCGCGCTGGCCGGTGACGACGTCGCCGCCATGCCGATTCGCGCGTTTTTGCAACCTACATTAGAGATTTACTGGTGCCCATGAGCCAAGGATCAGCCGCTATGAAAAGCCCTCAACCGACCGTGTCCATGGCGGATAAAGTTGCCCTGATCGACAGCCTCTGCGCCAAGGCGCGGATCCTGCCGGTGATCACCATCGCCCGCGAACAGGACATCCTGCCGCTGGCCGATGCCCTGGCAGCCGGTGGTCTGACCGCATTGGAAGTGACCCTGCGTTCCGAGTTCGGCCTCAAGGCCATTCAGGTGTTGCGCGAGCAGCGCCCTGAACTGTGCACCGGCGCCGGCACTGTGCTGGACCGTCATATGCTCGAAGCGGCAGAAGTGGCCGGCTCGCAATTTATCGTCACCCCCGGCATCACCCGCGATCTGCTGGAAGCCTCGGTGCACAGCCCGATTCCGCTGCTGCCCGGCATCAGCAATGCCTCCGGCATCATGGAAGGCTATGGCCTGGGCTATCGCCGCTTCAAGCTGTTCCCGGCCGAGGTCAGCGGCGGCGTGGCGGCGATCAAGGCCTTGGGCGGCCCGTTCGGCGAGGTGAAATTCTGCCCGACCGGTGGCGTCGGCCCGGCCAACATCAAAAGTTACATGGCGTTGAAAAACGTGATGTGCGTGGGCGGTAGCTGGATGCTTGATCCGGAGTGGGTGAGGAACGGCGACTGGGCGCGTATCCAGGAAGTCACCGCCGAGGCGCTGGCACTGCTGGACTGATCTGATTTACCGAATCGTTGTTGCTGTGCTTAACGGCATTTTTGCGGTGCACTTGGTCGGTGTACCGCTTTTTTTTGCCTGTAGATCCAGGCCACCACACATTCGAATGTGGGAGGGGGCTTGCCCCCGATAGCAGTGGTTCAGCCAATACATCTGGTGACTGATACACCGCCATCGGGGGCAAGCCCCCTCCCACATTTAATCCCTACTCAATTCGGTAATGGCGCTGACCAGCGTGCCGATGTCTTGCGCTGACGTCACCAACCCCGGCGTCACTCGAATACAGGTTCCAAACGCCGCGCCTGAGCGGGTTGTGGTGAATACGTCATACTCCTTGAGCAACCTGTCAACCATCACCTGCTGATCGCGCCCAATGAACTTGAACGCGGTAATCCCGCAATACACCCTCGGATCATCCGGCGTCAGCACCTCAATCCCCGGCAACTTACGCACCTGGCCCACCCACATGTCCCGCAGGTAGTTGACCCGCGCACCTTTGGCCGCCGAGCCACCCAGTTGCCGATGCTCTTCAAGCACCAATGGCAGGCTCATCAGTGCCGGAAAGTTCGGCGTGCTGTAGGACGTACGTGCCCGTACATCCGTGGCGGGGTAGTGGAATTCGCCCATGTCCGGGTCAATATCCGGCAGGCGTTCGGGGGCAATGTAAAGAAAGCCCAGGGTCAGCGGCGCGCCGATCCATTTGTGCAGGTTGAAGCCGGCGAACTGAATACCCAGTTCGCCAAGGTTGAAATCCATCTGGCCCAGGGCATGGGCGCCGTCGAGGATCACGTCGACTCCATGTTCACGCGCCGCCCTGGCAATCGCGGCCACCGGCATCACCAGGCCGGTACGGTGGGTGACGTGGGTCAGCGCCATCAGCTTGAGGCGCGGGTATTGGTTGAAAGTATTGCGATAAGTCTGCACCAGGCTGTCGAAACTGGCCGGGTGAGTATGGGAAATTTCGATCACCTCGACACCGCGCACGCCGGCTAGCCAGCGCATCGCGCCTTTGACCGTGTCGTACTCCAGATCGCTGATCAGCACCTGATCGCCCGGTTGCAGGCGGTTGTAGTTGCGGATCAGCGACTGCAAGGCTTCGGTGGCGTTGCGGGTGAAGGCCACCGAGTCGGGGTCCGCATTGATCAACGCGGCCAGCTGGCGGCGAATCTCGTTATTTTCCCCTTGCTCGAAGCGCTGACGCACATACACCGAGTTGCTGCGGTTGATAAACGCGACGTGCTCCAGGTACTGCACCTGGACTGCACGGCTCATGCGCCCGAAGTAACCGTTTTCCAGATTGATCGGGCCCGGCTCCAGTTCGTAGCGCTGGGCGATGGCCTGCCAGTGAGCTTCGTTGTTTGCATTCCTTGGCATGGCGTGGCTCTCAGTCAATGGCGAGGGGCGGGTTTACCGTGTTTAGCGCGCAACGGTTCGAGCAATTCGGCCAAGCCGTTGTGGTCGATTTCCTGCATCAAGGCCAGCAGACCGCCCAGTTCTCCGTGGGGAAATCCCTCGCGAGCGAACCAGTTCAGGTAAGGGCCGGGCAGGTCGGCGATGATCCGGCCCTTGTATTTGCCAAAGGGCATTTCGCGGGTTATCAGCAATTCGAGTTTTTCGGGGTTCATGGTTTTGGGCAGTGAAGACGAGGCCTTCGAAAATACAGGCATTCTGCATGAAGGCCAAATGACAGATCATGCAAATAACATACATACAGATGGTTCAATTATTCGTAAGTTACTGAATTACTTGATAAAAGTAATTTTTCAAAACCTGGCACGGGCGCTGCAATCATTAAGGCAACCTTCCTCAATCCACACAAGGAATTGAAAAATGACTGACATCAACAAAGAATCGATCTCCGTACTGAACGACCTGATCGAAACCAGCATCGATGGGCAGAAAGGTTTCAAAGAGTGCGCTGAAGACATCAAGCACCCTGAACTCAAAGCGCTGTTCGCCAAGCGTTCCGCCGATTGCGCCACTGCCGCTGCCGAGCTGAAAACCGCCGTGCGTGCCCTGGGTGGCGATCCGGAAGATTCCGGCAGCATGGCCGGTGCACTGCATCGCGGTTGGGTTGACGTGAAATCGATGATCACCGGTAAGGACGAAGAGTCTGTGTTGAACGAAGCCGAGCGCGGTGAAGACCACGCACTGAAGGCTTATCGTGAAGCGATCGAGAAGATCAACAAGCACAACCTGCTGGGCATTCGTGACCTGGTTGAACGTCAGTACCACGGCGTGCAACGTAACCACGACCAAGTCAAAGCCCTGCGTAACCAGGCACGTGCTCAGTCCTGATTCGGGCGCTGTACGGTTGCAGGCGCGTTGACTGATGTGGAACGCGCCATAAAAATCCGAGGTCCCCTTTGGGCCTCGGATTTTTTTCGCCTACCCTTAGCTCCTGTATTTTTTATAGGCATATACAGGATAAAAGTCTTTGGAGATCTGGTCGATTGGCGAGGGAAGCGTGGCGGTGCTGATGGGTTTGAGTCGAAACTTATTCCTGTTTTGAAACATCTCCCGCTCCTTATCATCCGGTGCAAATAAAAACACCATGCCCTCAATGTCGAGTACTCGGCCTATTTCATCCGCAACGCGTTCGGTAATAGGCGCCCCCATCAAGGTAATGATTTTAACTTGCTCGCAGGCTATGGGGAAATCGGGATCTTCGTAAGTAGCAACCGGCATGATATTCGGAATTGCACTGTGACGGTTGATACCGTTGGAAACGGGCTGTCGGTATAGATTCAGATTAACCGCTGCGTCGAAACCGGATATCAAGTTGCCCGCATGGATGCGTCCTTCCCCCCAGACATCAAGTAGCGGGATGGCGCGGTTAAGCGTTTGATAATGTTGGAACGCGTACGACAGCGTGTGGTCGTTGTTTCGATAGAAGCAATAAAGAAGCCCTTCATACTCCACCAGGCACGGACTGTTCGAGATACCGTCGTTCACGACGGTCTTATCAGGGCACCACGTTCCATTATCCAGATAATTTACACAAAGGCTGGCATGTTCGGACTTGACGGTACGTGCACTGAAGAGGCTGTCGTTATAGGTGTAAAGGGAAGGACTTTCCACCACATTGGCAGACAGACTCAGCTCATGAGACCACCGCATACCGTCAAACTTGATGCACCAGGCCGTGTGGGTGCTTGCCTTGTGATAGGCACAATAGAGTTCGCCCTTGTACACGGCGAGGGCGGGTGATTCTGTTATCTCAAGGCCATGGATACGCTCATCCTCGTTCCAGTCGGCGCCATTGAACGTCGAATACCACAGGGTGCCACGGTCTTCCTCCCAACCTTGATGGAAGCAATATAATTTATCCTGATAAACCGCCAGGCAGGGGGAGGTCAGGATACCTTTCTTCGTAGTGATGACGCTTGACCATGTGCTCCCGTCAAAGGTGGTGTACGTTAATTTTTGCGAATCTCCACCGGGGCGAAACGCGCAATAGATTTTATTATCGTATACCGCGACTGCGGGCGTACCGGTAACATATATATGTGGAATGGTGTGTTTGACAGTATTTTTCAACTGGCCCGAGGGCATGCGCTGAAAGATCAGGTAATCGACCTTGCCGTTGTCGAGGCTGCCATAATGTTGAATAAATACATACAGGTCGCCTTTGAAGACCACCGCGCTGATACTGGCCGATGATCTATCAGGCAGGTGTGTACCGCTGAACCAGGTTCCCGATTCCTTGAACGTGTTGTTTTCATAAATCACATTATCGAGTGGGTTTTTCATTTTATAGTCCTGGCGTGTTCTAAATACGTTGTCAGTCGAAAAGTTGAGAAGCGACTGAATAGGCAACCGGCAACTCGCAGTTGAAGCCTGTTGATTTTTATCGAACGTACAGAACCAGGCCAGTCCGTATTGCGGGCGATGGACGTGGGACAACGCTCTGTTCAATGAGCGTCGTTGAGGTCTATGTGTATTACTTTAGTTACCTTGTCGAGCAGGACGGCCAAAGGGGCGGCCGTCCCTTATCAGATGCGATGAATCAGCCAATGCTGATCGGCGGCAGCTCAGTCAGCGTTACAACTTGCTGCTTACGCGGCGCAAGAATCTCCGCCTCGCCATCCACTACCAGCTCATCACGCTGGTTGAATACGCGAGTGGCAATGCGCACACGAAACTTCGGCAGTTTCTCCAGGATTTCCAGGCGCACGGTCAGGGTGTCGCCAATCTTCACCGGCTTCTGAAAGCTCATCTGCTGACCGATATAAATGGTGCCCGGCCCAGGCAACTCGCAAGCCACGGCCGCACTGATCAGCGCACCACTGAACATGCCATGGGCGATACGCTCCTTGAACATGGTCGCTTTGGCATATTCGGCATCCAGATGCACCGGGTTGTGATCGCCGGACATGGCGGCGAACAACTGGATATCGCGCTCTTCGACGGTTTTGCTGAAGCTGGCGGTCTGGCCGACTTCGAGGGCCTCGTAGGGGGTATTGGTTACCTGGGTCATCTAAACGTGCATCCTGTGGCTGGTCGGTAAGTTAATCGGCTGATTTTAAACGTAAAGTCATTCGCAGCGGGTGGGCCTGGGCAAGGTCAGGGCGTGTTCGAGCCACGCCAGTACATCCGCAGTGACGCCGTCGCGGTTGGTTTCGTTGAACACTTCATGACGTGCCTGCGGGTAGATCGTCAATTGCAGGTGCTGGCAGCCGGCCTCGCGCAGGGCATGGGCCAGGCTTTTGAGACGCTTGCCTTCACTCACCGGATCACATTCACCGCCGATTATCAGAATCGGCAGGCCCGGATCGATCTGCGCGAGATTTGACGCTTTGCTGATGTGCTGCAAACCGCCGAGCAGGTCAACCCAGAGTTGATTGGTGCAGCGAAAACCGCACAGCGGATCATGGATGTACTTGTCGACTTCAACCGGGTCGCGGCTGAGCCAGTCGAAGGCGGTGCGATTGGGTTTGAACGCCTTGTTGAATGAGCCGAACGACAGAAAGTCAATCAACCCACTGCGCCCGCGCAAGCCCTGGCGCGCGCGCTCGATACGTGCAATCAGCCGCGCGGCGCGATACAGCGCCACCGGCTGGAAATTGGAACCGCTCAGAATTGCGCCGTGCAGGCTGGCGCTGTGATGCAGCATATAGGCCTGGGCGATATAGCTGCCCATGCTGTGGCCCAGCAAGATGATCGCAAGCTCCGGGTGCTGCTGGCCGATGTGCTGGTTGAGGCTGGCCAGATCGCCCACCACCTTGTTCCAGCCGTCGTTCTCGGCAAAAAGCCCCAGGGTGCCCTCATCGGCGGTACGGCCATGCCCGCGCTGGTCCAGCGCATATAAACCATAGCCGGCGCCGCACAATGCCTGGGCCAGGCGTGCATAGCGGCCGCTGTGCTCGGCCATGCCATGGGACAGCATCACCACGGCCTTGGGTGCAACGTCAGGCATCCATTGATTGACGTACAGCCGGCTGTGGTCGTTCGCGGTCAGCCAGACAGTGCTGTGGTTCATGGCGGTTCCTTTGCTCGGGGTCGTTGCAGTGTATAGCTCATCTGCCGCAAGGCGGGGTATCTGCCTACGCCTTAGCAACAAGATTCATACAATCAATGACACAGTTCAGCGTATTTGCCTGTTTGGCCATTACTGCTAACGTCCTCGAAGCTCCGCTCTTTATAGCTGCATAAAAAGCGGCCGGACCTGTTCAGGTAAAGAGGACAAGAATAATGCAACCTGATTTCTGGAATGACAAACGCGCCGCGGGCGTTCCCAATGACATCGACCTCAGCAGTTACACGTCGGTGATCGAAGTCTTCGAGCGCTCCTGCAAGACCTTTGCCGACCGTCCGGCGTTCAGCAACATGGGCATCACCCTGACCTACGCCGAGCTTGAGCGCCACAGCGCGGCGTTCGCCGGTTACCTGCAGCGGCACACCGACCTCAAGCCCGGCGAGCGCATCGCGGTACAGATGCCCAACGTGCTGCATTATCCGATTGCCGTGTTTGGCGCACTGCGCGCCGGGCTGATCGTGGTCAATACCAACCCGTTGTACACCCCGCGTGAAATGCGTCACCAGTTCAAGGACGCCGGCGTGCGGGCGCTGGTCTACCTCAACCTGTTCGGTTCGCGGGTTCAGGAAGTGTGTGCAGACACCGAAATCGACTACCTGATCGAAGCCAGGATGGGCGACTTCATGCCCGCCGCCAAGGGCTGGCTGGTCAACACACTGGTCGACAAGGTGAAGAAGATGGTCCCGGCCTACCACCTGCCGCGTGCGGTGTCGTTCAAGCGCGCCCTGGGCATGGGCGCCGGCCTGGGCGTGACCCGCCATCCGGTGACCCTCGATGACATCGCGGTGCTGCAATACACCGGAGGCACCACCGGCCTGGCCAAGGGCGCGATGCTCACCCATGGCAACCTGGTGGCGAACATGCAGCAGGTGCGGGCGTGCATGTCCCAGACCGGCGACGATGGTCACCCGTTGATCAAGGAAGGGCAGGAGGTAATGATTGCGCCGCTGCCGCTGTACCACATCTATGCGTTTACGGCGAATTGCATGTGCATGATGGTGTCCGGCAACCACAACGTGCTGATCACCAATCCACGGGACATTGGCGGGTTCGTCAAGGAGCTGAAAAAGTGGCGTTTCACCGGGCTGTTGGGGCTCAACACGTTGTTTGTGGCGCTGATGGACCATCCGGACTTCAAGAGCCTGGACTTTTCCCATCTCAAGCTGACCAACTCCGGCGGCACGGCGTTGATCAAGGCCACCGCCGAGCGCTGGCAGCACATCACCGGTTGTGCGATCGGCGAGGGCTACGGACTGACGGAAACCTCGCCGGTGGCCAGCACCAACCCTTATGGCGATAAGTCCCGACTGGGTACAGTCGGCATTCCGGTGCCGGCCACGGCCATGAAAGTGATCGATGACGAGGGCGCCGAGCTGCCGTTGGGCGAGCGCGGCGAACTGTGCATCAAGGGCCCTCAGGTAATGAAAGGCTATTGGCAGCAGCCGCAGGCCACCGCCGAAGCGCTGGACGCCGACGGTTGGTTCAAGACCGGCGACATCGCCGTGATCGATGCCGATGGTTTTATCCGTATTGTCGATCGCAAGAAAGACCTGATCATCGTGTCGGGCTTTAACGTGTACCCCAACGAAATCGAAGACGTGGTGATGGCGCATCCGGCAGTGGCCAACTGCGCGGTGATCGGCGTGCCGGACGAGCGTACCGGGGAGGCGGTGAAACTGTTTGTGGTGGCGCGTGCCCAAGGGGTGACCCTTGAGGAGTTGAAGGCGTACTGCAAGACCAACTTCACCGGGTACAAGGTGCCCAAGCATATCGTGCTCAGGGATTCGCTGCCGATGACGCCGGTGGGCAAGATTCTGCGCCGGGAGCTGCGCGACATCGCCTGAATTGAAATGAGGTTGAAATGTGGGAGGGGGCTTGCCCCCGATAGCAGTGGTTCAGTCAATAGATTGGTGACTGATACACCGCCATCGGGGGCAAGCCCCCCTCCCACATGTGTTATTTGTCGCCCAGTAAGCCCATTCCAGAGCGGATCCCCGCGATATAGAATCTTTGCTCTAAAAATGACCATTGGATATTCTTGAGTCATGTTTATGACTGTAGGGCCCTCTTTTGGCTCTAGGCGGCCCTTGGCAAAGCTGCTACTCTCGGCGCGCTTTGTGACGTCTAGGCCTGCTTGAAAGCGCCAGATTCACCTTGAAACACACACCAATAATAATCGCATCAAATGCGATGATGAATTCGCGTCGCTGAGGAGTGGGCTTCCATGAACGAAGACTTTTGGAAGGATAAGTACCCCGCCGGGATTGCTGCACAAATCAATCCGGACGAGTATCCGAATATTCAGGCGGTACTGAAGCAGTCCTGCCAGCGCTTCGCCAACAAACCGGCTTTCAGCAACCTGGGCAAGACCATCACCTACGGTGAACTGTACGAATTGTCCGGCGCATTTGCCGCCTACCTGCAACAGCATACCGACTTGAAGCCCGGCGATCGAATCGCCGTGCAACTGCCCAACGTACTGCAGTACCCGGTCGCCGTTTTCGGTGCCATCCGCGCCGGGCTGATCGTGGTCAACACCAACCCGCTGTACACCGCGCGGGAAATGGAACATCAATTCAACGACTCCGGGGCCAAGGCTCTGGTCTGCCTGGCCAACATGGCGCACCTGGCTGAAAAAGTCGTGCCCAAGACCGCCGTCAAACACGTGATCGTGACCGAAGTGGCCGACCTGTTGTCGCCGTTCAAGCGCCTGTTGATCAACAGCGTGATCAAGTACGTGAAAAAAATGGTCCCGGCGTATCACTTGCCGCAAGCGATCAAGTTCAATGACGTGCTGGCCAAGGGGCACGGCCAGACGGTCAGCGATGCCAACCCGGCCAGCGGCGATGTGGCGGTGTTGCAATACACCGGCGGCACCACCGGCGTGGCCAAGGGAGCGATGCTCACCCACCGCAACCTGGTTGCCAACATGCTGCAATGCAAGGCGCTGATGGGCTCCAACCTCAATGAAGGGTGCGAAATCCTGATCACGCCGCTGCCGCTGTACCACATCTATGCGTTCACCTTTCATTGCATGGCGATGATGCTGATCGGCAACCACAACATCCTGATCAGCAACCCGCGCGACCTGCCGGCGATGGTCAAGGAGCTGTCGAAGTGGAAGTTCAGCGGCTTTGTCGGCCTCAACACGCTGTTCGTGGCGCTGTGCAACAACGAAGGTTTCCGCAAGCTGGATTTCTCCGCGCTCAAGGTCACCCTGTCAGGCGGCATGGCGCTGCAACTGGCGGCGGCCGAACGCTGGAAGGCCGTGACCGGTTGCGCCATCTGCGAGGGCTACGGCATGACCGAAACCAGCCCGGTGGCCACCGTGAACCCGATCCAGCATATCCAGATCGGTACCATTGGCATTCCGGTGCCTTCCACCGTGTGCAAGGTTATTGCCGACGACGGCACTGAGCTGGCGCTGGGCGAAACCGGCGAGCTGTGCGTCAAAGGTCCGCAAGTGATGAAGGGCTACTGGCAGCGTGAAGATGCCACCGCCGAGATGCTCGACAGCGAAGGCTGGCTGAAGACCGGTGACATCGCGATCATCCAGCCCGACGGCTACATGCGTATTGTCGACCGCAAGAAGGACATGATCCTGGTCTCGGGCTTCAACGTGTACCCCAACGAACTGGAAGACGTGCTGGCCGGCCTGCCGGGCGTATTGCAATGCGCGGCCATCGGCGTACCGGATGAAAAGTCCGGGGAGCACATCAAGTTGTTCATCGTGGTCAAGCCGGGGGCCACCCTGACCAAGGAGCAGGTGATGGAGCACATGCGCGCCAACGTCACCGGCTACAAGGTGCCCAAGGCCGTTGAGTTCCGCGATGCATTGCCGACTACCAACGTGGGCAAGATCCTGCGGCGTGAATTGCGCGATGAAGAGCTGAAGAGGCTCGGCGTGAAGAAATAATGTGATTGCCGTTAAGAAGACCCGTACTTAGTGAAGTACGGGTTTTTTTTTGCCTGTAATCTACGACTTTGCATTGATTGCATATTGCCACTTTTAAAGCTGATGATAAGAAATCAGGTTGTTTCGACAATCTGTGAAAGTTGAAAATTTCGCGGCTGAATCCCTGCCCTGACTGGGCAAAGTGGCTGTCATTAAAAATTTACCTTCACGTGACTACAAAATCTTGTAGTTGAGCGTGGCCGTGTACTGCTCTAAAACTCTCCTGGCTGTTTCAGGGATGACACATTGTCGCAGTGGCGTTAATCCAGCGGTATATCCCTGTTGCACGATAGCCGATAACGGCATTCAATTATTCAAGGAGAACATCATGAATAACGCAACTAACGAAACATTCGCACTTGACGCTTCTGCTGTAGAAGCATTTGCCGATATCCTGAATGACGAAGGACAAATGCGCGCCGGGTTTGTTATTCACGAATCCAACAACAATATCTCTGCCGATATTGAAGACGCCGGCAAGTAATGCGGCGCGTGCTATTCGATGACTCGAATAGCACGCACTTACGGATCAGTTATTCAACAGGCCATTACATGTATCGCATGACGTCAAGTTTGCGCAAAGCCTCATTGGCCGACACGTTGTCCCATGCCAGGAAACTTGCTGTGCAGTTTGGTATTACGCGAGTGACCAATACCACCTGGCTGGACAAGATCGGTATTCCGGTATTCGCCAGTATTCGCCCCGACGCGGTCGAAGGTTCGCTGTGCGTCAGCGCGGGGAAGGGCATGCGCGCCGAGGAAGCGCAGGTCGGTGCGTACATGGAGGCGATTGAATTTGCCATCGCCGAATATCGCAACCGCAACATTGAAGTGTTCTTTTCCACGCCGCGTAAAGTGGCGGCACAAGCGGGCTTTGCCCACGAATTCGTTGATTTTTGCCCGATCCTCGGTGCACCGATCGACCCCGATGGCCCCCTGGCCTGTGTCGAGGCCGAGGACGTTGCCACCGGCCGCACGTTTGCCGTGCCCGCCGAATTGATTTTTTCACCGTTCAGCGAAAACCAGGGGCAGCGCATTTTCGGCACCAGCACCAATGGACTCAGCTCCGGTAACAGCGTGGATGAAGCCAGCGTGCACGGCATTGCCGAAATCGTCGAGCGCGACGTGCAAGCCTTCAATTTCATGAAAGACACCTCGCGTCTGATGCTGCGCGATTGTCCGGTCCCGACCCTGGACCCCTTGTTCAGCCGGGTGGAAGCCGCAGGGTTGGACGCCGTGGTGCGTTACACCCCCAGCGTGATCGGCCTGCCTTATGTCCAGGGCTTCATCCTCGAGCCGTCCGATGACGCGCCCATCGCCATTTCCTGCGGTTCCGGCCTGCATCTGTGCCGGGACATCGCCTCGGTCAGGGGGCTCGCCGAGGCTGCCCAGTCGCGGCTCTCGTATATTCACGGCGGCCGCGACGACCTGATCGAGCGCTTCAAGTACTTCTCCGCCAGTGACCGCCAGGCCGAGTTGGACGCGGTGGCGCGCCTGCGCAGCCACGTGAACGATTCGCGTGAGGCCATCGCCTATTCGGCGATCGAGGACGCCAACGCGCAGATCGACAGTATCGATTCTGCCTTGGAATGTCTGCTTGAGCGCCTGCGCCACCAGGGATTCAGCCAGGTACTGCGCGTTGTACTGAGTAAAAACGATTCCCCGTTGGCCGTCGTCAAGATGGTCATTCCAGGCATGGAGTCGTTCCAGCCGGCACTCAAGCGCGCAGGCCCGCGCCTGTCGCGCTATATCTCACGCTAGGGAAGGAGCCCCCATGAAACTGCATTTATTCGTAGGGCCGACGGCAGCGGGATTGGCGCCGGGCGTGCTGGAGCAGCGTGACGTGATCCTGCATGCGCCGGCCCGACGCGGCGACGTACAGGCGCTGGTCGAGCAATACCCGCAACCAGGCTGCATCGCCATCGTGGACGGTACATTCCACAGCTTTCCTTCCGTAGGCCACATCGAGATCCGTCGCGCCATCGAGCAGGGCTGGAATATCTGGGGCCTGGCGTCCATGGGCGCGATCCGAGCCAGCGAGATGCGTTTGCTCGGCATGCAGGGCTACGGGGTGGTCTACGGGCATTACCGCGATGATCCAGAGTTCGACGACGATGAGGTCACGCTGGTGCACGAAATCGACGCGCCCTATCGCGCCATGTCCGAGCCGCTGATCCATGTGCGTGGCTTTGTCGCCGCGCTGGTGGAACAGCAGACTCTTTCGGCGGATAACGCCCACGCGATTATCCGCGACCTCAAGGAGCGTTGGTACGCCGAGCGGACCTTGTCCCGGTTGAGAAAACTGCTGCTGGCCTGCGCCGAGATGACACAACCGCAAGTTGACGACGCGCTGGCGGGCTTCAAGGCGTTTCGCGTCAAGAGCCAGGACTTGCAGGGCTTTTTGTCATCGCGCTGCTGGCACAGCGGATCCGAAGGCTGAATGGCCGATGAACCCGAGCCTGTTTTTCGACACCGTGGGTGGCCTGCCCTTTATCGATGACGACGTACGCCCCGCCACGTTGTTGGCAGCGGTCGCCTGCAGCCGGCGCAACTCGGACCCGCAGGCGCATGACGACTTGGCGGATTACCTGGACCCGGGCAATGCACGCGCGCTGTTCAAGCGCTTGGCTACCAGCCAGGTCGAGGAGTTCGAATCCATCGACTGCTCTGCGGCCGAGCAACAGGCAATCCAGACCGCCACCGCACGCGTCTGTGGGGTGAACCCGGCCTGGAGCAGTTTTTTCACTGTCCCGATTCGCTACCGCAAGCTCTTGCAGCCCATGAGCAGCTCCACCAGCGCGTTGATCCCCCAGACCATTTACCTGGGCGAGCGTGCGTTCGATTCGCACATCCCGCTTGAAGAAACCCTGGTGCATGAACACGCGCACATCTGGTTGAACTTCCTGATGGAGGTCTATGACCTGCAGACAGCCGGGGCGCCCAGGGACTACGTGCTGCCCTCGGGCACGCGCGGCAAGACCCTGCGGGGTGTGTTGGCGGCCGCGCATTTTGCCGCAGCGGCCCTTAAATACTACCGCGATCTGTACGGCCCCCAGGCGCGCACGCAGCGCCAGTCTTACCTGCACAAGTACTTGGCCGGTTGCCTGCAAGTCGCCGCCCAGCGCCCCAGTTTCACGCCCATGGGCCGTCGGGTGTTCGGTGCACTGCAAGCCTGGCATCAGCCTCTTATCGAATCCCTGCAAGGAAACTGACCATGCCCCAAATCATTATTGCCAGCCAATTTGCCGACCTGACCGATGGCCGAAAATCCTGGTCTTCAGCCTGCACTGACGCGCTGCAACTGATGGACGGCTTGCGCAGCGAGGAGCCGCTTTTGTTCAGCGCCATCGTTGAAGGCGATTACCGTCTCAAGCCTTTCATCAGCCTGGTCATTGACGATATTCCCTACGCCGACCAAGAGGCCTGGAGCGAAATCTCCCTGCGCCCGGACTCCACGGCGTTGATCATCAGTGCCGTGGCGGGAGGCTGATATGACGCACGCGCAATTCAGTCAGCAGGAACAGGCCCAGTATGCCCGTCACTTTCTGGTCAAGGGTTTCGGCAGCGAGGGCCAGGCCCGGCTCAAGGCGGGCAGGGTGCTGGTGGTGGGCGCCGGTGGGCTGGGTTGCCCGGCCCTGATGTACCTGGCGGCCGCAGGCGTGGGTCATATCGGCATCGTGGAAGACGACACCGTCGACGTCAGTAACCTGCACCGTCAGTTGTTGTTCGGCGTTGACGATGTGGGTTCGCCCAAGGGCGCTGTGGCGCGTCGCAGACTGCTGGATAACAACCCCCACATCGACATCGTGCATATCGATGAGCGGCTGGACGAAGGCAACGTGTCGGCCTATGTGCAAGGCTACGACGTGATACTCGATGCCACCGACAACTTCACCACCAAATACCTGCTCAATGATGCCTGCTACCTCGCGGGCAAGCCTCTGGTCTATGCCTCGATCAGCCAGTTCGAAGGGCAGGTCGCGGTGTTCAATGTGCCGGACGCGACGGGCCGATGTTCGACCAATCTGCGCGATATTTTTCCTGAACCGCCACCGGCCGGGCTGGCGCAGAATTGTGGTGAGGCCGGGGTTCTGGGGGTATTGCCCGGGATCATCGGCTCGATCCAGGCACTTGAAGCGATCAAGATTCTCAGTGCGGTAGGGGAGCCGTCGATCAACCGATTGATGCTGTTCGACGCACTGAGTCTGCAGTTGCGCCAAGTGTCGATTCGCCATCGCGCCAGTAATCCGCTCAGTGGCGAGCACCGGCTTATTCGCGAGCCGCAAGCCATCGCCGCCAACTGCGCGGTGGCCGTCGGCGCGCAATACGCGATCTCTGCCCAGGCGCTGGAGCAGCGGTTGCTCAGCGATGAAGCGTTGCAATTGATTGATGTACGCGACGGGCATGAGCATCTGAGCCTGTCCTTGGGCGGAATCAATATGCCCTTGAGCGAATTGCCACAGCACCTGGCCCGAGGGCTCGCGGCCATCGACACCGTGATCTACTGCAAAAGCGGCGTGCGCAGCGTGAAGGCGCTGCACGCGATCAGCGCCGTGGTCGGCAGCGGGCGCTGTCGCAGTTTGACCGGGGGCCTTGACGCTTATCTCGCCGCCGGTTGCCAGCAGCGCCTGCGCCGTGCCGAGGCGGGGCGATGAGCAGTCCTTCCCTGGGCGGGCTGGGGCGCGATTTTTATCTGATCCAATTGGCCGCGTTCCTGAATGCGGTGGGCACGCGCTGCGGTCAGTTCGCAATCGCCTGGTGGGTGCTCGGAAAAACCGCCGACCCGCTCGCCTTTGCAGGCTTTGTCGCGGTTGCCACCCTGGCCGATGTGGTGTCCCGCGCGGTGTTTGGCTGGTTGGGTGACCAGTATGATCGCCAGCGCTTGCTGGTGGGTTGCTATACCGTCAGCGCTGTCACGACGCTGGTGCTGGCGGTGCTGGGCACCCAGGACCTCTACCTGCCGTGGTTGATTGCCGGCTGCCTGGCGATTTCCGGAGTGGCCATCGGCATTCGCGATCCGCTGCAGATGAGCCTGGCCTCGGTACTGGTGGCTGCGGACAGGGTCAGCGATGCGGTGCGCCTGAGAAGTATCGTCGGCTCATCGTCCGCGCTGACGGGGCCGCTGGCGGCCGGGATTTTGCTGGGCCCGCTGGGCGTGGTGGGGACGCTCTGGCTCAATTCACTGGCGGTGCTCGTGGCCCTGGCGCTGATTGTGCGGGTGAGGGCGCCTGGCGCCAGCCACACACCTGGTGCGCGGCAGCTGTCGTACCTGGCGACCTGGTATACGCGCACCCGTGAGGGGTTTACCGCGCTCTACCGGGTCAAGCCCGAGTGGAACCTGAGCCTGCTCGCGTTCATCGTCAACTTTTCGCTGTATCCCCTGTTTGCCGTGTTGTTTCCGGTGCTGATCAATCGCCATTTTCCTCAGCACTTATGGTTGATTGCCGTGACCGAAGGCGCCTTCGCGGTGGGGTTGTTGGCCGGCAGCCTGTTGCTGGTCAAGCGCGCCAATGCCCGTTGGGGTCGCCCGCGAGTCGTATTTGCCGGTTTTCTGCTGGTGGGGCTGGCGATGGTGGGGTGTGGGCTGTTCAGCCAGTTCTTCCACGCCCGGCCCGCCTGGTTCGCCAGCGTGACCGTGCCGTTGCTGTTTGCCGGCGGCATCGGCCTGGTCATGGTGACCGTCAATACGTCCACCGTGCGCATGCTGGCCACACCCGACAGCTACCGCAACCGCATCGGGTCGGCGACTTCATTTGTGTCTGGCATGGTGATTCCGTTTGGCGCGTTGGTGGGTGGAGCGTTTTCTGAAGCGCTGGGTGTGAGCTACGCCATGATCGCCCTGGGCCTGCTCATCATTCTCGCCGCCATCCCCTGCATGTTCAGCGCGGTACTGGTGCGCGTACTGGGGATGGGCGATGAGCAGATCAAGAACATCTACAAGGATTTTTACCCTGATGCTTTCCCGGATTTAAGGTGAACAATGATGACTGCCACGACCCGCGCCCACCTGTTTGATGCGAAAAATACGCCGACGATACCGGCGGCTTTCTGGGAGCACTTCGTCAGCCTCTCCCATGACAAGACACAGCCCGTGGTGATCGAGCAGGCCATGCTCATCGAACCCTTGATGAGCCTTGAGGACGCCTTCGAGTTGGCCCGAAATGTTGTCGAGTCGGGCGATATGACGGTCAACGCGGACGGCCAGATGCTCAAGCAGCCGGCGGTGCCCGGCTTTCCTCGGGCGTTTGAGGGGTTCGAGCAGTTTGTGCGTGACTTTGCCGCCCTCAATCACGCCGAAGGCATCACCTTCACCCGCGACTACTGCCTGAAGCATTCCAGCACCGTTGCGACGAAACTGCGCGCATTTACCCATGGCTACAGCGAACGCTACGGCATGCCCTACCCGGGAGCCAATGCGGTGTTTATCGGCGGGCGCTACCGTTCAACCTGGATCGGCCTGCACAATGACTCATGCGACACCTTCCTGTTCCCGTTGTATGGGCGTAAACGCATGATGATCTGGCCACCGGCCTATTTCGACGAAATGGCGCTGGAGAAGAAGTCCGCACTCAACGGCGTGTGCTTCGGGCATATCGACGTTACGCCCTATGCCGCCGACGCGACCATTTACGAAGTCGGGCCGGGGGAAATCTTCTTTATTCCTGCCGGGTGGTGGCATTACAACAAGCTTGAAGAATTGGAAACGACCCTTACCGTGTCGGTTGGCATGTTCAGCCATGGCACGGCACAGGGCTTCTGTGAGAACCCGATCAAAGCGGCCATTGCGTCGAAGGCTGGCACTGCACTGACCGGCACCATCGCCCAAGTGCCGGGTGGGGTGTTCGAATCGTTGGCTCAGGTGCAATTGCCGGCGGCGGTGGCGCAGTTCGTCGAGGCGATTGGGGACAACAGCAAAATCCAGATGCTGCTCAAGTTGTCAGCCAACGGCATTATTCGGGATCGCTCGATGGGGCGCCGCGGCGCTGGCGGCTGCTGGCAACGCGTGATCCAGGCACGCGCCGACAGCCCCTTGTATCTGCTGGCGTTAAATGACGATGCCGGGCTGCTGTTTGCAGGCGGCGCCATGCTGCGCATTCAGTCACTGCCGGCTGTGCGCGTCCTGATCCGTGCGTTGCAGGAAGGAGCGCCTATCAGATTGGCGCAGGACTTGCCGGAACAGGCCGACGATGAGCACGTGCGCACGGTGGTGCAGTGGTTGTATGAGCAAGCGGCGATCGACGTGTTTGCTTGAACTTGGGTGGCGTAGCGGCACTTGCCGCTACGCCACCGGGTGTCAGATGTGGCCTTGGGCTACGGCATAGGTAACGGCTTGAACCCGATTGCAAGCGCCGATCTTCTTCTGGATATTGCGCAAATGAAAGTTCACTGCGTCGGCGGTTACATTCAATATGCGGCCAATCTCTTCCGAGGTTTTTCCATCGGCTGTCCAGCGTAATACTTCTTTCTCTTTTTGCCCGAACTCAATATCGAGTGTCTGCGTGAGAGCCTCTTCCAGTTCGAAGATGTGATACCCCACGGTCTCGGCAAACGCTTTGAGCACTGGTTTCAAGGCTTCGAATTCATTGTCGTCGATCAACTTGGCGGCTCGAGCAACCGACAAAAGCGCTATATAACCGCGGGCATTAAAAGATGGTTGTGCTATGCCGATATTAAGTTGATGTGCCTGGGCATCCGACCAAAATTGTGGGCATTCGTCAAACACGGCGTCGCACCAGCGCAGCGGCTCGGATGAGACTTTGCAGTGGCGTACGGTGGGATCGATGATGGAGTAATTCTGCTCTTTGTAGCGCTGTAGCCACTGGCTTGGATAGTTGCCATATACATGGGTTTTAGGCCTGCTGAACGGCGTGGTTTCGCACACGGCGTACGTAAAAAAGTCGAACCCCAGTGTATGGGCAAATAGGCTGGCTGACGCGATAAAGTCATTAAGAGGATGTGCAGTCACGCAGGGTTGGTTGAGTTGTCTTATCCATGACAAATAACGCTCCATATACTGGGCTCTCCATTTTTAAAAAATGCAGTTCAGTATAGTTACATTTAGAAATATATGTAAGCGCGATTAACTCGCGACCGACTTTCAGTACAGTCGCGATAGTGATGACGCGTGAGCCGCGCGCCGAGGGTGCCCGGTCAACAGCCGCTCAAACGCTTATGCCGCGAACTGGGCGAAGCCGATTCCCGCACCCGCCGGCCGCACATCCTTGAGGAACGAGTCCTTGTCGGCGCTCAATTCCAGGGTGATCTCCGGCTTGCGTTTGCCGGCATTGCGCACCACCAGCCCTTCGAGGTTTTCGCGCAGGAACAGGGTCGGCACCTTCAGGTGCAGCAACTGGTCGGTTTCGGCATTGTGCATCAGCAGGTGGATCCACTCGTACTGGCCCACGCCGATCCGCACCAGGGGCAGGTCGAACCACCAGATGTTGCGCTTGCGGTCCAGGTCGGTGAAATGACAGTTGTTGACGCCGAGTACGGCCCCCCCCAGTTCCTGGTTTCTGCGGGCGATGGCCTGTGCTTTATCGAGTTTCATAACCTTCCTACGGGATCTGTTATTCAGCGTGTGAGCCTGAATGTGCCGGGCATTCTCGTGGGTTGGCCACAAAACATAAAGGCAAACCTGCCTCTTTCGATGAAATGCCCGCTGAAAATAATTGAAACTCTGGCGCCTGGCGTCGAGTCAACCGCAGCGTAGTGACCAAAAACCATTTGATTGTTATCAGGAGTAATACCATGGGCAGCACTTCCGATAAGGTAAAAGGCATGGCCAACGAAGCCGTCGGTAACGTCAAGCAAGGCGTCGGCAAGGCTACGGATAACGACAAACTGCGCGCTGAAGGCGTGGTCCAGGAAAAGAAAGGCGAGGCACAGCAGGCCGTTGGCAAGACCAAGGACGCGGTGAAAAAAGCCACCGAATAAGCCGGCTTGGCTGGCTCCTTCCAGCAGCCCGACGGCCATCCACGGATGGCCGTTTTTGTGGGTGCTGGCGCAACTAAACATCAGAAATTGTTTCAAAGTCGCCAAATGGGCTACTTTGATGTAGAAAACGGCCCCTGAGTCGCCCACGACTTCAACTCTTTGCGGCGAAAGGAGACGCTATGATCTTTCCGGTACTTAATGGTCTCAAGCTGCACAAGGTGCTGGTGCGCACCGTCACCGAATTTGTCGACGACGAGATGCCCACCTATGCCTCGGCGCTGGCGTACCAGATGCTGTTCTCGCTGTTTCCCTTCCTGTTGTTCCTGATTGCGCTGATCGGTTTCCTGCATCTGCCGGACTTTTTCACCTGGCTGCGCCTGCAGTCGGAACTGGTATTGCCACCCCAGGCCCTGGAGCAGGTCAACCCGGTGATCGACCAACTGCAGCAATCCAAGGGCGGGCTGCTGTCGGTGGGTATCGTGATCGCCCTGTGGACCGCCTCCGCCGGCGTGCGCCTGATGATGAGTGCGATGAACGCGGCGTATGACGTGGTGGAGGGGCGGCCTATCTGGAAGCGTTTTCCGCTGTCGATTTTCTACACTGTCGGCATCGCCGGCATGCTGCTGGCCGCCGCCGCGCTGATGGTGCTCGGCCCGCAAGTGATGGAGTGGCTGGCGGGGCAGATCGGCATGCAGGAGTTCGTCGTCACGCTGTGGACCATCCTGCGCTGGCCCCTGATCGTGATCCTGCTGATGTTCGCCGTGGCGCTCATGTACTACGTGATGCCGGACGTCGAACAGGAGTTTCGCTTTATCACCCCGGGTTCCGTACTGGCGGTGGTGGTGTGGATCGTCGCTTCTCTCGGCTTTGGCTACTACGTCAAGACCTTCGCCGACTACAACGCCATGTATGGCAGTATCGGTGCGATCATTGTCCTGCTTCTGTACTTCTATATTTCCGCCGCCGTACTGTTGCTGGGGGCGGAGATGAACGCCGTGATCGAACACATGTCCGCCGAAGGCAAAGACCCTGGTGAGAAGGAAATCGACGGGCCCGGCAATACGACCGAAAAACAGCATGTCTCAGGCTTAGGCCGCGACCATTCCAAGCCTCTCATCGAGCCCGATCAATGATCCGTGAAATCCTCAAAATGGGCGACGAGCGACTGCTGCGCATCGCCCCGCCAGTGCCACCGGAAATGTTCGACAGCCCCGAGCTGTGGCAACTGATCGATGACATGTTCCAGACCATGGAACACGTAGGTGGCGTCGGGCTGGCCGCGCCGCAGATCGGCGTGGACCTGCAACTGGTGATCTTTGGTTTCGAGGCCAGCGAACGCTACCCGGACGCGCCGCCGGTACCGCAGACCATCCTGATCAATCCGTTGATCACGCCCCTCAGCCCAGTGCTGGAAGAGGGTTATGAGGGTTGCCTGTCGGTCCCCGGCCTGCGCGGCGCCGTGGACCGTTACCAGCAGATCCGCTACGAAGGTTTCGACCCCAAGGGCGAGCCGATCGTACGCTTTGCCGAAGGCTTCCATGCGCGCGTGGTGCAGCATGAATGCGACCACCTGATCGGTCGCCTGTACCCGTCGCGGATTACCGACTTCAGCAAATTCGGGTTTATTGAAGTGATGTTCCCGGAAATGGACCCAACCGCCGACGAGTGACCTGCAGGCCCTCTGTAGGAGCGAGCTTGCTCGCGAAAAACGTCAACGATAACGCGTGCTTCCTGAATGAACGCGGTGCCTGTGAACTTTTCGCGAGCAAGCTCGCTCCTACCCACCGCTATCGGGGGCAAGCCATGCAGGTTATTGAAGTCCCATCGCGATCATCGGTTTGTTGCGCTTGTAACGCACCAGCCGCTCACTGAGCGATTGCGGCAGCACGGTGTCCTGTGAAAACCCCATACGCTGGTACAACCCTTCAAGGTCTGGATGGCACAACAGCCAGACCGTGCCGTCCACACTCGCCACCGCCTGATGGATCAATCGCGCCGCCAGCCCCTGGCCGCGATAGGCCGGATCAACGAACACGCCCGTCAGCCACTGCCCACCGACCACGGGTGTCAGGCACAACCCGGCCACAATCTCGCTGTCTCTAGCCACCCACAATTGCCCGCCCTTGAGCGCCTTCATCGACGAGTTGTGGCTGCGGTAAAACTTGTTCAGCAACGGCCATAGCGGCGCTGCCAGCCGTTCGATATGCATGGTCAAACCGATTGAAAGGGCGGGGCGGGCATTGTAACCGTTGCCGACAGCGTGCAAACAATGCCCATCCTTATCTTATATAAAGTTATAAGTAGACGACTTTTAAATATTATTAAAGAATAAGAGGCCTTGTTAGGATCGCTCCTGTCCCGCACCCGCCACCCAGGCCAAGGAAGCGCTCTTATGCTGAAAATGATTGTTGTCGCCGTTCTTTCACTGGTCGCTGCCAACGTGCTGGCCGCCGATCCGTCCACCCTGCGCATTGGTTATCAGAAGAGCTCGGTGAGCATGGTGCTCGCTCGTGAGCACAAGCTCTTCGAGGTCGCATTGCCCGGCACCCAGGTGCAGTGGACCGAGTTCCTCGGTGGCCCGCCGCTGATCGAGGCGCTGAACGCGGGCAGCCTGGACATCGGCAATATCGGCGACATCCCGCCCATTTTCGCCCAGGCCGCCGGCATCGAGTTGCAGTACATCGCCGTCGAGCCCAATGACGGCAAGACCGAAGCCGTGCTCGTGCCCAAGGCCAGCACGATTCAGAGCGTGGCCGAACTCAAGGGCAAGCGCGTGGCGCTGCTCAAAGGCTCCAGTGCGCACAACCTGTTCCTCAAGAGCCTGCTGCGTGCCGGCTTGCAGTGGAAGGATGTCAACGTGGTGTACCTGTCGCCGTCCGACGGCCGCGCCGCCTTCGAGCAAGGCAAGGTGGACGCCTGGGTGGTGTGGGACCCGTATTACTCGGCCGCCGTGGTCGACGGTGCCGCCCGCGTGCTGGGTACCGGCGAAGGCCTGAATCCTGCCGGCAGTTTCTTCGTGACCAGCGGCGCGTTCGCCCGGCAAAACCCCCAGGCCATTGCCACCATTATCCAGACCCTCGGCAAGGCGCAGCGTCTGTCGCTCGACCAGCCCGAGGCCAGCATCGCGCTGATGGCCAAGACCCTGGGCCTGCAACCGGCCGTGGTCAAAAGCTACTTCGAGCACCGCTCGCCGGCGCCGATCCGGCCGCTGCAGGCGGTCGACATCGCCACTCAGCAAGGCACCGCCGACCTGTTTTTCGCCAATGGCCTGATCCCGAAAAAGATCGATGTGCAGCAGGTAGTGTTCAAGGGGCCATAGACCCTCTGCCGACTGTCGATTGAACGTCAGGTCACGGGTTTTCCGCTGCCAGGGCTGCAACGACGGTCGGCCGCTTACCGATCCGTTGTTGGAACGCCGCCAACGCCGGCCATTCACTCAGTTCGATCCCATGAAGCGCAGACCAACGCAGCACCACAAACAGATACGCATCCGCGACCGAATACTGCGCGCCGAGTAGATAATCCTGCTGCGCCAACGTCTGCACCAGCACCGCAAAACGTTTGAACAACGTGGCCTGGAACATCGTACGCACCTCGCCCTGGATCGCACGGTTGAAAAATACCGCCAGCCCGCCATGCACTTCGGTTGCGATGAAATTCAACCATTCCTGCAAGCGCACGCGCTCCCAGCTGCCATTGGCCGGGGCCAGATGGGCCTCGGGTTTCAGGTCGGCGAGGTATTGCAGGATCGCGCTGGCTTCGGTCAGCACCTGGCCGTTGTCCAGTTGCAGGGCCGCCACGTAACCTTTGGGGTTGATCTGCAGGAAGTCCTCGCCGTCGGCCGTGGTCTTGGCCTGGTTATCCACCTGCACCAGGTCGAAGGGCAAGGCCAATTCACGCAGGATGATGTGAGGGGCGAGGGAGCAGGCATTGGGGGCGAAATACAATTTCATGGAGGGGGCTCTGTGTAGGATTTGCGCCAGTCTCGCGGGCATGGCACCGTGCGTAAAATTAAACCTTCATACCCCACCCATAAGGACAGCGACTGCCATGATGAACCTGATGCATTGGCGTCTGCTGGTGGCGGTGGCCGATTACGGCAGTATCACCGCCGCTGCCGAACGGGTGGGCATGACCCAATCCGCCGCCAGCCAGGCCATGGCATCCATGGAGGCCACGCTGGGGGCGCAGTTGTTCATCCGTGAGCCGCGCAAGACGCTGCCCACCGCCTTGGGGGTGAATGTGATCGAACAGGCGCGGGTGATGCTCGACGCCTTGCAGGCGATACGCAGCCGCGTGGAAGAAGCAAGACCCACGTTACGTGGGCATCTGCGCATCGCGTGTTTCTCTCAGGTACTGGCGAAGTTTCTGAGCCCCGAATTGCAGCGTTTTGCCCGGCTCTATCCAGGCATAGAGGTGACCACCCTTGAAGTCACCGACACCGAAGTGAATGCCTTGCTCGACGCCGACCTGATCGATCTGGGCGTGGTGCTCAACCCGCTGCCTGAGCGCAACGCCACGCTATTGGGGCGAGACAGTTGGCTGGCGGTGGTGCCGGCCGGGCACGCACTGGCCCGGCTTGCGCCGCAGGCCACGGTGGCCCTTGCGCAGATAGTGGAACAGCCCTTCGTCCTCGCTACCGGAGGCTGCAGCGCAAACGCCCGCAGCGTGAGTGCCGAGGCCGGGCTGGTGTTGCACGATATGCGTGTAGAAGTGCGTGAATGGAGCAGCGCTTTCAGCCTGGTGCGCGAGGGCGTCGGCGTGACCCTGGTGCCGGAAATGACCCTGCCGCTTCAGCGCCAGGGCTTGCGCGTGCTGCCCCTGAGCGTGCCGATACACCGCGAATTCGCTTTGGTCTACCCGCCAAACCGCTCACCTTCCGCAGCCGCCAATGCGTTGCTGGCAATGCTCGTTGATACCTGAAGACGCTGCTGACCTCATGTGAAAAACATTCAAAATGTGGGAGGGGGCTTGCCCCCGATGGCGGTGGATCAGTCTATATCTAAGTGACTGACCCGCCGCTATCGGGGGCAAGCCCCCTCCCACATTTTTTGTTCAGCTGTGTGGCTTAGATTGCTGCCAGGGTGTCTTTCAGTGCCTGGGTTTGTGGAGCAGCCGTCTTCGCCGCTACCTGCTGCTGTTGCTGCTCCTTCAAACGCTCAGCCACTTGCCTGGCAATGGCGTCTTGTCTTTCCTGCGGCAGGGCCTGCACTTGCTCTTCGGTCAAACCTTGCTCCTTGAGCATCTGCTCACGAATGCGTTCGGCCGGGGATTTGCTCATGTAGTCGGTGAGTTCAGCCCGCGCCCCAGAAGTCGACGTTGTGGCCTGCAGTTGCACGCGCGTCTTGGCGAAGGCCTCGTCGATGCGGTCGCTCGCCTTGTCCAGCTCCTTCTGCGCGGCCGGCATCGTCACGCCTTGCTGTGCAGTCTGCAGGGCGCCGCTGTACAACGCGCTGGCGGCGGCATTGGCCGGGTCCATGTCGGACCGCTTGATCTGTTGAACAGTCGAAGCGGCTTGGGTAGTGGTGTTAACCAGCATGATCGGTCACCTGTGCAAATATGCGGTGCAACAGCTGGAGCAATTAGCATGCCGGGCACGCTGAGCACGTTTTTACTGGGGCAGAGGCGGTCGTCGCGGCAAACACTGTCCCGTCAGCGGCCAACCCTTGCCGTCAGTGGGCGATATGCTCCAATGCCAGGTTACGCGTACGCGGCCCGAACCAACTGATGGTAATCATCACGATCAGCATGCTGCTGGCAATAAACGCCAGCACGCCCGGCGTGCCCAGGTGCTCAAGGATAAAACCGATCAGCAGGCTGCTGAATACCGTGGACAAGCGGCTGAACGAATAACAGAACCCCACCGCTCGCGCACGGATATTGGTGGGGAACAATTCGCTCTGGTACGAGTGATAGCTGAAGCTCAGCCAGGCATTGCAGAAGGTGATCATCACCCCGCAGAAAATCAGCCCCACCGCCGTGGTCTGCAGGGCGAACAGGCTGCCGAAGATCACCGCACCCATGGCCGAGCCGACGATCTGCCACTTGTTTTCGAAACGGTTGGCGACCTTCACGAACAGCAGCGGGCCCAGCGGGTAGGCGAGGGTGATGATAAAGGCGTAGAGCAGACTGTGGGTCACACTGACGCCCTGGCCCGACAGCAAGGCCGGCAGCCAGTTGCCAAAGCCGAAGAAACCGATGGCCTGGAACACGTGGAACACGATCAGCATCAAGGCGCGGCGACGGTAGGGCGGCTGCCAGATATCGGCGAAACGGCCGCTGCCCTGCACGCTGACAGCCTCCGGCTCCGGCGCGTCCAGAGGTTTGCCGTGATCCTTCAGGCAGCGCGCTTCCAGGGTGTCCATGATCGCGCCGGCCTCCTCGAAACGACCCTTCTGCGCCAGCCAGCGCGGTGATTCCGGCAGGCGCTTGCGCAGTTGCCAGATAAACAGCGCAAACACCGCACTGCTGAGCACCACCCAGCGCCAACCGGAGATGCCGAACGGCGCCTGGGGCACCAGCCACCAGGACATCAGCGCCACCGCCGGCACCGACAGGAACTGGATGAAAAACGCAAAGGCAAACGCCGAACTGCGCATGCGCTTGGGCACCAGTTCCGACAGGTAGGCGTCGATGGTCACCAGCTCGATGCCCAGGCCAATGCCCACCAGAAAGCGCATGCAGATAATGCCCAGGGCGGACGTCTGAATGCCCATCAACACCGTGGCGACGGTGTACCAGATCAATGCAAAGGTGAAGATCGCCCGGCGCCCGAAACGGTCGGCGACGGGGCTGAGCAGGCTGGCACCAAAAAACAGCCCGAGGAACGTGGCCGAGGCGAATGCTGCCTGATCAGAGAAGCCAAACACGCCCTCGCTGCCGGTGTGGAAGAGCCCGTCGCTGATCAGGCCGGGGCTGATATAGGCGGTCTGGAACAGGTCATACAGCTCGAAAAAACCG
Organism: Pseudomonas orientalis; assembly: GCF_022807995.1. NCBI lineage: Bacteria > Pseudomonadati > Pseudomonadota > Gammaproteobacteria > Pseudomonadales > Pseudomonadaceae > Pseudomonas > Pseudomonas orientalis. The sequence continues at coordinate 4,462,185 of NZ_CP094351.1, read as the reverse complement.
CCGATCGATAGCAAAGCCACCAGGCGCCAGATGCTGGCGACTGCGGGCAGGCGGTCGATGCGTGCGCTGATATGGGCGGCGCGGGTCGGATCGATGCCGTCGGTGGCAGATAATGAAGGCATGGCAGCAGAACTCAGTAAGTAATGGGGATCGCAAACGTCTGGAACGCATCATCCACGGGGTGGTAGCCCAACACCCGCGTGGTTTCGCTCAGGTCCAGGCGCTTGAAGCGGTTATTGGAAATGCCATGGGCGATCAAGTGTTTCACACCCTCGGCCTCTACCGAACGCTGCAACAATTGCACGGCATCGCGGGGGCTGAGCCAGGCGCTGAGGTCGCGGGCGTTGTTCAAGCCGTGGGTGTCGGGGAATTCAAAGGCGCCGATGCGCAGGGCGATGGTCGACAGTGGCGTCTTGGCTGCGTAGTAGCCACACAGCGCCTCGCCGTAGCACTTGCTTACGCCATACAGATTGGCGGGCATCACCGGCATGCCAGGCGTGATCTGGCGATCCACCGGGTAGCCTTCGATGGTTTGCGCGCTGCTGGCAAATACCAGGCGCTGCACGCAGGCGTTCACGGCGGCTTCGAACAGGTAAGTGGTGGCGAGGATATTGTTGGGCAGCAGTTCGTCGAACGAGGCGCTGGCATCGGGGATGCCCGACAGGTGCACGATCACGTCGATGCCTTCGAGCAAGGTTGCGAGGCTGGATTTATCACTGAGATCGGCGTGTACGAAGCGGTGATCGCCCCAGTCGAAGTCCGGCGTGATGCGGTCAGTGAGGCTGAAACGGTAGCGATCTTTCGAGGCCTGGAAAAATGTCTTGCCGATTCTGCCGCAGGCGCCGGTAAGCAGTACGTTGAGTCCGTTCACGAGGTTGTCCCTGTGTTCAGTTGTGGCCGTCGAGGGCGAAGGTCCTGAAACCGGCGTGCTGGCTGAGCCGCTGGTAGTAAGCGGCAATGGCCGGGTAGGGCGGGCGCTCCATCGGCGTCACCTGCCAGCGGTGTACCGAGAGACCGATCAGGATATCGGCAAGGGTGAACTCATCGCCGGCCACATACGCACCGGTCCTGGCCAACTGCTGTTCGAGAATGCCCATCTTGTCGTTCCACACCTGCACGGCGGCGGCAATCTGCGTCGCGTCCAGCCCATCGGGATTGTTACGCACCAGCGCGGTGAACGCGTCGCCCCAGGCACGGTTGAGTTCGGTGGCTTGCCAGTCGATCCATTGCTCGATGCGGGCCCTTGGCGCGGGCTCGAAAGGCAGCAGGTCGGCGCGTTGATAAAGGCCGACGAGGTAGCGGCAGATGGTATTGGACTCCCACAGCACGCCATGGTCGTCGATCAGCACCGGCACCTGGGCGTTGGGGTTCAGGGCCAGGAACTCGGCGGATTGGGTGGGCTTGAAGCCGATGCCCCAGTCCTCGCGCACATAGTCGATGCCCAATTCCTGGCAGGTCCAGAGGACTTTGCGCACGTTGATGGAAGATGCGCGACCCAAGATTTTCAGTGAGTGTCCCATGGTGCTTCCCTGGCTTTGGAGAGTGGTTAATCTAGCAGGGGCCAAGTGGGCGCGGTTAAAAAATGTGGGAGGGGGCTTGCGCCCTGCGCACAGCCACCGTCAAGCATCGGCAGGCTCATGCATCTTGTGTGGAGAAGTTCGGGCTACTAAACCCGATCACCGAGAAATTCAGTGACCGGCAAACCTTAAAGACCGCCCTCCAGTCACACAAGCCGGCGGATTCTGACGTAAAAGCGTAGGTAACGGAGCAAGGCGCTTGGCCTAATGTCAGCCACTTCCTACAGGCGTCCTACGTACTCTCGCGCACCTGCAACTCAAACCCCATGTCCACCACTGGCTTGGCGATTCTGTTACCCGCCATGATCGTCAACAAATGCTCCGCCGCACGTCGGCCGATGGCTTCCCTTGGTGTGCTGATGCTGCTCAGGCGCGGCACCATGAACGAGGAGGCGGGCAGGTCGTTGAAGCCCAGCACGGCCACGCGCTCTGGCACTTTGATGCCGTGGCGCATGGCTTCCAGCAAGGCGCCCTGGGCCAGGTCGTCGTTGCCGAAGAAAATGGCATCCACGTCCGGATGCGCTGCCAGCAATTGCAGGAACAGTTCGCCGCCCAGGCCCACGGAAGAAGGGCGCGGCGTCAGCAATTCCAGGGCCGGGTCGTACAGGTCCGCTTGCTGCAAGGCGCGGCGGAAGCCTTCGCCACGCAGCAAGGTGCGCTGGTCCAGTTGCGCGCCAATATAAGCCAGGCGCTTGCGGCCGCGAGAGAGCAAATGCGCCGCGGCGGTTTCACCGGCGGCCAGTTGCGAAAAGCCCACGCAGTTGACCCCGGCGTTGGGGTCCAGATCCATCATGTACACGCAAGGCACATTGCTGGCCTCGACCATCCGTCGCGCGCTTTCGGTGCGGTCGAACCCGGTCAGCAGCAAGCCGCTAGGCTGGTAGGCCATGTAGTTGCGCAGCAGGTTTTCTTCTTCGTCGCGGCAGTAGTGGGAGTTGCCGATCAGCACTTCAAAGCCCTTGGGCCGCAGCACCTGGTGGATGGCTTCGAGGGTTTCGATAAACAGCAGGTTGGACAATGATGGCACCAGGACCACCACCGAATGGCTCTGGGCCGACGCCAGGGCGCGGGCGGCGGGGTTGACCACGTAGCTCAGTTCGGCGGCGGCCTTCTGCACTTTCTCCACCAGTTCGGTGGCGACCGTGCTGATGCCACGCAGCGCACGAGAGGCGGTGATCGGGCTGACGCCGGCCAGACGGGCAACTTCATTCAAGGTGGGGCGACCGGTGGTGCGGGTATTTTTATCGTTCTTGGAGGTCATCAGGCGGCTTGCCAAACAAAAATCGAGGCACTAAGGTAGCGCTGTCTCCAAACGGCTGCAAATGCTTGAACGTTGGGTTGCCTGATCCCGTTCAAATGATTGGAGCGGATGCACGCGTCACTCCATAAAAAAAGACAAGACGGCGCGGGAAAAGCCTGTTTTTGCACTAGCCTTATACTGTGCAAAGGTAGCGCTATCTGCGTCCTGAGGTGTTTATGAGTCAACCTGTTACTGCCCTGGTCATCATGGGTGTTGCCGGCTGTGGCAAAACCAGCGTCAGCGAGGCCCTGTGCCGGCTGAACGGCGCCACCGCCATTGAAGGCGATAGCTTTCACCCCGCCGCGAACATCGAAAAGATGAGCGCCGGCCACCCCCTCAACGACGACGACCGCGCCGGCTGGCTCGACATCCTCTGCGATGAACTGCGCCGTTCGCTCGAGGCCGGTGAGCATCCGGTGCTCACCTGTTCGGCCCTGAAAAGGAAATACCGCGACCACCTGCGCGAAGCCGCCCCGGGCCTGGGATTTGTGTTCCTGGAGCTGACCCGTGAAGTGGCCGCCGACCGCGTGTCCCATCGCCCCGGTCATTTCATGCCGGCCAGCCTGATCGACAGTCAGTTCGCTACCCTGGAATCGCCCAAGGGCGAGCCGCTGACCCTGGCGCTCAACGCCAGTGAGGAAAGTGTCGAGGAGCTGGCCGAGCAGACCAACGCCTGGTGGCTGCAGCACGGTTTTGAACCAACCCGATAATTTTTTGCCGGAAAGATAGCGCTGTCCCCGGCAGGAAATTCAACACCCGCTTTAATAACAACAACAAACAGGAGAGACCCCCATGTTTGGCATGTCCCACGAGTCTTATCTGCTGCTAGATGCAGTGGTTACCATCATTGGGCTGATCGTTCTGATCACCAAGTTCAAGGTGCACCCGTTCATTGCACTGATCATTGCGGCCGGTTTCCTCGGCCTGACCTCGGGCATGCCTGTGGACAAGATCATCAAGGCATTCCAGGACGGTTTCGGCGGGGTGCTCGGCTTTGTCGGCATTATCCTCGCGCTGGGCACCATGCTCGGCAAGATGATGGCTGAATCCGGCGGTGCCGATCAGATCGCCCAGACCCTGATCCGCGCCTTCGGCAAGGAAAAGGTCCAGTGGGCCATGATGTTCGCCGCGTTTCTGGTGGGCATTCCGCTGTTCTTCGAGATCGGCTTTGTGCTGCTGATCCCGCTGGTATTCATCGTTGCGCGGCGTACCGGTGTGTCGCTGATCAAGATCGGCATCCCGTTGCTGGCCGGCCTCTCGGCGGTACACGGCCTGGTGCCGCCGCACCCGGGCCCGTTGCTGGCCATCGGCGTGTTTGGCGCGGACATCGGCAAGACCATCCTGTATGGCCTGATCGTCGCACTGCCGACGGCCATCATTGCCGGCCCGATCTTCGGTACCTTCATCGCCAAGTACATCCCCGGCAACCCGTCCCAGGAACTGGTGGACCAACTGGCCCGCGAGACCGATAACAAATCGTTGCCCAGCTTTGGCATCACCCTGGTCACCGTGCTGCTGCCGGTGTTCCTGATGCTGCTCAAAACCTTTGCCGACATCGCCTTTGCCGAAGGCAACGTGGTGCGCAACTGGATGGACATGATCGGTCACCCGATCACCGCGTTGCTGCTGGCATTGCTGCTGTCGCTGTACACCTTCGGTCATCGCCAGGGCATCCACTCCAAGCAGATCCTCAAACTGCTCGACGCCAGCCTTGCGCCGACCGCCGCGATCATCCTGATCATCGGTGCCGGTGGCGGCTTCAAGCAGATGCTGGTGACCAGCGGCGTGGGTGACGTAATCGGTCATATGGCGGTGAACGCACAGATCAACCCGATCCTGCTGGCGTGGCTGGTGGCGGCGGTGATTCGGATCGCCACCGGTTCCGCGACCGTGGCGACCATTACCGGTGCGGGCATCGTGGTGCCGGTGGTCGGCATGATCCCAGGGGTTAACCGCGAGCTGCTGGTGCTGGCGACGGGCGCCGGATCGTTGATCCTGTCTCACGTCAACGATGCGGGGTTCTGGCTGGTCAAGCAGTACTTCAACATGACCGTGGCCGAGACGTTCAAGACCTGGACGGCGATGGAAACCATTTTGTCGGTGGTGGCATTGATCTTCATCATGTTGCTGTCGTTGGTGGTGTAGCCACACCGCAGCATTCCATGGGGTCACCCAATCAAATGTGGGAGGGGGCTTGCCCCCGATAGCGGAGTGTCAGTCACTGTATCTGGTGACTGAACCACTGCCATCGGGGGCAAGCCCCCTCCCACATGTTGACCACATTTCGTCAGATGGATCGGCTCAGGCTTTCTGGACCAGTCCATCCGCCCTGAACATCCCGCGAATCCCGCGCACCGCCTGGCGAATCCGGTCCTGGTTTTCGATCAGCGCAAAGCGCACGTGATCATCGCCATACTCACCAAAGCCGATCCCCGGTGATACACACACCTTGGCTTCCAGCAGCAGCTTCTTGGCAAACTCCAGCGAACCCAGGGCGGCATACTGTTCGGGGATTTTCGCCCAGACGTACATCGACGCTTTGGGATTCTCCACCATCCAGCCCAGCTCATGCAGGCCCTTGACCAGCACATTGCGACGCTGGCGGTACTGCTCGGCGATGTCTTTGACGCACTGCTGATCGCCTTCCAGCGCCGCAATTGCGGCCACCTGCAACGGCGTGAAGGTGCCGTAGTCGTGGTAGCTCTTGATGCGCGCCAGGGCGTTGACCAGTTCCGGGTTGCCCACCATAAAGCCGATGCGCCAGCCGGCCATGTTGTAGCTCTTGGACAGGGTGAAAAACTCCACCGCAATGTCCTTGGCGCCCGGCACCTGCATGATCGACGGGGCTTTCCAGCCGTCGTAGACGATGTCGGCGTAGGCCAGGTCGTGCACCACCAGCACGTCGTATTGCTTGGCCAGGGCGATCACCCGTTCGAAGAAATCCAGCTCAACGCACTGCGCAGTGGGGTTGGACGGAAAGCCGAGGATCATCATCTTCGGCTTGGGGATCGAACCGCGAATGGCCCGCTCCAGCTCGGCGAAGAAATCCACGCCGGGAATCAGCGGCACCGAGCGCACCTGGGCGCCGGCAATCACGGCACCGTAGATGTGGATCGGGTAGCTGGGATTGGGCACCAGTACGGTGTCGCCCTGGTCGAGGGTGGCCAGCATCAGGTGCGCCAGGCCCTCTTTGGAGCCGATGGTGACGATGGCTTCCGTTTCGGGGTCGATATCCACGTCATAACGGTCTTTATACCAGCGCGAAATCGCCCGGCGCAGGCGCGGAATGCCCTTGGAAGTGGAGTAGCCGTGGGTGTCTTCGCGCTGGGCGACGGTGACCATTTTCTCCACGATGTGCGGTGGCGTGGCGCCGTCGGGGTTACCCATGCTCAAGTCGATGATGTCTTCGCCGCGCCGACGCGCAGCCATCTTCAGCTCGGCAGTGATATTGAACACGTAGGGGGGGAGTCGATCTATGCGCGCAAAGCGGCGCGGCGAACCTTGGTCTGCCATTGTTGCCTCGAGGTACGTAAGCGCCCGGAACCGTCCGAGCGACGTCGGCCACTGCGGTGGCCTGCGGGGCAGACAATACGGTCGATGATGGCAAGTTGTCCATATGCGTAGGAAAAATTTCTGCATGGAGTACGGCGCGGATATGCCCCTATACTCGTTGCGGGTTTTTTCCCTCATAAGAAGGAGACTGTTCGTATGGATCAGCAGACAAGACAACCGTTGGAACCACGCATGGAAGCCGGCAAAGCCCTGGTGATCGCAGGCGTCCAGGGGCGTTATTCGAAAGCCACCGTGGGCGATATTGTGCAGCTATGGGAATTGTTCAACAGCTGTATCAAGGACATCAAGAAGCGCGTTGGCGGCGTGACCTATGGTGTTTGCCATAATCCCAAGCAGGGCGAATTCGACTACATGGCCGGTGTTGAAGTCCCGAGCAAAAGCGATGTGCCGGGCAATTTCCAGTGCATTGAAATTCCGCCCCTTAACTATGCCGTATTCCCTCATCACGGGCCGGTGCAAGCGCTTGAACAAACCTACGAGCGCATCATGTTCGAGTGGCTGCCCCACTCGGGCTACAAGGTGATGGGGGCGGATTTCGAGCGTTACAGTGCCGATTTTGATGGAAAGAAGGGCACCGGGACGGTGGAGATCTGGTTGCCGGTTGGGCAGAAAGTCTGAACGCCACATCAGGGGGCGATTCAGCCCCCGAAGCTAGTTTGAAAACCGTGAGCGGATTGACGTATGGCGCCCGCTACCTCAGGCGCCAACCGGCAGTAGTCGTCTTCGCGCTTGAGCACCACTTCAAGGGTCTGGAGCAGCGCCTGGATACGCTTTTCGGGGTGTTCGACTTCGCAGGTCCTGGCGAAGTCGAGAATGCCCAGGCGCGAGGCGAATAACGATTTATTTCCGCCCAGGTCCAAGGCCAGTGAGTCGTCGCGGATGTAAGCGGTGGTGTTCACAATGTCGTAAGTGGGTGCCAGTCGCGTATCTGATTTAAGCGGATCGCTATAGAGCACGCCGAAATTCTTCAAGTGCGCATCGCCATTACCCACGATGCAGCTTAACGCCACGCTGTCGAATAATTGATCCAGCGAACTGCGTTGATAGGCCGGGGCGCAGAACACGCGTACAGCCTTGGCGATGGCGGCGTAACTCTTGGTGTACTTTTGCTCGGCGGACAGGCCCATCAGTGCGGTCATGTCTTCGAAGCCCAGTGGGTTGAGCTGTGCGTCCCGATCAAAGCGCCGCATGATGAACAGCTTATGGTTGCGGGACAGATAAAACGGCGGTACGGGCAGACCCGCGTCCCTGGCGATGGACATGCACAGGTATTCATTGATGGCCAGCCCGGGAAACTCGTCACGCCCGCTTTTAATGATCAGGTCGTCGGTTTTCGAGGTGAATTTCTGTTCAGGGTTTTGTGGTTTTTCCGGCACCAGTACTTTGGGTTGCACACCGGAAATACCCGCTCGCAGGATATAGCGATCTACCAATTCGACGAACAGATCTTCCGCGCCGTCCCAGGCAAGAATTTCGTCGAGGTTTTCTCCGGGCGCGTGAGGGCTGTTGCGATGGATCAGATTATTCACTTGTTCAGAAGACACGAAAACCCGACCAATTGGCGCGCTGCTTCCCGAGAGCGCCAGCAGTAACATCGGGTCTACCCTGACCGTTTTGGCGAGGCGATTGCGCAGTTGTTCAAGCACATAGCCCTCCGGCAAATTCATCTGAAAGATGGGATGCAAGTCCCGACGCCGGTATTCGTCCGCGCGGACCGGCATCGACAGGCTGATTGCGCTGGCGGCCTTCGCCTCATCGCTATAGCGAAACAGATAATCTTCAGCACCGACCCGCACGCTGCCGCTGTCCCCTTGAGGCGTATGAACGCGTAACGTGGGGCTATTCATTGAATAAGTCCTCCAGTTCCTCCAGGGTCGGCAAGGTCACGGGCACCAGCTTGAATTCGCTGCCCAAGGCGGCTAACACCCGGGCGTAGGCATTCATCGAGACCGAGAGACTGCCTTTTTCGATTTCGATCAGTTTTTGCCGAGTAATCCCGGCCACCTTCGCCAGATCCGCCTGTTTATAGCCGCGATTCGAGCGCATGGTGCGCAGCTGAACGCCGAGACGTTGGGTAATTACAGTAGGGTCCATGTCTTATATACGGTACTTTTATTTTGTCAGGTTATGTATACGTTACATTTTGGTGCTGTCAATACTATGCTGATCAAGCGCGCGTCTCAATCTGCGCTCATACCCAATCCGTCCCTTGTACGCCTCACCGCTGTCCACCCAACCCGCGCCCAGATACAACCCCATCGCCGCTGCATTATCCGCATCCACCGACAATTCCAGCGCCTTGATCTGCGGCCATGCCTGTAGCGCCGCTGCGGGCAGCGACTGCAGACACGCTTTGCCGAAGCCGCGCCCTTGCTGGTGCCGATCCACCTGCAAGGCATGCAAGGTGGCGCTGTGTTCATCCGCCCAATAAGGCAGGCACGGTGGGCGTTTGAGCAGCAGGAAGGCGACCGGCAGGTCGTCGGCGAGCAGGGCAAAGCCCTTGACGCTGTCGGGGTTGGGATTGACCAGCAGGCTGTTCAGCGCGCAGTAGATATCACCGGAATATGCCAGTTGCTCTGGATTGACTTCCAGACCGTCCAAATGCTGCTTTTGCAGCGCGTTCAACATTTCATAGGGAACCAAGCGGGTTTCCATGAGCGGCATATCCTAAATCCTACGAAGAGGCCGGAATTCTACCTCATCCGCTTACAGCGCTTGTGCCCGCTCCATACGTAGGTTGTCATTGCTCACTCAAGCATCTTCGCCAACAACCAACTTCCCGCCGGCCCCGGCGGTTGTTGCCGCGACCACAGCGCATCCACTGCCACCGAGCGTGGCCAACCGCGCACCTTGAGTTCGACCAACTGGTCCCCGCCGAAGCGCTCCACCAACCAGCGCGGTATGGGGGCCCAGCCAAAGCCCAGTTGCGCCATCTCCATCAGCATCAGGTAGCTCGGCGCCGACCATACACGTTGTGCGCCACGGTTTTCGTCAGGGTTGATGATGCTCGCCAGGCGCAGCTCCCGATGGTGTTGCAGGGTGTGCGGATCAACGCTGGCCAGGCTTGCCAACGGGTGTCTGGGCGAGACGAACAAGGCGATCTCGGTGCGTTCTTCAACCGGCGAGCAACTGAGGTCCGGAGGGTAAACCTGTTGCTGCTCGATAAACGCGATCTGCGCCCGGCCACTTTGCACGAGGGCGATCAGGTCTTCGCATTCGGCGATCAGGCATTCCAACTCAAGGTCCGGGTAGCGTTGTTCAAAGGCGCTGAGGGCGACCTCGAAACGGTCGGACTGATAGGTATCGGACATGGCGATACTCAACCTGGGCTCCAATCCCTGGGCCAATTGACTGGCCGCCAGCTCCAGCCGGCTGCTGGCCTCCAGCACCTGCTGCGCCCGCTGCAACAGCACATGGCCGGCCGGGGTCAGCGTCGGCTTGCGGCTGCTGCGATCGAACAACACCACATCCAGATCAATTTCCAGGCTCGCCACCGCCGCACTCACAGTGGATTGGCTCTTGCCCAGTTTGCGTGCGGCGGCGGAAAACGAGCCTTGGGTGGCGGCCTGGACAAACGCCTGGAGCACTTCATGGGAGGCCATGACTATCGCCTTGATCGATGGTTATTGGTTATGAAGTATCGGCCTGAGACGTGATCATGGCAATCATCGTCACTCATGGAGCCGGGACATGCACCCTACCAAATCAATGACCGAACGCGTTTTCCAGGCCTTGGGGTTCGAAGGTCTGGCCTTGGTGATCTGTACGCCCTTGCTGGTCTGGGTGACCGGTCGACCGGCCTTGGAAATGGGTGCGGTGACCTTGGGCATCAGCGTGCTGGCGCTGAGCTGGAACGTCATGTTCAACAGCCTGTTCGACCGCCTTAAAGTGCGCCTGCAGCTGTCCAACGGCGGCCGGACGCGGGTGCTGCACGCGCTGCTGTTCGAAGGCGGGTTGATTCTGCTGGCGGTGCCGTTGATTGCCGCATTGATGAAGATCAGCCTGTTGGAGGCTTCATCCTCGACATTGGCGTGCTGCTGTTCTTCCTGCCATACACCTACGTGTACCACTGGGCCTATGACGTGATTCGGGAAAGACTCACCCGCAACACGCCAGTCGCCCTGTAGCCGCCGGCCGCTTACAGGAACATACCACCCGAAGCCTCGATCCGCTGGCCGGTGATCCACTTGCTGCCATCGGCCAGCAGTTGCGCGATGGCCCCGCCAATATCCTCGGGCAAACCGGCGCGACCCAGGGCGGTATTGTTGGCGACCATGGCGTTGAGGCTGGCGTTGTCGCGTACCGCACCGCCGCCGAAGTCGGTTTCAATCGCGCCAGGGGCGAGGATATTCACGCTGATGCCACGCGTGCCCAACTCTTTAGCCTGATAGCGGGTCAGCACTTCCATCGCGCCCTTCATCGCCGCGTAGGCCGCGTAGCCCGGCAGGCTGAAGCGCGCCAGGCCGCTGGACACATTGAGAATGCGGCCACCGTCTCGAATTAACGGCAATAGCTTCTGGGTCAGGAAAAACGGCCCCTTGAATTGGATATCCACCAGTTGGTCGAACTGGGCTTCGGTGGTTTCGGCAAAGCTTGCGTGAATGCCGATACCGGCATTGTTGACCAGAAAATCAAAGTGATCCTGTGCGAACACATCCTTGAGTACGTCAGTCACTTGATCGGCAAAACCTGCGAACGTCGCGCTCTGGCTTACATCCAGTTGCAACATCGCCGCGCGGCCGCCCAGTTGCTCGATCTGCTTCACTAACGCCTGCGCCTCATCGGCCTTGCTGTGGTAGGTGCCGAGGATATCGACGCCCTGGGTGGCAAGGTGCAGTGCAGCGCTTTTGCCCAGGCCGCGGCTGGCGCCGGTGATCAGTGCGATTTTACGTGGGGTCATGGTGCAGTCCTCCGAAGTGATTGTGGGACTCAGTGTATTTGTGCGCCCGTAACGTGATAAACAGCGCTATACCGGAATCACTGGTCGGACAGGGCGAACAATTTCATGAATAAACTTGAGCTATTGCGCACGTTTGTGCGCGTGACCGAACTGTCGAGCTTTACCCAGGCCGGTGAAAGCCTCGGCTTGCCGCGCTCCACCGTGTCCGAACAGGTGCGCACCCTGGAAGAACTGCTCGGTGCGCGCTTGTTGCAACGCACCACGCGCAAGGTGCAGGCAACCCAGGACGGCCAGGTGTTATATGAGCGCAGCAAGGATCTGCTGGCGCACATGGAAGAATTGGAAGGGCTGTTTCGACAGGACGAAACCCAGTTGGCCGGGCGCATCCGCGTGGACATGCCCAACGTGATAGCGCGCACGCTGATCGTGCCCAACTTGCCCCCGTTCATGGAGCGCCACCCCCTGATCGAGATGCAAATCGGCAGCTCGGACCGCCAGGTCGACCTGATCGCCGAAGGCTTCGACTGCGTCGTGCGCGTGGGTGCCCAGCCCGATCAGAGCGTGGTGGCGCGGCGGGTGTGCAGCATGCCCATGGTCAACTGTGTGAGCGCGGGGTATGTGCAGCGCTACGGCATTCCCGACACGCTGGCTGACCTGCAGCAGCATCGACTGGTGCATTACGTACGGCCGCTGGGCGCACGCTCGGCGGGGTTCGAGTACCTGCAAGGCAACAAGGTGCAGCGACTGCCGATGGCCGGGCGCGTGACCGTCAACAGCACCGATGCGTATCAGGCGGCGTGCCTGGGGGGCTTTGGCATTATTCAAGTGCCACGGCTGGGCATCCGCGACTTGCTGGCCACTGGCGAATTGGTCGAGGTGCTGGCCGATTACCCGGCGCCGCCTTTGGACGTGTCATTGCTCTACGCCGGCCAGCGGCATTTGCCGTTGCGCGTGCGGGTGTTCATGGAGTGGTTGGCGGCCACCCTGCAGGCCCACCTTTGACTGCGCGCCGACAATAATATGGGAGGAGGGCTCGCCCTGATAACGCTTTTTTGTAGGAGCGAGCTTGCTCGCGAAAAACTCACAGGCACCGCGTTCATTCAGAAAGCACGCATTATCGTTGACGTTTTTCGCGAGCAAGCTCGCTCCTACATTCGATTGAGGGTGGGTCAGAACAATTGGGTGAACAGCCAGTAAAGGCTGCCCGACAACACAATCGCCGCCGGCAACGTCAGCACCCAGGCCATCAACAGATTGCGGATCGTGCGCATCTGCAAGCCGCCGCCATTGGCCACCATGGTCCCGGCCACGCCCGATGACAGCACATGGGTGGTCGACACCGGCAGACCGAACATGTCCGCCGCGCCAATGGTCAGCATCGCCACGGTCTCGGCCGAGGCGCCCTGGGCGTACGTCAGGTGGGTCTTGCCGATTTTCTCGCCCACGGTCACCACGATGCGCTTCCAGCCGACCATGGTGCCAAGCCCCAGGGCGATAGCCACCGCGATCTTGACCCACAGCGGGATGAAGCGCGTGGCGCTGTCGATCTGTTGTTTGAACAGCTGCAGCTTGCCGTGGGTGTCGGCGTCGAAATCGCCGACCTTGCCCTTGTCCATAAGGCGAATGGTTTCGCTGGTCAGGTACATGTCGTTACGCACGTTGCCCACCGCCTCGGCCGGTACCGCGGCCAGCGAGCCATAGCCTTTGACTTCGGCGCCGATGTGCCCGGTGATGGCGGCGAGCGCGGGCACCAGTTCCGGAGAGGCTTGCTGGGTGCGCACATAGGTCGACAAGGTTGCACGGGCGTCGGCGGGTGCCGGTTGCGGTGCCGCCTTCAACAACGCGGCCTGGGTAACCTCGGCGACCGCCGCGAATTGCAGCGACTGGTCGGCGGGCATGGTGCGGTTCAGGGCGTAGGCCATCGGCAGGGTACCCACCAGGATCAGCATGATCAGGCCCATGCCTTTTTGCCCATCGTTGGAGCCGTGGGCAAACGACACACCGGTGCAGGTGACGATCAGCATGCCGCGGATCCACCATGGCGGCGGGGTGTCACCCTTGGGCGCCTTGTACAGCGCGCGGTTCTTCACGAAGGCGCGCAGTGCCAGCAACAGCAAGGCAGCAAACGCGAAGCCGATCAGCGGCGATAACAGCAGCGCGTAACCGATCTTGGCCGCCTGGCTCCAATCCACGCCACTGGTGCCATCGCGGCCATGCATCAACGCATTCGCCACGCCGACGCCAATGATCGAGCCGATCAGCGTGTGGGACGACGACGCCGGCAAACCCAGCCACCAGGTGCCCAGGTTCCACAGGATCGCGGCGATCAGCAGGGCGAAGATCATGGCGAAGCCGGCCGATGAGCCTACCTGCAGGATCAACTCCACCGGCAGCAAGGCAATGATGCCGAACGCCACCGCCCCGCTGGACAGCAGCACACCGAGAAAATTGAAAAAGCCCGACCACACCACCGCGAAATGCGGCGGCAGCGAGTTGGTGTAGATCACCGTGGCCACCGCATTGGCGGTGTCGTGAAAGCCGTTGACGAACTCAAAGCCCAAGGCGATCAACAGCGCCACGCCGAGCAGCAGGAAGGGCGTCCAGGTGGTGAGCTGGGCGCCCATTTCGTGCATGTCATGCATCAGGCTGTAAGCGGTGAACAGCAGGCCCATGGCGAGCACGGCGAAGAACATGATCACCGTGACCCGGCCAGGCTTGGTATCCAGGCGCGGTTTTGGGGCTGTGGGTGAGGCAGTCAGTGACGGGGTGGCCATGCCGGAACATCCAGTGTGGGGAGGATGCCGTCCATGATCATTGCAAATTGTTACAGAGATGCTGCGACAGGTCAGTGTTCAGGTGGGGAAGTGCCTTTCAATTCATTAAATCCTTGCGCTTTCTGAAGGCCCAGCGCCCGGCAATCAAGGTGAAGGTTGCCACCAGCGCGACCAATATCCAGAACCCTTCCGGATCCTGGGACAGTGGCACCCCACCGACGTTCATGCCGAAAAAACCGGCGATGATGTTGATCGGCAGCGCCAGCACCGTCACCACCGTGAGGGTGAACAGCGTACGGTTGCTTTGCTCGTTGAGATTGGCGGCGATCTCTTCCTGGAGCAATTTGATGCGCTCACCCAGGGCCGTCAGGTCGTTGATGATCAGCGCGAACTCTTCGGTGGATTTGCGCAACTCCTTCACGTCTTCCTTTTGCAGCCATTGCGGCGGCCGGTTGAGCAGGCGCAACAGCGAGCCCGGCTCCAGCGCCAGCAGGCGTTGCAAGCGCACCAGTACGCGGCGCGCGGCACCGAGTTCGGCACGGTTGGTGGACAGGCGCGAGGACAGCAACTGGTCCTCGATATGATCGACGCTGAGGCTGGTCTTGCGCACGATCTGGGTCAGCACTTCGCCCTGGTCGCGCAGCAAATGCACCAGCAACTCCAGCGGCGAGCGAAAGTGTTCACCGGCCTTCACCGACGAGCGCAACTTATCCACCGAGTGCAGCGGTTGCAGGCGCGCACTGATCAGTAAGCGACTGCGCGCACACACCCACAACGTGGAAATATCCGACGAGACCATACTGCTGAAGTTGAACACCACATCGTTGACCACCGCCAGCAGGGCGGAATCAACGTGTTCGATGCGCGTGGAGCGCGAGCCCTCGTGCAGCGCTTCGAAGAACTCCTCGGGCAGCTCCAGGTGCGCTTGCATCCAGCGCTCACAGGCGGCATGGGCCAGGTTCAGGTGCAGCCAGAGAAATTCCTGCGGATCGCCGGGCTGTTGCAGGCACTGGAGTGCGGTAGCTGAGTCAATCTGCTGGCCTTTTTCGCCGGGCAGAAAGCGGAAACCGTAAAGCAGGCCAAACAGGTCGGGGTCCTGGTGGGCGTGGTCAATGCTGTGGTTCATGGGGGCTCGCACAGAAAAAGCCTGTAGGACATTTCACAGGTCGCGTTGCCTATCATTGCAGGCAAATCTGACGTTTTTATGACGGCTTATCCAGGCGCGGGCGTTGTTCAGGGTGGCGCGCCTGGATGCTGGCTCACGCCACTGGCAGGCGGAAGGTGAACACCGTGCCCTGCAGTTCACTGCTGCAAACGCTCAGCTCGCCGCCATGGGCGTCGGCAATCTGTTTGACGATATACAGTCCCAGGCCAAGGCCGGCCTGCGGGCCTTCGGTGGTGGGGCGTGCGTAGGGTTCAAACAGCCTCGGCAGCGCCTGCTGGTTGATCTGCCCGGCGTTTTTCACCACCAGTTCGAAGTGCGCCTGTTCAACTGTCGCACTCACTTCGATGGGACCGTCAGGGGCACCGTGGCTGACAGCATTGGCCACCAGATTGGACAGCAATTGTGCCAATCGGTCACGGTCACCCCTGATGCCTTCGACCCTGCCAATCTGCGCACGGATGCCACGCTCGGGATGCACACTCTGCAATTCCGCCACCACCTGCTGCAGGGAGGTTTGCAAGTCTTCGCAGTTGCCCAGCTGCAATGGAATACCGCCGCCCAGCCGCCCGCGCGCAAAATCCAGAACATCTTCTACCAACTGCGCCGCACGGCGCCCGCTGGCCAGGATATGGCGCACGATGTCGTCCGTGGCAGGGTGGGGGTGCTTGCGCAGCAGACGTTCGGCGCCAACGTTGATGGCGAACAGCGGGTTGCGCAGATCGTGACCCAGTACCGCGATGAATTGTTCGCGCAGCTGCGCCGTGTTGCGTTCTTCGCGCAGGGTGTCTTCGGTGCTCTGCTGATTTTCCTCGGCTTCGATTTGCAGCGATAAGACCCGTGCGAACGATTCCATGGTGGACTGGATGGTGCTGCTGCGCAGCGGTGCGGGGTTTGGATCGAGGGCGCAGATGGTGCCGAAAAAGCTGCCGTTGGTACGGAACACGGGGACTGAGATATAGCTTTTGAACCTGTACATCAGTGGGGTGTGATGTGTGCGGTACAGCGGGTCTTCACTGGCATTATCGATCACCACGGACACATGGGAGCCGCGGATTTCATGGCAAATGGTGGTGGTCAGGTCCAGTTCGCCCCCCACGTCCAGGCCGAACGCCAGTTGGTCGAGCACGGCGCAGGCGGTCCAGGTGTTGTCAGTCACTCGGGCGACGGCGACAAAGCGCAGGCCGGTCATGTCACTGATGACGCGAAGCATCGCGGGCACGGCACTGATTCGGCCGATGGTGGCGATGTCGGCGGTTTTCTGCCCCATGGACGTTCTCATATTGGCGATGACGGCAGCGTAGTGCTCGGTCGATGTCGGTGAGTTTAACGACCTTGCATGGTGTAGGGCGAATTTGATCTTTTGGCAGGGCAAAAAAAAGCGCCACCCGAAGGTGGCGCGTTTTTTTGGATTGAACTCAGGTATCGAGCTTGTCTTCCAGCACCGCGCCGGTCTTGGCGTCGAGCTTCACTTCATAGTTCTTGCCTGCGGTATCGGTCAGGTCAACTTCATAGACCAGTACGCCGCTGTTGTTGTGGTCCAACTCGGTGTCGTTGATTGTTGCGCCTGCATGTTTGGCCACGGCCGCAGCGTTGAGTTTTTCAAATGGCATCACGGCGCCAGACTTGATCAGGCCATCAACCTGGTCCGGGCGGACATCCGCCTGGGCCAGGCCGGCAGTCAGCGTCAGGGCGGTGGCGGCGAACAGAGTGGTCAAGGTTTTCATGGTGTGTGTCCTTCTGGTTGAGCTGTTTAAGTGGCGCCAGATTAACCGGCGCAACTTAACTCATCCTTAATGGCTCACTGACACCAACGCGTCAGTATTTATAATCGTCCAGCAGGTCCTGCACGCTGGACGACGGCCAGCGCTTATAGAACTTCAGCAGCTCGGCTGCGCGGTTGGTGAAGATGCCGTCGACGCCGGCTTTCATCACCTTGTCGAAGTCGACTGGCTCGTCCACGGTGTACACGTGCACCAGCAGGCCTTTGTCGTGGGTCAGCTTGTTCATCTCGGGCTTGACCAGGTCGGTGTAGCTCTGGTCGCCATGGTCGGTCAGCTCCGCCGAAGGGCCGGTGCCGATGGCGCCGAGGCTTTTGGCCTGGTCGACCCATTTTTCGAACTCGGCCGCGTCTTTCGGTTCTTGCTTGGCGTAATAGGCGGCTTTGGTCGCTTCGCCGGACTCGGCGAACGTCACCTTGGACTTGGGTTCAATGCTGCCTTCACCGACCCACAACAGCAGGATCTTCGGCGTGTTGGGCATTTCTTTCTGCAGTTCTTTCAGGCTGGCCACCTCGAAGGTTTGCAGCACCACACGGCCCTTGCCCTGGCCGACACCGGTGTTGCTCTTGCCCAGCTTGGAGCCGGCGGAGCTCAACCAGCCCTTGTCCAGCAACTTGTTTTTCAGGTCGGCCTCGATGCCCGGGAATTGCTTGGGCTCCTTGGTCTCGATGTACAGGCCCGGCTTATGTTGCGGGTTGCTTTCGGCGATCTTGATGATGTCATCCAGGCTCTGGATTTTCAGGCCGACGAAGCCCGGGCGTGCGCGGTCCGGGTAGGCGGCGTTGAACCAGCTGCCGGCGTCGAGGCTTTGCAGTTCTTTCCAGGTGAATTCGTTGACCGGTGCATCTTTGCGCTCGGGGAACTTGGTCGCTACGTCGGTGGTGCGCTGCAGGTTGTTGTCGTGCAGGGCGAACAAGACGCCGTCCTTGCTGCGCTGCAGGTCCAGTTCCAGATAGTCGGCGCCCAGGTCGCGCGCGACCTTGTAAGCGGCGGCGGTGGACTCGGGGGCGTCATAGGACGCGCCACGGTGGGCGATCACGGCGGGATAGGGGATGCCTTCGTTTGTCGCCAGTTCAGCCGGGCTGATCGGGTCGGCAGCCTGTGCGGGAGCAAGGCCGAGCATCAGCGCGAGCAGCACGGCACTTCCTATCGTGGTGCGCACCGGGCCGTTGGTTAACGTGACAGGCATATGCGAAGTCCTTTCGTGAAGGTGACTTTGAGAAGGTGTCCTTTTTAACAATTGATTGCGAAGGGCGCTATCACCAAACCGACATTAACGTGCGCGCAGGCCAATTTTGTCGGTTTTTTCTGTGATGCATTGCAGTACTCTTAGCCCCAACTGCCCCGTCAGAGGGCGGTATTTTTTGCCACGCGTGTAAACCATCTTTCCAGTCCCTGTGGGACTTTTCAGTGAGGTTTACCATGCGCATCACTTCCGAACTTATCTGCCAGGCTGCCGACCAACTCCACGGGTTTGTCGGCCTGAACCGCAAGACCGGCCAGTACATCGTGCGTTTCAGCGAAGATGCCTTCGGCATGGACGTGGCCGACGACGGCATTATTCCCACCGCCGAGTTCGTCTGGGTACCGGCTGCCGACCACACCATGATCCTCTCGCGAGCGCGCATTCAGTTACTGCTGGAGCAGAATATCGACGACCGGCTCAACATCAGCGAACCGTTGCGGGTGTATATGCGCCGGGTCGAGATCCCGCAGATCAGTGCGTTGCGCAGTCTGGTCAGCTAGGCCTGCACCTGTGTGAAGGAGGGCCGAAGTTTCACGTCGTGAATGCGTAATCGCGCTCTACCTTGCATACGCGAGTTTGAAACGCTGCGTACCAGAGGGAACGCCCTTGCTCTTGCACCTGTCGATGCTCGGCCTGCTGTTTCCAGGCCAGGATCGCCGCTTCGCTGCTCCAGTAGGACACGGTGATCCCCAAACCCGCTTCCCGCGCCGACTCCACGCCGAGAAATCCCGGCTGTTCACGCGCCAGTTCCAGCATGCGCGTGGCGGCCTGAGCGTAGCCGTGGTCGCCATCGGTGCGCAGTGAACTGAAAATCACCGCGTAGTAAGGCGCTGCCGGGGTCTTGGCGATCATGCCGAGGCCTCCCGGCACGCCTTCAGCAAGGCTATCGCCAGCGGTGGCGTGGTGCCTTTGAGGGCGGCGCGTTCGGGTTGGAACAGGGTAGCGATGAAAAAAGGATGATTCAGCAGCTCCATCGCGCGAAGTTCGCCAGCAGCATTATGGCCGCTGGGAATCATCTCCCCATCGAGCAGTGCATGAGCGAACTCTGGATTGATACCGAAGCTGCAACGATACCCTTCGTGGATATCCAGGCTGCCGTAGGCTTGGGTGATAAGCGTATTGGGTTCCAAGCGCACGGTGTCGCTTGCTTCCACCAGCGCACAACTCAATGGCGTGATGACTGCGCGTTTGGCGTCCGGTACCAACTCGCCGTGCTGGGCATCCGCCCATCCCAGCACGTTGCGGGCATATTCGAGCACTGCGTGCTGAAAACCCCCGCAGGTGCCGAGGAAAGGTCGCCGCTGTTCGCGGGCAAACTGGACGGCGCGCAGCGCGCCTTCGGTGTCGCGGTAAGGGCTGGCGGGTACGCACCAGAAGCCGTCGAACCCGTGCAGCGAGGCCGTGGAAGTGATGGTGTCGGTGCCGAGCCAGCGCACTTCGACGCTCAGCCTCAGGGCGTGGGCCGCTTGTTGCAGCGCTACCGGGATGGCCTGGTGCGCAATCACGTCGGGGTTGTAGTCGCCGATCAGAGCGAGGTGCAGCGGGGTGTCGTTCATCGTGTGCATCCCATGGCTTGTGGTGTCCTGGTGGGCACTATAGATTGGCGCTCACGCAATCGATATTGGCGTTTTCCCACATGCTCAATGCAGCCACGCACTATCAGCTCGACTACACCGACCTGTCGCTGGTCCTCGCTCTGGTTCGTGGCGGCACCCTGGCGCGGGCGGCGGGGTTGCTGCGGGTGGATGTGTCCACCGTGTTCCGGGCGGTACGGCGCCTGGAAGCCGCCCTGGGTCAGACGCTGTTTGAAAAAAGCCGCGCCGGCTATCTGCCTACCAGTCTGGCCAACCACTTGGCACAACAGGCCGAGCGCGCTGAACTTGCCCTGGAGGCTGCGCGCATCGGTGTGGAGCAGGGCGGTGAAGTGATCAGCGGCACGGTGCGCCTGACCTGTACCGACGCGGTGCTGCAAGGCCTGCTGCTGCCGGCCCTGGCCAGATTCATGGCGGACTATCCGGCGTTGATCCTGGAGCTGAGCACGTCCAACGATTTCGCCAACCTCAGCCGCCGCGATGCGGATATCGCGCTGCGCCTGACCAGGAACCCGCCGGAGCATCTTGTCGGACGTTGCCTGGGGACGGTGACCTATCAGGTGTGCGCCAGTGCTGACTATGCCCGTCGGCATACAGGCCAGGAACTGGCCGACCTGAGTTGGATCGCGCCGGACGAGTTTTTACCCGACCACCCAACGGTGGCCTGGCGCCGTGAACATCTGCCGGGCGTGCGTCCCCGTTATCGCTGCAACAGCATGCAGTCGGTGACTGAATTGGTACGCGCCGGGCTGGGGGTGGCGGCGTTGCCGGATTTCCTGATGAACGATGGCTTGCAACCACTGGGCCCCGCTTTGGCAGGACATGACACGGCGCTGTGGCTGTTGACGCGACCTGATTGCCGGGCGTTACGTTCGGTGGTGACACTGTTTGATGAACTGGGGCGGCATGTGCGCTGGCTGCACCATTAGGCTTTGCGCACGAAGTGCTCATGCATTTCGCAGGTCAGTGTCTCAATACGTTCGGTCAGCTGTTTGGTCATTTCGGTCAGCCGTGTGTTCTGCTCCAACAGCGCCAGCAACTGGTGGGTGGTCTGTTCTGCCTGGGCCTGGCGTGCGGTATTGGCGGTGGCCAGCGCTTCGCGATGTTGCGCGTCGGCGTCGGACTGGGCTTTGTCGCGCGCGGCCTGGCGCGTCTGGGCCAGCAGGATCAGCGGCGCGGCATACGCCGACTGCAGACTGAAGGCCAGGTTGAGCAGGATGAAGGGATAAACGTCGAAGTGGGTGATGCCGGTCACGTTCAGCACCACCCACAGCACCACGATGGCGGTTTGCGCGCCGAGGAACGTTGGGGTGCCAAAGAAGCGCGCGAAGGCTTCGGCCTTGAGGGCAAAGGTATCGTTGCCAAAGGTCGGCGCCAGGTGAGCGTGGTGGCGATGGAAACGCAAGTGGTCGACAGGGATTGGGTCGGGTTTATCTGAGGTCATGGCAGGCTCGAGTCGATGGCGTAAGGCTTACGCACTATAGACCGAGCCCTCGGCCAGGCACATGAAGAAGCCGTCAGCGATTGCCCCGTTCATTGGCAAACGCGCTCACTGCCTGCACCGCCTCGCTGGTGCCTTCGCGAATCTGCAGGATCACCGTACCGGCCTGGTTGGCCAGCTCCACGCCCTGAGCCGCACGGTCGCGGGTGGCGTCCATGCTGTCGATGGCCTGGCGGGTTTCGTCCTGGATCATGGCGATCATGCCGGAAATTTCCGCCGTAGAGCCGCTGGTGCGCGCTGCCAGTTGGCGAACTTCATCGGCTACCACGGCAAAGCCACGGCCTTGCTCGCCCGCGCGGGCCGCTTCGATGGCGGCGTTGAGGGCCAGCAGGTTGGTCTGGTCGGCGATACCGCGAATGGTGTTGACGATGGTGGTGATCTGTTGCGAGCGCTCGCCCAACTTGGCGATCAGTTGCGAAGATGCGTCAATATCCACGGCAATGTCGCGCATGCCGGTGGCGGTTTTCTGAATCACGTCGGCGCCTTTTTCGGCCATGTCCTGGGTATTGAGCGACAGGTGATACGCCTGCGCAGCGCTTTGCGCGTCAGCGGCATGCTGTTGCACACGGGCGGTGACGTCCGACGCAAACTTCACCACCTTGCACAGACGCCCGCTGGCGTCGTACACCGGGTTGTAGTTGGCTTCGAGCCACAGCGTGTTGCCGTGTTTGTCCACGCGCTCGAACTGGCCGTTGAACAGTTCACCCTGGTTCAGACGTTTCCAGAATTCGCTGTAGGCGGCGCTGCCGGCCAGCTCTGGTGTGCAGAACAGGCGGTGATGCTTGCCCTGGATCTGCGCCAGGCTGTAGCCCATGCGCTGCAGGAAATTCGCATTGGCGGTGATGATGGTGCCATCGAGGTTGAACTCGATCATCGCCATGGCGCGGTCGATGGCTTGCAACTTGGCGCTGGTTTCACTTTCGGCCTGCAGGCGTGGGGTGACGTCCATCGCGTACTTCACCACCTTGATCACGCGACCGGCGTCATCCTTGACCGGGTTGTAACTGGCTTCCAGCCACACCGATCGGCCATCGGCGCCCATCCGTTCGAAGGTGCCTGACTGGAATTGACCGTTGCGCAACTGCGTCCACAGCTGGTTGTACTCGGCGCTGCGGGCGAAGGCCGGTGTGCAGAACAGGCGGTGGGGCTGGCCGAGGATCTGTTCGGCGCGGTAGCCCATGGTCTTCAAGAAATTCTCATTGGCGCGCAGCACCGTGCCCTGCAAGTCGAATTCGATAACCGCCATGGAACGCTCGATCGCGTCCAGCAGGCTGGCCTGTTGGGCATTGTTGTGTTGCAAGGCGGTGATGGTTTTTTTGTAAGCGTTGAATAGCATGGTCGGGAGCTCGAGCAGGCATGCGTATGAGGATTCCATGTAGATGCGCCTGACCCCGTAGGGCATCTGGGCCTCACGGTTGACTTGCTCATTGCCAGCTTCCTTGTGCTGACAGAGGGGGGTGGAACAACGGGTTCAGAGTGATCGGCCAGCCAGGAAGTTCGCCGCTTGGGAGGCGTTTTTTTGACTAGGCGACCGATGGCGGCATTATGCTATCTTGGCGGCTTGACGGAGGAAGATTCAGACGAGAAGTTGTAAGACGACTCAGGCCGATTTATTTACCGGGTGTGTTGAGAATCGACCTCATAACCTGCGAGGAACAAATCAATCGCCGATTCGATCACATGGGCCTGGGACGCTGCGTCGAGGGTAGGTTGGCCAAGGGTAATCTGCGGCCAGAATGCGAAGGCCTTGAGCAGGCTTTGTATCTGGTGAGCGGCGAACGCCGGGTCGTCGCCATTCAGTCGCCCGTCTTCCTGGGCGGCGCGTACCCACTGGGTAAAGCCTTCTTCGCGCGCGCTCAGGCGGTTGACCATGTCCTGGGCGCGTTCCGGCGAATGAATGGTGGCCGCAATGGCCACTCGCGCCAGGTCGAGGAAGTTGGCATCCGACATCATCTTCATTTTCGCTTCCAGCAACTTGCGCAGTTGATCACGCAAGGGTTGGTCGCTGCTGTAGGCCACATCCAGTTGCGCGGCGCTGCTGGCCCACAACTGGTGGAGGATTTCGGCGAATAGCTCTTCTTTACTGGGAAAGTGGTTGTAGACCGTACGCTTGGAAACGCCGGCGGTGGCGGCGATCCTGTCCATGCTGGTGACCTCGAAGCCATTCTCGCGAAACTCGGCGATGGCCGCCGTCACAATGGCTTCGCGTTTACGGTTGGTGAGGCGTGGGGAGGCAGTCATGGAGAACGTTCGGCTCAAGGTGAAATTACACTTGGCAGTTTACTTGTTCAGGATTATGTTGCAATGTAGAAACTACACTGTGCAGTGTAATTTACCAGCGGACGTAGGAGTCACCGTGTAATGGCCACCCTTTCAACCCGTCTTGATCCCGCACCCACAGCGCTCAAGCCTGCCGAGCGGGACCTGGGGCATTTCAACAACGACGCGCCGGTGCCGCACGGTGGATTAGGCAAGACTCTGCGTATTTTTTGGAACATGTTGTTCAACAAACCGCGCACTACACGGCCTGTGGGCAACATCCCGGTACAACGCCTGACCCGCGAACATCTGATGGCAGCCCCTGATCACAGTGTATTCCGTCTGGGTCATTCAACCGTGCTGCTGAAAATGCGCGGTAAGTTCTGGATCACCGACCCGGTGTTCGCCGAGCGCGCCTCGCCGTTCAGTTGGGCCGGCCCGAAGCGTTTCCATCAACCGCCTATCAGCCTTGAAGAGCTGCCGCCGTTGGAAGCGGTGATCCTGTCCCACAATCACTACGACCATCTCGACCGCACGGCTGTCGTCCAATTGGCTGACAAGACGCAGTACTTTCTTGCGCCTTTGGGGGTGGGAGACACGCTGGTCAAATGGGGAGTGGATGCCGGCAAAGTGCGGCAACTGGACTGGTGGCAGGGCACGGAGGTCGATGGCATCCGCTTTGTCGCAACGCCGGCGCAACATTTTTCCGGGCGCGGCCTGTTCGACGGCAACCAGACCCTGTGGTGTTCCTGGGTGATGATCGATGACGCGCGGCGGATTTTTTTCAGCGGCGACACGGGGTATTTCGACGGCTTCAAGCGCATCGGCGAGCAGTACGGACCGTTTGACCTGACCCTGATGGAAACCGGCGCTTACAACATCGATTGGCCTCACGTGCATATGCAGCCGGAACAGACATTGCAGGCGCACATAGACCTCAAGGGCCGCTGGCTGCTACCGATTCACAACGGCACGTTCGACCTGGCGTTCCACGCCTGGCACGAACCTTTCGACCGCATCATGGCGCTGGCCTGGGAGCGCAATGTTTCGATCACTACGCCTGCCATGGGGCAGGCGTTCAGGCTCAACCAGCCCGAGCGAGGGCATGCGTGGTGGTTGGAAGTAGAGACTCATGACGCAAAGGAACACGCTGCAGGCTAACTGACGAGCCTGTGGAAAAAGGTATTTTCAGGGTATTTCAACGCTGCGACAAACGTCGGAAGGGAGTGCGATGATCCTTCGGAAATTTAATTTCGGGGAAACGTTGTCATGAACGACGACTGCAAGAAACTATGGCGATTGGGCATGCCCTGCTATTCCACGTCGCCGCACGCCTTTGCGCAAGGTGGCGCCGAACCTGGCTCTTCCAGCACTACCCGGGTGCGAACCGATGACGCCAGCCCCGGTGCTATCGTCTTCGCCGCCGAACGTGCTGAGGGTGCGGTACTCATACCCGGCTACAATGCCCTGGCGCCAATGATCAGACCCACACGAGACCCCGCTTTGTCGCTGATCGCCATCAGCGGCGTGGACCCCGCCGAGCCCGTGATGGTTGAAGTCCCCCTGGTGCAAAACAACAGTGCTTTTGGCGCCTCCCCGGTGTTAGATGGCTGGCGTATCGGCTACGTAAGCCGATACAGATGTGCGGGTCATATCGAACCCGCAGATCATAGTGCAACCTTGCGGCGAGCCTTCGCCATCCTGCGCCAGGCTGGTGCGGAGTTAGTCGCAGTGGACGCGTTGCGTACGGACGACCCGCTTGAGTCCGGCACTGCCATCGATGAGCTTGTGGCCGACCATCGTTTGGATGCCCTGGTGTCAAACGAGCAGAGCGAGGCGTTTCATGCCGCTTGCAGAAGCGGATACCCCAGTGCCTGCCAGGCACTGGAAGATGGGACCCGGCTTTGGTTTTACGGGGCCCGCTGGGCGGGTGATCGCGTGAAGGTTCTACTGCGAACTTATGCTCAACTGACATTATCCGGCGTGCCTGCAGCGGGTATGGAATGATCATACCGGGCAGCAGGATTAGCCTGCGTAAAGCTGCCGGAACAACCTCTTAGACTGCTGTCAGGCTATCGGACGATAGCCCTCATTCAGTCATTTACAGAGGGTATTTCATGATCGGACCCGTTTCGGCAGGTGGGTGGGCATCAGGCCTGCTTCAAGAACTTTCAAATCCGCCGCAGGGCTTCAAGGGCGCCTGTCAAATGGCAGGGGAGATGGCCAGCCGCGGCGCGGTCACCTCAGAGTCGCTGGTGAAGGACTCCATCAGACAAATCGCTAATATCGATCGTGGGCTGCAAGGCGGTAACGCTTTCGTAGAAACCAACCCGGATGCCCTCAAGGACGCCAGGGCTCGCGATCTGGAGCGTAAAAAGGGCCATGTGCGCGGGTATTTGCATGGCGTTCCGATCGCGCTCAAGGATGTATTCGAAACCAGGGACCGTATGCAAACAAGCGCGGGTTCCAAGGCTCTGGTGGGGAAAGCCGCCTCCAGAAATGCCAAGGTCGTGGATAACTTGCTAAGGGCGGGGGTGGTCGTTGTCGGTAAGACAAACATGAGCGAACTGTCCAACTTTCGCTCTGAATTGCCGATGGACGGCTGGAGTTCGCGGGGTGGGCAGACGCTCAATCCCCATCGCCTGGGTGGGACGGTTGCAGGGTCGAGTTCCGGTTCTGCCGTAGCGGTTGCCCAGGGGCATGTGCCGCTGGCGTTGGGGTTGGAAACCAGCGGATCGGTCATTACGCCTGCGGCTTACAACGGCGTTTTTGGCTTGAAAACCTCCGTAGGCTTGCTGAGCAATGAGGGTGTCATGACCAGTTCACGCATGGATACGATTGGCACGTTCACGCGCAATGTCTGCGATGCGGCAGAAGCGCTCAATGCCATGACCGAGACCCATGGCTACACGGAGGGCCTGCGGTCTGATGCCCTGAAAGGCAAGCGAATTGGCTACACGCCTGTGCCTGAGTTATCTGCAGAGGAGGCCAGTGATCCCGCGAAGCGGGCCGACCGTGAGCATTACGCACAGGCGCTTGAGGTGTTGCGGTCTCAAGGTGCGACCCTGGTGCCCGTGGGCACGCTCGAGGATGGCGTCGAAGAGGGAACCTACGCCGATTACAACGAAGCGTTGTTTTCAGACGTCAAACATCACATGCAAGAGTACCTTGCCGGACGCGAAGGCTTGCCTGTCAAATCGCTTTCAGAGCTGATTGCATCCATTAAGCGTCACCAGCAACCCGGTGAGCCTGATCACAAGCTGCTGGAGCTTATCAATGGCCTGGAAACCACTCAGGAGCAGCGCGATAAGCTGTGGGAAGCCGTCCTCCCTGTTTTTCAGAAAACCATTGATGATCCGATCAAAGAGCACACGCTCGACGCCATGGTGTCGAATTTTCTCTCAAATAATTATTTTTTCAGCGCTGCGGCAGGCTACCCGGGCCTGTCCGTTCCGTCGGGCATGGACGATGAAGGTATGCCAACGGCACTCTACCTTTACGGCGCGGCTAACAGCGAGGCCGCATTGCTGTCGGCTGCTTACGTGTATGAGCAAGCGACACAGGCGATCAAGGAGCCGGCTTTCCTGCCTGGCACTCCGTTTACGCCAGCACCGGTAGCGGCAGGTAACGCGCCTGAGGTACCAGCAGGGGGCGTCTGAATTGATCCAACCTCTGCTCTACGGCGTACGGCAGAGGTTGTTCCTGTGCAGCCAACTGACAAATAATGCGCAGGGTTGCGCCACTGCGGGCTCGATACCGGCAGGGCTTAAACTCAATGTCATGGAGAGAACACCATGGCTTATAGAATTCACATCCTGGGTGCTGCGGGCGTCGGCGCCACCACCCTGGGCAAGGCGTTGGCCGACTGCCTGAATGTGGCTTTTTTCGACTCGGACTTCTATTACTGGCAGCAAACCCCGGAGCCGTTCTGCGTCGCCCGGCCCAAAGATGAGCGCATCCGCCTGCTGCAAGAACACACCTCAAGCCATGAAGGCTGGGTGTTGTCCGGCTCACTATGCGGATGGGGAGATATCATGATCCCGCTGTTCACCCATGTGGTCTTTGTGCGCCTGGACCCCGACGTCCGCCTGCATCGCCTGCGCGTGCGCGAACAACAGCGCTACGGCGACCAGATACTCGAAGGCGGCAGCCGCCATGCTAACAGCGCCGCATTTCTTGCCTGGGCTGCGCGTTACGACGACGGTAACCACAGCCTGCGCAGTTTGCGTCGGCATGAAAGCTGGTTGAAACCACTGCGTTGCCCGGTAATCCGGCTGGACTCTACGCACCATTCGGTTGAGGCGTTGTTGAATCAATTGATGCAGCGGGTGAGCCCAGCAACCGGGAAATAATGCCAGGTGTGGCAGGCTCGGCCGATACGACGTCGAAGCGGCGTTTGCTCATTCCCCATCCCGGTGCAAAACCCGGGAAAAACACCAGCCCCTGGGCTTCCAGGCAAAACGCCAGGACCAATCGGGTTTCATCATCCACGTCGCCATGGCTTTCCAATTGTTGGATGGCTTGCACCGCCACACCAGCCTGACGGGCCAGTTCTTCGCGGCTCCAGCCCAACATGACGCGGGCCTGGGCGCTGTGTTGGGCGGTGAATTGATGAAGGACGATCTGCTGTTCTACGAAAGAGCTCATTGCCAGAGACGACATGGGGATTTCTCCAGGTTCGACAGGGGAGGCATAACTATACTGTGTTTTTATACAGTTGTTCCTACCGCTCATCAACTCAGGGCAATCGCTCGCGTTTCAGCTTGCGCCTACTCCACCCCTGGCGCCTCTCGGATGATCAGATGATCCAGGTTTTCAATATTCGCGCTGAACACCCCGAACGTCTGCTCGGGGTTTTTCTTGCTCGGCACTTGCCGCAGCTGCGGCGTGACGCCATAGAAAAAGCAATACAACGCCCGTTCGCTGGCTGCTGCGGCCTTGATCTGCTCCAGGAATGCCGTGCGCTTGCGGTAGTTCTCGATGAGTTTTTTGCTCAGGTAGACGTTGACGGCGTAGGGTTTTCTGTCGAGCCACACCTTCTTTTCGAAGTCGATGCGAAAGCTGTTGGTGTAGTCCTTGATGGCCTTGATCCTGCCCCAGTAGATCAGGCCCTTGTTGTCTTGCAGGTACTCGATTTTCTTGAAGAACGTCCAGTACGTCGCCGTGTGTTCGCCGATTTTCAACGGCATTGATTTGAGCTTGTCCTTGTCATCGATATTCGACACATAGCACTCCACCGGGTGGGCGAATACGCTGGTTTTGTCCGGGGGAGTGTCGTTGTTGCCGTGGGATGTGGAGACGCGATTTGAAGGGGCTTTCGTTGGTTCCTGCAGGGCGACGTTCCCGGTGCTTGTCAGGGGTCTCTTAGGTTCGTATTGACGCCGCGTAAGCACGAACTCCGAAGGGAAGTTTTCCTCGCGGTTGTCATCGCTTTCACCGGTCGCGTTCTTGTGCGCGCTGGCGTAGCGGCAACCGTCGATATGCCGGGTGCTGGTTTTGTTCTTGAAATGCGGCGTGCGTCGGTAGTTGACGTTCTTTGCGTTGAAGGTACTCAGTGTATTGCCGGCATCGAAGGCCGCGCGGCACACATCGTTGGGGCAGAGGAAGTGGTCTGTGTCGGAATCGAAGTCGGCGGTTTCGTCGAAATTCAGGTCTCGTACGTCATAGATCGATAGCTTGTCATCGAGACTCAGGCTGTAGGCCGTATCGAATTTCATGGGGCTCGGATCCGTGAGAGGTTTGGCTATTAATAGCGAGAACCTGCGCAAATATCAGCAAGAACTTGCGACCCGTCGCCCACTCAGGAAACACAGGGTTCCGCCGGCTGCGGTCAATGCCGCCAGAGCATAAAACATGCTGGCCGGCGTCGTATTGATCAGCAGATAACCACATATCACCGGGCTCATCGCTCCGCCAAACGCCGCCAGGTTCTGCGCGCCGTAGTAGCTGCCTCGCAGTGCATCGGGGGCGATGGTGTCGATAAACAGGAACTCTGCGGGGTAGATAATCATCTCGCCCAAGGTGAATACGAACATCGCCAGGCACCAGGTGACCAGACTGTCGGCCAGGCTGAACCCCATCAACCCGAGAATAAACAGCAAGGTGCCGAGCACGATCCAGTGGCGTAACTGCTCGCGCTTGAGAAAACGGCCAATCTGGTACTGCAGCAAAATCACCGTGATGGCGTTGCAGGCCAGCACGGCGGACAGAATCTTCAAGGCGGCTGCGGGCTTGTAGGCTACCAGCAGAAACTGCGACAGATACAGGGTGTAGCGCCCGTGGACAATGGTGCTCAACAAACTGCCACCGGTGAAGAGGATCAGCGTGCGGTCGCTGCGCAAGGTCTGCAGGGTGCGCAGAAAGCTTTGCGGTTTATGACGGGTATCCCGTGCGGTCGGGGCAATGCCGACCATCAGGAACAGGCTGCCAAAAGCAATCGCGCTGGCGATCAGGAACGGCGCCCAGGGCAACTGGCCGGCGATCACCACGCCGACCATGGGACCGGTGGCATAGCCGACGTTGGTCAGGGTGTAGCGCAGGGAAAACACTTTGGCGCGCTCACCCACCGCGAGGTTTTCGCTGATGATCGCCTTGGAACCGATCAGGAACAGCGCCGACGCGGCTTCAGTGATCACCAGGGTCAGCGTGGTGAGGTAGAGGTTGCTGGCAAAGGTCAGCAACAGAAAACCGATGGAGCTGGAGAGCATGGCCAGGATCAGCAGCTTGCGCTTTTCCAGGCGGTCGATGATGTAGCCGCCGTACAGACCGAGCAACGTGGCGATAAACACGGCAACGCCCATCAGCAGGCCGATATCCTGCTGGTTGAGGCCCAGTCGGGTACTCAGCCAGAGGGCCAGCAGTGGGCTGGTCATGGACCGGCTGACCACGATGGTCACCGAGCAAATCAACAGGCGGCGAATTACCAGGGAGTAGGTGGTCACGGTGGGGGAGAGCATCCTTGTTGTTGCTTAAGATCACACAGATCCAATGTGGGAGGGGGCTTGCCCCCGATGAGGGCGTGTCATTAAACGGATGTATAGCTGAACCACCGCAATCGGGGGCAAGCCCCCTCCCACATTTTCAGACCTTGTTTCTACTGGCCCGCATTGATGCTGATCTTCTCGACCGCACCCTGCTCCAGATTCCACTTTTTCAAAATCTTGCCGTACGTCCCATCATCAATCATGCCCTGCAACGCTTCACTGATCGCGGTGACCAACTCGGTATTGCTCTTCTCGATCCCAAGCCCGGTGAACTGCTTGGAAATCGCCAACCCCACCGGCTTGTACTTGCCCTTGTCCAGCGACATCAGGTAAGGAATCGTTTCGCTACCCTGCATCGCCGCGTCCAGGCGGTTCTGCTGCAGCTGCGCGCGCGCATCGGCCGAGCCTTCAGTACCTATGACCACGATCGCCGGTTTACCTGCGGCTTCGCAGTTTTCCTTGCTCCACGCGGCGATTTCCGACGGCCAGGTGGTACGGCGGCTGGTGCCGACTTTTTTACCGCACAGGTCAGTCAATTCCTTGATCTCTTCACGCTTGGCCAGGGTGTACAACTGCGGGCCGCTGGTGAAGTAGTCGACAAAGGTCACCGATTTCTGACGCTCGGCGGTGTCGGTCATGCCCGACAGCACAATGTCGACGCGCTTGGTGGTCAGGCCGCTGAGCATCTGCTCGAACCCGGTTTCCTGCCACTTGATCTTCACGCCCAACCGCTCGGCCAGGGCGTTGCCCAGGTCGAAGTCAAAGCCGGTGAGCTTATTGGTGGCCGGGTCCTTGAAATCCATCGGCGGGTAGTTCGGCACGATGGCCGCGCTGATTTCACCCTTGTCCTTGATGGCTGCGGGCAAGGCCGCGAACACCGCGCTGGAAGCCATCAGGCCGGCGAGCAACGAAGGAATAAACATCTTTTTCATGGGGGCGTTCTCGTTAGTTTTTTAGTTAAGTGCGAACGGCAGAAATAAAGCTTTGGGTACGCGGGTTTTGTGGGCTTATTAGAATGTCTTCGGGGCTGCCGGCTTCCACAATCTGGCCGGCGTCCATAAACACCATGCGGTTGGACACTTCGCGGGCAAAGCCCAACTCATGGGTGACCACGATCATGGTCATGCCGGTGGTGGCCAAATCGCGCATCACCGACAGCACTTCGCCTACCAGCTCCGGGTCGAGGGCTGACGTGGGTTCGTCAAACAGCATCAGCTTGGGGCGCATCGCCAACGCGCGGGCGATCGCCACACGCTGCTGCTGGCCGCCGGACAACTCCACCGGGTAGGCATTGCGCTTGTCCGCCAGGCCCACGCGGGCCAGCAACTCCAGCGCATCCTCGGTGGCCTCCTTGGGCGAGCGCTTGAGCACCTGGCACGGGCCTTCGATGATGTTTTGCAACACGGTCATGTGCGGGAACAAATTGAAACGCTGGAACACCATGCCGGTGGCCAGGCGCTGCCGGGCGATCTGCACTTCGTTCATCTCGTGCAGCTTGTTGCCGACCACCCGGTAACCGACCAGTTCGCCGTCGACCCACAGGCCGCCCTTGTCGATTTTTTCCAACTGGTTGACGCAACGCAGCAGCGTGCTTTTACCCGAGCCGGATGGGCCGATGATGCACATCACTTCGCCTTGCTCGACCTCGATATTGATGTCGCGCAGCGCGTGATACTGGTCGTAATATTTGTTCAGGTTGACGGCCTTGACGATGCTTCTCATGGGGCAAATCTCCTCAACCCAGGCTTACGAACGCTTGCCGGCGCCGCGGGCAAAACGACGCTCGAGGCGGCTTTGACCAAATGAAAGAACCGTCACCACCGCCAGGTACCAGATGCCCGCCACCATCAGCAGCTCCATCACCCGTGCGTTGGCGTAGTAGATGTTTTGCGCGTTGTGAAGCAGCTCCGAGTACTGGATCACGCTGGCCAGGCTGGTCATTTTCACCATGCTGATGAACTCGTTGCCTACCGGCGGAATGATCACGCGCATGGCCTGCGGCAGAATGATCCTGCGCAGCGCCTGCAGGCTGGGCATACCGATGGACTTGGCGGCTTCGTACTGGCCGGTGTCCACCGACAACAGCCCGGCGCGCACCACCTCGGCGGTATACGCGCCCTGGTTGATGCTCAAGCCGAGCAGGGCGGCCACGAATGGCGTCATCAGGTCGACGGTGTCGAGGCTGAACAGGCCCGGAATCGCGATCACCGGGAAGATCAACGCCAGGTTGAACCACAACAGCAGTTGCAGAATCAACGGCGTTCCGCGAAACAACCAGGTGTAAGTGATCGCCACGTAGCGCAGGATCGGGTTGGCCGACATGCGCATGATCGCCGTGATTACCCCGATGACCACGCCCAGCGCCATCGCCAGGATCGACATGATGATGGTATTGGCCAGGCCCCAGAGAATGGCCTCGGACGTGAGGAACTGGCCAATGTAGGACCATTCGATCTGACCATTGGCAAACGCACGCAACAGCGCCGCCAGCCCAATCACAATCAACGTGGCGAAAAACATCCGCCCGTAATACCGCCGCGGCACATGCTCGTACTGGGTGATATCGAACTGGTTCTCGGACAGCTTGCGCTCTATCTCCAGGCGCTCGGCCGGGGTTTGGTTCATGGTGATTCTCCGAAACTATTAACGCTCTAACGGGTGTACGCGGTCCAAGTTTGGGAGCTGGCTTGCCTGCGAAGAGGCCGGCCCAGACGCCAAAAAGTCCACAGACTCAAATCCGAAACCCCTGATATCCCTCAGCCCACTTGTGCTGCTCAGCCAACGCCACCTTCAACCGCCCAATCTGCTCCCGAACCCGCTCCGGCGCGGTCCCGCCCCACCCGCTGCGCGCCGCAATCGCCGCCTCCAGGGTCAAGCAATCGCGCACCTCAGGTGTGAGTCGCGCATCCAACTGCGCCAACATCGCCGGCGAGGCTTCCCACAACTCAATCTCATGCTTCTCACAGGCCTGAACCAACGCGCCGGTAATCTCATGCGCTTCTTTAAACGGCACGCCCCGGGTGGCCAGCCAATCCGCCACCTCAGTCGCCAAGGTAAAACCCATCGGCGCCTGCCGCCGCAGCTCGTCGACCTGCACCTTCATGGTCGCGACCATCCCGGCCATCGCCGGCAACACCAGCAGCAAGGTGTCCACACTGTCCAGCACGCTGTGCTTGTCTTCACTCAAATCGCGGTTGTAAGAAAGCGGCAACGACTTGAGCGTCGACATCAGCCCGGTCAAGTTGCCAATCAAACGCCCGGCCTTGCCCCGCGCCAGTTCGGCAATGTCCGGGTTCTTCTTCTGCGGCATGATCGAACTGCCCGTGGCGTAGGCATCGTCCAGCACCACCCAACGAAACTGGCGCGACGACCACAGGCAAAACTCCTCCGACAGCCGCGAAATATTCACCCCGAGCATGCCCGCCACAAACAGAAACTCCGCCACATGGTCGCGGCTGGCCACAGCGTCAATGGAGTTTTCGCACGGTCCGGTGTAACCCATTTCCTTGGCCGAATGTTCCGGCTGGCGTGCAATCGCCGAGCCCGCCATCGCCGCCGCGCCCAGGGGCGACAACGCTGCACGCGCATCCCAATCCACCAGGCGCTGCACATCGCGCAGCATCGACTGCGCATGGGCGAGCAAGTGGTGGGCGAACACAATCGGCTGCGCCTGCTGCAGATGGGTGAAGCCCGGGCAGATGCTCTCGACATGCTGCTCGGCCTGCTCGACCAATGCCTGCTGCAAACCCAGCACCTCGGTGGCGATGGTGCGCGCATGGTCACGCAGGAACAGGCGCAGGTCGTTGGCCGTCTGGTCATTGCGCGAACGCCCGGCGCGCAGCTTGCCGCCCAGGGCGCCGAGGCGCTCGGTCAATACGCGTTCGATAAAGGTGTGTACGTCTTCGTCATCCAGGGTCGGATGCAGGCGGCCGGCGGCGAAGTCATCGCCGATACGGTCCAGGGCTTCCAGCGTGCGCAGGGTCTCCGACTCATCCAGCAGCCCGGCGCGCTGCAACTCACGGGCATGGGCACGGGAGCCGGCGAGGTCATAAGGCGTGAGGCGAAAGTAGCGCTCAGGGCAGCGCGACAACGCGGCCAATGCCGCAGACGGACCGGTCTTGAAACGAGCGCCCCAAAGGCGGTCGGTGGGCTGGGACATGGGTATTCCTCACGCTTGTTTTTAGAAGAGTCGGAGGCAGTAACAAGAAAATTTCAACGCGTTGGAACCGGCGTCTGACGCGCCGTATTCAAGGTTGCCAAGGGCGGATGTTTATGTTCATTATCGCCGCCTGGCTATGTTCAAGGATTGGGTTCAAGCCTGTTGAATATGGCACTCGAGGTCAACGCGCATTATGGAAACCCCACTTTCCACTTCTGGAAACCTGCCCCCCAAACCCGGCACACGACCACCACTGCAACTGAGCGGGCTGGACTTCAAGTTGCTGCGAGTATTCATGGCCGTGGTCGAGGCCGGCGGTTTCAGTGCAGCGCAAAACGAGCTGAACGTGGGCCTGGCGGCCATCAGCAAACAGATCTCCGACCTCGAGATTCGCATCGGCATGCGCCTGTGCACACGGGGCCGGGAAGGCTTCGGGCTGACCGAAGAAGGCAAGTTGGTGTATCAAGCGTCCATTGAGTTATTTACCTCAGTGGACAGTTTTCGCGACAAGCTTAGTTCAGCGCAAAACGAGCTTATTGGCGACCTTAGTGTGGGCGTTATTGATAACACCGTCTCCGACATTAACTCGCCGCTTATTGCCGCCTTGCGCACCTTGCACAGCAAATCGCCAAAGATCAGATTGCGCCTGCACGCCTCGCAACTGGATGAAGTTGAGCGCGGCGTCGTGGAAGGGCGCCTGGTCGCCGGCATCGTCCCGGTGTACCAACGTCGCGAAGAATTCGACTACTTCCCGCTCTACGAAGAAAAGGCCCACGCCTACTGCGCCGTAGGACATCCGCTGTTCACCGCAAGCGACATCCCGCCCGAGGTACTGCGCCACTACGAAGTGGTCAACCACCGCTACGCCATCCACCGCGACAAGCCCAACTTCGTCAACCACGATAGCCAGTCCGCCTCGGCTTCCCAAGTGGAAGCCGTCGCCATCCTGATCCTCACTGGCCGCTTCCTGGGTTTCCTGCCGGAACACTACGCCGCGCCGTTGGTAAGGGAAGGGCGCCTGCGCGCCCTGTGCCCGGAGTTGGTCCACCTGAGCACCGCGTTCAACCTGATCCTGCGCCACAACGCCCCGAGAAGCCCGATGGTCAAAGCCTTCGCCACGGCGCTGGGCGTGGACCTGAAGACGCCGCTCTAAGCCCCGCCAAAGATCAAATGTGGGAGGTGTCGAGCTTCAGCGAGGCTCCGATGGGATCGACTCGGTTGCCCGCCGATCTATAAACCCGTATCGCTAGCGTTTTCGAAGCGAGAAGTGGATTTATTAACAAATTTGAGCACTCATTACTATTTTCGCGACCGCAGCGGATGATAGGTCTGTTTCACGAAGGCCGTGATCGCTTTCATGCTTGGCTTGCCGAAAATCAACGTTCGACCAGTAACGAAATGTATATCCCATTGACATATCCATTTCGTGGTGTAGCGTTGCGTAATCACACGACCACTGGAGGTAGGCCAATATGGACCAAGGTTCTGTATTTCAAAGCAACCGCAGCCAAGCTGTACGTTTGCCAAAGGCTGCTGCGTTGCCGGATGACGTAAAACGTGTAGATGTCGTCTCAATCGGTAGGGCCCGAATCATCACCCCAGCCGGTGAGTCATGGGACAGCTGGTTCGATGGCGAGGGTGTCACGCCGGACTTCATGAACGACCGAGATCAGCCTGCTGACCAAGAGCGGGAATCTTTTTAATGCTCAAGTTCATGCTCGATACCAACATCTGTATCTTCACAATCAAAAACAGACCCCAGCAGGTGCGCGAAACCTTCAGAAAGCACTATGGCCAACTAGCTATCAGTACAGTGACCCTGATGGAGCTGATTTACGGCGCGGAAAAATCACCTAACCCAGAGCGAAACTTGGCTGATGTCGAAGGCTTTGCAGCACGTCTGGAAGTTTTGAAATACGACCAGGATGCCGCTATGCACACTGGCCAACTTCGCGCTGAGCTAGCGAGAGCTGGTACTCCGATAGGCTCGTATGACCAGATGATCGCTGGGCATGCCCGTTCGCAGGGCCTGATTATGGTCACTAACAACCGGCGCGAGTTCGACCGCGTGCCAGG
The DNA here is from genome assembly GCF_022807995.1 of Pseudomonas orientalis. NCBI lineage: Bacteria > Pseudomonadati > Pseudomonadota > Gammaproteobacteria > Pseudomonadales > Pseudomonadaceae > Pseudomonas > Pseudomonas orientalis. Next base: position 4,425,302 of record NZ_CP094351.1, on the reverse strand, counting down.
TTTGCGGGTAGAAGATTGGGTGTAAGCGGCGTGCTAAAACGCCTTACCGAATACGGTTTACGCACCACGCCGATCCAAATGTGGGAGCTCTCGAGCCCCAGCAAGGCAGCGATGCAGCGATCGGATCGACTCGGTGTTCCAGCCGATCCCAATGCCCCGCATCACCGCTGCAACCGAGCCCGCCTTTTCTTCTTCGCATGAAAATGCCGAAAGTGCGCATCCTGCGCCGCCGCCAGCAACTCCCGATCCCCACGCGTATCGCCCCAGGCCCTGAGCCGATACTCCCCCAGGTCCCCATACACCGCCTCAAGCCGCAGCACCTTGTTCTCACAACGGCAATTATTCCCCGTGAGCTTACCGGTCAGCACCCCGTCCACCACTTCAAGCTCAGTCCCGATCAAGCGGATCCCCAACCGATCGGCAAACGGCTGCAACACCAGCGCCGGCGACGCCGAACACAGCGTCACCACCGCGCCCGAGCCCAACTCCTGCTCCACCGACAACACCCCCGCCGGGCGCATCAACCGCGCCCAATTGCGCTGGCAATACTCCTCGGCCTTCTGCTGCACCCACGCCTTCTCCACCCCGGTCATAAAGGTACGGATCAACTGCGCCTTCAACTCATCCCGGCTGATCTGCCGCACCAAAAAGCGCAGTCCCGGCACGGCCAGCTTCACCATCCGGCCGTAAAACGCGCCTGTGCCAAAGGCAAACTTGAGGAAGGGCACGAAACTGTCGTGGTGGGTCAGGGTGCCGTCGAAGTCAAAGACGGAAAGTACTTTGGCGTCAACGGGGCCGGCTTCGAGCATGTCTGGGTTCACGGGTTGGCCTCGGTCCTATCTAGTATTTTTTGAATATGCATCAGGTGTGACAGCGGGAGTCTACTCCCGTGCCAATCTTCCGATTTTGGCGTAAAGCCCTTCGGTGAAAGCCTCCCGATCACTCGACCGGTGACAACGCTGATGGCAATTGGGGCACAAGGCTACAGCATTGGTGATGCGATCCGAACCCTTCTGGGCCAGGTGCTTGACGTGATGTACTTCAAGAAATGGCAAACCGTCGACCTCGAAAGGCGCGTTTGAACCGCAGCCTTCACAGATGCCGTTGGCTTCTTTCAAAACCCAAGCGCGTACTTTTGGGTCGCGGACGAAGGCCGTACTGAACGTGGATACTTTCTGCGGTTGGGCGATGCCGTCCGGTAGTTTTGGGAAGGCTTGCTGCTGGAGTTTGCAGGCGCGGCGGATGAGCGTTTGCTCATCGGCGGTTTGGGCGGCGTCTTCGGATTCGAATACGCCTTGTGCGGCGAGCGCTTGACGGATCCGTTTTTCTACGCCGGAGCCCACGTTCTTGGCGGGCTTATAGCCCTCGATGCGGTCCCAGCCCATACGGACCAGCACGGTGGAAATATTTTGCATGCGGAATTCAATGGAGCCCTTCGCACGGCCCGCCACCGGGCCTTCACGCAGAAGTCGGTTTTCGAGGGCTTTGTTGAAAGGTTGGCCACTCTTTTCCCAGGCCAGCATCTTTAGGTAAGCCTCGACCGCCGCTGCCAGTTCCGCGTCGCTCCAGTCCGTTTTGTCTTTCGTAATGTCCATGCAGCCGCCGAGGGTGGAAAACCCTTGGACGATACTGAGTGGTCGTTAGTGCGTCTACGAAATTTCCTACAAGCTGGTCGGAATTGGCGGTTGCCATTGTCAGTAAGTTCGCTGCTTCATTCGGAACGGTTGTATGAGCTTGCGCCACCATGGCACCTTTGCTGAATCTCCCCGGTAGGTTCTATTCACCAGCAAATACGGCATGTCTCGAAGACGTATCCAGCCCTCATCCTGCCAATGCAGCAGGTTCAATGACATCTCTGGCCAATCCAACATGCTCAATAGTGGTCGTTCCATCGTTCGGGCCTGACGATCGTCCCGCAACGTCGGAACGACTTCGTGAGTCAGCCAGCTACGTAATAGGCGGTTTCCGGGTACGTAGTGATAGATCAGCAACGCATAGGCGCCTGATTCACTGATCATCAACATTTCTTCCGGTTGACCGTGGAACAGCAGTTTTACGGTTCTCTTTTGATCTTCATCGAGCTTGCGAGTCGTTCGTTCATCCAAATGCCATCCCATTAAGCGCCCAAGATCGCGAGCGCAGAACCAGGGTTGGTTTTCCAGAAGAAGAGTATGTAAAGGAAGACTGTGACGGTTGAAGACAACGGCGATCAACGGTTCAGATGACGCTAATTCTTTAGTCGACGGCGAGTTGAATAAATGTTGGTTGGGCATTCCCTATGACCTCTACGTGATTTTCTAAAGGGCCACGACCCAACGTAGAGAATGTGGTTCTAAGAAACTCCAACCGACAAAGCCACATTACAGCGTCAATTCCGCATGACTGAGGTCAAGCAGATTTTAACTGTGTGATTGCGGCTTGCTTCTACGTTGGGCGTTTCTTAGGCACCGGCGGATGAGCCTAGGTGACATCGATATTCGTATCAACCGTTCCAAGGGTGGTCTCCTTGTAGGAAGGGTCCTGTTCATCCAGCGAGCATAAAAAAGCCCTGAGCAGTCAGGGCTTTTTAATGTTACTTGGCTTAAGAGTTAATCCCAGCTCAGCGCACCGCCGGTCTGGTACTCGATTACACGGGTTTCGAAGAAGTTCTTCTCTTTCTTCAAATCCATGATCTCGCTCATCCAAGGGAACGGGTTGGTCGTCCCTGGATACTCTTCCTTCAACCCAATCTGCGACAGACGACGGTTAGCAATAAACTTCAGATAATCCTCCATCATCGCCGCATTCATCCCCAGCACCCCACGCGGCATGGTATCCCGCGCATATTCAATCTCCAGTTGCGTCCCCTGCAAAATCATCTGGGTCGCTTCTTCCTTCATCTCGGCATCCCACAAATGCGGGTTTTCGATTTTGATCTGGTTGATCACATCGATCCCGAAGTTCAGGTGCATCGACTCATCGCGCAGGATGTACTGGAACTGCTCGGCCACGCCGGTCATTTTGTTGCGGCGGCCCATGGACAAAATCTGGGTGAAGCCGCAGTAGAAGAAGATGCCTTCCAGCACGCAGTAGTAGGCGACCAGGTTGCGCAGCAACTCTTTGTCGGTGTCGACGGTGCCGGTTTCGAACTTCGGATCGGAGATCGAGCGGGTGTACTTCAGGCCCCAGGCGGCTTTTTTAGCCACCGATGGAATCTCGTGGTACATGTTGAAGATCTCGCCTTCATCCATGGCCAACGATTCGATGCAGTACTGGTAGGCGTGGGTGTGGATCGCTTCTTCGAAGGCCTGGCGCAGGATGTACTGGCGGCACTCGGGGTTGGTGATCAGGCGGTACACGGCCAGCACCAGGTTGTTGGCGACCAGGGAATCGGCGGTGGAGAAGAAGCCGAGGTTGCGCATGACGATGCGGCGTTCGTCGTCGGTCAGGCCTTCTGGGTTTTTCCACAGGGCGATGTCGGCGGTCATGTTGACCTCTTGCGGCATCCAGTGGTTGGCGCAGCCGTCGAGGTATTTCTGCCAGGCCCAGTCGTATTTGAAAGGCACGAGTTGGTTGAGGTCGGCGCGGCAGTTGATCATGCGCTTTTCGTCGACGGCGACGCGGGCGGAGGCGCCTTCGAGTTCGGCGAGGCCTTCGGCGACGTCGAGTTTGTCCAGCTCGGCCTTGGCGCGCGCGATGGCGGCGGAGTCATTGGCGGTGACGGCGCGGGCTTCGATGGCGGCGGCGGCGCCGGCACCGTCGAGGCGGTCCATGTTGGCTTCGGTGGCGTGGCCGGCGTTGGCGCCTTTAGCGGCTACTTCGCCTTCTTCTTCTTTGTCGAATTCGTCCCAGCTCAGCATGACGTGTCGTCTCCTGCGTGAGGGCTCAAGGTACCCGTGTGAAACCGGATGGTTGGGTGTTCACACGGCCCCAGGGCCGCGGTGGATCTTAAGGAATCGTTTGTTGCAGCAGCTCGCGCAGGCAAATAAACGTAATGGGGTAACGGGTACTGCATGAGGCTTGAGGGGCGGAGCGGGTGGTGCAGGCTCCGGCGGTGGCCTCAGGTCTGGCTCTTCGTCCCTGTGTAAAGGGATATTGCAGGCCCGATTTACTCGCGCATTATAGGGAAAAAATTGGGTTTGTGTTGGGGCGGATTGTCTCGGTTGGCGGACAAAAAGGTGGGTATTTGAGCCAGAGTGAGGGATTACGGGGGGTTGGTGGGTAGGAAGTTTTTGACGGGAGGTGTCGGTATTTTACCGAGGAGGGAAGAGGAGATCAGGTTGTGGGCATTTGCCAGCGGAGATGGCTTACGACGGGGTGGATGAGCTGGAAATTCTCAGGGAGAGGGACACAATTATTCTGAGGCCAGTCAGGCCCAGTTGGTTGTCGCTGGTCGATTTGCCTAAAGTGGATGAGGTTTTTTTGCAAGAAAGGAAAGATGTCATTGAGCGTGTGAAGCCCAATTCTGGCGCTTAGAGCGGATTGCAGTGGTGCAGCATCTATCGTCTTCGCGGGCAAGCCCGCTCCCACATTTGATTTGTGGTGCATTCGAGGTGGGTTCTTGGCCGCAAGAACGATTTCCTGCGGCGACCAAGATCCGGGTTAAAGCTAAATAACGAAGTTTATTACCCGTTCGAGCAACCATTGCCCATCACATGATAATTAAGAATATGGCGCTGACCTTGCGAGTCTTCATATTCCATCTTCACCGGTACAACTTCACACACTTGCGGAATATCGCTCATGGACAGTACTTTGGCGACGTCCAGGTGAGTGCTGTAGGTGTAGTCCTCAACAATCGGCGCATTCGCGCCAGCCAGCTCGGTCGGGGCCTCGTCGGCCAGGGCGGCGGTGGCGCACAGGCTGCTGAGGGCCAAAACTACTAAAGCTTTCATTTCTCTATTTACCTTCTTCAGGGCGAAAGGGGTCACGGGGCCCTTGTGAGGCCACGTGTGTAACTTGAGAGTTGGGAAGTTCGGATTAACGTTGCCTTCGTGGGGGCTGTTACGGTGTTAATCGCAGTGCCTTGGTTGGCGGAGTTGATTCTAGGCGCCCGGGTTATATTCATATACCCGTGGTTTTGATAAACACTTTTGACGGTTTTTGTAACAATCCCTCGATGAAGGTTTTTTCAGAAGCGCGCGAAGCGCCACAGGGCGCGGGCCAGAGCGGAAAACCGGCATAGCAGGGCAATGTGCAGGGGCTTGTTACTACCATCGTCGAATGGTTCTATAGACCCACCCCGGCTACAACAGGGGCCATACAACAACAACTATTGTCACCGAGGTAAGAAAGATGAGTGCGGCTTCCCTGTACCCCGTTCGTCCCGAAGTAGCAGCCAATACGCTGACCGACGAGGCGACCTACAAGGCGATGTACCAGCAGTCGGTGGTCAATCCCGATGGTTTCTGGCGCGAGCAAGCCAAGCGTCTCGACTGGATCAAGCCTTTCACCACGGTGAAGCAGACCTCGTTCGACGATCACCATGTCGACATCAAGTGGTTCGCCGATGGCACCTTGAACGTTTCCTACAATTGCCTGGACCGCCACCTCGCCGAGCGCGGCGACCAGATCGCGATCATCTGGGAGGGCGATGACCCTGCCGAGAGCCGTAACATCACCTACCGCGAATTGCATGAACAAGTCTGCAAGTTCGCCAACGCCCTGCGTGGCCAGGATGTGCACCGCGGCGATGTGGTGACTATCTATATGCCGATGATCCCCGAAGCCGTGGTCGCCATGCTGGCCTGTACCCGCATCGGTGCGATTCACTCGGTGGTGTTCGGTGGTTTCTCGCCGGAAGCCCTGGCCGGTCGCATTATCGACTGTAAGTCGAAGGTGGTGATCACCGCTGATGAAGGCATCCGCGCCGGTAAGAAAATTCCGCTGAAAGCTAACGTCGATGACGCGCTGACCAACCCTGAAACCAGCAGCATCCAGAAGGTCATCGTGTGCAAGCGCACCAATGGCCAGATCAAGTGGAACCAGCATCGCGACATCTGGTACGAAGACCTGATGAAAGTGGCGGGCACCGTGTGCGCGCCCAAAGAGATGGGCGCCGAAGAAGCGCTGTTCATCCTCTACACCTCCGGCTCCACCGGCAAGCCCAAGGGCGTGCAGCACACCACCGGCGGCTACCTGCTGTATGCAGCCCTGACCCATGAGCGTGTGTTCGACTACCGCCCGGGTGAAATCTACTGGTGCACCGCCGACGTCGGCTGGGTCACCGGCCACACCTACATCGTCTACGGCCCGCTGGCGAACGGCGCGACCACCGTGCTGTTCGAGGGCGTGCCGAACTACCCGGATATCACGCGGGTGGCGAAGATCGTCGACAAGCACAAGGTCAATGTCCTCTACACCGCGCCGACCGCGATCCGCGCGATGATGGCCTCGGGCACCGCCGCCTGCGAAGGCGCCGACGGCAGCAGCCTGCGCCTTCTGGGGTCGGTGGGCGAGCCGATCAACCCGGAAGCCTGGGACTGGTACTACAAGAACGTCGGCCAATCCCGTTGCCCGATTGTCGACACCTGGTGGCAGACCGAAACCGGCGGCAACATGATGAGCCCGCTGCCGGGCGCCCATGCGCTCAAGCCGGGTTCGGCGGCACGGCCGTTCTTTGGCGTGGTGCCGGCGTTGGTGGACAACCTGGGCAACCTGATCGAAGGCGCGGCCGAAGGCAACCTGGTGATCCTCGATTCGTGGCCGGGCCAGGCGCGTACGCTGTACGGCGACCACGATCGTTTCGTCGACACTTACTTCAAGACCTTCCGTGGCATGTACTTCACCGGTGACGGCGCGCGGCGTGACGAGGACGGTTACTACTGGATCACCGGGCGCGTGGATGACGTGCTCAACGTGTCCGGCCACCGCATGGGCACCGCCGAGATCGAAAGCGCCATGGTCGCCCACCCCAAAGTCGCGGAAGCGGCGGTGGTGGGGGTGCCGCACGACATCAAGGGGCAGGGCATTTATGTCTACGTCACCTTGATCGGTGGCGAAGAGCCCAGCGAGCAGCTGCGCCTGGAGTTGAAAAACTGGGTGCGCAAGGAGATCGGGCCGATTGCTTCACCGGATGTGATCCAGTGGGCGCCGGGCTTGCCGAAGACGCGTTCGGGGAAAATCATGCGGCGGATTCTGCGCAAGATTGCCACGGCCGAGTATGACGGGCTGGGGGATATCTCCACCCTGGCCGACCCGGGGGTGGTGGCGCAGTTGATTGAGACGCACAAGACCATGAACGTCGCTTAAGGCGGGGTAGGTGGGACAGAGCCCCATTTGGTGAGAGCCGGGTGGGGTTTTTTTATGGGATCTTGCACACAGTGAAGGTCCCTTGTGGGAGGGGGCTTGCCCCCGATGGCAGTGGGTCAGTGGAACATGTATCAGATGACACACCGCTATCGGGGGCAAGCCCCCCTCCCACATTTGGATTGCATTTCAAGGCGTTTGCAGAGGGTGGTCTGGCAGACATGCATAACCAACAAGCCAATAAATATCGGTTTGCGCAGTAGGACGTTTCTGAATGTTACCGGTTAACGCAAATGTGTAACCCCGGGCCCATACATGAGGCAAACGGCTACGCCCCCGCCCCGAAAACCCGCATTTCAGACACCCCCAGAAATAAGATTAAACGCCACACTTGCCGTCCCAGAAGGGTTTGCGAATAATAGGCCCGCAATTTGCAGCATCAGCTGGTTTAATATCTTTTGTCTCTGCATAAAATTCAGAGGCTGTCAATGTGCTGGAACCGCTTTCTCGGTGCTTCTGTAAATTGTTGTCGCATTGAGGAAATATCGGCTTCCAGCCTGTCGTTAGAATGCCGATCACTCGCTCGTCGTCGCTGGCACTCACTGGCGCAGGACGCTGCAACGCTTTCGGTTTCACCTTCGCCGCATCGTGGGCCATGGCTCATACTGCTGTTTTGCCCTATACCGATGGAGTCCCAAGATGAAGAAACTCGTGCTGTTGGGCGCCCTGGCGCTGTCCGTGCTGTCCATGCAGGCTTTCGCCGAAGGCAAGCCTCTGAAAATTGGTATCGAAGCGGCTTACCCTCCGTTTGCCTCGAAGGCGCCGGATGGCAGCATCGTCGGTTTTGACTACGACATCGGCAACGCCCTGTGCAAGCAGATGGATGTGAAGTGCACCTGGGTCGAGCAGGAGTTCGACGGCCTGATCCCCGCGCTGAAAGTGCGCAAGATCGACGCGATCCTGTCGTCCATGTCCATCACTGAAGACCGCAAGAAGTCCGTCGATTTCACCAACCGCTACTACCTGACGCCGGCGCGCCTGGTGTTGAAGGAAGGCACCACGGTCAGCGACAGCCTGGATGAACTCAAGGGCAAGAAGATCGGTGTGCAGCGCGGTTCGATCCACGATCGTTTCGCCAAGGAAGTGCTGGCTCCCAAAGGCGCCACCGTTGTGCCTTACAGCTCGCAGAACGAAATCTACCTGGACGTGGAAGCCGGTCGCCTCGACGGTACCGTGGCTGACGCTACCCTGCTGCAGGAAGGTTTCCTCGACACGCCAGCCGGCAAAGGCTACGCGTTCACCGGCCCATCGTTCACCGACGTCAAATACTTCGGCGACGGCGTAGGCATCGCGGTACGCAAAGGCGACAAGGAAAACCTGGACCGTATCAACGCTGCCATCACCGCGATCCGTGCCAACGGCGAGTACAAAAAAATCCAGGACAAGTACTTCAACTTCGATATTTACGGGCCTGAAGCCCAGTAAACCGTCGCAGCTGTCTGTCCGAAATGGCGCAAGCAACAGAACACTCTGAAGTTTGCGCCATTTTTTCATCCCCCTTTTCGAGGACCTGAATCATGTTGAAAGGCTACGGGGCCGTTATCCTCGATGGCGCATGGTTGACGCTTCAGCTCGCCTTGTCGTCCATGGCCTTGGCCATCGTTCTGGGTCTGATCGGGGTCGCGTTACGACTGTCGCCGGTGCGTTGGTTGGCCTGGCTGGGTGACCTGTACTCCACGGTGATCCGCGGGATCCCCGACCTGGTGTTGATCCTGCTGATTTTCTACGGCGGTCAGGACCTGCTCAACCGCGTCGCGCCGATGCTCGGCTATGACGACTATATCGACCTGAACCCCCTGGCCGCCGGTATCGGCACCCTGGGTTTCATCTTTGGCGCCTACCTGTCGGAAACCTTCCGCGGCGCCTTCATGGCCATTCCCAAGGGCCAGGCCGAAGCCGGCCTGGCGTATGGCATGAGCGGTTTCCAGGTGTTTTTCCGGGTGATGGTGCCGCAGATGATCCGGCTGGCGATCCCCGGTTTCACCAACAACTGGCTGGTACTGACCAAGGCGACTGCGCTGATTTCGGTGGTGGGCCTGCAAGACATGATGTTCAAGGCCAAGCAGGCGGCCGACGCCACCCGCGAGCCTTTTACCTTCTTCCTCGCAGTGGCGGCGATGTACCTGGTGATCACCAGCGTGTCGTTGCTGGCGCTGCGCTACCTCGAGAAGCGCTACTCGGTAGGCGTAAGGGCGGCTGATCTATGATCTTCGACTACAACGTCATTTGGGAGGCCATGCCGCTGTACCTTGGCGGCCTGCTGACCACCCTCAAACTGCTCGCCATCGCGCTGTTCTTCGGCCTGCTCGCCGCCTTGCCCCTGGGCCTGATGCGCGTGTCCAAGCAGCCGATCGTCAATGGTGCGGCGTGGCTGTACACCTATGTGATTCGCGGCACGCCGATGCTGGTGCAGCTGTTTTTGATCTACTACGGGCTGGCGCAGTTCGAAGCGGTGCGTGAAAGCTTCCTGTGGCCGCTGCTGTCCAGCGCCACCTTCTGCGCGTGCCTGGCCTTTGCGATCAACACCAGCGCTTACACCGCCGAGATCATCGCCGGCAGCCTCAAGGCCACGCCCAATGGCGAGATCGAAGCGGCCAAGGCCATGGGCATGTCGCGCTACAAGCTGTACCGCCGCATTCTGCTGCCGTCGGCCCTGCGCCGCGCGCTGCCGCAGTACAGCAACGAAGTGATCATGATGCTGCAGACCACCAGCCTGGCCTCCATTGTCACCCTGATCGATATCACCGGCGCCGCGCGCACGGTGAACGCCCAGTACTACCTGCCGTTCGAAGCCTATATCACTGCAGGCGTGTTCTACCTGGGCCTGACCTTCATCCTGGTGCGAATGTTCAAGTTGGCCGAGCGCCGCTGGCTGAGCTACCTGGCTCCACGGAAGCATTGATATGGAACGTATCGATCACCTGTTGCCCTGGGGCCACCTGGGCTGTGAACGTCAGATGAGCGTGTTTCGCTTCGGCAGTGGCGAGCGCAAGGCGTATATCCAGGCCAGCCTGCACGCCGATGAATTACCCGGTATGCGCACCGCCTGGGAGCTGAAAAAGCGCCTCACCGAACTCGAAGCTCAAGGCGCGCTCAACGGCGTGATCGAGCTGGTGCCGGTGGCCAACCCGATGGGCCTGGGTCAGTTGCTGCAAGGCAGCCATCAGGGGCGTTTCGAGGTGGGCAGCGGCAAGAATTTCAACCGCGATTTCGTTGAGCTGAGCGAACCGGTCGCTGAGCGGCTGCAAGGCAAGCTGGGCGACGATCCCCATGCCAACGTGCGCATGATCCGCCAGGCGATGAGCGATGCACTCGCTGCGTTGCCCGCGCCGAGCAGCCAGTTGCAAGGCATGCAGCGCATCTTGCTGGGCCACGCTTGCACCGCCGATATCGTCCTGGACCTGCACTGCGACGCCGAAGCCGCGCTGCACATGTACGCATTGCCCCAGCACTGGCCGCAGTGGCGCTCGCTGTCGGCGCATTTGAATGTGAAGGTCGGCCTGCTCGCGGAAGATTCCGGTGGCAGTTCGTTTGATGAAGCCTGTTCGTTGCCGTGGTTGCGTTTGTCGCGCGCGTTCCCCGACGCACAGATTCCGCTGGCCTGTCTGGCGACGACGCTGGAGTTGGGCGGCCAGGCTGACACCGGCCGCGATGAAGCGATCTTTCACGCTGAAGGCATCCTGGCGTTTCTTGCCGAACAAGGCTTGATCACGGGCGAATGGCCCGCACCCCAACACGAGCCCTGTGAAGGCATGCCCTTCGAAGGCACCGAACTGCTGTTCGCGCCCCACGCCGGGGTGATCAGTTACCTGCGTAAGGCCGGCGACCGGGTCGAGAAGGGCGAAGCGATTTTTGAAGTGATTGATCCTCTGGAAGACCGTGTGAGCATTATCTGCGCGGGTACGTCCGGGGTGTTGTTTGCCGTTGAACGGCTACGTTATGCCCAAGCGGGTTTCTGGCTGGCCAAGGTGGCGGGGCGCGAAGCGCTGCGTCACGGGCGCTTGCTCAACGACTGACCACCTGTTTTTGTGAGAACCGACCGCATGTACAAGCTTGAAGTCCAAGACCTGCATAAACGCTATGGCAGTCATGAAGTGCTCAAAGGCGTGTCCCTGGCCGCCGCGGCCGGTGATGTGATCAGCATCATCGGTTCCAGCGGTTCGGGCAAAAGTACCTTTTTGCGCTGCATCAACCTGCTCGAGCAGCCCCACGCCGGCAAAATCCTGCTCAACAACGAAGAGCTGAAACTGGTGGCCAACAAGGACGGCGCCATGAAGGCCGCCGACCCCAAGCAGTTGCAGCGCATGCGTTCGCGCCTGTCCATGGTGTTCCAGCATTTCAACCTGTGGTCGCACATGACCGCGATTGAAAACGTGATGGAAGCGCCGGTGCATGTGCTGGGCGTGTCGAAGAAAGAAGCCCGTGAAAAGGCCGAGCACTACCTGGCCAAGGTCGGCGTAGGCCATCGCAAGGATGCGTTCCCCGGCCACATGTCCGGCGGCGAGCAGCAGCGCGTGGCGATCGCCCGTGCCCTGGCGATGGAGCCGGAGGTGATGCTGTTCGACGAACCGACCTCGGCACTCGACCCGGAACTGGTCGGCGAAGTGCTCAAGGTGATGCAGGACCTGGCCCAGGAAGGCCGCACCATGGTGGTGGTGACCCACGAAATGGGCTTTGCCCGTGAAGTGTCGAACCAGTTGGTGTTCCTGCACAAAGGCATTGTCGAAGAGCGTGGCAATCCTCGCGAAGTGCTGGTTAATCCGCAGTCCGAGCGCCTTCAGCAGTTCCTCTCCGGCAGCTTGAAATAGTCCTTTGCTGTTGGAGCTGCTTTATGTGGGAGGGGACTTGCCCCCGATGACGGTGTGTCGGTCAGTACAGGTGGATCTGATACACCGCTATCGGGGGCAAGCCCCCTCCCACATTTGATCGGCATTGTTTTTGAGATTTGTGTTGGTTTACCGGCTAGCATTGGCCTTTGTCTTCATTACCGTTCTTCGCTTCGGATAGCTCCCACATGACCGCCCACAAAATTGGTTTCCTGATTTGGCCCAGCACAAAAGCACTCACGCTTGCGCTGGCTGAGGAGGCCTTGCGCGTTGCTCAGCGGGTGCATCCGGAGGTGGTCTACGAGTTATCGTTTCTGCTCGCGGAGCCGGCAGGCGAAGGTGCCTGGCAACTGCCGGGCGAACCCTGGGCGGGTAAGCTCGAAGGTTTCCAGAAGCTGTTCCTGTTGGCCGATGAGCCGCCGACCGTTATAGCCTCGCAACTGAGCACCGCGCTCAAGCAACTGGTTCGGGCGGGGTGTGTGATCGGCGGGTTGTCGGCGGGTGTGTACCCGCTGGCCCAGCTCGGCCTGCTCGACGGCTATCGCGCCGCCGTGCACTGGCGCTGGCAGGACGACTTCGCCGAGCGCTTTCCCAAGGTCATCGCCACCAGTCACCTGTTCGACTGGGACCGCGATCGCCTGACCGCCTGTGGTGGCATGTCGGTGCTCGACCTGCTGCTGGCGGTGCTCGCCCGCGACCACGGCGCCGAGCTGGCCGGCGCGGTGTCGGAAGAACTGGTCGTGGAGCGCATCCGCGAAGGTGGCGAGCGCCAGCGCATTCCGCTGCAAAACCGCCTGGGTTCCAGCCATCCTAAGCTGACCCAGGCGGTGCTGCTGATGGAGGCCAATATTGAGGAGCCGCTGACTACCGACGAAATCGCTCAGCACGTGTGCGTGTCGCGACGACAGCTTGAACGGATCTTCAAGCAATACCTCAACCGCGTCCCCAGCCAGTATTACCTGGAACTGCGCCTGAACAAGGCGCGCCAGATGCTTATGCAGACCAGCAAGTCGATCATCCAGATCGGCCTGTCGTGCGGCTTCTCCTCGGGGCCGCACTTCTCCAGCGCCTACCGCAACTTTTTCGGCGCCACCCCGCGTGAAGACCGCAACCAGCGTCGCAGCAGCAGCCCGTTTGAATTGTCGTCGGTACCGTCCGAGCGCGGTTGATCGACGTTCAGTCTTCCTCGGGGTCAGGCCTGGCCGCTATCAGAGGTGTACCTTGGGCATCCACGGTAGCGGCCGCAACCTGGAAGTCCACGCCTGTGCGTTGGTAGTACTGGCGCAAGCGCTCAATGCTTTGCGCCGACAGCGGGTTGCCGCTCAAATCGCAGTCGCCGTTGAGGGTTGCTGACGTCTCCAGCAAGTCCGCCGGTATCTGCTGGATTGCGTTGTTGCTCAAGTCCAGCGTTTGTAGTTGCTCCAGGCCAAAGACGCCCTGCGGAACTTCGCTCAGTGCCGCATTGCTCAAATACAGCGATACCAGTTCATGCAGGGCGCTGACGTCAGGGGCGTGGCCCAGGGGGTTGTGGCTCAGGTTGACGAACTCAAGTTCGGTCAGGGCGCTCAGCCTGCCGCGCGTTTGGGGTGTCAGTCGTATCGCGCATTCCGTCATATCCAGTGTGGACAGCTTGGGCATGTGCTGGATCGCCTCGGGCAGGGCGCCCAGGGAGCACTTGCTGAGCCTGAGTGTCTGCAGATGGGGAAAGCTGCGCAATGTGCCGTCGACGCCGGTCGTCGTGCCATTACCGTCCAGTTGGAGCAAGGTCACGTGGTTGAAGGTGGCGTTCACCTCCGGCAGGTCGCCCATTACCGGTGTGTCGAGTACCAGCTGATGGGTCAGCTCATCGTCCAGGCTTTCTTCATCCTCGGGGCTTTCTCGTCGCCACGCCTGTTCCAGCAGCGTCTTGAAGTTGCGCCGCCTCAGTTGGTCCTGGGCGCGGGTTTGTTCGTCAATCGGCACATCCAGGATCGGATGTCGATCCGGAACAGCTTGCACCCATAGTTGCAGGTCGTTGCTCAGTTGCTCGTATTCAGCTTCCAGATGCGTCAACATCGGGTCCACTGACGTCATGTCGCCGGGCAGGTTGAAGATGAATCGATCCGCCTCGCTGTCCAGGAATGAAGGGTATAGCTGTTGCGTGCGCCTGCGTTGAGCTTCGGGTGCCTGTGCAGCGAAGCTTTCGCCGGTGCGCTGGCAGTAGCGTTTGATCGACTCCAGGGATTGGGGCGTCAAGGGGTTCACGGACAGGTCCAGGCCGCTGGTGCTTGAGGCCGGCATGGAAAAGAGCGCCTCGGGCAGATGTTCAATGGCATTTTTACTCAAGTTGATCGACTGGCGTGGCGGGCCGCCCAGCAGGCTAAGGGGCACCTGCGTCAATCCGGTGTCTTTGAGCGAGAGGGTGCTCAGTTTGGGCAGGTGACTGAAGTCCGGCGTGCGTGCCAGCGGATTGTGGTCCAGGTTCAAGTATTCAAGGCCGGTCATGCCTTGCAACCCCGCTACGCTGGTGGGGCTCAGCTCTATCGAGCAGCGTGGCAGCGCCAGTATGGACAGTGTCTGCAAATTGAACACCGGGGCAGGAATGTCGCCGAGCGCCACGTTTTTGATGTCCAGGATAGTCAGGGCCGGGAAGCTGTCGATAAAGGTCGTTGATCCCATCGGCTCGCCGCTGCCTTTGATCATCAGCGAGCCAACATGCTTGAAGCGTGCACTCAGCGTGGGCAGCTCGCCGGCGAGCGTCGCGGGGATCTCCAGCGTATGGGCGAATTGACTGTCCTGCGGGGTCTCCCTGCGCCAGCTTCGTTCAAGCAATGCATGGAGTTCGCTGCGCCGGGCGGCTTCCTGGGGCGGCAGCTGCGGTTGTCGGGCCCACTGGCTGAGCTCGGACTTCAGCGTGTCCCATTCACCGGCCAGCCGTGCCAACTCGCGTTTACCCGCTTCCAGGTCGCCCGGGAGGCTGTAGATAAACTGGTTGATCTGATTGGTGTCCAGCGCGGGGTAGAGCAACATTGCATCGCGTACATCGACGGCTGGAGCATCAGCTTCCCAGTAGGTACCGTGCTGCTGATAGTAGGCTTTGACCCGCTCGAGGACGGCTGATGACAGGGGATTGTCAGACAGGTCGAAGGCCACGCTGGTATGCGATGGCAAGTCGAAGAGTGCCTCGGGCAATTCACTGATGCGGTTGCCGCTGAGAAAGGCAGCGCTCAGTTCGTGACGGGTGAGCAAGCCGGGAGGCAGGCGGTCGATGCCGGTTTCGGACAGATCCAGAGTGTTCAGCTCGTTCATTGACTCCACGCTGGGTACCCGCCCCAGCGGGTTTTTATGCAGGTCCAGTGTCAGCAAGTGGGTCATCGAGGCGAGCTGGGCCTGGCTGTGCGGCGTCAGGGTAATTGCGCAGTCGCTCAGGCTCAGTACGTTCAAGTCGCGCATCTGAAAGACTGCCGGCGGCACGTTGCCCAAGGAAATACTGTCAATGGTCAAATGGCGCAGGCGGGGAAAGTAGCCCAGGAATGCGGTTGCTCCCAGCGTGTGGTTGCTGCCGGACATGGTCAGCATTGAAACATGATCGAAGTTGGCGGACAGCCGTGGCAGTTCGCCGCGGATGTGGTAATGCAGGTTCAGTCGGTAGCCGTCGCGTGTCGGGTCTTCGAAGTAATCATCGATGGGCAGTTCCCTGCGCCAGCAGCGTTTGAGTTCACTGGCAATGAGTTCGCGATTGCGCTGCTCGTACTGACGCTGGCGTAGGCTCAGGAGGGAGCCGTTGCCGGGGTTCTGAAGCGGAATGTCGCGCTGCCAGGTATTCAGGTCGCGCTCCAGTTGGCGGTATTCGATGGCCAGCGCTTCCAGCCCGGCGATCGCTCCGCCAGGCTGTGAGTGCAGGTGATTCACCAGGGTCGCCAATTGGTGTTCGCGAAGTTCGGGGTACAGCGCGCGCGCGCGCTCAAGCAAGCCTGGAAGGCCCAGTGGTGCCGGTGCCTGGGCACGATAGCCGTTGTCGCTGCCTAACAGACGCAGGGTTTCAGTGAGGCGTTGCGGCGGGGTGTCCGGCGTGAGCAGCACGCGCAGCTCACTGCGCGGCAACGGTGCCTGGCGCAGATGCTGTTTGAGTGCTGCGCCCTGGTGAATGTCCAGGCCGAGTTGGTCGCGCTGTTGATCGGGCAGGGCACTTAAAATGGCCGAATACAGATCGGTCTCGCTGGAGAGTGCGCCCCGTTCATCATGGGGGATGTAACGGCCGGTTTCGGTGCGCACCAGAGTGCGATGGATCGGCGCGTCGGTTGGGCCGATCTGCAGCCAGGTTGGCCCGCTCGGCGAGTGATGGCGGGCCTCAAGGCGCATGTCTGCCGACCAGCCCGGCAGCAGGCGCAGGGTATTGAGTTCAAGCCGATCGGTGTCCAAGGGTTGCAGCGCGTCCAGATGCTGGCCTTCGTAGGCGCGGTTGATGCGTACTTCGCCCAACGCGGTGCGTGCCAGTTCGGCCAGGCGTGGGGGAGTCGTATGCTCATGCAGCGCTTCAAGTTCTGCTCCGCTCGCCTGGCTCACCAGGGCTTGCGCAACGCTTGGGGGCAACTCGGGTGTGGTGGTGAGCAATTGCTGCACCGCTGGTTCGGCGACCGGCAGCGGTGCATAGCGCGATTCGAACAACGCGCCGCGTACGCGTTCGGCAATGTCGGCCAGGCTATGGCGCAGCAGACGGCTGCGGTTGTCCAGGCTCAGTTCGGGGTCGCTGGCGCGCTCATCGAACTGGGTGCGAATTTCTTCGCGGGTCAGCCCGCGCAAGACGGTTTTGAGCAAGTCGCCATTTTCCAGCTGGGCTTCGTTTACCTGAATCACCGGCATTGTCTTGTCGCCGAATTCCCAGGCGGTCTGACCCTTTTCATCGACGATGCGCAACGCTTTGGTGCGTGGCCAACGGCCGTGGGTCGTCAGCAATTGCAAGGTGTCTTGAGGGTCAATCTGGTGATACACCGCCGGGTCGTCGCTGCGCAGCTGGTCGATCAGCCGTTGGAGGCTGCGGTCGATGCGCAGCCGATTCAAGGTATCGCTCAGCAGGGGCGAAAGCCGCTCGCCGTTGACGTGCATTTTGCGCACGGCATCTTCATGCAGGCCGCTGATGCGCAGGGCCAGTTCCCGGTCCGCCTCGCTCAGGTCCTGGACACTGTGCCCCAGCCGACGCAACAGCGTAGGTCTGTCCCACGCCAGCGGTTGCTCAAGCTCGGTATGCCAGGCGCCTGCCTGGTTGTGTCGTACCACGGGGCGATAGGCGTCAGGGCGGCGTGGATGCCTGATGCGATAAAGCTCGCTGTCGGCGGTTTTTTCAATGGTGTAGAGCTTGCCTTCCAGCGGCAGAATCGACTCCCTGCGCACCTCGTGCAGGCCCAACTCGTTGATGCCGATGCGCGGTGGCAAGGCGGATGGATATTCGTAGGGCGCCAGGTCCGGTTTCCAGTAGCGTGTGGCACCGTTGGCCAGGCTCACCGGTTTGAAGCGGTCGATGTACGCGAGGACATTGCCCGGCAGCACTTTGCGCAGCTCGGCCGGGCCGATCTGGCTGCCTGCAGCGAACGCCCCCATTTGCACCAGCGATTCCAGCACGCTCATGAGATGACCAAAGGCTTCCTTGCCCAAGCCTTCGGCCCAGTCGACGATGCCTTCGAACACGTCATCCAGCAACTGGTAGGCCATGTAGCCGAGCATCAGTTCGCCCAGGCCCGGCACGAACGGAGCCACCACCATCAGGGCAGTGTTGAGGATCGAGGACGCTACCTCGACGAAAGAGTCCCACAGCCGCCAGCGCGCCTCGCGATCGACGCTTGCGGTGGAAACGGCCAGCGTGCGGGCGTCGTTGAGAATTTTGTCGAGTTTGCGATGGTACAGGTGCAACCAGGGATCGCCTGAAATCGGCTGCGCCTCAAACTGCAACTTGGGGTCGTTGATCGGTGTGCTGCGCCAGGGGGCCTGGCCGCTGCCCTTGACCGGTGGGTGCCAGGTGATCCGCGACAGGCGCTGGCTCAGGCCGGAAAAAAACACTCCGCGTTGAGCGTGGGGCACAAAGCGGCTGAAGAAGGTCTGGTAGTCGCGGTCACGCAGTTGTCGGGTCAGTTCCTGTTTGAATGCCAGGGGGGACGCATATTCTTTCAATGGATGCTGCGGATCATCGGGAACGTAGGCCACCAGGCGCTGCGGTGAGCGGGGCTTTTCAAGATCGGGAGAGAACAGTTGGATGCCTGTCAGGGCAATGTCCATCATGCGCAGGTCCTGACAGCCCAAGGGCGCGCCGTCGAGCCTGAGGTTGGGCGCGCCGGAGATCAGGCCGTGGATCAAGTCGGCGTAATCTTCGCTCACATCGCCCTTGATGCGGGCCAGTTGCAGCGCTGCGCGCAGGGCGGCTTTGTGGCTGGCGTCGACCTTCAGGCGCAGTACCGCGGCGGCAACCGGGTTGGACATGCCCAGCGCATCGTTGAGGTAGCGGGCGTAGCGCGCTCCGATGTCCAGGTCACGGCACAGGCTGGCGAACGCCGCGATCGACAACTTGCGCTTGACCTGCACCAACGTGTCGAATTGCCCGCTGGCCGAGGGCTGCGTGATAAAGGTCGAGGCCGGCTCGTAGGCGTCCGCCAGGGTTTCCTTGTGTTCAAAGTTATGCAGGGCGGCATCCAGCAACGAGACCGTCCAGGTTCGCGCTGCGCCGGAGCGTATCGGGAACCACGGGGTGCGATCGGGGATATACAGGCGTAAATAGGTTGCCTCCACGTCCAGGTCCAGGCCGTAGTCGGCTTGCAATGCCTGTGTGAGGAGGGGCCTGGCGAATGCCTTGGCGTCCTGCACCTGTTGCAATGCCTGATCCACGCGGTTTTGCGCTTCCCAGTGGGCGCCGGTCAGTCGCGCAAGCGCGGCGCGTTGCTCGGCGCTGCCCGGCAGCAGCTGCGGCGCGGTGGTGGCCAGTGCCTGGCGTTTGTCGGCGCCGGCATTCCCGAGCCAGGAGGGCAGGGCGCTGGTCAGCAGTTGATAGTGGCTGTCAGGCAGGCGGGTGTCGGAATAATCGAGGTCTGTCATGGAGCGGATCCGTGCAAGTCATGAGGCCTGGCAGTAAACCAGCCGGTTACACAGGGGGGACTTTAGATAGTTAGGGCGTTGCTACCCTTTCTCTGGATAACCCTGACGCAAACCTGGCGCAGCGTTTAAACTGCGCCATTGCGACGCTATTTGTCGCATTAGCGTAAACCCCCCGAAAACGCGGGTTGGCGTTATAAGAAGTTGTCGCTTGGCGGCAAGGCCGCGCTGAAAACTGTCCTTACAATCCCTGCATCGCCCGCCAGTTTCAGGCAGGCGTTCCTCTTCAGGAGACTCCGATGTCCGTTGAGCAAGCCCCGGTGCAACGTGCCGATTTCGACCAGGTCATGGTGCCCAACTACGCACCCGCCGCTTTTATCCCCGTGCGTGGCGCAGGTTCCCGTGTGTGGGATCAAGCGGGTCGCGAGCTGATCGACTTTGCCGGCGGCATCGCGGTCAACGTATTGGGCCACGCCCACCCGGCGCTGGTCGGTGCGTTGACTGAACAGGCCAGCAAGCTGTGGCACGTCTCCAACGTCTTCACCAATGAGCCGGCCCTGCGCCTGGCCCATAAGCTGATCGACGCCACGTTTGCCGAGCGCGTGTTCTTCTGCAACTCCGGCGCCGAAGCCAACGAGGCCGCCTTCAAGCTGGCCCGTCGCGTGGCGTTCGACCGTTTCGGCAGCGAGAAGTACGAGATCATCGCTGCGTGGAACAGCTTCCACGGCCGTACGCTGTTCACCGTCAACGTCGGTGGACAGTCCAAGTACTCCGATGGTTTCGGGCCTAAAATCACCGGCATCACCCACGTTCCTTATAACGACCTGGCTGCATTGAAAGCCGCTGTGTCGGACAAGACTTGCGCTGTAGTGCTGGAGCCGATCCAGGGTGAAGGCGGGGTATTGCCGGCCGAACTGGCCTACCTGCAAGGCGCCCGTGAACTGTGCGATGCCAACAATGCGTTGCTGGTGTTCGACGAAGTGCAAACCGGCATGGGCCGCAGTGGCCACCTGTTCGCCTACCAGCATTACGGCGTGACGCCGGATATCCTCACCAGCGCCAAGAGCCTGGGCGGTGGTTTCCCGATTGCGGCGATGCTTACCCGTGAAGACCTGGCCAAGCACCTGGTGGTCGGCACCCATGGCACCACCTACGGCGGCAACCCGCTGGCCTGTGCCGTGGCTGAAGCGGTGATCGACGTGATCAACACCCCTGAGGTACTGGCGGGTGTGAAAGCCAGGCACGACCTGTTCAAGGCGCGCCTGGAGCAGATCGGCAAGCAGTACGGCATCTTCACCGAGGTACGCGGTATGGGCCTGCTGATGGGTTGCGTGCTGAGCGACGCGTTCAAAGGCAAGGCCAAGGACGTGTTCAACGCCGCCGAGAAAGAAAACCTGATGATCCTGCAAGCCGGCCCGGACGTGGTGCGTTTTGCGCCAAGCCTGGTGGTGGAAGAGGCGGACATCAATGAAGGGCTGGATCGTTTTGAACGTGCTGTGAAGATGTTAACGCAAGCCTGATAGCGACACCTTTAGCAGGCCGGACCGTTTCCAAATGTGGGAGGGGGCTTGCCCCCGATGGCGGTGGATCAGTCACCTGATTTATCAACTGACAAACTGCTATCGGGGGCAAGCCCCCTCCCACATTGGATCTGTGTGAACTCAGATCCCGTGCCCGGCATTTTTCCTATGAGTTTTAGAGTTAAGGAGTGACACCATGCTGGTGATGCGCCCCGCGCAAATGGCTGATCTGGGCGAGGTACAGCGTCTGGCTGCAGACAGCCCGATTGGTGTCACTTCCTTGCCGGATGACGTTGAACGCCTGAGCGACAAGATCGCCGCCAGCGAAGCGTCCTTCGCGGCCGAGGTAAGTTTCAACGGTGAAGAAAGCTATTTCTTCGTGCTCGAAGACACCGAGACCGGCACGCTCGCCGGCTGTTCGGCCATCGTCGCCTCGGCCGGCTACTCGGAGCCTTTCTACAGTTTCCGTAACGAAACCTTCGTGCACGCCTCCCGCGAGCTGAAGATCCACAACAAGATCCACGTGCTTTCCCAGTGCCACGACCTGACCGGCAACAGCCTGCTCACCAGTTTCTACGTGGTGCCCGAGCTGGTCGGTTCGCCCTGGTCGGAGCTCAATTCCCGTGGCCGCCTGCTGTTTGTCGCCAGCCACCCCGAGCGCTTTGCCGATTCGGTGGTGACCGAAATTGTCGGCTACAGTGACGAGAACGGTGATTCGCCGTTCTGGGACGCCATCGGCCGCAACTTCTTCGACCTCAACTACGCCGCCGCCGAGCGCTTGTGCGGGCTGAAAAGCCGCACCTTCCTCGCCGAGCTGATGCCGCATTACCCGATCTACGTGCCGCTGTTGCCCGACGAAGCCCAAGAGGCGATGGGCCAGGTGCACCCACGGGCGCAGATCACCTTCGACATCCTGATGCGCGAAGGTTTCGAGACCGATCACTACATCGACATCTTCGACGGCGGCCCGACGCTGCACGCACGGGTCTCCGGCATTCGCTCGATTGCCCAGAGCCGCGTGGTGCCGGTGAAGATCGGCGAGATGGTCAAGGGCGTCGGCCGCCAGTACCTGGTGAGCAACGCGCAGTTGCAGGATTACCGCGCGGTCATGCTGGAGCTGGACTACGCGCCGGGTAAACCGGTGACGTTGGACCTCGCAGCGGCTGAAGCCCTGGGTGTTGGCGAAGGCGCCAGCGTGCGCCTGGTAGCGGTTTAAAAGAGAGTTTCGCGGGTGGCTGCAAAAGCAGCGGCCCGTTCGAGGAGATAGCATGATCGTTCGTCCCGTACGCAGCAGCGATTTACCGGCCCTGATTGATCTGGCGCGCAGCACCGGCACCGGCCTGACCACTTTGCCGGCCAATGAAGAGCGCCTGACCCATCGCGTGGGCTGGGCCGAGAAAACCTTTCGCGGCGAAGCCGGGCGCGGGGATGCCGACTACCTGTTCGTGCTGGAAAACGACGAAGGCCGGGTGGTGGGGATTTCGGCGATTGCCGGCGCGGTCGGCCTGCGCGAGCCGTGGTACAACTTCCGGGTCGGGCTGACGGTCAGCGCCTCCCAGGAACTGAATATCTACCGCGAAATTCCGACGTTGTTCCTGGCCAACGACCTCACCGGCAATTCCGAGCTGTGCTCGTTGTTTTTGCACGCCGATTACCGAAACGGCCTTAACGGCCGCATGCTGGCCAAAGCGCGCATGCTGTTTATCGCGGAGTTCCCGCAGCTGTTCGGCAACAAGATCATTGCCGAGATGCGCGGCGTGTCTAACGAAGCGGGGCGCTCGCCGTTCTGGGAAAGTCTGGGCCGACACTTTTTCAAGATGGAGTTCAGCCAGGCCGATTACCTCACCGGTGTCGGCAACAAGGCGTTTATCGCCGAGCTGATGCCCAAATTTCCGCTGTACAGCTGCTTTCTCTCCGAAGACGCGCGCAACGTGATCGGCAAGGTGCATCCGGACACCGAGCCGGCGCTGAGCATGCTCAAGAGCGAAGGCTTCAGCTACCAGGGCTATGTGGATATTTTCGACGCGGGCCCGGCGGTGGAGTGTGAAACCAGCAAGATTCGTGCGGTGCGCGACAGCCAGTCGCTGGTGCTGGCGATCGGCACGCCGGGGGACGACGCCACGCCGTTCCTGATCCATAACCGCAAGCGCGAAGACTGCCGCATCACCGCAGCGCCGGCCCGTCTGGCCGCAGGTACCCTGGTGGTCGACCCTCAGACCGCCAGGCGCCTGCAGTTGGTGGTCGGTGATCAAGTGCGCGCTGTTGCGTTGTCTGCTGCTCGGGAGTCGAAATAATGAATTCGTTGTACATCGCAGGTAGCTGGCTGGCCGGCCAGGGTGAATTGTTCGAGTCGCGTAACCCGGTGACCCAGCAAGTGCTGTGGAGCGGCAATGGCGCGACGGCCGAGCAGGTCGAGTCCGCCGTGCAGGCGGCGCGTCAGGCCTTTCCGGACTGGGCTCGTCGTTCGTTGGAAGAGCGTATCGTCGTGCTCGAGACCTTCGCTGCTACCCTGAAAAGCCGCGCCGATGAAATCGCCCGCTGCATTGGTGAGGAAACCGGCAAGCCGCTCTGGGAATCGGCCACTGAAGTCACGAGCATGGCCAACAAGATCGCGATCTCGGTGCAAAGTTATCGCGAGCGTACCGGCGAGAAGAGCGGCCCCCTGGGCGACGCTACCGCTGTGCTGCGCCACAAGCCGCACGGTGTGGTGGCAGTATTTGGCCCCTACAACTTTCCCGGCCACTTGCCGAACGGGCATATCGTCCCGGCGCTGCTGGCGGGTAACACCGTGCTGTTCAAACCGAGCGAGCTGACGCCGAAAGTTGCCGAGCTGACCGTGCAGTGCTGGATCGAAGCGGGTTTGCCGGCGGGCGTATTGAACCTGCTGCAAGGTGCGCGGGAAACCGGTATCGCGCTGGCGGCCAACCCAGGCATCGACGGTTTGTTCTTCACCGGTTCCAGCCGCACCGGCAACCACCTGCATCAGCAGTTCTCCGGGCGTCCGGACAAAATCCTGGCCCTGGAAATGGGCGGCAACAACCCGCTGGTGGTGGACGAAGTGGCCGACGTGGATGCGGCGGTGTACACCATCATCCAGTCGGCGTTTATCTCCGCCGGCCAGCGCTGCACCTGCGCCCGTCGTTTGCTGGTGCCGGAAGGCGCCTGGGGCGATGCGTTGCTGGCACGTCTGGTGGCGGTCAGCGCGGCTATTGACGTGGGCGCATTCGATCAACAACCGGCGCCGTTCATGGGCTCGGTGATTTCCCTGGCAGCCGCTAAAGCGCTGATGGACGCCCAGGAACGGATGCTGGCCAACGGCGCCGTGGCGCTGCTGGAAATGACCCAACCCCGGGACCAGGCTGCCTTGCTGACCCCGGGCATCATCGACGTGACGGCGGTGACCGAGCGCGAAGACGAAGAGCTGTTCGGCCCGCTGTTGCAGGTGATTCGCTACGCTGATTTCGCCGCGGCAATTGCCGAGGCCAACAACACCCAGTACGGCCTGGCCGCAGGCTTGCTGTCGGATTCCGAGGTGCGTTACCAGCAGTTCTGGCTGGAAAGCCGCGCCGGCATCGTCAACTGGAACAAACAGCTGACCGGCGCCGCCAGTACTGCGCCGTTTGGTGGGGTAGGGGCTTCGGGCAATCATCGCGCCAGTGCGTATTATGCGGCCGATTATTGCGCGTACCCGGTGGCGTCGCTGGAGACCCCGAATTTGGTGGTTCCAGCCACGCTAACACCTGGCATTACGCTTATTTGAATGTGGGAGGGGGCTTGCCCCCGATGGCGGTGTATCAGTCACCTGATTTATCAACTGACAGACTGCTATCGGGGGCAAGCCCCCTCCCACACTGAATCTGTGGTGTGTTGAAGATTGCCTATAAAAACAGATGTTCGTGGAGCGTCGCCGATGAAATCCTGTGAAGTCAATTTTGACGGTCTAGTGGGGCCGACCCATAACTACGGCGGTTTGTCCTTCGGCAACGTCGCGTCCCAGAGCAACAGCCAGCAGCATTCCAACCCCAGGGAAGCGGCGTTGCAGGGGCTGCAAAAAATGAAAGCGCTGATGGACATGGGCTTCGTACAAGGCGTGCTCGCACCCCAGGAGCGTCCGGATGTGGCCGCCCTGCGCAACCTCGGTTTCGGCGGCACCGACGCTCAGGTCATCGAGCAGGCGGCCAGGCAGGCCATGCCTTTGTTGGTGGCGAGCTGCTCGGCGTCGAGCATGTGGGTGGCCAACGCTGCCACGGTCAGCCCCAGCGCCGACACGGCGGATGGCCGCGTGCACTTCACCGCCGCCAACCTCAACTGCAAATACCACCGCAGCATCGAACACCCGACCACCAGCCGCGTGCTGGGGGCGATGTTCGCCGAGCAGAAGCACTTCGCCCACCACGCGGCGTTGCCGGCAGTGGCGCAGTTTGGCGATGAAGGCGCGGCGAATCACACGCGCTTCTGTCGTGAATACGGTGAAGCTGGCGTCGAATTTTTCGTGTTTGGCCGCAGTGCGTTCGATGCTCGCTACCCGGCCCCGCAAAAGTACCCGGCGCGCCAGACCCTGGAGGCTTCCCAGGCGGTTGCACGTCTGCACGGCCTGAAGGATGAAGGGGTGGTCTACGCCCAGCAGAACCCGGCGGTGATCGATGCCGGTGTGTTCCACAACGACGTGATCGCCGTGGGCAACGGCGAGGTGCTGTTCTACCACGAGGACGCGTTCCTCAACACCGAGCAGATGCTCGCCGAACTGCAGGGCAAGCTAGGCAAGCTGGGCGGCAGCTTCCAGTCCGTGTGCGTGCCGCGTGCTCAGGTCAGTGTCGAGGATGCGGTGCGGTCCTACTTGTTCAACAGCCAGCTGCTGACGCGTCCCGACGGCTCGATGCTGCTGATCGTGCCGGAAGAATGCCGCGCCAACCCGCGCGTCTGGGGGTACCTGCAACACCTCACGGCCAGCGGCGGGCTGATCCGCGAAGTACAGGTATTCGACCTCAAGCAAAGCATGCAGAACGGCGGCGGCCCGGCGTGCCTGCGTTTGCGTGTAGCGTTGAACGAAACCGAACTGGCGGCGGTGAACCCAGGGGTTATCATGACCGCGCCGCTGTACGACACGCTGACCCAGTGGGTCCACAAGCACTACCGCGACAGCCTGCGCGAAACCGACCTGGCTGACCCGCAATTGTTGCTTGAGTGCCGGACGGCATTGGATGAACTGACGCAAATCCTTAAACTGGGCTCGGTTTATCCTTTCCAGATCAATTAACGCCGTACGGCTGAGAACTTTTATTTATGACCGACACCCTGAAGCTGATCCTTGAAGACACCGACGGCACCCAGCTGGAAACCTCCTGCACCCGCGTTGCCGTGGTCTGGCAGGGCAAAGAGATCTGGATCCAGCACGACGGCCGTGGCCAGTTGCTGATCGGCGTGGATGTGGAAGAAGGCGACGCCGAGTACGCCAACCTGCTGATGCGCCCACTGGCCACCAACCTGATGAGCTTGCAACTGGAAATGGAACCGGCCGACGTCGAAGGTGATGACGACGATCACGTCCACGGCCCAGGCTGCAACCACTAAGGAAGCTGCTTATGCTCGCCCTCGGCAAATTGCTTGAACTGACGCTCGCCGGCCGCGAACCGGCGCAAAAAATTCAACTGACTGTCGACGGCGTGCAGATGCGCTGGCTCAGCGAGGGCGCGCTTGAAGTGCGTCCGCCGCAAGCCGAGGACAATGGCAGCGACCTGCTGTTGTCGTCCGGCATCCATGGCAACGAGACCGCGCCGATCGAACTGCTCGACCGCCTGTTGCATGGCATCGCCCGTGGGGAGATCAAACCCCGCACCCGTATTCTGTTCCTGTTCGGCAACCCCGAGGCCATGCGCCGCGGTGAGCGTTACCTCGAACTGGACATCAACCGGCTGTTCAACGGCCGGCATGAAAGCAACATCGGCCCCGAAGCCATGCGCGCCGCCGAACTTGAACAGTTGGCCCGCAGTTTTTTCAGCCAGCCGGGCCGTTCGCGCCTGCATTACGACCTGCATACCGCGATTCGTGGCTCGAAGATCGAGCAGTTCGCGCTGTATCCGTGGAAAGAAGGGCGCCAGCATTCGCGCCGTGAGCTGGAGCGCCTGCGCGCCGCCGGCATGGAGGCGGTGCTGTTGCAGAACAAGGCCTCTATCACCTTCACGGCGTTTACCTATGAACAACTCGACGCCGAGGCCTTCACGCTGGAGTTGGGCAAGGCGCGTCCCTTCGGGCAGAACCAGGGGGTGGATGTGTCCAGGCTGGAGACGCGTCTGAAGCACATCATCGAAGGCACCGAGCCTGAGTCCGACAGCCTCGACGGCCTGAAGCTGTTCGCCGTTGCACGCGAAGTCATCAAGCACAGCGACGCGTTCCTGCTGCATTTGCCGGCGGATGTGGAGAACTTTTCGGAATTGGAAAAGGGTTATCTGCTGGCCGAAGATGTGGCCAAGACGCGTTGGGTGATCGAGGAGGAGGGCGCTCGCATTATTTTCCCTAACCCGAAGGTGAAGAATGGCTTGCGTGCGGGAATTCTCATCGTGCCGACCACAGAAGCTGGCCTTGCATAGATCTCAGGCCTGACTGGCTTCAAATGTGGGAGGGGGCTTGCCCCCGATAGCGGTGTTTGAGCTACAGATGAGCTGACTGACACACCGCCATCGGGGGCAAGCCCCCTCCCACACTCGTTTTGCGGTGTTGCTTAGACCGCTACAGCACGCGGCTCGCTGCGACGGATCGCCCGTACCTTGTGCAGGGTATCGGCGCAGGTACGCGCAGCTTCCTGGCCTTTGTGCACAAAGTGCTCATAGAAGAACGTGGTGTGCTCGCTGCCGCCGTGGAAATGGTGCGGCGTCAGGGATACCGAGAACACCGGCACTTCGGTTTCGAGCTGCACCTGCATCAGGCCGCTGACCACCGACTGCGCGACGAATTCGTGACGGTAGATCCCGCCATCGACCACCAGCGCGGCGGCGACGATACCGGCGTAACGGCCGGTCTTGGCCAGCAGCTTGGCGTGCAGGGGCATCTCAAAAGCGCCGCCGACTTCGAAGAAATCGATGTCCGATTCCTGATAGCCCTGGGCGATCATTTCAGCGAGGAAGCCTTTGCGCGACTGGTCGACAATATCCTTGTGCCAGCAGGCTTGGATAAACGCGACACGCTCGCCGTGATGGTTTTTGCTTTTGCTGTCGATTGCGGTGGGTTGCATGTTCTGACTCCTGTTTAAGAAAAAAACAGGGCGTTATGAATCGAATGGGATTTAAGGGTATGCACCACTGTTTCATGCAGGCATGAGATCAGCGCGCGGCCCTTAGGTGCCAATCCCGTTCTCTCTTCATCCGGACTATGACCGTCGGCCCCGGGATCACACCGGGTCTGCTGACCTTGTCGCCGTTCTGCCTGAGCAGTTCGAGGCGCCAAGCGCTCGCGGGCTATGCACATTGCGCGCAATTACCGCCGGTGGGGAATTGCACCCCGCCCTGAGAACGTTGCCACCAGAACCCTGGCGGCGCAGAGTTTTTAACATGGTTTTTCAAAAACTGCACGGTTGCCGTATCGATAAGCTATATCGGTTTGTTTGGTTGGTATTCGATTGAATGCAGCGGGGACTTGATATTGCGTGGCTTTGCCCGCAGTAATCACTCACAAAAGGACTTATCCATTCCGTTAGAGGCCCCCTTCATGACCCTGATCGACCTGCGCAGCGACACCGTGACCCAACCCACCCCCGGTATGCTCGACGCGATGGCCCGCGCCGTCAGCGGTGATGATGTCTACGGTGAAGATCCCAGCGTCAACACACTGGAGGCCGAGCTCGCCAGGCGCCTGGGTTTCGACGCCGCGCTGTTTGTGCCCACCGGCACCATGAGCAACCTGCTGGCATTGATGGCCCACTGTGAGCGCGGCGAGGAATACATCGTCGGCCAGCAGGCCCATACCTACAAATACGAAGGGGGCGGGGCGGCCGTGCTGGGTTCGATCCAGCCGCAGCCGCTGGAGGTGCAACCCGACGGTTCCCTTGACCTGGACCACGTGTTGGGGGCAATCAAGCCCGATGATTTTCACTTCGCCCGCACACGCTTGCTGGCGCTGGAAAATACCATGCAAGGCAAGGTGTTGCCGCTGGCGTACCTTGCCAAGGCGCGTGCATTTACCCGTGAACATGGTCTGGCCCTGCACCTGGACGGCGCGCGGCTCTACAACGCGGCGGTCAAGCTGGGTGTGGATGCGCGTGAAATCGCCGCACATTTCGATTCGGTGTCGGTGTGCCTGTCCAAGGGCCTCGGTGCGCCGGTCGGTTCGGTGCTGTGCGGCTCCACGGCGTTGATCGCCAAGGCGCGGCGTCTGCGCAAGATGGTTGGCGGCGGTATGCGCCAGGCCGGTTCCCTGGCGGCGGCGGGCCTGTATGCCTTGGATCACCAGGTGCAGCGTTTGGCCGATGACCACGCCAATGCCCAGTGGCTGGGGGATGAGCTGCGCAAGGCTGGCTACACGGTAGAGCCGGTGCAGACCAACATGGTCTATGTGCAAATCGGCGACCAGGCGCAGGCGTTGAAATCCTTCGCCGCCGAGCGCGGGATCAAGTTGAGTACCGCGCCGCGCCTGCGCATGGTCACGCATCTGGATGTCAGCCGGGCACAGATCGAGCAAGTCGTGCAGACATTCGTCGCCTTTTCGCAGAAATGACAGTGCAAGCCGTCTAATTGACTGTATCTATCACATAAACACGCTGTACCACCGGCGAAGGGCCGATATAATGCGGCCCTTTGCCGTCGCTTCGTCTGATGATGTTGCGCACTGGCCTTTGGCCGCAGCCTCCGTGGAAGAACCTAATGAAAAGCGCAGAAATCCGTGAAGCCTTCCTTCGCTTCTTCGAAGAGCAAGGCCACACCCGTGTAGCCTCAAGCTCCTTGATCCCAGGCAATGACCCCACCCTGCTGTTCACTAACGCGGGGATGAACCAGTTCAAGGACTGTTTCCTGGGCCAGGAAAAGCGCGCCTATACCCGCGCCACCAGCAGTCAGAAGTGCGTACGCGCCGGCGGCAAGAACAGCGACCTGGAAAACGTCGGCTACACGGCGCGTCACCACACCTTCTTCGAAATGCTGGGTAACTTCAGCTTTGGCGATTATTTCAAGAAAGATGCGATCACCTTCGCCTGGACCTTCCTGACCGGCGTGCTCAAGCTGCCCAAGGAAAAGCTCTGGGTGACCGTCTATGCGACGGACGACGAAGCCTATGACATCTGGACCCAGCAAATCGGCGTGCCTGCCGAGCGCATGATCCGCATCGGCGACAACAAGGGCGCGCCTTACGCGTCCGACAACTTCTGGACCATGGGCGATACCGGCCCGTGCGGCCCTTGCACCGAGATCTTCTACGATCACGGCGCCGACATCTGGGGTGGTCCGCCGGGTTCGCCGGATGAAGACGGCGACCGTTACATCGAAATCTGGAACAACGTGTTCATGCAGTTCAACCGCACCGCCGATGGCGTGTTGCATCCATTGCCGGCGCCGTCGGTGGACACTGGCATGGGGCTGGAGCGGATCAGTGCGGTCATGCAGCACGTTCATTCCAACTATGAAATCGACCTGTTTACCAACTTGCTGAGCGCCTCGGCTGCGGCCATTGGCTGCGCCAATGAAGGCCAGTCTTCGCTCAAGGTGGTATCGGATCACATTCGTTCCTGCGGTTTCCTGATTGCCGATGGCGTATTGCCGTCCAATGAAGGTCGTGGCTATGTGCTGCGCCGCATTATCCGTCGCGCCTGCCGCCACGGTAACAAATTGGGTGCGAACGGCAGCTTCTTCTACAAGATCGTGGCTGCGCTGGTGGCCGAGATGGGCGACGCCTTCCCGGAACTCAAGCAGCAACAAGCCAACATCGAGCGGGTTCTCAAGGCTGAGGAAGAGCAGTTCTCCAAGACCCTGGAGCACGGCCTGAAAATTCTCGAGCAGGACCTGGCTGACCTGAAAGGTACCGTGGTGCCGGGCGACGTGGTGTTCAAGCTGTACGACACCTACGGTTTCCCGATGGACCTGACCGCCGACATCGCCCGTGAGCGCGAGCTGACCATCGATGAGGCCGGTTTCGAGCGTGAGATGGAGGCACAGCGTGTGCGTGCGCGTTCGGCCAGCTCGTTTGGCCTGGACTACAACACCTTGGTCAAGGTTGATGTGCCAACTGAGTTCATCGGCTACAAGGCGACCGCCGGTTCAGCCAAGATTGTTGCCATTTATAAAGACGGCAAGTCAGTCGATGTGCTGAACGAGGGCGATGAAGCGGTCTTGGTCCTGGACCAGACGCCGTTCTACGCTGAGTCGGGTGGTCAGATCGGTGACTGTGGATTCCTGGGTTCCACATCCGGTCGTTTCGAGGTGCGCGACACCACCAAGACCGGTGGTGCGTTCCTGCACCATGGTGTGTTGGTGCTGGGCAATCTGGTCGTGGGTGCACCGGTCGATACTCAGGTTGATGCCGAAGTACGGCATGCAACCGCGCTGAATCACTCGGCCACTCACTTGCTGCACGCTGCGTTGCGCCAGGTACTCGGCGAGCATGTCCAGCAGAAGGGATCGTTGGTCGATAGCCAGCGCCTGCGTTTCGATTTCAGCCATTTTGAAGCGATCAAGCCTGAGCAGATCAAGGCGCTGGAAGATATTGTCAACGCTGAAATCCGCAACAATACCCCGGTTGAAACCGAGGAAACGGATATCGAGACCGCCAGGAACAAAGGCGCCATGGCGCTGTTTGGCGAGAAATACGGCGATCAAGTGCGCGTACTGAGCATGGGCGGCAGTTTCTCGGTAGAGCTGTGCGGCGGTATCCACGCCAACCGCACCGGTGACATCGGCCTGTTGAAAATCATCAGCGAAGGCGGTGTGGCCTCGGGTGTGCGTCGTATCGAAGCGGTGACCGGCGCCGCGGCGCTGGCCTACCTGAATGCCGCTGAAGAACAACTCAAGGAGGCGGCCGGCCTGATCAAGGGCAGCCGCGAAAACCTGATCGACAAGCTGTCCGCCGTTCTTGAGCGCAACCGTGCGCTGGAGAAACAGCTGGAGCAGTTGCAGGCCAAGGCAGCCAGTGCGGCGGGCGACGACCTGTCGTCCTCGGCGGTGGAGGTCAAGGACGTAAAAGTTCTCGCGGCGCGCCTGGACGGTCAGGACGGCAAGGCATTGTTGGCCTTGGTCGATCAGTTGAAGAACAAGCTCGGTCGCGCAGTGATCCTGCTCGGCAGTGTCCATGAGGATAAGGTCGTGCTGGTTGCTGGTGTAACCAAGGACCTGACTGGCCAACTCAAAGCCGGTGATTTGATGAGGCAAGCCGCTGCGGCAGTGGGCGGCAAGGGCGGTGGTCGTCCGGACATGGCGCAAGGCGGTGGTGTGGACGCCGGCGCGCTGGATGCGGCCCTGGCCTTGACCGTGCCGTTTGTCGAAGCAGGTATTTAAGGCGCTGTTAATGAGCCCATGGTCTAGTCATGGGCTCGCTCGGTTGCTGGAAGATTCGTTTATTGGGCGCCCCTTTACGGGCTGAGGCGGCTTAGAAATGGCTTTGATCGTACAGAAATTCGGAGGCACCTCGGTCGGTTCTGTCGAAAGAATCGAGCAGGTCGCCGACAAGGTTAAGAAGTTCCGTGATGCTGGCGACGACCTGGTCGTGGTGCTGTCGGCCATGAGCGGCGAGACCAATCGCCTGATCGACCTGGCCAAGGCCATCAGCGGTGATCAACAGCCGCTGCCGCGTGAGCTGGATGTGATTGTGTCCACCGGTGAGCAGGTGACCATTGCGTTGCTGGCCATGGCGTTGAACAAGCGCGGTGTACCAGCGGTGTCCTACACCGGCAGCCAGGTGCGCATCCTCACTGACAGCGCGCACACCAAGGCGCGCATCCTGCAGATCGACGATCAGAAGATTCGTGCCGATCTGAAGGCTGGACGCGTGGTGGTTGTAGCCGGTTTCCAGGGCGTGGACGAGCAGGGCAATATCACTACCCTCGGGCGTGGCGGTTCGGACACCACTGGCGTGGCACTGGCTGCGGCTCTCAAGGCTGACGAATGCCAGATCTATACCGATGTGGATGGCGTCTACACCACCGATCCGCGCGTCGTGTCCGTGGCTCAGCGCCTGGACAAGATCACCTTTGAAGAGATGCTGGAAATGGCCAGCCTCGGTTCCAAGGTGCTGCAGATCCGCGCGGTGGAGTTCGCCGGCAAGTACAACGTTCCGCTGCGCGTATTGCACAGCTTCAAAGAGGGTCCGGGCACCCTCATTACTATTGATGAAGAGGAATCCATGGAACAGCCGATCATTTCCGGCATCGCTTTCAATCGCGATGAAGCCAAGCTGACGATCCGTGGCGTGCCAGACACTCCGGGTGTGGCCTTCAAGATCCTCGGGCCCATCAGCGGCGCAAACATCGAAGTCGACATGATCGTGCAGAACGTTTCGCACGATAACACCACCGATTTCACCTTCACCGTGCACCGCAACGAGTACGATGCGGCCGAGCGTATCCTGCAGAACACCGCGAAAGAGATTGGTGCCCGTGAAGTGATCGGCGATACCAAGATTGCCAAGGTATCGATCGTGGGCGTGGGCATGCGCTCCCATGCGGGTGTTGCCAGCCGCATGTTCGAGGCGCTGGCCAAGGAAAGCATCAATATCCAGATGATCTCTACCTCGGAAATCAAAGTCTCGGTGGTGATTGAGGAGAAGTATCTGGAGTTGGCTGTACGCGCGCTGCATACCGCTTTTGAGCTGGACGCTCCGGCCCGACAGGGCGAGTGAGGCGATGTCAGGAAGGCGCGGCTTACCGCGCCTTTCATTTTTTTGTTGGGCGCATGTTCTTTTGCGTGGGCTCGACAATACTTAGGTGGTAGGACTATGGCCTTTTGGTTGTAGGTCGAATGCCTTTTTTTTGCAGACTGTTGTTCCTGAAATGAATTGCGTGAGGTGAATGGTATGTTGATTCTGACTCGTCGTTGCGCAGAAAGCCTGATTATCGGTGATGGCGAAATCACCGTGACCGTGCTCGGCGTCAAAGGCAATCAAGTGCGTATAGGGGTTAACGCTCCGAAAGAGGTAGCGGTCCATCGCGAGGAAATCTACCTGCGGATCAAGAAAGAGAAGGACGAAGAACCAAGCCTTTAATTTTTATCGTTTTTTATGTTTGCAAACGGGGAGGAACGTGGTTAATATACGCCCCGTGTTGCGGAGAGCTGGCCGAGTGGCCGAAGGCGCTCCCCTGCTAAGGGAGTACACCTCAAAAGGGTGTCGGGGGTTCGAATCCCCCGTTCTCCGCCATTATTTGCTTAGTACGTTGCAATCTGGTTTTTTCGGTAAGTTGTTGAAAATACTCGAAAAAATAGCTTTACATAGAGATTGAACGGCCTATAATGCGCGGCAACAAATGCACTCGTAGCTCAGCTGGATAGAGTACTCGGCTACGAACCGAGCGGTCACAGGTTCGAATCCTGTCGAGTGCACCATTTAAGAGTTGGCTGTAGCAATGCAGGTGACTTGGCTTCAACCAGTTGTGGTCTGGTATAAAAAGCACAATCTGCACTCGTAGCTCAGCTGGATAGAGTACTCGGCTACGAACCGAGCGGTCACAGGTTCGAATCCTGTCGAGTGCACCATATAAACAAAAAGCCCGCCTAGTGCGGGCTTTTTGCCGTCTGGGGTTTGTGTAGGCTTTATCCTGGCGTACGCCTTTTTCTATTTCCCATGTGTTTTCCCTTCCGGCTGCGTCGTCGCAGTTCATAGATGCAGTCAATACTCAACTTTGGCCTGCAAGCGCTTGTTCTTTCCAGTTTTTTGACGTTAAAAGTGGCCAGGCGGTGTATCATGCGCCGGTCAGCCCCGCCGGGGCTTGTGGACTGCCTCCATGGACTTACCCAGTAGTTACTCAGTACCTCGCTTTACCAATCATGAATTGACTGATTGATCCTTCCGGCGCGCCCCGCTGCTGGGAGTGGAGTTCGCCTATGACCGAAGTAGAAGTAAAGAAAACACAAGAAAGCCTGCAGGATCGTCTGGCTCAAGTTATCGAGCTGCTGCAGCGCCAGCGCGTTGTCGAAGACCTCACGCACCGCCAGGATGGTCCGCACCACGATCGCGTCGAAAACCTTGTCCACCGGCAAAATCTCGTTGAGCTGCAACGCAAGCTTGATGACCTGCACTCCGCCGACGTTGCTTATATTCTCGAAGCCTTGCCGCTGGATGATCGACTGACACTCTGGCAGTTGGTCAAGGCTGATCGCGACGGCGACATTCTTCTCGAAGTGTCCGATTCGGTCCGGGAAACCCTGATCGCCGATATGGACGATCATGAGCTCCTGGCTGCGGCCAAGGAGATGGATGCGGACGAACTGGCCGACCTGGCGCCCGAATTACCGCGTGATGTTGTTCATGAGCTGATGGAGGCATTGGACACTCAGCAGCGTGAGCGCGTGCGTTCGGCGCTGTCTTACGATGAAGACCAGGTCGGCGCGCTGATGGACTTCGAGATGGTCACCATCCGCGAAGATGTCAGTCTGGAAGTGGTGCTGCGCTACCTGCGTCGCCTCAAGGAGCTGCCGGGCCATACCGACAAGCTCTTTGTGGTTGACTACGAAGGCATCCTCAAGGGCGTATTGCCCATCAAACGCCTGCTGGTGAATGATCCGGAGAAGAGAGTTGCTGACCTGATGGCCAGCGATACCGTGAGCTTTCACCCGGATGAAGACGCCTACGACGCGGCCCAGGCTTTTGAACGTTACGACTTGATCTCGGCTCCGGTGGTCGACAAGAACGGTAAGCTCATCGGCCGTCTGACAATCGATGAAATCGTCGACCTGATTCGCGAAGAGAGTGAAACTGAAGTCCTCAACATGGCGGGTCTGCGTGAAGAGGAAGATATTTTTGCATCAGTCTGGCGTTCGCTGCACAACCGTTGGGCTTGGCTGGCCGTCAATTTGATCACCGCGTTTATCGCGTCCCGCGTGATCGGGCTGTTTGAAGGCTCCATCGAAAAGTTGGTGGCCTTGGCAGCTTTGATGCCGATAGTGGCTGGTATCGGCGGCAATTCCGGTAATCAGACGATCACCATGATCGTGCGCGCCATGGCGCTGGATCAGGTCAGTACCGCTAATTCTTCGCGTCTGTTGCGCAAGGAGTTGGCGGTGGGCCTTATCAATGGCCTGGTGTGGGGTGGAGTGATAGGGGTGGTGGCTTACCTGCTATATGGCAGTTGGTCACTGGGCGTGGTGATGACCGCGGCTATGACCCTCAATTTGCTGTTGGCTGCCTTGATGGGGGTCTTGATTCCTATGACCCTGGCGCGGCTGGGGCGCGACCCTGCCATGGGCGCCAGTGTGATGATTACCGCCATGACTGACAGTGGGGGTTTTTTCATCTTCCTGGGCTTGGCCACAATCTTCCTGCTCTGACCTTTCCTGCGGGGGCAAATCTGCCCTCGCTCCCTTGCTCAAATCCCAGGCAAAAAAAAGCCAGCATATAGCTGGCTTCGGCTTTCAAGCGTAAATCAGTTGGCTTCCGCCGCCGCCTCTACGTCGTGCGCGATCAGCGAAACGAGAGCATTTTGCTGGCGGTGGGAAAGCTGACGAAAACGCTGCAGCAGTTCGCGTTCGTGCAGTGACAGCTCTGGACTGTCCAGACGCATGCTCAGCTCTTCACCCAAGGCACCTTCCTGAATAAGGCTCTGTTCCAGGCGAGCGATGATTTCGGAGTTCATGCTGCGATGATGATTGCGAGCCACCTCGGCAATGCGTTCCCGCATTCCGTCTGGCAGACGTACGACGAACTTGTCAGCCGTACGGCTGGAATAAATTGCCTGTTTCAATGGGCGCATATATTTAACCGGTTAGTTCAGGGGAGCGGTTTTTGGAATTGGCCGCAAGATGAGTGTTAAGACAAGGCTCACGACCAAAGTTCAACCCGAATTGCAAAGAGGCCGCATCATGCCTCAGTTTTGACATTTCCTTGGCGTCAATTCTGTGACAAATATTGAACCGCCTACAGGCTTTATGCCAGCACTGATTTGCATTTTTGCGGACTGGTTAGAAAAGTTTTAACGTGAATCGGTCATCACCGATCTACGCACAAGGCTGGTTCGACATCGAGTTGATGAGCGCGCGCCCTATGCAGCATGGCCTTTTGCCCTCATCTATTATAAGGGTAGTGGCGGTTGGCTGAATTACTAGCGCGGGGCGACGTAAGGTAGGGGGAGGGGACTAGCGTAGCACCGGGTCAAACTTGATACGACGACCGACTGCAAGCGACACGATCAGCAGGCAGCCGAAGACGGCGCTGGCGATGAGTGCAAGGGTTGCGCCTTCTTGCATATCGTTACTCAAGCCTAGTAGGCCTGTCACGAGCGTCAGGCAAAGAAATAGCCATGCGAATTTGGACATGAGTAGCGCTCTCAAAATACCCAGTGTTCGGATTGGGGTGCAGGCTGGGCGCCTTGGGTCAAACGAACTGGCGATTGAGCGTTTGCAGTCATCACTGCCAATTGCGGGCGTTGCTGCAGGTGGTGGGGGATAGGTTGATTGATCTGGGCGGAGTCTTGCACGTTGGCAGGCTGGAAATGAAAGGTTGCCAGCGCGGCGAGTGCCAATGTATTGAGAGCGAGCAATAGGGCGCTGTTCATGGGTCGTCTCCGGATGCCTTGGTCAAATCGGTTTTTGTGGAAGATCTATTGCAGCTCTCGTGCCAACCTATTAGTTCAATATAAACAACGGCTTGCGTGTCAGTTAAGGTCGCAGAGCATTGCAAATTGCAATGATGGCAGTTTGATGGAGTGCAATCTGCACGATGGCGGAGGCGGCCTTGATCTATAGAGCTTTGCCGCGTTCGTGATTGCAGGATTCGCCTACGATCAAAAAACCAACGGATGACATGACAAAATTTACCTTGGCCGTTAACATGCACGCCGTCCGTCGCTGAGCCTTTGGCTCAATGGCGCGATTTGTCCCAGTAGCTCAATTGGATAGAGCATCCCCCTCCTAAGGGGAAGGTTGGCCGTTCGAACCGGCCCTGGGACACCATCTCCTTAGCTGTATGTTCTATTGGCGTTCGCCGTACACAA